>DASYKY010000057.1:0-287568 GCA_035995025.1 Actinophytocola sp.
CCGCCGGTAGCAGACCATGTCGATCACGACGTCCTTGTTGAACGCCTGCCGGTAGTCCATCGCCAGCTGGGCCACCCAGTAGCACGCCTCCGGGTCGTCGCCGTTCACGTGGAACACCGGCGCCTGGATCATCTTCGCCACATCGGTCGCGTACTGGCTCGACCGCGAGTGCTCCGGTGCGGTCGTGAAGCCGACCTGGTTGTTCACGATCACGTGCACGGTGCCGCCGGTACGGTAGCCGCGCAGTAACGCCAGGTTCAGCGTCTCGGCCACCACGCCCTGCCCGGCGAACGCGGCGTCGCCGTGCATCGCCACCGGCAGCACGGAGAAGCCTGTGCCGCCCTTGTCGAGCAGGTCCTGCTTGGCGCGGACGATGCCCTCGAGGACCGGGTCGACGGTCTCCAGGTGCGACGGGTTGGCGGTCAGCGTCACCTTGGTCTCGCCGTCGCCGAACATCCGGAAGTACTTGCCCTCGGCGCCGAGGTGGTACTTCACGTCGCCGGAGCCGTGCGCCTGGCCCGGGTCGAGGTTGCCCTCGAACTCCTGGAAGATCTGCGAGATCGGCTTGCCGACGATGTTCGCGAGGACGTTCAGCCGGCCGCGGTGCGGCATGCCGATGACGACCTCGTCCAGCTCGTACTCGGCCGCCTTGTCCAGCACGGTGTCCAGCAGCGCGATGACCGACTCGCCGCCCTCGAGCGAGAACCGCTTCTGGCCGACGTACTTGGTCTGCAGGAACGTCTCGAACGCCTCGGCCGCGTTCAGCTTGGACAGGATGTACTTCTGCACGGCCTGCGGCGGCTTCTCGTGCCGGACCTCGACGCGCTCCTGGATCCAGCGGCGCTCGGCCGGGTCGAGGATGTAGGTGTACTCCACGCCGACCGTGCGGCAGTAGGAGTCGCGCAGCACGCCGAGCACGTCGCGCAGCTTCATCCGCTCCTTGCCGGCGAACCCGCCGACCGGGAACTCGCGGTCCAGGTCCCACAGGGTCAGCCCGTGGGACAGGATGTCGAGGTCCTCGTGCTTGCGCTGGCGGTAGTTCAGGGGGTCGACGTCGGCCATCAGGTGGCCGCGCGTGCGGTAGGTGTCGACCAGGCCGATGACGCGGGTGGTCTTGTCGATCGCGCCTTCGGGGATGTCCTCGACCCAGCGGACCGGCTCGTAGGGCAGCCGCAGCGACGTGAAGATGTCGTCGTAGAAGTTCTCCTCGCCGAGCAGCAGCTGGTGCATCCGGCGGAGGAACTCGCCGGACTCGGCGCCCTGGATGATCCGGTGGTCGTAGGTCGACGTCAGCGTGATGATCTTGCTGACCGCGAGGTCGAACAGGGTGCGCTCGCTCGTGCCCTGGTACTGCGCCGGGTACTCCATCGCGCCGACGCCGACGATCACGCCCTGGCCCTTGGTGAGCCGCGGCATCGAGTGGTTCGTGCCGATCGTGCCCGGGTTGGTCAGCGAGACCGTGGTGCCGGCGAAGTCGTCCGTGGTCAGCGCGCCGTTGCGGGCCTTGCGGATGATCTCCTCGTAGGCCTGCCAGAACCGCTGGAAGGTCATCCCCTCGCAGTTCTTGATCGACGCGACCACCAGCGTGCGCTCGCCGCCCTTGGCCGGCAGGTCGATCGCCAGGCCCAGGTTGACGTGCTCCGGCTGGATCACCACGGGCTTGCCGTTGTCGTCGCCGTAGTGCCGGTTCATGTGCGGGTAGTCGGCGAGCGCCCGGATCAGCGCGTAGCCGATCAGGTGCGTGAAGGAGACCTTGCCGCCACGGGTCCGCCGCAGATGATTGTTGATCACGATGCGGTTGTCGAACAGTAGCTTCGCCGGGACGGCCCGCACGCTGGTCGCGGTCGGGATGGACAGCGAGATGTCCATGTTCTTGGCGATCATGGCGGCCGCGCCGCGCAGCGGCTTGACCTCGTCGCCGTCCGCCGCCGGGCTTTTCGCCTC
Organism: Actinophytocola sp.; assembly: GCA_035995025.1. Classification (GTDB taxonomy): domain Bacteria; phylum Actinomycetota; class Actinomycetes; order Mycobacteriales; family Pseudonocardiaceae; genus Actinophytocola. The sequence continues at coordinate 1,945 of DASYKY010000057.1, forward strand.
CGGCTTGGCCGCCGTCTTCGGGGCGGCCTGGGGGTCCGCCTTGGGCTGCGCCTTCGGCTGGCTCTTCGGCTCGGCCCTGGGCTGTGCCGGGGCGGCCTGCCTCGCCGGGGCCTGCCGAGCCGTGCCGGCGTGCTGGCCGTTCGCCGAGCTGTCGGGGGTGCTCTCGGGTGCCGTGCCGGCCCGCCCGGACGATGTGGGCTTCGCCACTGTGGTGGTGTCGGTCTTCGCCTTGGCCTGGGTCGCGACTCGCTCGGCCGGCTTGTAGTCCGCGAAGAAGTCGTGCCACGCGGCATCCACGGAAGACGGGTCAGCGAGGAACTGCTCGTACATCTCCTCTACGAGCCATTCATTGGGACCGAACTGCGACGCAGGGCTGCTGCTGGACACGGCAGGCACTCGCCTCTTCTATCTCGAATCTGTTACCGAAACTGCATGTTCAGGCTAGTCCTCCGATCGAGTCGTGTGTGTCTTCGACTCGACCGGGGGCGCGCCAGGTCGCAGGGTTGATCGGCGCTGAACAGATGACCCGCCCCCGTGACCTGTGGCCAGATACTCGCATCTGTGTCGACCGTACCCGCACCCGGTCCAGACCAGACGCGCGGCCGAGTGATCTCCGCCGCGCCCCGCCGCGGTCAGCTGGTCGCCGGGATCGAGTCCTCCCGGGTGCCGTCGAGGTGGAGCTCGGTCGTGCCGTGCCGCCATAACCTGGCGTAGTGGCCGCCGCCGGCCAGGAGCTCGGCGTGCGTGCCCTGTTCCACGATGCGGCCGCCGTCGAGGACCACGATCCGGTCGGCCCGCGCGGCGGTGGCCAGCCGGTGGGCCACCACGAACGTCGTGCGCGGCCGCGCCAGGTGCTCGCTCGCGGCCAGCACCACCGATTCCGTCGCCGGGTCGAGGGCCGCGGTGGCCTCGTCGAGCAGCAGGACGTCCGGGTGCACCAGCTCGGCCCTGGCCAGCGCGATCAACTGGCGCTGGCCCGCCGACAGGCCCTGGCCGCGCTCGCCGACCTGCTGGCGGAAGCCGTCCGGCAGGTCGGCCACCATGGGCAGCGCGCCCACCGAGCGCACGGCCGCCTCCACGGCGGCCCGCCCGTCGGTGTCGCCGTGGCCGTCGCCGTAGGCCACGTTGCTCGCCACGTCGCCGGTGAACAGGTGCGCCTCCTGCGGCACGACGCCCAGCCGCTGCCGGTACGCCGACGGCTCGTAGTCCCGCAGGTCCACGCCGTCCACCAGCACGGCGCCGGACGTCGGGTCGTAGAAGCGGGCGATCAGCTTGACCACCGTGGACTTGCCCGCGCCGGTCGGGCCGACCAGCGCCACCGTCTCGCCCGGGGTGACCGACAGCGTGATGTCGGACAGGGCGGGCGTGTCGGTGCCCGGGTACCGGAACGACACGTCGACCAGGTCGACCGCGCCGGCCAGCTTCGGCGGCACCGGCAGCGGGTCGGCGGGCGGCTCGACGGACGTCCGGGTGCGCAGCAGGTCGGAGATGCGCCGCAGGCCCACGCGGGCCTGCTGGTAGCCGTCGAACACGCCGGACAGCTGCTGCACGGGCGCGAAGAACAGGTTCAGGTACAGCATGAACGCGACCAGCACGCCCGGCGTCAGCGTGCCGTCCGCCACCCGGACCGCGCCGACCCCCAGCACCGCCGCCTGCGCCACGCCCGCGAGCAGCGAGACGAACGGGAAGTAGGTCGCGACGTAGCGCTGGGCGCGCAGCCGGGTGCGCCGGTAGGTGTCGCTGCGCGCGGCGAACTCGCGCGCGGAGTGCTCCTCGCGGGTGAAGGCCTGCGCGATCCGCAGCCCGGACACGTTCTCCTGCATGTCCGCGTTCACGGCGCTGACCTGCTCGCGCGCTTCTGTGTAGGCCACAGTGGACAGTCGCTGGAAGACGATGGTCGCGATGATCACGACCGGCAGCACGGTCAGCGCCACCGTCGCCAGGCCGGCGTCGGTGACCAGCAGCGCCACGGTGATCGTGACGACGGTCAGGAGGCTGGCCAGCGCGCTGACCAAGCCGGTCTGCAGGAACGTCGACAGCGCGTCGACGTCGGTGGTCATCCTGGTCATGATCCGGCCAGCCATCTCGCGCTCGAAGTAGTCGAGCCCGAGCCGCTGCAGGTGGGCGTAGCTGCGCACGCGCAGCAGGTAGAGCAGCCGCTCGCCGACCCGCGCGGTGAGCACGGTGGTGATCGCGGTCTCGACGAAAACGACCACGATCAGCACCGCGGCGATCGCCGTGACAGTCCACAGCGCGGCCGCGTTCCCGGTGAGCACGCCCTTGTCGACGCCCACGCGGATCAGCGACGGCTGCGCGATCGCCAGCACCGAGTCCAGCACGACCAGCCCCGCGACCAGCGCCATCATCCAGCGCACCGGCCTCAGCAGCCGGCGCAGCCGGAACCCCGGGTCGGGGGCGGTCGGGTCCTCGCCGGCGAGCCGGGGCACCTCGGTGGCCGGCGGCAGCGCGGCGACCCGCTCGAGCAGCTCCGGCGTCGGCGGGACCCCGTTCAGCGCGCCGCTCATCGTGCCGCTCGCTCGGCCGCCGACGCCGCCGCCGCGACCCCCGCCGCGCGGCGCGCCGATCGTGATCGCCGGCTGTCGCGCGGACCCGGTGTCCTCGGCCTCGACGTCGTCGGGCCACAGCGCGGGCGTGATGCCGTCCGGCCCGGGCACGAGGTCGGCGGCTTCCGCCCGCGCCGGTTCCTCGATGGCCTCGCCGGGGCCGGCCAGCAGCGCCCGGTACAGCGCGCAGCGCTCGGTCAACTCCTCGTGGGTGCCCGTGTCGACGAGCCGGCCGTGGTCGAGCACGGCGATCCGGTCGGCGAGCGCGAGCGTGGAGCGGCGGTGCGCGATCAGCAGCGTGGTGCGATCGCGGGTGACCGCGCGCAAGGTGTCGTGGATGGCCGCCTCGGTCGCGGTGTCCACAGCGGACGTCGCGTCGTCGAGCACCAGCACCCGCGGGTCGGACAGCAGGGCCCTGGCGAGCGCCACGCGCTGGCGTTGCCCGCCGGACAACGTGAGCCCGCGCTCGCCGACGACCGTGTCGTAGCCGTCGGGCAGCGCCGAGACGAACCCGTCGGCCTGCGCCGCCCGCGCGGCCGCCCGGACGTCCTCGTCGGTGGCGTCCGGCCGGCCGTAGGCGATGTTGGCGCGCACGCTGTCGGAGAACAGGAACGCCTCCTCGAACACCACGCCGACCGTGCGGCGCAGCGAGGCCAGCCGCAGCTCGCGGATGTCCACGCCGGCCACCGTGATCGCGCCCTCGTGGACGTCGTAGAACCGGGGCAGCAGCAGCGAGACCGTCGACTTGCCGGAGCCGGCCGTGCCGACCAGCGCGAGCGTCTCGCCCGGGCTGACGGCCAGCGAGACGCCGTCGAGCACCGGCTCGCTGCGGGTGTAGCCGAACCGCACGCCGTCGAGCCGGACCTCCACCGGGCCCTCCGGCACGTCGACCGCGTCCGGCGCGTCGGTGACCGCGGAGTGCGAGTCGATCAGCTCGTAGACCCGCTCCACGCCCGCGCGCGCCAGCTGCACGTTGACCAGCAGGCCGGCCACCAGCCGGGCCGGGCCGACCAGGTTGGCCACGTAGCTGGCGAACGCGAGGAAGGTGCCCAGCGTGACCTGGCCGTTCATCGCCATGAAGCCGCCGAACGCGAGCACCGCGACCTGCCCGGCGCCCGGCATCGCGATGAGCGTGGCGCCCGGGCGGGCGGTGAGCCGGGCCGTGCGCATGCGCTCGCCGAACAGCCGGCGCGCGGCCCGGTCGAGCCGGCGGATCTCCCGCTGCTCCTGGCCGAACCCCTTCACCACGCGCACGCCGGTGACGGTCTCCTCGACGTGCTGGGCGAGGTCGGCGGCGCGCTGCTGGGCCGACCACGAGGCCGGGAAGAGCAGGCGGCGGCTGCGCACGGCGACGTACGCCACGACCGGCGTGACGACGAACGCGATGAGCGTGAGCATCGGGGACAGCCACAGCATCGCGGCGAGCGCGGCGATCGCGAACACGACCGTGCCGACCGACAGCGGGACCATCATCAGCAGGCCCTGCACGAGCTGCAGGTCGGTGATCGAGCGCGACACGACCTGGCCGGTGCGCAAGGCGTCCTGCTTGGCACCGTCGAGCCGCTGCACCGCGGCGAAGACCTGGGTGCGGAGGTCGTGCTGCACGTCGAGGGCGAGCCGGCCGCCGAGGTAGCGGCGGAGGAACGCGCTGACGAACGTGAGCACCTCCATCAGCACCAGCGCGCCGACGAGCAGGCCGAGCCCGTTGGTCTCCCCGGCCATCGCGTCGTCGACGACGAACTTCACCACCAGCGGGCCGGCCGCCTGGAAGCCGACCCCGATCATCGAGGAGACGAGCGCGAGCAACACGAGCCGGCGATGCCGCCAGCAGGCAGCGGAAAGCCGGCGAACCCAGCCGGGGGAGTCTTGGACCACGAGATCCAGACTAGGACGACCCACCGACAGGCGTCGTGAATCATCCACAGGCCCCCCGGTGACCAGGGGTTTGGTTCGGTCAGGTGATGTCGCGGCGCTGGTTGCGGATCAGGCCGGTGCCGAAGAACAGGGCCGTCCAGCCCAGGAAGATCAGGCCGCTCACCCACAGCGAGAACGCGCCCGGCGCGCCCGCCGCGATGCGCACGACGGTGTCGAAGTCGTCGATCTGCTTGTCGGTCAGCGGGCCGATCTGCGAGCCGAAGATGTCCTGGATCTGGTCGAACAGCAGCTCACTTGCCGTCGACCCGGTCAGGCCGTTCGCGGAGCCGTTCGGCATCACGCCCGCGATGTGCGAGCCCTCCGTCGACAGCGTGATGATGAACTCCGACGTCGGGCCGACCAGCGCGGCGTAGAGCAGCACGATCACCAGCGTCGCCACCGGCGAGCCGAGCAGCGCGCCCACGCCCATGCCCAGCAGCGTCCACAGCACGCACGCGATCACGCCGGACAGCAGGATCAGGATCCAGTCGCCCGCCTCCGGCAGGGCGCCGTTCCCGGTGCCGATCAGGACGCCAAGGCTCGCCGCGAGCGCGACGATCACGCCGTAGATCAGGCCCCACAGCGCGTACACGATCGCCTTCGCGCCCAGCACCGACGCGCGGTTCGGCGCGGTCAGGAAGCTCGTCGTGATCGTCTTGCGGTTGATCTCGCTCGCCAGCGCCAGCGCGCCGAACACCAGCGGGAACAGCGTCGCGAAGTTCATCGCGCGGGTCAGCGCCAGCGACGACAGCGACAGCTGCTGGTCGCTCACGTTCTGCACGTCCAGCGCGTCGGTGATGTCGCTGGCCACGTCGGTGAACGCGATCGCGGACAGCCACGCCCAGCCGAGCGCGAGCCCCACCGCGGGGATCAGCAGCGCCCACCACAGCTTCGTGGTGAGGATCTTGCGGAACTCCGCCTTGATCAGCCGGCCCATCAGGCGTTACCTCCGGTTCCACCCTGACCGGGCTGCTGTTCCTGCTCCGACGGAGGAGGCGGCGGTGCGGGTGGTGCGGGTGGTGCGGTGGGGTCCTGCGCCGGCTGCGGGGTACTCGGCGGTCCCCACCCGCCCGGCGGGGTCTGCTGCGCCGGCTGCGGGGTGCTCGGCGGGCCCCAGCCACCCGGCGGCGTGCCCTGCTGTGGTGCGTACCCGGGCGGCGCGTAGCCCTGCGGCTGGTAGCCCTGCTGCGGATAACCCTGCGGGTACTGCTGCGAGTACTGCTGCGTCGGCTGGTAGCCGGGCTGCTGCTGCGGATAGCCCTGCGGCGGCATCTGGTAGCCGGGCTGCTGGCCCTGCTGCTGGTACCCGGGCTGCGCGTAGCCCTGCTGTGGCATCTGTTGCGGCATCTGCTGGGGAACCGGCTGCGCGTACCCGCCGGGCTGGGCGTACCCGCCCGGCGGCACCGCGGGCGGCGCCATGCCCGGCGCGGCGTACTGGCCACTGGTCAGCCGGAAGAACAGCTGCTCGAGGTCGGCCTTCTCCTCATGCACCCCGTACAGCGCGACCCCGGCCGCCGCGGCCACGTCGCCGATCTGCTGGACCGTCGCGCCGACGACCGCGACCTTGCCGTCGGGCATCGGCTGGATGTTGGTGATCTCCGCTTCCTGCAAGGCGGTCACGAGCTTGCTCGCGTCCGCCGGCTGCACGATCACCCGGCTCTGCTGCGACTTCCGCAGCTCGTCGAGCATGCCGTAGTACATGGTCTGGCCGCGGCTGATGATCACGACCTGGTCGATGGTCTGCTCGACCTCGGCGAGCAGGTGGCTGGAGATCAGCACCGTGCGGCCGCTGCTGGCGAACGCCTTGAGGAACGTGCGCAGCCAGGCGATGCCCTCCGGGTCCAGGCCGTTCGCCGGCTCGTCCAGGACCAGCACCTGCGGGTCGCCGAGCAGCGCGGTGGCCAGCGCCAGCCGCTGCTTCATGCCGAGGGAGAACCCGCCCGCGGCACGCTCGCCCGCCGAGCCGAGGCCGACCAGGTTCAGCACCTCGTCCGCCCGCTGGTCCGGCACGCCCATCGCCGCGGCGTACACCCGCAGGTGGTTGCGGGCGGTGCGGGACGGGTGGAAGCCCTGCGCCTCGAGCACCGCGCCGACCACGCGGCCCGGGTTGCCGAGGTGGCTGAACGGCTGGCCGTTGATCGTGGTGTAACCCGCGGTCGGGGTGACCAGGCCCAGCAACATCCGCAACGTGGTGGTCTTGCCCGCGCCGTTGGGACCGAGGAACCCGGTCACCGAACCCGGCTCGACCTGGAAGCTCAGGTTCTGTACCGCCGCCACATTGCCGAAGTTCTTGCTCAGGTTCTGCACCACAATGCGGCCGCTACCGTCTTGCACGGGCCCTCCTGCTTGCCGAGTGTGCGGGCCATCTTGCCGCATGGCGATCACGCCGTGGGGCATACCGGGCCAGTTGGCGCCGTGTTCATCCGCAGTTGGGCGGTTTCGCGGGCATAGCCGCTGGTCGCGAGCGTGAGCCCGGCCGCGGCGGCCGTCGCCGTGACCAGGAACGCCACCCGGAACGCGGTGTCGTCCGGGGCCGGCCCGAGCACCAGCGTCAGCACCGCGACGGTGACCGCCGCGGACAGGTACTGCGACGTCGTGAGCAGCGCGCCCGCCGTGCCCTGGTGCGCCGCCGGCACGTCCCGCGTACCGATCACGAACATCGACGTGTAGATCACGCCGTGGCCGAGGCCGGACAGCAGCAGGCCAGGCAGCAGGTCGGCGGCGTAGGAGTCGCCCGGCAGCGCGAGCGCGAGCCACAGCAGGCCCGCCGTCGCCGCCGCGAACCCGGCGGCCAGCACGACCGCGGGCCGGTACGTCCGCAGCGCCCGGCCCGCTGCCCCGTTCCCGGCCGTGACCAGCACGGCCAGCGGCACGAACGCGAGACCGGCCGCCAGCGCGTCGTAGCCCTTTCCGTCCTGCAGCAGCAGCGTCAGCAGGTAGAACTCCGACCCGACGCTCGCCATGTACAACGCGGTCGCGGCGGCGCCCGCGCGCAGCGTGCGGACCCGCCGCACGGCGGGCTCGATCAGCGGCGCGTGCCGCTCGTTGCGGACGAACGCGCCGAACAGCACCGCCGCGAGGCCGAGGCCGGTCAGCGTCGGCCACGCCAGCCAGCCCTGGTCCGCGCCGATCGTGAGGCCGAGGACCAGCGTCAGCACCGTGCCCGTGCCGAGCGCCGCCGCGCGCACCGGGATCCGCGACGATCCGGTGACCGCGGCCGCCCGCACCCAGACCAGCGCGCCCGCCGCGCACAGCAGCGTCAGCGGCACGTTGATCACGAACGTCAGCCGCCAGGACGCCGTCGTCAGGACCCCGCCGAGCACCGAGCCCGCGGCCAGCCCGGACGCGCCGACCGCGCCCCACACGGCGAGCGCGCGGCTGCGGGCCTGCCCGGCGGGGAACGTCGTGCCGATGAGCCCGATGATCGCCGGCTGCAGCAGCGCCGCGCCGAGCCCCTGCGCGCCGCGGGCCGCGAGCAGGACCGTGCCGTTCGCGGCCACGCCACCGGCCGCGCTGGCCAGCCCGAAGAACACCACGGCCCCGACGAACAGGCGCTTCGCGCCGACCCGGTCGGTCAGCCGCCCGCCGACGACCAGGAAGCCCGCGAACAGCACGGCGTAGGCGCTGACGATCCACTGCGCGAGCGACGGCTCCAGCCGCAGGTCCGCCGCCACGCTCGGCAGCGCGATGTAGATGATCGAGTAGTCGAGCGCGATCAGGAACTGGGCCACGGACAGCACGGCCAGCGTCGGTCTCATGAACCCATGCTCGAACGTTGACACTAGTGTGAAGGAAAGCCTGTTTGAGGGAGGTCCCGCGTGCGCATCGGCGAGCTGGCGGAACGAACGGGCGTGCCGACCCGGTTGCTGCGCTACTACGAGGAACAGGGCCTGCTGAGCCCGTCGCGCACGCCGAACGGCTACCGCACCTACGACGAGCAGCTCACCGGGCGGGTCACGCAGATCCGCGGCCTGCTCGACGCGGGCGTGCCCACCCGCATCATCCGCGAGATCCTGCCGTGCCTGGACGACCCGCGCTCCATCCACGTCACCGCCGCCGCGCCGGAGCTGATCGCCGACCTGGAACGGCACCGCGACCTGATGGACGCGAAGATCCAGTGCCTGACCCGCAACAGAAACGCGATCAGTGCGTACCTAGCCCGCGCTGTCCCGCCCGCCCCGCCTCCCCGGGATTAAAAGTGTTGGTTGCGTTCCAGCGGAGGGGGGCGGTTGGGCGGGTTGATTGTGGTTGAGCGCCGTCACGGTCCCCTTGGGTTGCCGTTGGGTGGGCTGGGGGCTCATTCGCGCTTTGCGGTCAGTGGGGGTGTGTGCGGAATGGGTTGCGTAGGGGGTAGGGGCGGGCGCGGTGCGGTAGGCCGTCGCCGATGAGCTGCTCGTGCGCCGAGCGCCACACCGCGCACGGCCAGCGCCTGCGGCCCAGCCGGCACGCCTCACAGCGGCCGTCCGGGTCCGGTTGGTGCGTCGTCAGCAGCAGCCGCCAGCCGTCGGCGAGGCGGCGAAGCTCCCTGCGGGCCAAGGGAAGCAGCGTCGAGGCGTCGGCCTGACCGGCCGCCCGGTCGAGCACGTCCAGGCGGTGCAGCACCGCGCGGCGCACGGCGTCGTTGGTTGTCCACATTGTCGTCTCAGCCCGCCTGTCGGTCCTGGGCGCGGACGGCGGCCTGGTCGAGGGTCAACCCCAGCCCACGGGCCTGCTGTGCGGAAAGCACAGCGGCGGCTCCGGGCGGGGGGACCAGGACGACTCTCTCGTCCTCGACCAGGACCGTCAACGCGCGGTCCCGGCCGAACGGATCGTTGCAGCTGACGGACCAGCGAGGTTCAGTCACCCCCTCGACATCGGCGCCCGAAACGGCCGACCAAAGTGGTAATCCCGAGCTTCACTCCATTGCTCGGATTCTCACTCGATCGAGGGTTGGGACCCCGATCCGAGTGAACGTCGGAGTAGCAGTCGCGGGCCGTAGCGCAGCGGACGATCTTCGTGATGTGGAAGCCATGTCGTTATGTACAAAAGCCAAATCGCCGCCCCCGGTTGCAGCGCTGTCGACACATACGGCATATCCTTCCCATGGCGGCCCGCTCCCAGTGACCCCCAGGCTGGTTGAGCGGGCCGCCCCCGAGCCTCCATGTTCGGTGCTCTTCTGGCACCTTCCCGGGGTTCCGTCCCATTCTGGGGGGCGATCCCCAGACCCCCACGGTGCGAGCTCCTTTCGACCCGGCGTCGCCGCTCTTGGGCGTTGACCAGCATCGGCTATCCGGCTCGTGTCTAACCGCCGTCTCTCCCCGTTGCTCCGTTGATGTTGTGTTGATGTCTTGAATCGTTTTTGTTGCTTGTGGTCTATACCTGGGCATGCGGGTAGGCGCTGGTTGGCTAATCGCTCTACCAGCGCCTATCGCGTTTTTTGTTGTCTTGCCTTGCCTGGGTGTTGATTAGTTGACGAATTGGCTCAACTCGGTGTGGGGGAGGTTGTGGGCCTCGGCCACCGGGGCGTTCGTCAGGGCGCCCGCGTGGGTGTTCAGGCCCAGGGCCAGCGGCGCGTCCGCGCGCAGCGCCTCGTGCCAGCCATGGTTCGCCAGCTTCACCGCGTAGGGCATCGTCACGTTCGTAAGCGCGTACGTCGACGTCCGCGGCACCGCGCCCGGCATGTTCGCCACGCAGTAGAAGACCGAGTCGTGCACGGGGTACGTCGGGTCCGCGTGCGTCGTCGGGCGCGAGTCCTCGAAGCAGCCGCCCTGGTCGATCGCGATGTCCACCAGCACCGAGCCCGGCCGCATCCGCGACACCAGCTCGTTCGAGATCAGCTTCGGCGCCCGCGCACCCGGCACCAGCACCGCGCCGATCACCAGGTCCGCCTCGCGCGCGGCCTCCTCGACCGCCAGCTTGTTCGATGTGATCGTGCGGATCTGGCCCCGGTACAGCTGGTCGATGTAGCGCAGCCGGTCGACGTTCGTGTCCAGCACCTGCACGCTCGCGCCCATGCCCACGGCGATCTGCGCCGCGTTCAGGCCCGCCACGCCGCCGCCGACCACCACGACCCGCGCCGGCGCCACGCCCGGCACGCCACCCGGGAGGACACCGCGCCCACCCGACGGCTTCATCAGCGAGTACGCGCCCACCTGCGGCGCCAGCCGGCCCGCCACCTCCGACATCGGCGCCAGCAGCGGCAGCGCGCCCGAGGGCAGCTGCACCGTCTCGTACGCGATCGCCGTCGTGCCCGCCGCCATCAGCGCCTTCGTCAGCGCCTCGTCGGCCGCCAGGTGCAGATAGGTGAACAGCACCTGGCCCGGCCGCAGCCGCGGGTACTCCGCGGCGATCGGCTCCTTCACCTTCAGCACCAGGTCACCCTCGGCCCACACGTCGTCCGCCGCCGCCAGCACCTTCGCGCCCGCGGCGAGGTACTCCTCGTCCGGGATCGACGAACCCGCACCCGCGTCGGCCTCGACGAAAACGTCGTGCCCATGCGTGGTCAGCTCGTGCACCCCCGCAGGTGTCAGCGCCACGCGATATTCGTGGTTCTTGATCTCCCGGGGAACGGCGACCTTCACAACTTCCTCCCGACTAGGCCAGATGGGTGTTGTCGACCACAATGGAGTAACGATCGGTGATAGTCATCGTCCCCCGAGCACCAGAATCTTGCCATTCGGTCGTGTCACGAGCACAAAGCCGGAGAGTGTGGCTCAACCCCACCGTAACGCCGTGAGCTGGGTGAGCAGCGCCAACCGCACGTCCGGGTCCTCCAGGTCGACGCCGGCCAGCTCGGTCAGCTTGCCCATCCGGTACCGCAGCGTGTTGGGGTGGATCCGCAGCGCCCGGCTCGCCGCCCGCGGGTCGCCGGGGTGGCGCAGCCACTCGTACAGGGTGTCCACGTACGCGGTTCCGGCCGCCTCGTCCTGCGCGCGCAGCAGCGGCAGCGGCCCGAACTCCGTCGCACCAGAGCCGGCCGCGGCCACCGCCGCGCGGTGCAGCACCAGCACCGGCCAGGCCCGTTCGTGGCTGATCACCGGCCCGGCCAGCAGCCCGGCCCGCAGCAGCGCCAGCGTCTCGTCGGCCAGCGTCCGCGACGTCACCAGGTCAGCCAGCGCCACCGGCGGGCCGGCCGCGACCAGCGGCGGCGTCCGGTCCTCGGCGAGCGCGGCGCGCAGCGCCGGCCAGCCGCCCTCGCCGGCCCGGTCCGGCACCACGGCGTAGAGCACGTCGTGCAGCTCGGCCACCGCGGGCCTGCGGCCGACGCCCGCGGTGATCCGCTCCCACAGCGCGAGCCGCATGCCCTCCGCGCCCAGCGGGTCGTCCGCCCGGCTCGCGATCGCCACCACCCGGTGCGGCTCGTTCGCCAGGTCCAGCTCGGCCGCCGCCAGCCGCACGCTGCCGCGGCCCTCCAGCACGGCCTTCACCAGCTCCGCCGACCGCTGCCGCTCGGCGTCCGCGGTGGCCCGCCTGCGCAGCAGGTGCAGCGCCACCACCGGCGCGGTGTCGGCGAACGCGGCCGCCCGGTCGTCGGCCACCGGCCCGGTCACCACCGCCCACATCGAGCCGAGCAGCTCGCCGCCCATCCGGATCGGCACGATCAGCCGCGGCAGCGTGCCGTCCTGCTGCGCCGGGACGAAGATCGTCGTGCGGCCGCGGGACAGCTCGCGGAACACCCCGCGCGAGCGGAACCGGGCGAGCACGTCGTCCGGCACCCGGCGGCCCATGATCGTCGACACGCGGGCGGAGTCCGTGCGGTCCTGGCGCGCCGAGTAGGCGAGCACCCGGGAGTTCGCGTCCTCGATCGTCACCGGCGCGTCGACGACCGACGCCGCCGCGTCCGCGAGCCGGAACAGGTCCCCGAGCCCGCTCGACCGGGTGTCACCCTCGAGCTCGTCGGCCGCCGCGTCGAGCACGGACCGCAACAGCCACACGACCTGCGCCCACGCCGCCCCCGTGTGCACCTCGACCACCGCGAGCCCCGCCGTCTCGGCCGCCGACCGCACCGCGGAACGTGCCGGCAGCGGGGGTTTGAGCAGCACCGCGGCGGCACCCTGCGCACTGCAGTGGCGGATCAGCTCGACCGCGTCCTTCACCGTGTGCACCGAGACGCCGAGGACCAGGTCGCCGTCGGCGACCTGGTCCTTGCGGCCGGCCTCGGCGATCACCACGTCGGTCACGTGGGTCGCCGACCCGCCGAGGCGTACGTGCAGCAGCGTCGGACCGACGCGGTCCACCACGCCCTGCACGGTGATCACCCCGAGATCGTCCCCCTTACGCCGCCCGCGAGCTACCCGGCTACGACCCGAGCCGGTCGCCGAGCGCCCGCAGCGCCGCGATCTCGTCGGCGAGCGCCCGGCGACCGGCCCGGGTGATGCTCACCCAGGTCTTCGGCCGCCTGCCGTCGTACCCCTTCTCCATGTCGAGCAGGCCCGCGTCCACCACCACGGTCAGGTGCCGCGACAGGTTGCCCAGCCGGTGCTTCTGGTGCACCACATGGGACAGTCCGTTGGCGGGGTGGTCAGCCGATCCGTCCGTTGTGGACGGAACGTCCAGGCGCGCACCGAGCAGTTCTTCGGCTGGTGGTCGATGTTCGAGCACCTGGACGGAACGCGAGCGATCAGCCGAGCGCCGCGGCGATCTGGTCGGCGACGTAGGCCTGGCCCTTGGCGTTCGGGTGCACCGGCACCGACAGCGTCTCGGGGATCAGGCCCTCGACGTACTTGTCGCCGGAGCACACGTCGTGGCCGAGGACGTCGCCGGGGTTGACGAACTGCGCGCCGTTCGCGGCCGCCTGCGCGGCGAGCATCGCGTTCAGCTGGTGCTCCACGCCGTCGAAGTACGGCACGTCGCCGCGGGCGAACGGCACGACCGGCCAGCAGCCGCCCTCGGGCGGCAGGATGCGCAGGTAGCCGACGAGCACGACGGTGGCCTGCGGCGCCCGCTCGTGGATGCCGGCCAGCGCGGCGCTGACCGGGCCGGCCACCGCGTTGACCCGGTCGGCGAGCTGGTCCGTGCCGCCCTCGGTGAAGTGGTCCTTGCACGGCGAGCCGAACGGGTTGGAGAAGCTCTTCTCCGCGCACGTCTTCGCGATGTCGGTGAAGCCGATGTCGTTGCCGCTGATGGTCAGCGTGACCAGGCTCGTGTCCGGCGTGAGCGCGTCGAACTGCGGCGCGTTGTCGCCGCCGGTCACGCTCTGCGGCTGTGTCATGTGGACGGTCTCGGCGCCGCCGCAGGTCACGTCGACGAACGAGCCGACGCCGAGGCGCGAGGCCACGTCTGACGGGTAGTTGTCCGTGGCGCGGGCGCACCCGATCGGGTCGCCGTGGATGTTGTCCAATGTGCCGACCGCGGCGTACGAGTCGCCGAGGGCGACGTACTTGCCGAAGGCGGGCGCGGCGTTCGCGGATCCGGTGAGCGCGACGGTCGCGACCGTGGCGGTCGCGATCGCGGCGGCGGTGGTGAGCAGGGGCAGCAACCGGCGCATCGGAGACTCCAGTGTCTGAGCGGTAGACCGGCTTAGACACTGCGCGGTTGGTGAATTCCTGTCAATACAACGAAAGTCGGTGAAAGACGATCACGAGAGGGCGGCGCTGATCCACTCCGCCACGGGCAGATCGCGGCTCGTGCATTCGGCCGACAGGCGGATGGTCCACCGCAGCGCCTGCACCATGAGCGTGACCATCTCCTCCGGCGCGGCGTTCTCGAGCGCGATCTCGATGTGGGTGCGCGCGGCCTCGGTGTCGCCGTGCACCTCGGCCAGCAGCGTGCGCACCGCGGTGCGAACCGGCGGGTCCGCCTCGTCGATCGGCACCTCCTGGCCGTCGTTGTCGTAGACCTGCATCTTCACCGGCGCGGTGCCGCCCGAGCCGAGCGCCGCGACCATCGAGCTGCACTCGCGGAAGAGCAGCAGCATCATCGCCTGCGCGTCCTCGGCGCCCGCCGGGTTCGCCCGGAACGCCTCGGTCAGCCGCTCGCCCGCGTCCTCGTCCGGGCCGGCGTTCATGGCCGCGAGCGCCTGGCTCGCGGCCTCGACGACACGCCGGTCGGGGTCGGGCTCGGCAGGCTCGGTGCGCGGGTCCACGGCCACATCTTCCACCAGTCTCGGTCGAGCGGGGCTCAACCCGTGGTGACCGGTCGCGTGAGATCCGGCAACGCGGACAGGTGACCAGCCGCGACCGGCGGGCCGAACACGCCGCCCTGCACGGTCGTCACTCCCGCGGCGGCCCACCACCGCGCCTCGGCCTCCGTGCGCACGTCGATCACCGCGCACTCCCGGCCGCCGGCCACGATGGCCCGCACCAGCCGCTCGGTCTCCTCGCGCAGCACCGCGCCCGCGGTCTCCCGGCCGGCCGCGCCCGCGCCGTCCACACCGAGCATGACCGTGCGGACGGCGGTGTCGGCCACCAGGTCCAGCTCGCGCGGGCCGCCCTGGAAGCCGCAGAGCCCGGTCGACACGCCGATCGCGGTGAGCACGTCGAGGTTGTCGCGGGCCACGCCGTAGTCGTCGAGCACGGCGCCGGTGTCGAGCCCGATCTCCAGCAGGCCAGCCCGTGCGCCGCTCTCCTCGAGGGCGCGTTGCACGGAGCGCACCAGGTCGCCGTCGCCGGACTGCAGCCGGGTGAGCTGCAGGCGCAGCAGTGCGCCGGCCCGGCCCGGCAGCGCCACGCGCAGCTCCGGCAGCCGGGCGCAGACGTCGACCAGCATCGACGGTCCTAGTTGGACGGACATGCCGGAACGCTCGGCGAGCGCGAGGCACTCCCGGTGGCCGAGCGTCTCGCCGTCCTCGCGTTCCCACACCAGCACCGGGTGGGCGGCCACCGCGTGCTCGTCGGCGATGCGCACCACCGGCTCGTAGGAGATCCGCAGCTGCCCGGTCTCCCATGCCGCGGGCAGCTCGGCCGCCAGCGCGTGGCGCGCCCGGGCCGGACCGTCGTCGCGGGGATGGAAGCCCGCCCACTGGCGCCTGCCGGTGGACTTCGCCGTGCGCAGCGCGGTGTCCGCGGCACGGAACAGGTCGGCGGCGGACATCTCGTCCCCCCGGTGGCGGACCGCGCCGATGCTGGCGCCCACGCCGACACCGCGTTTGCCGATGTACGCCGCCTCGGCCAGCGCTGCGTGGATCCCGCTGACCACGTCGTCGACGCCGGGCGTGGTCGCGCGGTCCTCGATCAGCACGGCGAACTCGTCCGGCCCGATCCGCGCGACCAGCGCCCGCTCGCGCTCCACCGCCTGCTGCAGCCGCTGCGCGACCACCTTGAGCACCTCGTCGCCGAACTCGTGCCCGTAGCCGTTGTTGAGCGCGGCGAACTCGTCGACGTTCACGAAGCACAGCGTCACGGTGCCGTCCGGCCCGACCATGCCGAGCGTGCTCTCCAGCTTCGTCGTGAAGTGCTGGCGGTTGGGCAGGTAGGTCAGCGCGTCGGTGAGCAGCTGGTCGGTCAGCCGGTCGGTCAGCAGCTGCTGGTGGCTGTTGTCCTGCACCATCGTCACGAAGAACGCGGGGTCGCCCGCGCCGTCGTGCACCAGCGAGATCGCGAGGAACGCCCAGACGGTGTCGCCGTTCTCCGTGCGCATCCGGCGCTGCTCGTGCACGCGCTCGGCCTGGCCCTCCAGGACCCGGCGGTAGGCGTCCCGCACGTCGCCCGGCGTGCCGCGGACCGGCACCTCGTCGTTGGGCAGGAAGAAGTCGTACAGCTCGCGGCCCGCGAGCTGGCCGGGCGGGCAGGCGAGGATCTGCGACAGCGCGGGGTTCGACTCGACGCACATGCCGTCCAGGTCGGTGATCGCGATGCCCACCGCGGACGAGGTGAACACCTCGCGGAAGCGGTTCTCCGTGGCCCGCAGGTTCTGCTCGGCGAGCACCACCGCGTTGAACAGCGCCTGCTTCAGCTGCTCCTGCTGGGTCAGCGTGTAGCTGCGCAGGCCGTCCGCGAAGCCCGCGGACACCGCGCCCAGCAGCGCCACGGTCCGCCGCGCCAGCTCGGTGTCCGGCGTGCGCTCGAGGTCGCCGAGCAGGCCCTGCGTGAGCGAGTCGATCGTGGCCTGCAGCGCCGCCGGGTCGATGAAGCCCTCGCGCACGAGCCGGGCGCCGACGCGCAGGCCGACCGGCTCGGCGGGGTCGTCGCCGGCGAGCGCGGCGAGAAGCTCGTCGACGAGCTCCAGCAGGAGCTCCTCGACCTCGACGACGGCACGCGGGATGTAGGCGGACGAGGTGGCGCTGACCGTCCAGGCACGCGCGAGCTCCTCCCGGCGGAACTCCGGGGGAGGTGTGGCGCGTGCGGGATACCTGTCCATCAGCCTGTGACCACGACGATACTCACCGGCACCGACGGGCGGCAGGCGGGTGAGCGCCTGCCGCCACGGGATCTGTCGTCCTCGGTCAACTCTTGTACGCCACGCCGGCCCACAGCCCGTCGTTCTGCGACGGGTCCACCGGGCTCTCCGGCCGCCAGTGCGAGGTGGTCACCAGGCCCGGCTCGACGAGCTCGAAGTCGCCGAAGAACTCGAGGATCTCCGCGCGGGTGCGCGTCACCACGGCGTTCTGCGTCTGCTTCATCATCTCGGCGACGTCGTCGCCGCCCTTGTCGAAGTCGGCGGTGAGGTGGGTCAGCGCGAGGTAGCTGCCGGGCGCGATGGCGTCGCGGTAGCTCGCGAACACGGTGGCCGGGTCGTTGTCGGGGAGGATGTAGTGGCCGATGGTGATCCCGAGCAACCCGATCGGCTGGTCGAAGTCCAGGAGCTGCCGCGTGCCCGGGTCGTTGAGCACCAGGCGCGGCCGGGTTATGTCGCCCTGGACCATCATCGCGTTGTCGTTGTTCTCCAGGATGAGCTGGCTGTGGGCGACCGCGACGTGCTCGTTGTCGACGTACACCACGCGCGCCGACGGGTCGGCCCGCTGCGCGATCTCGTGGACGTTGCCGACGGTGGGGATGCCGGACCCCAGGTCGAGGAACTGCCGGATGCCCCGCTCGACCATGAACAGGACGGCGCGGCGCATGAACGCGCGGTTCATGATCGCGAAGCGCTTGACCTCCGGCTGGTGCCGGAGCATCAGCTCGACGAACTCCCGGTCCACCTGGAAGTTGTGGTTCCCCCCGAGCACGTAGTCATACGCCCGGGCCGCACTGGGTTTCTCCAGGTCGACCGACGTTGGGACCCAGTTGGTCTGCTGCGACACCGTGCACCTCTCCGATTCTGATCTGTGACCGAAACAGTACTAACGGACACAGTGGCGCCGGACGCGGGTTCACCCGGATGGACCAAGAAATTCGAGAAATTCAGCTGGCTGTCGACAGTCCGGGCGACTCGTCGGCGCGGGTGCGGGTGCGGGCGAGCGCACCGACCGCCATCTCGCGCAGCATCGTCGCCATGCCGCCGCGGCCAAGGTGGCGGCTGTGCGGCGTGGAGTTGATCAACCCGAACACCGCGTGCGCGGCGGCGCGCGCGGTCGGCTCGTCGATCGCCGGGTCGGCGTCGCGGATCGCGTGCACCCACACCTCGACGTAGCGCCGCTGCAGCGCGCGGACGCGCCGGCGGTCGGGCTCGGTGAGGTTGCCGAGGTTGCGCTCCTGCACGGTGATCAGCGCGGGGTTGTCGAGCGCGAAGTCGACCTGGAAACCGATCAGCTCGCCGAGCAGGTCGGCCGGCTCGCTCGCGTCGCGGCGCTCCTCGCCGCCGGCGAGCAGGTTCTCGCTGATCGACGTCAGCATCTCGCCGAGCATCGCGTCCTTGCTCCGGAAGTGGCGGTACAGCGCCGGGCCGGAGACGCCCACGGCCGCGCCGATGTCGTCGATGCCCACCCCGTGAAAACCGTGGCGGGCGAACAGTTCCGCCGCCGCGGTCAGGATCTGCTCCCGTCGACTCGACACGCGGCCCATCGTATCCGGCCGGTTAGCGAGCGCTAACACCGCCGCGAACGGGTCAGCGGCGGCTGCTCCGTCTGCGCGTCGACTGGCAACTGTTAACGACGATCGAAGCGATTCGACGGCTGGTGACTGTCCGGTATCTATGAGTGACGTCAGGAAACTCACAGTGTGAGTTCAGTGTCAGTGGAGGTCGGGGAAACATGCGCCGCTCGCACAAGTACGTCATCGCCGCGTTCGTCGCGGTAGCCACCGCGGCGGGCATAGCCGTGCCTGCGTTCGCCGCGGAGGCCGCGCCAGGAAAGTACGTCGCGTTGGGCGACTCGTACGCATCCGGCCTCGGCGCCGGCGACTACGGCGACAGCGGCGACTGCAAGCGCAGCGCCAACGCGGCGCCGGTGCTCTGGGCCAACTCCCACGGCCCGTCCGCGTTCGACTTCGCGGCCTGCTCCGGTGCCGTGACCTCCGACGTGCTGAACAACCAGATCAGCGCGGTCACGGCGGACACCGAACTGGTGACCATCGCGATCGGCGGCAACGACGCGGGCTTCGCCGACGTCATGACCGACTGCAACCTCGGCTCGGACGACAGTTGCGTGAGCCGCAACCAGGAGGCACAGGCGTTCGCCCAGTCCGAGCTGCCGGGCCGGCTGAACAGCGTCTATTCGGCGATCCGCGGCGCCGCGCCGAGCGCGCGCGTGGTGGTGCTCGGCTACCCGCACATCTACCAGCTCGGGGGCGAGTGCTCGGTCGGCCTGTCCGAGACCAAGCGCGCCGCGATCAACCAGTCGGCCGACGTGCTGGCCGACGTGACCTCGTCGGCCGCGTCCGGCGCGGGCTTCGACTTCGTGGACGGCCGCACGGCCTTCGCGGGCCACGAGATCTGCGCCTCGGGCGAGGCCTGGCTGCACAGCATCACGTTCCCGATCGACGAGTCGTACCACCCGACGACCGGCGGCCAGTCGGGCGGCTACTTCCAGGCGCTGGTGGGCGTGACCGGCTGACAGTTCTTCTCGAGGCGGGCCCCGGCTGTCGAGCCGGGGCCCGCCTCATGCTTGTTCATCGCAGGCCCGTTCCAGCCCAGGGTGTTCGACGGTGGTCCGCTTCGCTACCGGGTCGATCCGGGCGCCGGCCAGGAGTGCGTCGGTCAGGTCGGCCCCGGTCAGGTCGGCCTCGGTCAGGTCGGCACCGCGCAGGTCCGCCTCGCCGAGGTCGGCGCCCCGCAGGTCGGCGCCGACCAGGTTCGCGTCGTGCAGGTCCGCCGCGAACAGGCACGCACCGGCCAGCGTGGCGTCGCTCAGGTCCGCATACCGCACGGCGGCGAAGTCCAGGTTCGCGCCGGTCAGGTTCGCGCCGTGCAGCTGTGCGCCGGCCAGGTCGGCTTCGAAGAGGTGCGCCCGGGACAGGTTGGTGCGGGAGAGGGTGGCCTCGACCAGTGACCCGCTGTACAGCGCGGCATCAGTGAGGTCGGCGCCGGTCAGATCCGCGCCTGCCAGCTTTGCCTCGAGCAGCTCCGCGCCACGCAGGTCCGCCGCCCGCAGGTCTGTCGCTGCGAGTGCGGCGTAGGACAGGTTCGCCTCGCGCAGGCACTTATGGGAGAGGTCGATCCGGATCCGCACATCGCCGTCGTGGTCCGGATCGCGCGAACCGAGGACGGTGAGTGCGGCCTGCACGTCGCGCGGTACGAGCTCGCCCGTGGCGCAGGCGGGTCCGCGTACCGTGCCCCGCTCGGCCGTGCGCAGGAAGGACGACAGGACGTCCGCGACCATCGCCTGGTCTGCGGGCGACTCGTGGGCGAGGCGGCCCAGCTCGTAGATGCCGCCGAGGCGGACCTGCGTCCGGTCGGGTCCCCGCTCGCTCAGCTGCTCGACCGCCGTGGTGTAGCGCCCGGTGAGCTGGCCCTGCCGGGCGACCTCGTTCTGCGCCTGTGAGGCGGCCACCTGGTCACGGGTGACGGCCAGCGACAGGCCGGTGAACACGAGCGCGCCCACCGCCGTCAGAGTCGTGACGGCTTGGGTGACGGCGGACATGCGCCACCTGGTGACGCGTGGCCTGCGCCCGGCCGGGCGCAGGCCGATGTGACGTGCCGAGGTGGGACGGGGGGAACGGAGCCTTCGCCGGGGATCATGCACGCGATCATGATCGCGGACGCGGCGCTCAGCTCGCGGTGAGGACGTCCAGGTCGCGTTCGGCGTAGCGGCGGTGTTCCCACTCCTCGTTGAGGACGGTCAGCAGGCAGTCGCGCACCGGGAAGGACCGCCGCGCGGGTGGCCAGCCGGCGCCGTCGACCGGCTTCGTCCGGCCGGCCAGGGTCTGTCCGGTCAGGGCGTCGACGTACTCGCGCACGGTCGTCATCCGGTCGCGGCGCAGCGTGAGCACCTCGTCGAGCGCCGGGCGGGCCTTGCGCTCGCGCGGGATCCCCCGCATGTCGGGCATCTCGTCCCACGGCAGGTCGAGCGGGTGCCACGGGGACTCCTCGCCCAGGATGGCCCGCCTCACCCACGCGTCGGTGGCGAACGCCAGGTGGCGCAAGGTCTCGATGAACGACCACTCGCCGTCCACCGACTCGTGCAGCAGCTCGGGGTCCAGGCCGCGCGCCCGCTCGACCGTGCCCGCCCACAGCCGCTCGACCACGTCCCACGCCTCGCGGAAGCCCGCCGGGTCCACCGGTCGCATCTTGACCCGCTCCGGGTCCTGCCGGTCCAGCTCCGCCTCGACCAGCGGCGCCACGTCGACGCCGTTGATCCGCAGGTCGCGGATCTCGCCGTCGATGTCGACGCCGACCAGCTCGACGCCGCGCATCACCACGCCGCTCAGGTCCACCGAGTGGAACCGCGACTCCCTCAGGTCGACCGTGCGGAACCGCGTGCCCTTGAGGTCGACCTGCTCGAACCGCGACCCCGCGAGGTCCTCGTCCTTGAACCGCGCCATGGCGTGACTCTAGCCGGAACACCGGTCGAGGATGGGCTGGCCCAGGTGGACGTCCAGGTTAGCGAGCGCTAACATCGGTGGTCGTAGGTTAACGCTGACTAACGTGAGTGGAGCGAGATGGACGCGCCCGTCCTGCGCACCGAGGCCGATCCGGGCGACCCCGCCTTCCAGCGGAACGTCAAGGAGCACACGGCCCTCGTCGACGACCTGCGCGCCCGCGTCAGCGCCGCCGCGCGCGGCGGCGGCGAGCGGGCCCGGCAGCGCCACGTCGATCGGGGCAAGCTGCTGCCCCGCGACCGGGTCGAGTCGCTGCTCGACCCTGGCTCGCCGTTCCTCGAGCTCTCCCAGCTCGCCGCGAACGGGATGTACGACGACGAGGCGCCGGCCGCCGGCATCATCACCGGCGTCGGCCGGGTCAGCGGCCGCGAGTGCGTGGTCGTCGCCAACGATGCGACCGTCAAGGGCGGCACCTACTACCCGATGACGGTCAAGAAGCACCTGCGCGCGCAGGAGGTCGCCCTCCACAACGACCTGCCCTGCGTGTACCTCGTCGACTCCGGCGGCGCGTTCCTGCCCCGCCAGGACGAGGTGTTCCCCGACCGCGAGCACTTCGGCCGCATCTTCTACAACCAGGCCACCATGTCCGCCCGTGGCATCCCGCAGATCGCCGCCGTCCTCGGCTCCTGCACGGCGGGCGGCGCCTACGTGCCGGCCATGTCCGACGAGGCCGTCATCGTCCGCAACCAGGGCACGATCTTCCTCGGCGGCCCGCCGCTGGTGAAGGCCGCCACCGGCGAGGTCGTCAGCGCGGAGGACCTCGGCGGCGGCGACGTGCACGCCCGGATCTCCGGCGTCACCGACCACCTCGCCGAGGACGACGCGCACGCGCTGCGCATCGTCCGCTCGATCGTGAGCACGCTCGGGCCCCGCCACCCGCGGCCGTGGGACACGGTCGCCGCCGAGGAGCCCGCGGTCGACCCCGCCGAGCTGTACGGCGTCGTGCCGACGGACTCCCGCACGCCCTACGACGTCCGCGAGGTCATCGCGCGCGTCGTGGACGGCAGCCGGTTCCGCGAGTTCAAGAAGGAGTACGGCTCGACGCTGGTCACCGGGTTCGCGCGGATCCACGGCCACCCGGTCGGCATCGTCGCCAACAACGGCGTGCTGTTCAGCGAGTCGGCGGTCAAGGGCGCGCACTTCATCGAGCTGTGCGACCAGCGCACGATCCCGCTGGTGTTCCTGCAGAACATCACCGGGTTCATGGTCGGCCGCGACTACGAGACCGGCGGCATCGCCAAGCACGGCGCCAAGATGGTCACCGCGGTCGCGTGCGCGCGGGTGCCGAAGCTGACCGTGATCGTCGGCGGCTCGTTCGGCGCGGGAAACTACTCGATGTGCGGCCGGGCCTACGCGCCCCGGTTCCTGTGGATGTGGCCCAACGCGCGGATCTCGGTGATGGGCGGCGAGCAGGCCGCGACCGTCCTCGCGACCGTGCGCCGCGACCAGCTCGAGGCGCGCGGCGAACAGTGGCCTGCCGCCGACGAGGAGGCGTTCAAGGACCCGGTCCGCACGCAGTACGAGGACCAGGGCAACCCGTACTACTCGACCGCGCGGCTGTGGGACGACGGCGTGATCGACCCGGCCGACACGCGGACGGTGCTCGGCCTCGCGCTGTCCGCCGCCGGCAACGCGCCGCTGCAACCCGTCCGCTACGGCGTCTTCCGGATGTGAGGCCAGAGTGTTCACCACGGTGCTGATCGCCAACCGCGGGGAGATCGCGGTCCGGGTCACGAAGACGTTGTCCCGAATGGGAATCCGGGCCGTCGCGGTGTACACCGACGCCGACTCGCGAGCCCGGCACGTGCACGACGCGGACGTCGCGGTCCGGGTGGAGAGCTACCTGTCCATCGAGGACATCGTCGGCGCCGCGCGGGCCACCGGGGCCGAGGCCGTGCACCCCGGGTACGGCTTCCTCGCCGAGAACGCGGCGTTCGCCCGCGCCTGCGCGGACGCCGGGCTCGTCTTCGTCGGCCCGCCGCCCGCCGCGATCGACGCCATGGGCGACAAGATCCGCGCCAAGCAGACCGTGTCCGCGGCGGGCGTGCCGGTGGTGCCCGGCCGCAACCTCGCCGGCATGTCCGACGACGACCTGGTCGAGGCGGCCGCCGAGGTCGGCTACCCGGTGCTGGTCAAGCCGTCCGCGGGCGGTGGCGGCAAGGGCATGCACCGCGTGGCGGACCCCGCCGACCTGCGCGCGGCGCTCGAGTCGGCCCGGCGCGAGGCCCGCGGCGCGTTCGGCGACGACACGCTGCTGATCGAGCGGTTCGTGACCAACCCGCGGCACATCGAGATCCAGGTGCTCGCCGACGCGCACGGCAACGTGATCCACCTCGGCGAGCGCGAGTGCAGCCTGCAGCGCCGGCACCAGAAGATCGTCGAGGAGGCGCCGTCGCCGCTGCTGTCCCCGGCCGACCGGGCGCGGATGGGCGAGGCCGCCGCGGACGCCGCTCGCTCGGTCGCCTACCAGGGCGCTGGCACCGTCGAGTTCATCGTCTCCACGGACCGGCCGGACGAGTTCTTCTTCATGGAGATGAACACCCGGCTGCAGGTCGAGCACCCCGTCACCGAGCTCGTCACCGGCATCGACCTGGTGGAGCAGCAGCTCCTCGTCGCGGCCGGCGAGAAGCTCTCCATTGGACAGTCCGATGTGGACATCAAGGGGCACGCGGTCGAGGCGCGGGTGTACGCGGAGGACCCGGCCAGGGACTTCCTGCCCACCGGCGGCACCGTGCTCGCGCTGGCCGAGCCGGACGGCCCGCACGTGCGGGTGGACTCCGCGCTGCGCCCGGGCACCGTGGTCGGCTCGAGCTACGACCCCATGCTGGCCAAGGTGATCGCGTGGGCACCGGACCGCGGCGCCGCGCTGCGCAGGCTGTCCGCGGGCCTCGGCGACACCGCCGTGCTCGGGCTCGGCACGAACGTCGCGTTCCTGCGTGCGCTGCTGGCCGACGAGGACGTCGTGGCCGGCCGGCTGGACACCGGGCTCGTGGAGCGCAAGCTCGCCGGGCTCACCGCGGGCGAGGTGCCGGACCTGGTGTTCGCCGCGGCCGCGCTCGACGAGCTGCTCGTGCTGCAGCCGGACGGCGCCGGCTGGGTCGACCCGTGGGACGTGCGCAACGGCTGGCGGCTCGGCGGCGCGGCGGCCACCCCGTTCCTGCTGGCCTGCGGCGGCCGGCAGGTCACCGTGCGGGTCACCGGCACCCCCGCGGCCGCCACCGTGGCGATCGGCGACGGCGAGCCGGCGCGCGCGTCGGCCCGGCACGACGGCGACCGGCTCGAGGTGAGCTTCGCCGGCCGGGTCACCTCGTTCCGCCGCGCGCTCGACGCGGCCACCGACACGCTGTGGCTGGCCGCGGGCGGCGAGACCTGGGCGGTGGCCGAGCACTCGCTGCTGGAGAGCGAGTCCGTCACGGCGGCCGCGGGCGGGCCGGTGACCAGCCCCATGCCGGGCACCGTGCTGGTCGTGAAGGCGTCCGTCGGCGACCAGGTCACCGCAGGCACGCCGCTGGTCGTCGTCGAGGCGATGAAGATGGAGCACACCGTCACCGCACCCGTCGACGGCGTGCTCACGGAGCTGAACGTCCGCGCGGGCCAACAGGTCGCGCTGAACCAACCCCTTGCAGTGGTGACCCCACCTGCGGCGGAGGAGCAGTCATGATCGACTTCCGGCTCGACGACGAGCACGAGACCCTGCGCAAGACGGTCGAGCAGTTCGCCCGCGACGAGGTGGCGCCGGTCATCGGGGACTTCTACGAGCGTGAGGCGTTCCCGTACGACCTGGTGTCCAAGATGGGCCGGATGGGGTTGTTCGGGCTGCCGTTCCCCGAGGAGCACGGCGGCATGGGCGGCGACTTCACCGCGCTGTGCCTCGCGCTCGAGGAGCTGGCCCGGGTCGACTCGTCGGTGGCCATCACGCTCGAGGCGGGCGTGTCGCTCGGCGCCATGCCGGTGTACCGCTTCGGCAGCGACGAGCAGAAGGCCACCTGGTTACCGAAGCTGTGCTCGGGGGAGATGCTCGGCGCCTTCGGGCTCACCGAGCCGGGCGGCGGCTCGGATGCCGGTGCCACCCAGACCACCGCGCGGCTGGAGAACGGCGAGTGGGTGATCAACGGCTCGAAGTCGTTCATCACCAACTCCGGCACCGACATCACCGGCCTGGTCACGGTCACCGCGGTCACCGGCGTCGCCGGCGGCCGCAAGGAGATCTCCGCGATCATCGTGCCGTCCGGCACGCCCGGGTTCTCGGTGTCCAAGAAGTACTCGAAGGTCGGCTGGAACGCCTCGGACACCCACGAGCTGTCCTTCGCGGACTGCCGGGTGCCGGCGGCCAACCTGCTCGGCAGCCGAGGCCGCGGCTACGCGCAGTTCCTGTCCATCCTGGACGAGGGCCGGATCGCGATCGCCGCGGTGTCCGTCGGGCTCGCGCAGGGCTGCGTCGACGAGTGCCTGCGCTACGTCGGCGAGCGGGAGGCGTTCGGCCACAAGATCGGGGCGTACCAGGCGATCCAGTTCAAGATCGCGGACATGGAGGCGCGGGCACACACCGCCCGGCTGGCCTACTACGCGGCGCTCGCGAGGATGGAGCGGGGCGAGCCGTTCAAGAAGGAGGCCGCGATCGCGAAGCTGGTCGCGTCGAACGCCGCGATGGACAACGCGCGCGACGCCACCCAGATCTTCGGCGGCTACGGCTTCATGAACGAGTTCCCGGTCGGCCGCTTCTACCGCGACGCCAAGATCCTGGAGATCGGCGAGGGCACCAGCGAGGTCCAGCGGATGCTGATCGCGCGGGAGCTAGGGCTTCGCTGAGCGGAGGCGGTCGTCCGCGTCCGGCAGCCAGAAGCACAGCTCCAGCGTCTTCATGCTCGCCATGTAGGAGAGCTTGCGTCCCTGCAGGACCAGCAGCACGGACGCGCCGCCGAACACGACCGCGCAGACCAGCGCGAGCACCGGGTGCCCGCTCGTGAACACCTCGACGACCGCGGTGAGCGAGGCCAGCGCCAGCGCGGGCCCGGAGTTGCGCGCCATCAGCCCGGACGCGCGCAGCCGGTTGACCTCGTTCGCCGCGTGCATGTCGTGCAGCTGGATCGCGGACAGCAGCAGGAACGAGTCGGCGCGCACGAACTCCCGGTCGCGCGCGGCGGGGTTGCGGCGGAGGAACTCGGTGCGCGCGTAGCGCGGGCTGCTCGGCAGGAGCTTGTTCATGGCCGCGCCGAGCGGGTAGCCGAGGATGCCGCTCAGGTAGCTCAGCACCACGGCGCCGATCACGAGCAGGACCCCGTTGACGCCGCTGAGCGCCGAAACGTCGACGAGGCCGATGCGGTCGGCGAGGTAGCCGGCCAGCACGAGGTAGAGACCACCCGCGATCGCGTAGGTGAAGAGGTCGAAGACGCCGACGACGATGTTCACGGCGAAAAGCTACAACGAAAGGGCCCCGGCGGTGGCGGCCGCCGAGGCCGGGCGCAAACACCGTTCCGAAGAGGGGTTTGCGATGGCAATGTTAGACCACGGGTGGCCGGGAGACCAATACCCATAGCCCGCGGCCGAGCCGAAAATCTCCGACCGCGTGGCTGCCGCGGGAGGGGTTGGCGGCCGTACGATGACTGTCTTCTCCCTGCGGTAGGTCGGAGGCTGTCATGCGGTTGTCCCGCCGGTTGCCCCTGCTCATGGCGCTCCTCGTGCCGCTCGCGTCGGTGGTCGTGGCCACGCCGGCGGTGGCCGCGCCGCGGGGTGTGGACCGGCCGACGCCGCCGGAGTGGCTGAAGGTCGGGGACGGGGTCAGCCAGCCGCAGTTCGACCTCGCGAACGCGGTCGAGCAGACGCTGTGGGTCCAGACCCCGGTGGACAGCGACCTCGACGGCAGGCGTGACCGGGTGCGCATCCAGCTGTCCCGGCCCGGTGAGACGCAGACGCAGGGCATCAAGGTCCCGGTGATCTTCGAGCACAGCCCGTACCGGTACAACGGCGGCGACGCGCAGAACCACAACGTGGACTTCGACGTGCTGCCACAGGAGGGCATCCAGCCGCACGCGCAGGGCGTCGGCTCGACCCGCGTCGCGGCGGGCGCGCCGCGGCCGTCGCCGGACCTGCCGGGCTCGCTGGACAACTACTGGGTGCCGCGCGGCTACGCGGTCGTGCTCGGCGAAAGCATCGGCACCGGGTTCTCCGACGGCTGCCCCACGGTCGGCGACATGAAGGAGACGCTCGGTACCCAGGCGGTCATCGACTGGCTGAACGGCCGCGCGCAGGCGTTCGACGAGGCCGGCAACCCGGTCTCCGCGGACTGGACGACCGGCGACGTCGGCATGACCGGCGTGTCCTACAACGGAACCCTGCCGAACATGGTGGCCACGACCGGCGTCGAGGGCCTGCGCACGATCGTGCCGGTGTCGGCGATCTCCAGCTGGTACGACTACTACCGGGCCAACGGCCTGGTGCGCGCGCCGCACTCGAACCAGTCCGGGGCGGGCGAGAACGGCTTCCAGGGCGAGGATCTCGACATTCTGGCGTTCTTCACCGAGGGGCCGCGGCTCGAGCACTGCCGTGGGATCACCGACGCGCTGCTGCAGTACGCGGACCGCACCACCGGCGACTACAACGCCTACTGGGACGAGCGCGACTACCTGCACCGGGCGCGCGGGGTCAAGGCGAGCGTGTTCGTGGTGCACGGGCTCGAGGACTACAACGTGATGGGCACGGCGTACGCGTCGTGGTGGAACCAGCTCGCTCGGTACGACGTCCCGCGGAAGATCTGGCTGCACAAGGACGGCCACGGTGGTCCGCGCGGGACGTCGGACTACCAGCGCACGCTGAACCGGTGGATGGACTACTGGCTGTTCGGCGTGGACAACGGCATCATGACCGAGCCGATGGCCGACGTGCAGCGCCCGGACGGGACGTACGAGAAGTACCCGTCCTGGCCGGTGCCCGGTTCCCGTACCGCGACCCTGCACCTGAGCGCCCCGAACGCGACGGAGCCCGGTGTCCTGTCCGTGCGCGACCTGCCCGGCCCGCGTCCCCGTCAGTCCTTTGTGGACGCTGGTCGCGAGCTGGACACGGAGACGTCGCTCGTGCCCTCGCCGTCCGTCGCCAACCCGAACCGGCTGGTGTACGTGTCGGCGCCGCTGGCGTCGGGCGCGCACCTGTCGGGCACCCCGTCGGTCTCGTTGCGGGCGTCGGTGGACAACCGCTACGCCGCCAACCTGACCGCGGTGGTGGTCGACTACGCGGCGGACGGCACGGCGACGGTCGTCACCCGGGGCTGGACGGACGTGCAGAACCGCAAGTCCCGCGCGAAGAGCACGCCGATCCAGCAGGGCCAGGAGTACACGTTCGACTGGCCGCTCGAGCCGGACGACTACGTCTTCGCCGCCGGGCACCGGGTCGGGCTCGTGGTGCTGTCGACGGACAAGAACTTCACTCTGCGGCCGTTGCCGGGGACTCGGCTGACGGTGAACCCGGCGAAGAGTTCGGTGTCGCTGCCGGTGGTGGGTGGGGCGTCGGTGTTCCGGTAGCCCGGTAGCCCGGTAGCCCGGTAGCCCGGTTGTCGGCTGTCCGGCTGTCCACAGGGCTTCGGCGCTCGGTCCGGTTTTGTCGGTGGGCGCCGGTAGCGTTGAAAACAGGGGGCCCCCTGGCGGGTTGTCCACAGGGTCCGGTTGTCCACAGGTTGCGGCGGCTCGCGCCGGATTGTCGGTCGGCGTCGGTACGCTGGATTTTGGGGGGCCGGAGGCCGCCGGTGATCTTGATTGGCGGCGTTTCTGCTGGTCCGGGCCGTGTTCGCGGGCTCATCGAGGCCGGGCCGTTGGCCCGAGAAAAGCCGCGGCTGGGCTGGCAGACCACCTGCGCCGTGCTCTCGGGCGGCGGCCCAGCCGTGCTCTCAGGCTGGCCGCCCAGCCGCCGTGATCGTGGGAGGCGGCAGCGGATTGCGACGGAAGGCTGTACCCAGCTCCGGTACCTATCCGTAAGCTCCTGCTCACTCAACGCAGAGTGAAGGAGTCCGATGTCCCTGCGCCGGCGGGTCCTGCTGTTCCTGTCCCTCATCGGCATCCTCGCCACCGCCGTCGCCGTGCCGATGGCCGCGGCCGCCGAGAAGCGCACGCCCGCCGACTGCGCCGCCGCGCTCGACTGTTCCATCGACGACATCGACCTGCTCAGCATGGATGAGCGGCTCGAGCTCGTGCGGGCCATGGAGAGCGGGCACGGGGCCGAGCTCGGCGTGCCCGACCGGTGGCGCAACATCGAGGGGGTCATCACCTTCTTCCGCGACCACGAGCTCGGCGCGCCCGGCACCTGGGTGTCCTATGTGGACGCCGGGATCGTGGAGGGTGTCGAGCGCGGGCTGGCGCTCGCGAAAGGGTTGCCCGGTGGGGACTTCGGCAACCCGGGCTCCGCGAAGTGGGCCACCTACGTCACCGGCGACTGGCCCACCCGCGGCCAGCACGACAGGGCCTGGAGCGAGGCCGAGCAGGCGTCCACCGAGCACGGCGTGGCCGTCGCCGAGAGCCACGGTCAGCACGCCACCGACGTCGAGGAGCGGTTCTACCAGTTCTCCGAGACCTACCGCTGGGCCCTGCGCAACAGGCCCGTCGCGCTCGACCTGCTCGCCGTGTTCGGACCGGTCATCGCGCCCGGGCTCGCCCAGGCGCGGGTGCCGTTCTACGACTGGTTCACCGACGTGCGCGAGTCCGCGCCGTCCTACCAGGGCTGTGAGATGGCCTACGGCTTCGCCCAGCTGCACCCCATCGCGGGCGTGGTCGGGGCGGCCGGGCTGTTCCTCTCGTACGTGACCGAGCTGTTCGAGGAGTATCAGCTGCGTCATTAGCACTGCGAACTTTCCGGCAAGACGAGTTAGCATCGAGGGGTGAGCCGATCACCCGCACGGATCGCCCATGACCAGGCCGTGGACGCGTTGCGCACCCAGCTCGTGGCCCAGCCGGAGGGATCGCCGATCCGGCTCGCCAAGCCGACCTCCAACCTCTTCCGCTTCCGTGCACCACCACCCGCGAACGCGCTGGACGTCAGCGCCTTCGGCGGGGTCATCGACATCGACGGCAACACCGCCGACGTCGGCGGCATGACCACCTACGAGCACCTCGCCGACGCGACCCTCGCCCACGGCCTGATGCCGCACGTCGTCCCGCAGCTCAAGACCATCACGCTCGGCGGCGCGGTCGCCGGGCTCGGCATCGAGTCCAGCTCCTTTCGCAACGGCATGCCGCACGAGTCCGTGCTGGAGATGGAGATCCTCACCCCGGACGGCGACGTCGTCGTCGCGCGCCCGGACAACGAGCACCGCGACCTGTTCCACGGCTTCCCGAACTCCTACGGCACGCTCGGCTACGCGCTGCGCCTGCGCATCGAGCTGCAGGAGGCCAAGCCCTACGTCGCGCTGCGACACGTCCGCTACGCCGACGCCGACGCCTGCGCGAAGGGCATCGAGGAGGCGTGCGCGGACGCCACGGTCGACTTCGTCGACGGCACCGCGTTCTCCGGCGACGAGATGTACCTGACGCTCGGCACGTTCACCGACCAGGCGGCGGCCGTCTCCGACTACACGGGACAACGGATCTATTACCACTCGATCCGGGATCGGGTGACGGATCACCTCACGGTGCGCGACTACCTGTGGCGCTGGGACACCGACTGGTTCTGGTGCTCGAAGGCGCTCGGCGTGCAGCATCCGGTCGTGCGCAGGCTGTGGCCGCGGCGGTACCTGCGCTCGGACGTGTACCGCAGGATCGTCGCGTTCGACCGGCGGCACCGGCTGTCCGCGCGGGTCGCGACCGCGCTGCGCCAGCCCGCCAGCGAGGCCGTCATCCAGGACATCGAGGTCCCGGTCGAGCGGCTGGCCGAGTTCCTCGAGTTCTTCGACACCGAGATCGGCATCCGGCCGGTGTGGCTGTGCCCGGTGCGGCTGCGCGAGCAGACCGGCTGGCCGCTGTATCCGATGCAGCCCGGGCGATTGTTCGTGAATGTCGGTTTCTGGGCGACTGTCGCGTTGCGACCGGGACAACCCGATGGCACGCACAATCGCCTGATCGAGAGGAAGGTCACCGAACTGGGTGGGCACAAGTCGCTGTACTCGGATTCCTACTTCACCGAGGATGAGTTCTGGCTGCGGTACGACGGGGAGACTTACCGGAAGCTGAAGAAGACCTACGACCCGCACGGGCGGCTTCCCGATCTGTACGCGAAATGCGTTGGTAACCAATGAGAGACGGGAAGGAGCGAACCATGCGGCTCGCCGAGATATTCGAACGCGTGATCGGGCGCGACGCGCCGCTGGAGTTCCGGGCCTTCGACGGCAGCAGAGCCGGCGACCCGGACGCGCCGGTACGGATCGAGGTGCGCTCGCCGCTGGCGATGTCGTACCTGGCGTCAGCGCCCGGTGAGCTCGGCCTCGCGCGGGCGTACGTGAGCGGCACGCTCGACATCGACGGCGACATGTACACCGCGCTGGCGAGCATGTCGGCGGTGACGCTGGAGGGCGTCCCGCCGCGGATGCAGGTGGAGCTGCTGGCGCGGCTCGGTGCGTACCGGCTGTGGTGGCCGGCGCGCCGGCCGGACGCGGAGTCGCGGTTGCACGGCCGCAAGCACTCCAAGAAGCGCGACCAGGACGCGATCACCCACCACTACGACGTGTCCAACCGGTTCTACGAATGGGTGCTCGGCCCGTCGATGGCCTACACCTGCGCGGTCTACCCCCAGGACGACTCCTCGCTCGAGGAGGCGCAGTGGACCAAGCACGACCTCGTGGCCGGCAAGCTAGCCCTCGAGCCGGGCATGCGTCTGCTCGACGTCGGCTGCGGCTGGGGCGGCATGGTCATGCACGCCGCGAAGCACTACGGCGTGCGCGCGCTCGGCGTGACGCTGTCGCGCAAGCAGGCCGAGTGGGGCCAGAAGGCCATCGCGGAGGCGGGGCTCACCGAGCTGGCCGAGATCCGCCACCTCGACTACCGCGACGTCGCCGAGGGCGGCTTCGACGCGGTCAGCTCGATCGGCCTCACCGAGCACATCGGCGAGGCGCATCTCGGCGAGTACTTCCGCTCGCTGCACGACAAGCTGCGCCCCGGCGGGCGGCTGCTCAACCACTGCATCACGCGGCCGGACAACGCGCAGCCGGCGAAGGTCGGCGGCTTCCTCAACCGGTACGTCTTCCCGGACGGCGAGCTGGAGAGCCCCGGGCACCTCATGTCGAAGATGCACGACAACGGCTTCGAGGTACGCCACGAGGAGAACCTCCGCGAGCACTACGCGAAGACGCTCGAGCGGTGGTGCGCGAACCTCGACGAGCACTGGGACGAGGCGGTCCGCGAGGTCGGCTTCGGCCGGGCTCGCGTGTGGCGGCTCTACCTGGCGGGCTCGCGGCTCGGCTTCGACCGCAACACCGTGCAGCTGCACCAGATGCTGGGCGTCCGGCTGGACGGCACGGCGTCGCACATGCCGCTGCGGCCCACCTGGTAGGTCAGGGCTTGCGGGCCACCCCGGCGATGGCGACGTCCGCGCCGGGCTGGCCCGCCGAGTTGTCGGTCGGCTCTGGGCGCCACTCCGGCGTGTTCACCAGGCCCGGCTCGACCATCTCGAGGCCCTCGTAGAACTGCGCGATCTCCTCGTGCGGGCGGCGCACGCCCGGGGCGTCGGCACGGTCGTAGAGCCGGTCGATGCCCTCGGCCTGCTCCTCGGACGGGCGCTCGACGGAGTGCGACAGCACGAGGTAGCTGCCGGACACCAGCCGCGACACGAAGCGGCTCACGGCCTCGTGCGGGTTGCCCGCGTCGGGCACGAAGTGCAGCAGGGCGACGAGCAGCAGGGCCATCGGCTGGTCGAAGTCGAGCGTGCTCCGCACGGTCTCGTTGTCCAGGATCGAGTCCGGGTCGGTGAAGTCGGCGCGGATGACCGAGGCGCGGTCGTTGTCACGCAGCATCAGCTCGCTGTGCGTCACCGCGACCGGCTCGATGTCCACGTACAGCACCCGGCACGACGGGTCCATCCGCTGCGCGATCTCGTGCACGTTGCCGGCGGTCGGGATGCCGGACCCGACGTCGAGGAACTGCCGGATGCCGGCGTCGACGCAGAACCGCACCGCGCGGTGCAGGAACGCCCGGTTCATCCGCGCGGCCCCGCGGGCCTCGGGCAGCACGGTGAGCAGCTGCTCGCCGAACTCCCGGTCGGCCGCGAAGTTGGCCGCGCCGCCCAGGAGGTAGTCGTAGATCCGGGCGGCGTTCGGACGCTCGAGATCGATGGAGTCCGGTGCCCAGTTGGGCCGTTCGGTTGACGACATGACCGCATCGTAACCACCCAATCGGGTGGGGTAACCCTTGGTTGAAGAGTCGATCACCTGGGCGCAGGATGGGATTCATGAGCGAGCTTGCGAGCGAATCGTGATTCAGGGCGACCGTGAACGGCATCACCGAGCCTGCGAGGGGATGTCGTGAACTGGGTTTCGGATGCCGCTGAGAACGTGCGGGACAAGGTGCTGCGCGGCGGTGTCGCCGACCTGCGGCCGGTGCCGCGCACGCTGATCGACAAGGGGCCGAACCGGTCGGTCTACCGCTTCGTCGGCGGCGACCCCGGCGGTGAGCCCGTGCTGCTCGTGCCGCCGCTCGCCGCGCCCGCGCTGTGCTTCGACCTGCGCCGCGGCTGCAGCGTGGCCGAGCACCTCGTCGACGGCGGCCGCCGGCTCTACCTCGTCGACTACGGCTCGGTCAGCTTCGCCGACCGCGGGCTCGGCCTCGAGCACTGGATCGACGAGGTGCTGCCGCGGACGGTCCGGGCGGTGAGCAAGGACGCGGGCGGCGCGCCCGTGCACGTCGTCGCGTGGTGCCTCGGCGGGATCCTGTCGCTGCTCACCCACGCCGACCAGCCGGACCTGCCGATCGCCTCGATCGCGACCGTGGCCGCGCCCATCGACATGACCGCGATCCCGCTCATCGCACCGATCAAGCCGCTCGCCGACCTCACCAACGGCTGGATCCTCACGCCCGTGTACCGGGTGCTGGGCGGCGCGCCGCGGGCGCTGGTGAAGCGCGCGTTCCAGCTGTCCGCGCTCGACAAGATGGTCACCAAGCCGTACGCCGTACTGTCGCATTTGGACGACCGGGACTTCCTGGCGCAGCTGGAGGCCGTGGATCGCTTCACCGACAACATGATCGCCTACCCGGGACGCACGTTCGGCCAGATGTACCACCGGTTCTTCCGCGCCAACGACCTCGCGGACGGCGAGGTCGACTTCGGCGGGCGGCGGATCTCGCTGCGCGAGGTCAAGGCGCCGGTCCTGGTCGTCGCCGGCACCGGGGACGGCATCGCGCCGCAGCGCGCGGTCCGCAAGCTGGTCGACGTGCTGGAGAACGCGGGGGAGGTGCGGTACGAGACCGCGCCGGGCGGGCACCTCGGCGTGCTGGCCGGCCGCGGCGCCCGCGCGACGACGTGGACCTACCTCGACGACTTCCTCGACACCTACGCCGGATGACACTCCGTTAGGGCGACTCGGTCGCCTGCCTGACGTCGGCCGGGTAGGCGATTTTCCCACTTGTGTGGGTCTGGAGCCTCTTGAGCGGGTTATCAGCGCGACCCGACCCTGCTTGGTGGGGGCCGCTGCCTGCTGGGGGCTCGACACCGAGGAGCCGACATGGTCGTTCCGTCCGCCGTGGTGCCGTCACCGTCCGTCGTCGTTCCGGCGCTGTCCGTCGTCGTCCCCGCGCGGGACGAGGCGGCCAACCTGCCGGCACTCGCCGGCCGGTTACGGGCCGCGATCCCGGCCGCGTTCGAGCTGGTGATCGTCGACGACCACTCGGTGGACGGGACCGCGTCGGTCGCTCGGGCCCTGGGCGCGGTGGTCGTGGAGCGAAGGGACCTGGTGCCGGGTAAGGGTTTCGCGCTGCTGGAGGGGTTCGCGCACAGCACGGGTGAGCTGGTGTGCATGATCGACGCGGACCTGCAGTACCCGCCGGAGGCGATCCCGGCGATGGTGGCCCGGCTGAGCGCGGGCGCGGACGTGGTGGTGGCCAACCGCGTCACGCACGGGACGAGTGCCGTGCGGCGGGCGTGCAGCAGGCTGTCGTACGGGTTGCTGCAGGCGTTGCACCGGCTGAACGTGGACGTGCAGTCGGGCCTGAAGGTGTTCCGGCGGACCGTGCTGGACGGCGTGTCGGTGCGCCCGACGGGCTGGGCGCTGGACCTGGACCTGCTGGTGGCGGCGAACGCGGCCGGTTACCGGATCGTGGGCCACGACGTCACGTTCGTGGCGCGGCGGTACGGGGAGACGAAGGTGCGCCTGATGGGCACGGGCTGGCAGATCGCCCGGCGCGCGCTGGCGCTCCGGCTGTCGCCGCCTGATGGGTCCACTATGGACCGTGTGGCCTAGCGTCCGGACCGGCTTCGCCGGGTCGCAGGATGAACGGTCCGGCCGGCGGGGCGCCGCTGGTCTCGCTGTCGGGGAGGACCAGCTCGATCTTGCGGTGCTCGAGCCCGGAGCGCTTGCCGGCCTGGAAGTACGCGCCGAGTCCTCGATGCCGGTGCCGGACAGGGCCGCGTGGGTGCGGTCGCCGCGGCCGGGCAGCCAGCTGCGCCGCCCGGCCCAGAGCCCGAAACGCTCGAGCGCCGCGAGGACGACGAGCAGGACGACGAGCCCCGATACCGACATCGCCCAGACCCATGCCATGCCGGGTCAACGTGGTGGGGCGGCGACAAGTTCCTGCCGCCCCTGTGGGTTCGGGGACGGCAGGAACCCGCGGGTCAGGATCGCACGTAGGTGGCGATCTGGTTGAGCACGGAGGTGTCGGTGAGGAAGCCGACATGGTTCTGGCAGGCGACGAGGTTGTTGCCCGCGCCGCTCAGGGGCGTGCTGGTGTAGGGGAGGATGACGCCGTCGCAGGGGGAGTACCAGGTGGCGTAGCGGGTGCTGCCGGGCGTCTCGTCACCGGCGGAGATCTGCGCGATGAACGAGGAGCCGGGGTACATCTGCTGGCAGGTGACGAACACGAGGCAGGCGCCGGCGGAGGTCGTCCCGTGGTTGGCGCCCGCGATCGAGGCGAGGTGGCTGACGTTTGCGTTGCCGCCCAGGACCTTCAGGTAGTACTGGCTGACGAGCCCGCCCATCGAGTGGTTGACGATGGCGACCTTGCTCGCCCCGGTGCGCGCCTTGACCTGGTCGACGTAGGAGGCGAGCCCGCGCGCGTTGGTGATGTTGTTGCCGTAGGAGTTGTACTCGTAGGCGAACAGGTTGGAGCTGGACCAGCCGGCCGCGCGGAAGACCGTCATGGCCGTCGTCCAGTTGGACGCGCTACCGGTATACCCGTGCACGAAGACGACGGGCGTAGTGGTCGCCGCGGCGGCCGTCGGCGCGGCGGCTCCGGTGAAGGCCGCGGCCCCGATGACGAGGGCAGCGAGAATCCCGAGTACTCGACGCATGGATCCCTCCAAGCAGGGGTTTGGGAGGTGGGACCCATCCAGAGTGCAGCGCGGGGGGCACGGCCGAAATCGGTGGAATCGCCAGTC
Source organism: Actinophytocola sp. (assembly GCA_035995025.1). Taxonomy (GTDB): domain Bacteria; phylum Actinomycetota; class Actinomycetes; order Mycobacteriales; family Pseudonocardiaceae; genus Actinophytocola. Next base: position 38,750 of record DASYKY010000057.1, read on the forward strand.
CTGGTGCCGTGCCGGAGGCCCCGCTGACTCCGCGCGGCCACGGGCAGGCCGCCGCCGCGGCTCGAGCCCGTCGCCGCGGTTTACGCCAGTACGGCGTTGCGGGCCTGCCAGACCGCCGCGCACCTCACCGCGGACGTGATCACCCTGCCTTCGCTGGTGGAGGTCGGCATCGGCGCGCGGGAGGGCGCGACGGACCCGGCGGCCTTCGCGGAGTGGGCCGAGGTACTCCGTACCTTGTGGAGTGGAACGGCGAGGCGTGGCACTGCCCGGTCTGGCCGTGAGCTACTTCAGCTCCGCGGACGTGTCTGGCGACGGCCTGATCTTGAACGCGTGTCAGCGCCCGGTGGTGCCGTCGAGCTGTTCCCGGAGAATGTCCGCGTGCCCGGCGTGCCGGGCGGTCTCACTTGTCATGTGTGGACCACGATGGCCGGGCCTGTTTCCGCAGGTCACTTCAGCTCTGCGGAGGTCTTCCCAAGCAAGCGACGGGCGATGATCAGCTGCTGGATCTGCTGGGTGCCTTCGAAGATGTCCATGATCTTGGCGTCTCGGGACCACTTCTCCAGGAGGTCGTGTTCCGCGTAGCCGATGCTGCCGCACAGTTCCACGCAGCGCAGCGTGATCGACGTGGTGCTGCGGCCCGCTTTCGCCTTTGCGTAGGACGCCTGCAGCGAGTTCGGCTTGCCGTTGTCGGCCATCCACGCCGCTTGCAGGGTCAGCAGGTACGCCGACTCGTAGTCGGCTTCCATCTCGATGAACGCGGCCGCCGCGGCGGGCTGGGAGTTGGCCGGGCGGTCGTAGTCGATCTCGATGTCCGCCTCGGCGAGCAGTCGGCGGGTTTCCTCCAGGGCCGCCTTCGCGATGCCGACCGCCATGGCGGCCACCAGGGGGCGGGTGTTGTCGAACGTCTGCATCACGCCCGCGAAACCCTTGTCCGGCAGGATCTCCGGCGAGCCGAGCAGGTTCGACGCCGGCACGCGGACGTTGTCCAGACGAAAATGTGCCGTGTCGGACGCCCGGATGCCCAGCTTGTGCTCCAGGCGCACCAGCTCGAAGCCCGGCGTGTCGCGGTCGACCACAAAGGACTTGATAGCCGCCTTTCCCTTGGCACGGTCAAGGGTTGCCCAGACGACCACGCAGTCCGCGCGTTCGCCGGATGTCACGAAGATCTTCTCTCCGTTCAGCACATAGAAATCCCCGTCGCGGACGGCCGTCGTGCGGATGGCGCCCGAGTCCGAACCGGTGTCCGGCTCGGTGATGGCCATCGCGGCCCACTTTCCCTTGTACCGGGCCAGCTGGTCCTCGTCGGCCACCGACGCGATCGCCGCGTTGCCCAGGCCCTGGCGGGGCATCGACAACAGCAGACCCGCGTCGCCCCAGCACATCTCCATCGTGCCCAGGGCCAGGGACATGTTGCTGCCGTTGACAACCTCGCCCTTCTTGCGCTTGCCCGCCGAACGGCGCACGCCACCCGTCCCGGCCCCGCCGCCGGACGCCGACAGGCCGTCCAGCAGCGCCGCCAGCGTGTCCAGCTCCTTCGGGTACGTGTGCTCGGCCTGGTCGTACTTCCGCGAGTTCGGCCGCAGGAACGCCACGGCCGCCTGCCGGGCCTGGTCGACCAGCGTCCGGTACTTCTTCGGGACCTCGAGGTTGATCACACCAGCACCGCGCCTTCCATCAGCCCGACCGCCCGCAGGTCCCGGTACCACCGCTCCACCGGGTGCTCCTTGACGAAACCGTGTCCGCCGAGCAACTGCACGCCGTCGCTGCCGATCGCCATTCCCTTGTCCGCGCACAGTTTCCGGGCCAGCGCCACCTCGCGCGCGAACGGCAGCCCGCGCGCCGCCAGCGCCGCGGCGCGCCACGTCACCAGCCGCATGCCGTCGAGCTCCGTGCCGATGTCCGCCACCTTGAACGCCACGCCCTGCCGGTGCGACACCGGCTCGCCGAACGCCACCCGGTCGTTCACGTAACCGGTCACATAGGACAGCACCGCCTGCCCGGTGCCCACCGCCAGCGCGCACCAGCCCAGCCGCGCCAGCCGCACGCACTCGGCGTACACGCCCGCGTCGGCGCCGCCGAGCAGGGCCGTCGACGCGACGGTCACCTTGGACAGCACCAGCCGCCCGGTGCCCGCGGCCCGCAGGCCCATCGCCGGCTCCGCCTCCGCCGACACGCCGGCCGTGGACGACTCCACGAGGAACAGGGCCGGGCCGCGGCCCTCCAGGTCGGCGGCCACCACGAACAGCTCGCCCGCCGCCGCGCGCGGCACGAGCGACTTCACGCCGTCCAGCACGAACCCGCCGGCCGTCCGGTACGCCTTGGTACGCAAGGAGAACGGGTCGAACACCGCCCGCGGCTCCTGGATCGCCAGCGCCGCGGCCGGCACGTCGTCACCCACGAACGCCGGCAGGTACGTCGCCTGCTGGTCCTCGTCGCCCCACAGCACCAGCGCGTTCGACACCGCCGCGGGCGCGAGGCAGGCCAGCGCCAGGCCGAGGTCGCCCTCCGCGAGCGCCGACGCCACCAGCACGTTCGTCATCGTCGAGCGGTCGGTCGCCACGCCGCCGAGCGACTCGGGCACGCCGACCAGCGTGACGCCCAGCGAGGTCGCGGTCGACAGCAGCTCCGGCGGTGCCGAGCACTTGTCGTCGGCCGCCGAGGCGGCCGGGCGCAGCTCGCCGGCGGCGAACTCGCGCACCGTCTCCACGATCAGCTGCTGGTCCTCGGTGGGGTTCAGGTCGAACACGCCGCTGTCGCCCGCCGACGGCAGCCGCTGCGGCTTCGTCTGCGAACCGGTCGCGCGGAACGTCCGGTTCGCCAGCGTGAAGCCCGCCTTCGTCGCTCCGTAGACCACGCGATCCACCGGTTCCTTGATGCCGAGCCGCGTCAGCAGCGGCGCGCCGGCCAGCCGGTTCAGCACCGACATCGCCGACCCGATCGCGGTGCGCTTGTGCGGTTCGGCGCCAAGACCCTCGCTGGTCGACAACCCGACCACCCCAACCTACTCGCGAGTAAAGTAACGGTACCTACCGTAGAGTAGGGTAACGCAGGCCGCGTGCCGATGTGCCCTCTGTCACCCGAGAGCTGGGCGCTTTCCCTGCCACGGCCGCGCCTGCTCGAACGCCTGGCACGCGCTCAGCACGCGCGCGTCCGCGTGCTTCGGCCCGACCACCTGCAGCCCGACCGGCAGCCCGGCCGCGGTGAACCCGCACGGCAGGCTCGCGGCGGGCTGCTGGGTCATGTTGAACGGATAGGTGAACGGCGTCCAGCTGGTCCAGCGCGCCTCCTGCGAGCCGGTCGGCACCTCGACGCCCGCGTCGAACGCGGCGATCGGCATGGTCGGGGTCAGCAGCAGGTCGAAGTGCTCGTGGAACTCGCCCATGGTCCGGCCGAGCTCCGCGCGCACCGCGGTGGCCGCGACGTAGTCCAGCGCCGTGCGGGTGGCGCCCTCCTCGCAGACCTGCAGCAGTGCCGGGTCCAGCTGGGCGCGCTGCTCGGGGCTCAGCGCCACGATGGACGCGGCCGCCCCCGCGAACCACAGCGTGTGGAACGCCTCCACCGGGTCGATGAGCACCGGGTCGACCAGCTCGACGCGCGCGCCCAGGTCGGCGAAGGTGTGCGCGGCCTCGTTCACCAGCGCCGCCACCTCCGGGTCGACGGCGGCGAAGCCCAGCCGCGGGCTGAACGCGATCCGCATGCCGGTCACGCCCGCGTTCAGGGTCGCCGAGACCGGCCGCTCCGGACGCGGCCCGGACGTCCAATCGCGACTGTCCGAACCGGACAGCACGTCGATGGCGAGAGCGCTGTCGGCGACCGTCCAGGACAGCGGGCCGACGTGCGCCAGCGTGCCGTACGCGCTCGCCGGGAACAGCGGGACGAGCCCGTAGGTCGGCTTGATGCCGAACACGCCGCTGAACGACGCGGGGATGCGGATGGAGCCGCCGCCGTCGGTGCCGATGGAGATCGGGCTGGTGCCGGTGGCCACCGCCGCGGACGCGCCGCCGCTCGAGCCGCCCGCCGTTTTCGTGACGTCCCAAGGGTTTCGCGTGATGCCGGTGAGCGGGCTGTCGGTGACGCCCTTCCAGCCGAGCTCCGGCGTGGTGGTCTTGCCGACCAGCACGGCGTTGTGCTCAAGCAGCCGGGCGACCGCGGGCGCGTCGACGTCCCACGGCTGGTTCGGGTCCACAGTGTACGAACCGCGCAACGTCGGCCAGCCGCGCCTGAGCAGGATGTCCTTGATGGACACCGGGACGCCGTCGAGCAGGCCCTGCGGCTCGCCCGCCTGCCAGCGCCGCTCCGAGGCGGCCGCGTCGGCGAGCGTCCGGTCGGCGTCGACGAGGCAGTACGCGTTCACCGCGTCGTCGACCGCGGCGATGCGGTCCAGCGCGTCCCGCGCGACCTCGACGGGGGACAGGCTGCCGTCGCGGTAGGCGGCGAGCAGCTCGGTCGAGGACAGCTCAGCGCTCGAGCTCAATGTGTCTCCTCCCGGACGTACCCGCGCTGCTTGTCCACGACGTTGCGCAGCGGCCGGCCGTCCAGATACCTCGTCAGGTTGTCGTGGAACAGTGCTACCAGTTCCGACCGCCACCCCACCACGTCGCCGGACATGTGCGGGGAGACGATCACGTTCGCCATCGCCCACAGCGGCGAGGACTCCGGCAGCGGCTCGTCGGCGAACACGTCCAGCGCCGCGCCCGCGATCCGGCCCGCGGTCAGCGCTTCGACCAGGTCGTCCTGCGCCACGAGCGGTCCGCGGCCCACGTTCACCAGGCGCGCGGTCGGCTTCATCGCGGCCAGTGCCGCCGCGTCGATCATGTGCCGGGTGGCGTCGGTGAGCGGCGCGGCCAGCACCACGTAGTCCGCGCGGGCCAGACCCTCGGCGAGCCGGTCCATCGGCAGCACCGTGCCGAGGTCCGGGTCGGTGTCGCGGGCCTGGCGGCCGACGCCGGTGACGGTCAGGCCGGCGGCGGTGAGCGTGCGCCCTATCGCGCGGCCGATCGGGCCGGTGCCGGCGACGAGCGCTTGCGTGCCCCCCAGCCGCTCGGTCTCCCGGTGCTGCCAGCGCCGCTCGCGCTGCAGGCGCAGCGTGCCCGGCAGGTCCTTGGCCATGGCGAGCACGAGCGCGAGCACGTACTCGGCCATCGGGGCGTCGAACACCCCTCGCGAGTTGGTCACGACGACGTCGCTCTCGACGAGGGGAGCTGACAGTACGTGGTTGACCCCGGCGCTGCTGGCGTGCACCCAGCGCAACGAGTCCGCGGCCGGCCAGGCGTCCGCGAGGGCGTGCGAGCGGAAGTCCCAGACGAGCAGCACGTCCGCGCCCGGCAGCGCGCTGACCAGGTCTTCGTCCGTCGCAAAACGCAGCTCGGCGAGGTCTTCGAGGGGTTCGGCCGGTGGCCGGCCGGTGTCACCCGTATGCGAGTGCAGTACGACGACGGTTGCGGAACGTGGCGGACGCATGGGTCCATGCTCCCCTCAACGAGTGGTCCGTGCACGGGGAGCTACCAGGGATTGACACATATAGCGCCGCTCGTATGATTGTCAACAATCGGCGCGGTCGTTGCAGCCCGCGGGAGAAGCAAGTCAAGAACTACAGGTGCTGCTGACCACGGGGAATGCTGATGTCGAGGTTGATGACGATCACTTTGGAGCGCCGCGGCGCCTCCTGCGTCGCCCAGTTGCTGGAGAAGGACGCTCCGCGAACCTGTGACGCCGTCTGGAACGCGCTGCCGCAGGGCGGCCCCGTCCACCACGCCAAGTACGCCCGCAACGAGGTGTACACGATGGTCGAGCGGTTCGCCGCCGAGCCGATCGGGCTCGAGAACCCCACCGTCACGCCGATTCCCGGCGACGTGGTGTTCTTCGACTTCAACGGCGGCATGCTGGACCGCGCCTTCAAGGAGGAGAAGGGCCTCGAGACCCTGCCCGGCGTGATCGACCTGGCGATCTTCTACGGCCGGAACAACATCCTGCTCAACGGCGATGTCGGGTGGGTACCGGGCAACGTCTACGCGACCATCGTCGAGGGCCTGCCGGCCATGGCGGAGGCGTGCGAAGACGTCTGGCGATCCGGCAGCGTCGGTGAACGTCTGGTGTACCAACGACTCGACGACTGACGGGCGGGCGGCATGTCGCATCATTCAGACAGGGCCGTGGAGATCATCGGCCCGGAGCTCGTCACCCAGCGCGGCGTCGGCGTCGTCGCGCCGTTCGACTTCGCGCTGGACCGCGAGCTGTGGCGCTGGGCGCCGGACGACGTCTCCCTCTATCTCACCCGGCTGCCGTTCGTGCCGGTGCCGGTGACCGTGGAGATGGCCGCCGAGCTGAGCGATCCGGAACGCGTCCGCCGCGCGACGGCCGACGTGCTGGCACCCGAGCCGCTCGTGGTGACCTTCGCGTGCGCGTCGGCCAGCTTCGTCGGCGGCATGGCGGGCGAGCACGCGCTGACCGCGAGCATGCGGACGGCGGGCGCACCCGCGGCCACGACGACCTCCGGCGGGCTGATCTCCGCGCTGCACACTCTCGGGCTCAGACGGATCGCGGTCGTCACGCCCTACATCGACAGCGTCACCGAGCGGCTGCTCACCTTCCTCGGCGAGTACGGCGTGGAGGTCGTGTCGAGCGTCGGGCTCGGTCTGCTGGACCACATCTGGAAGGTGGGGTACGCCGAGATCGTCCAGGCGGTCACCGCCGTGGACGTGCCGGAGGCCGACGGGCTGTTCATCAGCTGCACCAACGTGCCCACCTACGACATCATCGGCCCGCTGGAGCGGTGGCTGGGCAAGCCGGTCCTCACCGCGAACCAGGTCACCATGTGGTCGGCACTGCGCCACCTCGGCTCGCCGATGATGGCCGCCGGCCAATGGCTCGGCGAGATCAACGAAACACACGCCGCCTGACCTATAGGATTGTCAACAACATGGCTATCGTCGGTTTCCTGTACCCGGGCTACAGCGCGGAGGACGACTACCCGACCATGGAGCGGCTGCTCGCCGAGTCGGGCGCCGCCACCCGTTTGCCAGTGGTGCACACGCTCATGCGCGAGGACGCCCACCGGGTCGACGCCCTGCTCGACATCGGCGGCGAGGACGTGCTCTCCGACGGCGCCCGCGAGCTGCGGTCGATGGGCGTGGACGCCGCCGTGTGGGCGTGCACCAGCGGCAGCTTCGTGTTCGGCTGGGACGGCGCCACCACGCAGGTCGACGGCGTGCGCGCCGCGGCCGACGTGCCGGCGTCCAGCACCTCCTTCGCCTTCGTCAACGCCGCGCGCCACCTGGGGCTGCGCCGGGTGGCGGTGGCCGCGACCTACCCGCAGGACGTGGCCGACCGGTTCGCCGCGTTCCTCGGATCAGCGGACATCGACGTGGTGTCGTTGTCCTGCAAGGGAATCATCACCGCGGCGGAGGTGGGCACGCTCGGGCGGGACGACGTGCTGGACTTCGTCGCCGCCAACGACCACGCGGACGCCGAGGCCGTGCTGGTGCCGGACACGGCCTTGCACACCGTGGCCTGGCTGGAGGATCTCGAGCAGCGGCTGGGCAAGCCGGTGCTGACGGCGAACCAGGTGAGTGTCTGGGAGGGGCTGCGGCTCGTCGGCGACACCGCACCGCGCAAGGGGCTGGGTGCCTTGTTCGCCACTTGAAGGAGCGGAGGACTGGGTCATGAGTGAACTTGGTGAGCTGGAGCCGGTTGCCAGACAGTCGACGGCCGAGCTCATCGCCGAGCAGCTGCGGTCGGCGATCATGTACGGGGTGTTCGCGCCCGGGACCCAGCTCGGCGAGGCCGAGCTCGCCGCCCGGTTCGCGGTGAGCCGCGGGCCGCTGCGCGAGGCCATGCAGCGGCTCGTCCAGGAGGGCCTGCTGCGCGGCGAGCGGCACCGGGGCCTGTTCGTCATCGATCTCGACGCCCAGGACGTGCGCGACATCTACCTCGCCCGGCTGGCCATCGAGCGGGCGGCGTGCGAGCTGATCATGCACGGCAACCGGGGCGAGGCGGTCGTGCGGCTGGCCGAGTCGCTCGACACGCTGGTGACCGCCGCGGAGTCCGCCGACCGGAACGCGATGAGCGACGCGGACCAGGCGTTCCACCTCGCACTGGTCAGCTGCTCGGGCAACTCGCGGCTGGAGCGGATGGCGCAGACGCTGCTCGTGGAGACCCGGATGTGCCTGGCCGCGCTGCAGGACCACTACCCCGAACCGCACGACCTGGTCAACGAGCACCGGGTGCTCGTCGACGCGATCTCCGACGGAGACGAGGAGATGCTGCTCGGCCTGATCGATGGGCACATGCACGACTCGATCGAGCGGCTGACCCCGCCCGCCGACCGGCTCCCCCTCGAGGGTTAACCCCGCACCTCTTCGTTATATATAGAGGCTCGAAAAGGTGAGTCATTTTCGTCCGATTAGTCGGATTTTGGTGTGAGCAGGCCGGTGTCGAACGAGCCGTCCACGACCGTGCCGGCCAATTCCGTGATCCGCAGGTTCCGGCTGCGCGCGTACCGGCGAAGGAGATCGAACGCGTCGTCCATGCCGAGGCCGAGCCGCTCGCCGGTGACGCCCTTCGCCTGCTCGATCACGACCCGGCTGGTCAGCGCGTGCTGCAGCTGCGCGGCCACGTCCGTCTGCCTGCGCAGCGCCCGGACCTGGGCCAGCCCGATCGTCGCGAGGTCGGCCATGGCCCGGGCGATCCGGGCGGTGACGCGGTCCAGCGTGCCCGGCGTGCCCGGCGTCGCGCGGAACAGCGTCAGCGCGCCGAGGACGTCCGCCTGGCGTCGCATCGGCAGGGAGTACGCGGCCGCGAAACCGGCCGCCTCGGCGGTCGCGGTGAACTCCGGCCAGCGCAGCTTCGTGGTGCCGAGGTCGGTCACCTCGACCGGTGCGCCGGTGCGCTGGCACTCCTGACCAGGGCCGTCGTCGAGCAGCGTCAGCACCCGGGCCCGTTCGCCGGACGCGCCCACCAGGCAGGTCCGGCCTCTCTCGTCCACCAGCGACAGCCCTGCGGCGGAGACGTCGAGCAGCAGCACGCACCGGTCCGCGAGCAGGTTCAGGAAGTCGTCGGAGCCGGACTCGTCGGCGGCGGCACCGGCGAGCTCCACAAAAGCTTCGGCCAGCTCTTCCACTGGCGTGCTGGTCACGAGATAAGCCTACGACCGGCACTATCAGTTATGGGCCTGGAATGCCGCGTTCGGAAGTATTCGGCGAAAAACGAAGCCGACGTGTGACAACTTCACGCGCAATTTCCAATAGTGGTCGTGCGTGTGCATACGCGTGCGCACGAAGGCGGGCGAGGGACTCGGTGACGTCGATGCCCAGCTGCACGGACACAATTCCCGTCGCCTGGTGCACCTCCGGGCGGTCCAGCGCTCGCCTGTCGGACGCCCATTGGCCGAGGTCGGGCGGCTGCCGGGTGATGTCGTCGAGCACCAGGCCCAGCGCGACCTCGGCAAACGCGTCCACCTCGGTGCGCTGGGTGGTCACCAGGACCGCCGGCGTCCGCGAATACAGACCGAACAGTCCGATTCTCGCCGCCCCCACCCGCATGGGCACGACCAGCGCGGACCGGCTCCCGGCGGCCAGCGCGGCCGGGGCGAACCGCGGCCAGGTCCGCCTGCGCGCGGCGATCGACAGGTCGGTCACGGCCACCGGCCTGCCCTCCTGGCGGGCGTCCACGCCCGGGCCCTCGCCGAGAAGGATCTGCAGGTCGGCGAGCCGTTCGGCGACCGGGTCGGTGGCGTAGGCGACGTCGGCGGCCGCGTCGCCGCGGCTGACCCAGGCGCCGGTCATCCCGGTCAGGGACACGCAGGCGGCGCAGACGGTGCGCAGCGACAGCGGAGCGTCGCGAGTGCCCGCGTACTCCGCGATCCATTCCCACACACGTAGCGTTCGATAGTCGATCACAGTGCTTCTATTCGGATGAGCGCGAGGGGTGTACTCGGACGCCTCCATAGAGTAGTCGGGCGGCGAAAACTGGTTGCCGGTGCAAGTGCGCTATGCCCGTAGGGCCTTTTGACTCTGTTCGCAGCAGTGCCTGTTTACGAGTATCTCTCGCATGCAGGTCATCTCGTCCGACGCCACGGAAATCTTCGCGAGGCTCAAGAGCGCCGCGTTCCATGAGCTCGTCATCTCGTCCATGAGGGGCGAGCAGGATGCCGTCGCGACGCTGTTCACGTGGATCCGTCCGGCTATCGTTCGCTACTGCCGGTCACGGATCGGCAGGAGCGGTTCCGCGTACTCGTCCGCGGACGACGTCGCCCAGGAGATCTGCGTCGCCGTGCTCGGCGCACTCGGCAGGTACAACGACGAACCCGAGTCGTTCCTGCCGTTCGTGTACGGCATCGCCGCCCACAAGGTGGCCGACCACTACCGCCGCGCAGGCCGCGACCGGTCCGACCCCGCGGCCGACGTGCCGGACGGGGTGGACGTGAGCGCGAGCCCCGAGCAGCTGATCATGGCGGCCGACCTTCGGGAGCGTCTTTCTGACCTGCTGAACACGCTGCCCCCGCGCCAGCGGGAGATCCTGCGTCTGCGCCTCATCGTCGGCTTGTCCGCCCAGGAGACCGCGAGCACTGTCGGCCTGACGCCGACCGCGGTCCGGGTGACCCAGCACCGCGCACTCGCGAAGCTCCGCGCCGCTCTCTCGCGGGCCGAGTGGGTCTAGCCAGCCTTCACTCGCAATGATCCACCGCGTCGGATCATTGGCGCGGCGCTGGGCACCGACGCAGCCGACGTCTGCGCCGGCTCGTCAGCCTGCCTTGGCGCGCAGGTAGAGCTGCACCTCGATGCGGTTCGGCTCCGCCTCGGCGGCCACCTCACGCAGCTCGAGCGTCTCGAATCCCGCGTCCGCGACGACCTGCCTCAGCTCGTCGGGCGGGTACGCGCACACCTCGGTCGGCACGCCGAGGAAGCTGATCGGGAACCGGTCGAAGTCGCCGAGCACCATGGCGATCTGCAGCAGCCGTGGGCCGCGCAGCCGCTCGCGCAGGTCCCGCAGCAGCGGCGGGATGTCCGACTTCGGCAGCATGATCAGCGAGAAGAACGCGACCGCGGCGTCGAACTCGCCGAGGTCACCCATGTCCCGCAGGTCCCGGTGCAGGTAGTTGCCGCCGGCGGCCTGCTCCCGCGCCAGGTCGAGCATCACGGCGGACTCGTCCGTGCCGACCACCTCGATGCCGGCGTCGATCAGCTGCTTCGCGGTCGGGAACCCGCTGCCGCAGCCCAGGTCGAGCACCCGGCCCGAACCGCCGAGCTGCTCGATCAACCACGCGCCTTCCGCGAGCTGCGCGTCGCGCTCGACGAAGGACTCGTCGTACCGCCTGCCGATCTCATCGAAGGCGGCCTTCTGTTCGGTAGCCACGGGGGGCAGCATGCCGTGCCGGAAGATCACCGTCCACCGCCGTTCGGGTAACCCTGAGGGGGTTCCGCAGCGTCACGGGCTTGTGTTCCTGGTCACTCCGGACGGCGCGGAAATGCAAATCGCAAAATGCAATTCGATCGTCCACTAGCGACATTCCCAGGCTGTGGGACCGCTGCTCGGGCGGCTGGGGGCGGGCAACCCGCCGTGCATACCGCCGTGCACGTGCACGTGGGTTTGGGTATTGACGTGGACTACCCACTGCATCGATTCTTTGTTGCCGCGAAACATCATGTGTCCAGCCTCGGCGGTGCCACCCTGCACCTGCGGCGCATCGGAGCCGTGCTCGCCGCCGAACGGCACAGCCGTGCTGGAGAAGTCGGAGGTCCGGATGACCGCGCCAGGGGAGCAGCTCCCCACAGTCACCGAACTGCTGCTGGCGCGAGCTGAGGATCCCAACCCCGGGCTGGTGTTCGAGGACACCGCGTGGACGTGGGCGCAGCACGTGCAGGAGTGCGCCGACCGCGCGGCGCTGCTGCGGTCGCTGCGCAGGCCCGGCCCGTTCCACGTCGGCGTGCTGCTGGACAACACCCAGGAGCTCTCGTTCCTGCTGGGCGGCGCCGCGCTCGCCGGCGCGGTGCTGGTCGGGCTGAACACCAGCCGCCGCGGCGAGGCGCTCGTGCGGGACGTCAAGCTCGCCGACTGCCAGGTGGTGCTCACCGACAGCCGGTACGTCGAGCTGTTGCAGGGCCTCGACGTCGGCGCGCGGGTGCTCGACGTCGACTCGGCCGCCTGGCACGTCTCCGCGTTCCGTCACCGGCACAGCCCGCTCGAGCCGGTCGAGGTGTCCCCGCACGACCTGTTCATGCTGGTGTTCACGTCCGGCACCACCGGCGAGCCCAAGGCGGTGCGCGTCACGCACGGCAAGGTCGCCCAGCCGGGCCGCAAGCTCGCCGAGCGCTTCCAGCTCGGTCCGCGGGACACCGCGTACGTGTCGATGCCGATGTTCCACTCGAACGCGATCACCGCGGGCTGGGCGGCGGGCCTGGCCGCGGGCGCCCGGCTGGCGCTGCGCCGCCGGTTCTCCGCGTCCGGTTTCCTCGACGACGTCCGGAAGTTCGGCGCCACCTACGCCACCTACGTCGGCAAGCCGCTCGCCTACGTCCTCGCCACCACCCGCAGCGACGACGACGCGGACAACCCGCTGCGGGTGGTGTTCGGCAACGAGGCCGGCGCGTCGGACATCGCCGCGTTCGGCGAGCGGTTCGGCTGCCAGGTCATCGACGCGTACGGCTCGACCGAGGGCGGCATCACGCTCGTCCGCCCGCCCGGCTCCCCGGCCGGCTCGCTCGGCAAGATCGGCGGCGACATCGCCGTGCTGAGCTCGGAGACCGGCCGCCCGTGCCCGCCCGCGGTCCTCGACGAGCGCGGCAGGCTGACCAACCCGGACGAGGCGGTCGGCGAGCTGGTCCGGACCAGTGGCCCGGGCCTGTTCACCGGCTACTACAACGACCCGGCCGCGGACGCGGACCGGATGCGCGAGGGCATGTTCTGGAGCGGTGACCTGGTCTACCGCGACGAGCACGGGTTCTGCTTCTTCGTCGGCCGCACCGGCGAGTGGCTGCGGGTGGACGGCGAGAACCTGGGCGCCGCGCCGATCGAGCGGGTCCTGGTGCGCCACCCCGACGTCGCCGACGTCGCCGTGTACGCGGTGCCCGACCAGCACGTCGGCGACCAGGTGATGGCCGCTCTCGTGCTGCGCGGCGACGCCACGTTCGACCCGGCCGGGTTCGCGCGGTTCCTGTCCGAACAGGACGACCTCGGGCCCAGGCAGGTGCCGAGGTTCGTCCGGCTCACCCCCCGGCTGCCGAGGACCGCGACGTACAAGGTGCTCCGGCGGACGCTGACCGCGCAGCGCTGGCGGTCCCCGGACCCGGTGTGGTGGCGGGAAGGTGCCGCGTTGCGGTTCGAGCCGCTGACCCCGTCGAGTGACCCTATCCGACTCGACTGGGGTGCCCGGTCCGTGCGACGCTGACCGCATGCCCGACAAATCCGAGACCGCCGCGGACAACGACACGGAGACCGAGTCTCAGGACGACGTGAAAGCGCGATTCCGGGAGGCGCTGGAACGCAAGCAGGCGAAGAACCGCATGGGCGAGGAGCACGCCGACGCCCGCTCGAAGGTTCACGACGCGCACGGCCCGGCCGGCAGCAAACGCGCGTTCCGCCGCAAGAGCGGGTGAGGCTCAGCGCTCCCGCATGACGAACAGCAGGTAGGCGGCGAGCGTCGAGTCGTCGGTGATCACGCCGTCGCGGATCATCCGCTCGACCTCGCCGCGCGGGAACCACTGCTGGCGCATGTCCTGCTCGGTCGCCTCCCGGTGCGGCTCGCCCGGCGTGAGCTCGGTCGCGAGGAAGATGTGGAAGCCCTGCCCGGTCACGCCGTGCGCGCAGTTCAGGTAGCCCAGGCGCGCCAGCCGGCCGGCGGTGAACCCGGTCTCCTCACCGAGCTCCGAGGAGGCCAGCTCCTCCGGCGTGCCGGTGCGCCCCTGCGGGAACGTGCCCTGCGGGAACTGCCAGTAGCGCCCCCGCAGCGGGTACCGGTACTCCTCGACGAGATGGAACCCGTCGTCCTCGAACGGCAGGACCAGCGCGAAGTCCGGCTTGTCGACGACCGCGTAGATCCCGCGCGACCCGTCGAGGAGCTCGATCTCGTCCTCGCGCACACTCATCCACGGGTTCTCGTACACGACCCGCGACGACAGCGTCTTGATGCTCATGCACCCAGTCTGGCCCGGGCGGCGGTCCTGGCGGGCCTGAGCGCCGCCAGCATGATCAACGAGGTGACCGCGAGGGCCGCGGTGAGGCCGGTCCAGGTGGCGAGCGCGCCGAAGCCGGCCGCGCCAAGGCCCATGCCGCCGTCGTAGGCGAGGCTCCAGATCGCGTTGACCATGCCGAACCCGGCGGGCGAGACCTGGCCGAGCATGGTCGCGAGGCTCGCGTTCTGGGTGATGCCGAAACCCGTGCCGAACAGGGCCATGCCGGCTACCACGGCGGCCGGGTCGGTGGTGACGACGAGGGTGAGCATCCCGGCGGTCGCGACGATCAGGCCGGGGACCAGCAGCGCGGCCGGGCCGTGCCGGTCACTGTGCCGGTCGCTGTGCCGGCCCGCCAGCCAGCGGGCCGCGGTGGCGGTCACCGACTGGGCGAGCAGTGCCACGGTCACCGTCGCCGAGCCGGTCACCGCCAGCGGCAGGAACGCGACGACGATCCCGGCGGCCATCGCGGTGGCGCCGAACGCGAGCGCGGGCCGGACCAGCGCGCCGCGGCGCAGGCCCGCGGCGATGCCGGCCGGCTTCCCGGGGTCGGCCGACCGGGCCGGGAGCGCGCGCAGCACGGCGAGTCCGGCGAGCGCGGTCAGGGTCGCGGCGACGAACACCACGGCGAAGCCGGCGTGTGCGGCGAGCCAGACCCCGGCCGGCAGGCCGACCACACCGGGCAGCCCGACGGCCGCGCCGTACAGCCCGAGGCCCTCGCCCCGCCGCCCGGCCGGGACGAGCTCGGCCGCGAGCGCGCCGCCGGCGACCATCATCACGCCGAACCCGACGCCGCGCAGCGCGCACACCACGAGCACGGTCGTGGTCGAGGTGCCGGCCAGCAGGGCGAGCGCGGGCAGCCCGAGGAGCAGCAGCGCACCGGCGATCACGGCCCGGTACCCGAAGCGTGCGACGAGCCGCGGGGTGACCGGCTCGGCCGCGACGGTGGCGAGCATGAGGGTGGCGGTGGCCGCCCCGGCACCCGCGACCCCGCCCACGACCATCGGGACGACCGACAGCAGCAGGTAGAAGCTGGTGAGCGCGCCGAGCTCGGCGACGAGCATCAGGACGAGCGGCCGGGTCACGATCGGCACCCGGACCGGCGCGGTGGCGGTTGCGGCGTTCATGGGAGCAACGCTAGGAGCCGCGTGGTCCTTCGATAAGCGCCAATTTCCGGCGCGGAAACCGGACCGATCTCAGGACCCGAGGACCTCCGCGACCCGGCGGACCTGGGCGTCGTCGTCGCAGGTGATCATCAGCATCGTGACGCCCTTGTCCGCCCAGCGCAACGCATGTGCGCGGACCTGGTCCGCGGTGCCGATCATGGCGGTCTCCGCGACGAGCTCGTCGGGCACCGCGGCCGCCGCCTCGAGCTTGCGGCCCTCGCGGAACTTGCGGGTGACCTCGTCGACGACCTCGCCGTAGCCCATGCGCCGGAACAGGTCCGCGTGGAAGTTCTTCGCCTCCGCGCCCATGCCGCCCGCGTACAGCGCGATCACCGGGCGGTGCCGGTCGTACTCGGCGGCCGGGTCGTCGGTGATCGCGACCGAGACGTTCGCCGCGACCTCGAAGTCCGCGCGCGACCGGCGCGCGCCGGGCCGGGCGAAGCCCTCGTCGAGCCACTCGTCGTACTGGCCGGCGAGCGCGTCGGAGAAGTACAGGGCGAGCCAGCCGTCGGCGATCTCGGCGGTCAGCGCCACGTTCTTCGGCCCCTCGGCGCCCAGCCAGATCGGCAGGTCGCCGCGCAGCGGATGGGTGATCGGGCGCAGCGGCTTGGCGAACCCGCTCGCGTCCGCGCCGCGGTAGGGCAGCGGGTAGTGCGGGCCGTCGCCGGTCACCGGCGCCTCGCGGGCGAGCACCTGGCGCACGATCGACACGTACTCGCGCGTGCGGGCGAGCGGCTTGCCGAACGGCGCCCCGTACCAGCCCTCCACGACTTGCGGCCCGGACACACCGAGCCCGAGGATCGCCCGGCCGCCGGAGAGGTGGTCGAGGGTGAGCGCGGCCATCGCGGTCGCGGTCGGCGCGCGGGCGGACAGCTGCGCGACCGCGGTGCCGAGCTTGATCCGGGTGGTCGGCGCGCCCCACCAGGCGAGCGGCGTGAACACGTCCGAGCCCCACGACTCGGCGGCGAACACGGCCTCGAAGCCGGCCTCGTCGGCGGCGCGGACGATCTCCGCCGCATGCGGTGGCGGGGCGGCACCCCAGTACCCCAGCTGAAGTCCGAGCTTCATGGCGGCCAGGCTACGTGCCGCGCGGGACAGGAAACCGGCCGCCACCAGGAGGCGGTGGCGGCCGGCGGGCGACACACCCTTGCCTGACCCCATGAGCGTGCCACCCGGCGGCGCCGCGGTTGGCGTCCTCCGGGACGGACGAACGGGCCGCCCCCGCTGCCCGAAAGGGCACTACCGCGCGACGCCGACCGCCACGTTGATCGCCCGCGGGTCCGCGAGCAGCGCCAGCATCGCGTGCGCGACGTCCGCCCGGGACACGAAGGCGCCGTTCGACACGTTCGCGCCGAAGGCCAGCCGGTACTGCCCGGTCGTCGGCTTGTCGTCCAGCCGCGGCGGGCGGACGACCGTCCACTCCAGACCGCTGCGCCGCAGGTCCGCCTCCATCGCGGCGAGGTCGTCGTAGACCGGACGCAGCACGCGGCCGACGATCGGGTAGGCGATGCGGCGGCGGATGAACGCCTCGTCCTCGGGGATCGGGCCGACCGGCACCGCGCTCACCGCGACGATCCGCCGCACGCCCGTCGCGGCCATCGCCGCGGTGATGGCGCGCGTCGCGACCGTCGCCACGCCCGCCTGCTTGCGCGCGCTCGGCCCGACGCCGGACACCACCGCGTCGCTGCCCTGCAGTGCCGGTTCCAGCGGCCCGGGCTCGGTGAGGCTCGCGACCGTCACGACGTGCAGTTGCGGCTGGTCCGGCACGGCGAGGCGCGCCCTGTCCCGCACCACCGCGGTGACGGTGTGCCCGGCGTCGAGCGCCTGGCGCACCACGTGCCCGCCGATTCCCCCGGTCGCCCCGAAAACGGTCAGCTTCATCCCGTAACCCCTTGCCTCCCGGTACAGTGACTTCGCAGCCCATACAATACGAAAGTCAAACTATATGGATAACGTACCAGAGGACCGGCGGACGCGGCGGCGCGCCGCGAACGAGGTGCAGGACGCCCTGCGTGACCTGAACGGCCACCTGAGCGTGCTCAACCACCACGTCGGTTCCCGGGTGGCGCTGCGCGACGGCGATCTGGGCTGCCTCGACCTGATCGCCCGGTTCGGCCCGATCGGCCCGAGCGCGCTGGCCAAGCGGTCCGGCCTGCACCCGGCCACGATGACCGGCGTGCTCGACCGGCTGGAGCGCAACGGGTGGATCGTGCGCGAGCGCGACCACGCCGACCGCCGTGCGGTCGTGGTGCGCGTGCTGCCCGACCGCGGCAGCGAGATCTTCCGCCTGTACGGCGCGATGCGCGGCGAGCTGACCGACATCTGCGCGGACTACGACGTCGATCAGCTTGACCTGATCGCCGGCTTCCTGGCCCGCGTGGCCACGGCCGGTGAACGGTCCGCCGAGAAGCTGGGGCGGGAGTAGCCGGTCAGGCGGTGGCTTTTTCCAGTTCCTGCAAGGACTCCTCGAGCAGCGCGAGCAGGCGTTGCAGGTGCGGGACCGTGCGGCGGCAGCCGGTCAGGCCGAACTCCAGGCTGCCCGCGTAGCTCGTCACCGTGATGTTCAGGGCCTGGCCCTCGTACGGGATGGACAGCGGGTACACGCCCTGCATGCGCGCGCCGTTCCAGTACAGCGGCTCGCGCGGGCCCGGCACGTTCGAGATCAGGACGTTGAAGCCCGGCGGCGTCAGCGTGGTCAGGCCCGGCACCGTGCCGATCGCCAGCGGGATCAGCGGGACCGCGCTCAGCGCCGTGATCTGCAGGCGGCTCATGCCGTGGTAGGCCGCCTTGCCCTTCAGCATCGACGCGTGGATCGTCGCCAGGCGGGTGGCCGCGTCGGGCTCGTCGGTGGCCATGTTGCACAGGATCAGGCCGAGCGCGTTGCCGCCCATGGACGACTCCGAGCCGGTGCGGGCGCGCAGCGACATCGGCACCGCCGCCACCAGCGGGCGGTCCGGCAGCGCACCGAGGTCCAGCATGTACTGGCGCAGCGCGCCCGCGCACATCGCCAGCATCACGTCGTTCATCGTGGCGCCCGAACCCCGGCCCACCGCCTTGATCCGCTCCAGCGGCCAGCCCTGCGCCGCGAACCGGCGCGCGCCCGTGATCGGCACGTTGAACATCGACTTCGGGGCCTGGAACGCCAGCGTCCCCGACTGCTCGCGGAACGCCTCGTTCACCGCCTTCGCCGCCGCGCCACCCAGGCCCGCGACGTCCTTCACCAGCCGCCCCGCCGCGGTGAACGGGTCGGTCTCCGCCTGACGGCGCGGCTTGTCGAACACGTTCTCCCGCACCCGCGGCGACCACACCGGCCGCACGTCGGTCGCGTCCGGGTCCGTCGACAGCGAGCTCTGGATCAGCTTCAGCGCCGACACGCCGTCCAGCAGCGCGTGGTGGATCTTGCTGTACGTCGCGAACCGGTTGCCCTGCAGGCCCTCGATGACCGTGAACTCCCACATGGGACGGTGCCGGTCGAGCAGCGTGCCGTGCAGCCGGGACACCAGCTCCAGCAGCTCACGCACGCGACCCGGCCGCGGCAGGCCGGAGTGCCGCACGTGGTACTCGATGTCCAGGTTGTCGTCGTTGGACCACGCGAACTGGCCGACGGTGCCAACCGGCCCACGCGGCCGGCGGCGGAACAGCGGCCGCACGTCCGCCAGCTCCAGCAGCTCGCGGTGGAAGTCGCTGACGTAGTCCGGGCCGGCGCCGTCGGGCAGCGCGAACAGCTGCAGCCCGCCGACGTGCATGGGGTGCTCGCGCGACTCGGCGAGCAGGAACATCGAGTCGGTCACCGGCATGAGCGCCATCGCGGAACCTCCGTGCTCGCATCGTGCACCGAGACTAACGCGGTGACTGACGCGCTGCGGCCGGACGGCTGGGTCAGCGGGCCGCCTGGTCGATGACCAGCTTGCCGTTCGCCCGGGTGACGCGGACCGTGAGGTGCTGGCGGGTGTCGCCGTCGCCCTTGGTGTAGGTGACGTCGACCGGCACGTTCACCGAGTTGTCGGCGTTCTTCGTGACGCCGATCGCGTGCTCCGAGCTGAGCGCGCTGAACTTCGACCAGTACTGGCGGAACGCGTCGATGCCGCCGAACTGGTTCTGCGCGTTGGTGGACAGCATCGCCCACCGCTTGTCGATCGCGCCGAGGTCGTTGTAGTAGTCGATCACCAGCTGGCCGGCCTGGCTGAAGTCGATCGGGCCCTTCGCGGGGATCGGGCTGTCCGCCGCGCTCGAGGGCGGCGCCGTCGAGGACGGCTCGCTCGGCCGCGACTGCTGCTCGGTCGCCGCGCCGCCGCCCGCGTTGTCCTCGGCGACACCGCCGGCGGGCTGCTTGTCGTTGTTCAGCAACAGGATCGCGGTCACCACGCCGGCGACCACGAGCAGCGCGGCCACCGCGACGAGCACCAGGTTGCGCCGGTTGGGGTCCGTGGCGTGCGGCGCGGGCATGTTCGGCGGGCCGGGCGGCAGCGCGTTCCGCGCGACGGTGGGCTGGGTGAGCACGGCCACCGGGCGCGGCGGCGTCGGCGGGGCGGTGTTGACCGGGACCGGCCTGGCCGGCCAGGCAGGCGCCGCGGGCCTGGTCGGCGCCGCGGTGGGGCGGGTGAGCGCGCCGGCCGCGTCGAGCATGGTCGGCCGGGTGCCCGGGTCGGGCCGCATGAGATTGGACAGCGTGTCCGCGAGCGGGCCCGCGTTGCGCGGCGGTGGCGCGATGCCGGACGCGACGGCGTGCAGCAGCGCGAGCGGGTTGGTGTTCGTGCCGAACGGCGGCTTGCCCTCGACGGCGTGGTAGAGCGTCGAGCCGAGGGAGAACACATCCGACGCGCGGCTCGGGTCCTCGCCGCGGGCGATCTCGGGCGCCAGGTAGGCGGGCGTGCCGGCGATCCCGGTCTGCGTGGTGACCGTGCCGTCGTCGAGGGCCCTGGAGATGCCGAAGTCGGTGATCTTCACCGTGCCGTTCTCGGCGAGCAGGATGTTGCCGGGCTTGACGTCGCGGTGCACGATGCCGACCGCGTGGGCGGCGGCGAGCGCGGCGGCGACCTGGGCGCCGATCTCGGCGACCTCCTGGGGCGGCAGCGTGCCGCGCTCGGCCAGGACCGCGGAGAGGCTGCGGGAGGGCAGGAACTCCATCACCAGGCAGGGATCGCCCTCGTCCTCGACGACGTCGAACATCGCGATCGCGTTGCGATGCTGCAGCCGTGCCGCGATCCGCGCCTCACGCATGGCGCGCCGGCGGGTCTCCTCGGACTGGGACTCCTCTACCGCGTAGCGGACCAGGAGCCGCTTGATCGCGACGGTGCGGTCGAGGCGTTCGTCCTGCGCCTTCCACACCACGCCCATCGCGCCGCTCCCGACCTGCTCGAGCAGCCGATAGCGGCCAGCGACCAGTGCGCCCTTCTCGATGACCAGCTCTCCTCGCGTGCGTCGTCGGGCCCCCGATCCGTCACCGAGAATATCGAACCGGCCCGATCGAGGGACGCGCCAGGCGAACAAGCGGCTGCTTTTGCTACGTCGCGATACGCGATTGGCCGAACACCAGCGGTTCCGAACGGGGCACAGGGCCACGTTCGGAGTACGCCGACCACCCGGCGGCGTTCAGTCGGGCAGGTCGGCCAGGGCGCGTTTCGGGGCGCGGACGCGCCAGGAGTCGGTGAGCAGCTCGGTCAGCTCGCCGACGTCGATCGCCGCGAAGCGGACCAGGACGGTCGGGTGGCCGTCGTAGTGCGGGGTGGTGAAGAACTTCGCCGGGTCGGACGCGATCAGGCCCCGCTTCTCGCCCTCGCCGGCCACCCACACCAGCAGCACGTCGCCCTCCTCGCGGATCCGGGCGAACAACTTGTCCTTCACGCGGAAGCCCGGCGTCCCGTACGACGGCCTCTCCACGGTGTGCGGCAGCGACAGGGCTATCCGCCGAACGTCGTCCTCGGTCACCATGGACACATGGTGCCAGCGGACGACGAGCTCGACCGGCTCGCGTACCTGCTCGGCGCCCCCGCCCCGGACGCCGGGACCGACCTCGGCGAGTTCGTGCGCGGGTGGCTCGCCGAGCCCGGCCGTGCGCCGGACCCGCCGGACTCGCCGGACGAGACCGAGCCCCTTCGTCGCGGGCTGGCCGCGCTCGCGCCCCGGCAGCGGGCCGCGGTCGTGCTGCGGCTGTGGTCCGGCCTGCCGGCCGCTGAGGTCGCCTCGCTGCGGGAGTGCGACGAGCACGTCGTCGAGCAGGAGACCGACGCGGCGCTCGACGTGCTGGCCACCGACGAGGAGCGGCTGACCGCAGACCTCGCCCTGCTCGCCGCCACGATGCCGGTCGAGTCGCCCGAGCCGCCGAACCGGCGCTGGCGCGCGGCGGGCGTGTCGGTCGGCGTGCTCGCGGCGGCCGGCGTGTTCGCCGCGGTGCTCGGGCTCGGCGACCCGGGCGCACCGACCGCCGACGACCAGTGGTCGCCGCCGCCGACGGCCCCGGCCACGCTGCAGCCCATGCCGGCCCCGGCCCAGGACGACCCGGCCCCGACGTTCGACAACCGCTCCCGGCGGCTCACCGCGCAGATCGCCGCGGCCCGCGCGCGGGTGCTGCCCGGCGTCACCCGGGTCGCGCCCGCCGCGGTCAACGGCCCGGCCGGCGAGGTGCTGTGGGCGCCGCTGGTGTTCCAGGTCAGCGTCGACACGCCTGACCTGTACCTGGCCATGGCCACGCTGGGCGGCGGCAGGGAAGCGGCCGTGCTGAAGATCGACGTCGGCTACCGCAACCCCGGTGCGTACCCGCGCTACGCGCCCTGCCCGCAGTACCAGCAGGTGTGCTCGTACCGGCGGTTCCCGGACGGGACGTACGGCTCGGTCGTCGTGTTCAGCGAGCCGGTCTCCGACCAGACGATCAACCGGCTGACCGTGATGCGCCCGGACGGCACCTACGTCCACGTGTCGGTCTTCTACCGGGAACGGCGGGCGGATCCGCCGCCGCTGGGGACGGACGCGCTGTTCCGCTTCGCTTCGGTGTTCAGCTACTGAGCGTTCAGCTACTGAGCTGGGTTGTCTTGGGGGCAACGGTGTGGTGCGCCCAATGCAAGGTTTTTGCCCTGTGGACAACGGTTTTGCCGGTCGCTGGATCTTGAGGCAGTCTGGGTTCCGCTCCACGACAAGGAGAGGGGAACCTGATGAGTGAGCCCATGTACGAGCTCGATTTGGAGGGCCGCGTCACGCGGCTCGAGGGCGAGATGGCCGAGGTGCGCTTCCTGGCGACCAACGCCGAGAGGGATGTCGCCGACGTGAAGACAGTGTTGATCGGGCACACCGGTTTGCTGAACGCGCTACGTGAGGACCAGGTGGACCAGGGACGGACGCTGGCCAGGCTGGACAGGGAGATGCGCGGCACCCAAACGGACATGCGCACGGGCTTTGCCGAGATGCGCAGGGGGTTTGCGGTGCTCGGTGAGGGGCAGGCGCGGATCAGCGAGCTGCTGGACCAGCACATCCGCGAGTCGGGTGCCTGTTCTGGGTGACCCGCCCGCGAGGCCCTGACCTCGTCCGGCGCGATGCACAATGACGTGCATGCCCATCGATCCGGCCCTCGCCGTCGGTGCCGAGCTCGGCGCGACCGCGTTCTCCTGGACCAGCACGGACGTGCTGCGCTACCACCTCGCGCTCGGCGCCGGTGGCGTGCCGACCGACCCGGTCGAGCTGCGGTACGTGCTCGAGGACCGGTTGCGCGTGTTGCCCACGTTCGGTGTGGTCGCGCCCGGCTTTCGCACCTTCGAACCGCCCGCGTTGCGGTTTCCGGGTGTCGACGTCGACCTGTCGAAGGTATTGCACGGCACGCAATCGATCACGGTCGACGGGCCGATTTCGCCTGATGGAAACGCCGTCGCGCGCTCGCGCATCGCGGACGTGTGGGACAAGGGGAAGGCCGCCGTCATCGTCCAGGAGACCGTGGTGACCTCCGCGGCCGGCGCTCCACTGTGGACTGCCCGCTCGGCGATCTTCGCGCGCGGTGAGGGTGGGTTCGGTGGCCAACGCGGGCCGTCGACGGCTGTCGAGGTGCCCGGCCGCGCGCCGGACGAGTTGCTCGAGGTGCACGTGCTGCCCCAGCAAGCGTTGCTGTACCGGTTGTGCGGTGACCGCAACCCGTTGCACGCCGACCCGGAGTTCGCCGCGCGGGCGGGGTTCGAGCGGCCGATCCTGCACGGGCTGTGCACGTACGGAATGGTTTGCAAGTCCATTGTGGACAACGTGCTCGACGGTGACGTGACCCGGGTGGCGTCGTTCGCGACGAAGTTCGCCGGGGTCGCGTTCCCCGGCGAGACGTTGCGCGTGCGGGTGTGGGCGGCGGACGAGGGCTACACGGCCACCGCGACGGCCGCCGACCGCGACGACGCCCCGGTGCTGGCCGACACGGTGCTCACGGTCGCCTAGCCTCGCCGGCCGGGCTCGGGCATGATTCGCGGCGGGTACTCGCAGGGAAGTGCCCCGGCCCACCATGATTGGGCCGGGGCACTTCGCCTCCGTGAAAATGTTAGCGAAACCATTCGTGCAACTAGTGGTGCCGCTTCACGGTCGCCAGGAACACCTGGGCTTGTCCTGCTGGCAACGCCAGCACGGGACCGTCGGTGTTCTTCGAGTCGCGGATGCCGAACATCGTCGGCGCCTGCGCCACCTCGACGCACTCGCCGCCGTTGGAGCCGCTGAAGCTGGACTTGCGGAACTCGGCTTCCCGCCAGATGGCAGGAGCACCAGGGATCATCGTTTCACCTCCTCCATGGCCTTCTTGATGATCCCACGGGAGGTCCGCTGATTTGCAGCTAGAGCTTGCAAACGCGTCATAGCTTGCTCGTAATCGAGGATTTCCTCGGATTTCTCCACATAGTGCCCGCCGGTGACCAAATCCAGGTAGACCACGCCGGGATCGCCCGCCACGGCAGAGGGGAACTTCATGAGAGTGAAACTGCCGCCCTGCTGGGCGGACGCCGGGCCGGCCGCGTGCGGCAAGACTTGGATATCGATGCCTGGCCGGTAAGACATCTCGAGCAGATGTTGCAACTGGTCGTGCATCACGACGGGGCCGCCGTAGGGGCGGCGAAGTACGGACTCGTCCAGGATCATCCAGAGATGAACCGGGTCGGACTTGCGCTCGAGGATCCGTTTCCTGCCCATCCGGACCTCGATGGCCTGCTCGATCTGGGCGTCGGTGAGGTTGGGGTTGCCGCGCAGCACGGCCTCAGCGTATTCGCGAGTCTGGAGAAGGCCGTGGACCAGCGCTGTCTGGAAGGTCGCCAGCTCCGAGGCGCCGGACTCCAGGCCCAGGAACAGGTCGAACCACGGCGGTACGACGCCGGACAGCTGTGTCCACCAGTTCGTCGACTTCTTGGCTGCGGAAAGCAGCTCGCGCATGAACGGGATGTTGTCCCGCTGGCAATACAGGTCGAGCAGCAGCTCCAGGTCGCCCGCCGACGGCGTCCGGCCGCTCTCGAGGTTGCTGATGTGCTGGATGGAGCGATCCACCCGCTCGGCCGCAACCTTCTGCGCAAGTCCGCGGTCGAGCCGCCACTGCTTGAGGTTGAGCGCGATCGCACGCTTGAACAACGCGGGACTGCCGGATCGGAGTGCCGGAGGAAGGCCTGTCACGTTCACGCTTTCACCTATTTCAGTTTCACCGTCGCAAGCGGACGGTTAGGACCACCCCATCGGGCGATCGTCCAAACTTGACCTTGTTGATTTAACTTTGCTGAGATCTGTGTTGGCCGGATTCAGCGGTTGAGAATCTAGCTCCGGGGGTGTCGTTTGTGAGTACCCGTCCGTCGCGACACCCCCGGTTCCACCCGACCGGGCGACAAGGCGAGGTGACCGAGATGGGCGCGCATCATCGCCGGTTGCGGTGTTGCGGCGACTGTTTGAGTGGCGAGCACTACTTGAAAGAAGAAATCTGGCAGACAGACATTCTGGTCTTGCTGCGCAGGCAATGCGTGTGTGCGAACTGCGACTGCACGTTCGGAAGGGTATTGGTGGAGGAACCGTGTGCCGGGCACCGGCGTACAGGTGGGCGGCCCGCGGCGTGACGATCGATGCGCTCGTCGACGAGGCGGGCAGGCGAGGCTACCTCTGGCATCTGTTCCGTGTGGACAGTCACGGTCCGGAGGTGCTGGCCGGGGTCTTGCGGTGGCCGACGTGTGCGGACGTGATGGTGCTGATCGACGACCACGCGTCGCACGCCTACCGCACCCCCGCGGCCGACGACGTGTTCGCGCCGAAGTGGGTGCACTGGTTCTACGGGTTGAGTGCCGAGGTGGGGATGGTGTGGGTGTTGCGGGCATTGCTGACGTTGCCGCGTCCGGATGAACCGGACGGGTTGCCCCCGCTGGTGCGTGCGCCGGCCGGGATCGGTGTGCCGGGTGACCGGTCGCCCGTCGTGATACGGCGGCGGTAGGGGGCTGGGGTGCGGAAGGACACGACGACCGTCCGGTCGCGGCACGTGGGGTCGGCGCTGGCGCGAGTGCTGCGCGACAAAGGCGTGCTGGCGCAGGACATCGCGGAGCGGATGGGGTGGTCGGCGGCCCGGATGTCGCGGCTGCTGCACGGCCGCAGCCGGGTCACGCCGACCGATGTGGCGACGGTGCTGGCGCTGTGCGGGGTGTCCTCGGGCGGGCTGCGGGCGACATTGCTCGAGCTGGCCGGGGATCTGATGGCGCCGACGTGGTTGCAGGAACACGGCGAGCGGCTGCCCGCGGACCTGGTCGCGGTGCGCGAGATGGAGGAGTCGGCCGTGCGGATCGTGTGCGTCGACGGCTCGCTCGTGCCGGCGTTGTTGCAAGCGGACGGGTACATGCAGGCGCTGCACCGGTTGAGCGCGGTGGTGCCGCACGGCGAGATCGCGCGGCGGACGGCCGCGCGGATGGCGCGGCAGCAGGTGCTCGAGCGGCTCGTGCGGCCGCCGGTGGTGGAGGCGTTCGTGGGAGCGCAGGTGTTGTCCGCCAACGGGTTCGGTGCGGCCGTGCTGGCCGAGCAGGTGCGCCACCTGTTGCGGTTGTCGGCGACGCCGTCGGTTCGGATCCGGATCGTGCCGGAGGACTCGCCGGTACGGGGTGTCTGCACGCCGTTCCAGCTGATGCGGTTCGCCGAGGCGGAGCCGGTGGTGTACGTGGAGCACCTCAACTCCACGCTGCTGACCCAGCGGCAGGCCACGATCGTGGGCTACCAGCGGGTCGTCGCGCGGCTCGACGAGTACGCGCTGAGCACCGAGGAGTCCCACGGCCTTCTCACCGAGATGGCGGGCCATGGCGGGCGACCCTGACATAGCGGCGGTCCTGGGCCTGTTGCGACAGGCACGCGAACGTCGTGGCTGGACGGCCGGTGACCTCGGCGGGCGGCTCGACGTCACGGCGCGGGTGGTCGAGGAATGGGAGAGCGGCGCGCAGGAGCTCGGGTACGTCCAGTACCTGCAAGTCTGCGCCGCCCTCGGCCTCGACCCCGCCGAGGTCGTCGCCGAGGCGGTGCGGCGGCGTTAGAGCAGGTCCCGGTTCACCGCGCGGACCCCGTCTGCCAGCTCGGGCACCTCGACCACCTCGACGCCGGCCGCGAGGAGCCGCTCCGCGCCCCGGCCGTCGACGAACGTCGGCGGCTCGCGCAGCGCGAACACCACCCGCGGAATGCCGGCGGCGGTGATCAGCTCGGCGCAGGCGCGCGGGCGGGAGGCGCGGCGGCCGCACGGTTCGAGCGAGCTGTAGATCGTGGCGGTCCGCAGGCGCGGGTCGGCCGGGTCGAGCTTGGCGAGCGCGGCCTCCTCGGCGTGCTCGGTGCCGCCGTCCTCGCGGGAGTAGCCGCGGGCCAGCACCTCGCCGTGACCGTCCACGACGACCGCCCCGACGGCGAACGCCGTGGTGGACGGCGGGCAGTTCCCCGACAGCTCGACGGCCTCGGCGAGCCAGTGTTTGTCTACTTCGGACTGACTGAGCAGGAACCGGTGGAACGCCACGTTCCCGACGGCCGCCGTCTCGACCAGCGTGGCCCGGCGCTCGCCGTCCCATGGGAACCGTCCGTCGTGGACGAACCGCGGCGCCTTGCCGTCACCGACGAAGAACGGTGCGAGCACGAGGTGCAACTCGTCGGCGAGGCCCGCGGTGAGGAAGGCCGTGTGCATGCCGGTACCGCCCTCGACCATGAGCCGCGTGACGCCCCGGCCGGCGAGGTCGGCGAGCACGGCCGCGAGGTCGACCCGCGCGCCCATCGGCACGGTCGCGCCGGGCGTGGCCACGCCGTCGGGCGCGTAGACGAGCTGCCGGCCGGTCGCGAAGAAGGCGGCGTCCGGGTCGAGGTCGCCCGACGCGGTGATCGTCACCTTGACCGGGCTGCTCGACTGTCCATCCGCCACTCGCCGCGCCCGGCGTCGTTCGCTGCGCACGAGCAGTCGCGGGTTGTCCCGCCGGATCGTGTTGGCGCCGACGAGGATGGCGTCGACGCCCGCGCGGACGGCGTCGACCCGGTCCCAGTCGGCGTCGTTGGACAGCACGAGGCGGCGGCCGGTCGCGTCGTCGAGGTAGCCGTCGAGCGACATCGCGCAGCTCAGCAGGACGTGGGGTCTCATGGCCGTACCATCGTGGCATGACGTATGTGGGAGACGTCGGGGAGATCAACGCGACCTACCGCCCGATCGGCGACGTGGAGGCGCTGCAGCGGCCGAACGTGACCAACGCGTTCGTGGCGACGGGCTCGGTGACCAGGGGCCAGTTCGGCCTTTTCCAGTACACGATGGGCCCGCGTGCGGGCGGCCCCGCGGCGCACTACCACAAGACGTTCTCGGAGTCGTTCTACGTCGTGTCCGGCACGGTCCGGCTGTACGACGGCGACAAGTGGGTGGACGCCACGGCGGGCGACTTCCTGTACGTCGCGGAGGGCGGCATCCACGCGTTCGGCAACGACAGCGACGAGGCCGCGCAGATCCTGATCCTCTTCGCGCCCGCCCCACCCCGGGAGAACTACTTCCGCGAGCTGGCCGAGCGGATCGACTCCGGCCGCCCGTCGAGCCCGGAGGAGTACACCGAGTTCCTCGCCCGCCACGACCAGTACATGGTCTGACCCGGCACCAGCCCCGCGAGTCCAACACTCAGCCTCCGCGAGTCCAACGCTCGGCTCTCGCGAGTCCAACACTCAGCCTGCGCGAGTCCAACGCTCGGCTCTCGCGAGTCCAACGCTCGGCCTGCGCGAGTCCAACCGTCCGCCCTCGCGAGTCCAACGCTCGGGCGCGCTCGGAACGTTGGACTCGCAGCTCCGGAACGTTGGACTCGCGGGTCGGGAACGTTGGACTCGCGGGTCGGGAGCGTTGGACTCGCGGGTCGGGAGCGTTGGACTCGCGGGGGTGGAGCGTTGGACTCGCGGGGGCGGCTAGGTGGCGGTGCGGCGGATGCGGCCCTCGTAGCGGGCCTCCAGCGCCAGGTTGCGGGCGTGGCCGCCCGGTACGTTGTTCGACACGTACACCGGCGGCGCCGTGCCCGCCGCCAGCATCAGGCGCACCGACTCCGCGACCACCATCTGGACCAGCAGGGCCGCCGACAGCGACGACACCGCCCCCGTCGACGTCCCGTCCGGCATGGCCAGCAGGGTGTCGCCGAACGGGGCGCCGTTGTCCAGGGTGACGTCGGCCAGGTCGGACAGGCGCTTGCCGGAGGAGTGCCGCGGCTCGACGCGCGTCGAGTGGTCCAACGACGTGATCGCGATCAGCCGGTGGCCGTGGCCGGTCACCACGTGGGCCATCTCCACCACCGCGGCGTTCACGCCCGAGCTCGACGCGATCACGAACAGGTCCTGCGGCGCGGGCGTGGCCAGGTCGTACAGCCGCGCGGCCACGTCGCCGCGGCGCTCCAGCATGGGGTCGGCGAGCACGGACGGGTCCTCGCCGCCGAACTGCACCAGGTCGGTCAGGGCGATGCGGTTCGTCGGGATCAGCCCGCCCGCCCGGCCGGCCACCTCCAGCGCCGTGCCCTGGGAGTGGCCCGTGCCGAAGGCCTGGATGACACCGTCCGCCGCCACGCACGACGCGAACAGCGCCGCGGCGGCGGACACCTGGGACTTGGACGACGAGGCCACGTCCGACAGCCTGCGCAGCAACTCCGCGGCGCTCGACTCCGCGCCGATCGAGGTGGTCACGGGGCCGTCACCGTCGCCGTCGCCACGCGGACGATCTCCGCGATCACGTCGTCCAGCGAGCGACGTCCGCCGCTGACCGACCAGTGGTGCACCAGCTCGTTCACCGCACCGATCAGCGCCACCGCGCCGAGGTGGAAGTCGCGGTCCTCGGCCTCGCCGCGCCCGACCGCCCGCTTCGCCTCCGCCACCAGGAACTCCATCCACCTTTCGCGCCACGCGATCCGGTGCCGCTCGACCGCGTTGCTGACTCCGATGATCTCCACGTAGGACACTCGCGCCCACCGGGGGTCACTCGCCGTCGTGATGACGAATGCGCGCACCGCGCGGGTGAACCGCTCACGCAGCGGCGTCTCCGCCGCGTCCTCGAGCGCGGCGGCGACGGCCCGGAACGCCTGGTCGACGATCCGGTCGTGCAGCGCGATCAGCAGGTCCTCGCGGCTGGTGAACTCCTCGTAGAAGTTCCGCGTGGACACCCCGGCGTTGTTGCAGAGCTTCTCGATCGACGCCGCGGCGTAGCCCTCGGTGCCGAAGAGCTCCAGACCGGCCATGAGCAGGCGTTCCCGGCGCTCCGCGCGCCGCTCGCCTGCCGATCGTCCACCGTAGGTGCGGCGCGCAACCGCGCCCGTTCCCGCCATCCGTCGAACCCCCAATCGGTACCGATCCAGGTTACTCAGCGGAGGGCGAGCGAGTGAAGACCCCTACTAAGAGCTACGACTCGAGGAGCTTGGCGACGAGCGACGTGTCGTGCTTGCCGTCGGCGAACTCCGGGTCGGCCAGGACCTGGTCGAGGAACTCGCACGTGGTGTGCACGCCTGGGCCGGCGACCCGGAACTCGGCCAGCGCGCGGCGCATCCGCGCGATCGCCTGCACCCGGTCCGGCGCCCACGTGATCACCTTGGCCAGCAGCGAGTCGTACGACGCGGGCACCTTGTAGCCGGTGAAGCCGTGCGTGTCCACCCGGACGAACGGGCCGCCCGGCGGCACGAACTCCTCGAGCCTGCCCGGCGCCGGCGCGAAGTTCCGCTTCGGGTCCTCCACGTTGACCCGGCACTCGATGGCCACGCCGTCGGTGCGCACGTCCTCCTGGCGCAGGGCCAGCCGCTCGCCGGCCGCGACGCGCAGCTGCTCGGCGATCAGGTCCACACCGGTCACCATCTCGGTCACCGGGTGCTCGACCTGGATGCGGCAGTTGACCTCCATGAAGTAGAAGTTGTTCTCGGTGTCCACGAGGAACTCGAACGTGCCCGCGCCGACGTAGCCGCTGGCCTGCGCGCCGCGCACGGCCGCCGCGCCCATCCGGTCGGTCAGCTCGCGCGGCAGGCCCGGCGCGGGCGTCTCCTCGACGAGCTTCTGGTGCCGCCGCTGCACCGAGCAGTCCCGCTCGCCCAGGTGCACGGCGTTGCCGTGGGTGTCGCACAGCACCTGGATCTCCACGTGCCGCGCCGAGGGCAGGTACCGCTCGACGTACACCCGGCCGTCGCCGAACAGCTGCAGCGCGGTCGCCTTCGTCTGCTGGTAGGTGCGGGCGAAGTCCGCCCCAGCGTCCACAATGGACATTCCGCGGCCGCCACCGCCCGCGGCCGCCTTGATGATCACCGGGTAGCCGATGTCGTCGGCCAGCCGCTGCGCCGACTCCGCGTCGGCGAGCGGCTCGACGCTGCCGGGCAGCAGCGGCAGCCCGGCGGCGGTCATCGCGGCGCGCGCCGACGTCTTGTCGCCGAGCTGGGCCATCACCTCCGGCGGCGGGCCGATGAACGTGATCCCCTCCGCCTCGCACACCTCGGCGAAGTCGGAGTCCTCGGACAGGAAGCCGTACCCGGGGTGGATCGCGTCCGCGCCGGTGATGCGGGCCGCCTCGATCACCGCGGCAGCGTTGAGGTAGCTCTGCCGGGCGGGTGCCGGGCCGATCCGCACGGACTCGTCGGCCATCCGCACGACGGCCGAGTCGGCGTCGTCGGTGGAGTAGACCGCCACGGTCCGCACGCCAAGCTCGCGGCACGCGCGCAGCACGCGCACCGCGATCTCGCCGCGGTTGGCGATGAGGATCTTGTCGAACATCGTGCCCCTTTCGAAGCGTTCGTCAGGCGGCGAGATCGGTGTCCGCGACGGCCAGGCGGAACAGCGGCTGGCCGAACTCGACGCCCTCGCCGTCGCCGACCAGCACCTCGGTGATCCGGCCGCCGCGCTCCGCCTCGACCGGCAGCATCAGCTTCATCGCCTCGATGATCGCGACCTGCTGGCCGGGGCTGACCTCGTCGCCCTCGTTCACGAACGGCGGCGCGCCCGGGGACGGCGAGCTGTAGAAGGTGCCGACCGTGGCGGCGTCGAGCGTCGGGCCGGCCGGCTCGGGCGCCGCCGGGGTGACGCTGCCGACGATCGGCGCCACCGGGGCCACCGGGGCCACCGGCGCCGCGGGGGCGGCCGCCGTGGGCGCGGTCCAGCCCATCTCCACGGCCACGTCGCCGACCCGCACGTTCAGCGTGCTCGGCGGCCGGGGCGACCTCGCGAGCAGGTCCGCCGCGGCCCGCTGCACGACCTGGAGGACGTCCTCGACGTCGCTCCGCTCGGCCGGGACCTCCCGGCCGTGCTCGTCGAACACGGTGTGCCCGTTGCTGCTGTGCACGGCGCGGGGGAGTCGGTGAGTCATCGTCCTGCCTTCCCGGGGTTGGTCTCAGCGGCCGGCGCCGAACGCGCGGAACCTGGCCCGGCGGTCGGCGATCAGTTGGTTCCTCTCGAGCGGCAGCAGCTCGCGCAGGCTGTCCAGCAGCGCGTTGCGCAGGTGCTGCCCGGCGGCCACGTGGTCGGCCTGGGTCCCGCCCGCCGGCTCGGGCACCACGCGGTCGACGACGCCCAGCGGGACCAGCTCGGCCGAGGTGACGCGCAGCGCCGCCGCGGCCCGCGGCGCGGCGGCCGGGTCGTTCCACAGGATCGCCGCACAGCCCTCCGGGCTGATCACCGAGTACACGGCGTTGGCGCAGATCAGCACGTGGTTGGCGACGCCGAGGGCGAGCGCGCCGCCGCTGCCGCCCTCGCCGGTGACCACGCTGACCACCGGCACCGGCAGCGACGCCATCAGCCGGATGTTCTCCGCGATCGCGATCGCCTGGCCGTTCTGCTCGGCCTCCCTGCCCGGGTAGGCGCCCGGGGTGTCGATCAGCGAGACGATCGGCAGACCGAGCTTCGCGCCGAGCCGCATCAGCCGCGCGGCCTTGCGGTAGCCGGCCGGCGTCGGCATGCCGAAGTTGCGGGCGCTCAGCTCGGCGGCGGTGTGGCCCTTCTGGTGGCCGACCACCACGACCGGCAGGCCGGCGAGCTTGCCGAGGCCGCCGACGATCGCTGGGCAGTCCGCGCCGAGCCGGTCACCGCGCAGCTCCTCGAACTCGTCGAGCAGCAGCCCGTAGTAGTCCTTCGTGGTCGGGCGGTTGAGGTCGCGGGCGCGCTGGACGACCTGCCACGGCTCGCCGCCCGGGCCGGTCGTGTCGGCCCCGGCGGCCGGCACGTCGGCCGGCTCTGCGGCCGGGACGGTGTGGTCGCGCGGCACCGGGGTGCCCATCGACAGCAGCCGGGCGAGCGTGCCGCGCAGCTCCTGGCGCGGCCGGATCATGTCGATCAACCCGTTGGCCAGCAGGAACTCCGCGGTCTGGAAGTCCGGCGGCAGCGTCTGCTTGATCGTCTGCTCGATCACCCGGCGGCCGGCGAACCCGAGCCGGGCGCCGGGCTCGGCGATGATCACGTCGGACAGCGTGGCGAACGACGCCGCCACGCCGCCGAACGTCGGGTCGGTGACGAGCGTGATCGTCAGCAGGCCCGCCTCGTCGAGCTGGCCGAGCATCGCGCTGGTCTTCGCCATCTGCATGAGCGCGACGGCGCCCTCCTGCATCCGGGCGCCACCGGACGCGGTGACGATCAGCAGCGGGACGTGGCGTTCCAGCGCGGTCTCGCCGGCCAGCGTGATCAGCTCGCCGACCGCGCCGCCGAGGCTGCCGCCCATGAAGTCGAAGTCCATGACGGCCGTGACGAGCGGCCGGCCCTCGATCGTGCCGGCGGCGCACAGCACCGCCTCGTCGAGGCCGGTCTTGCGGCGGGCGTCGGCGAGGCGCGCCGGGTAGGGCTTGGAGTCGGTGAAGCCGAGCGGGTCCGCCGAGTGCACGGGGAGGTCGAGCAGCTCCACGGTGCCCGGGTCGAGCAGCTGGCCCACCCGGTCGCGGGCGCTGACCCTGCCGTGGTGGCCGCAGTCGGGGCAGACCCGAAGGCTCCTGCTCAACCGCTTGTCGTAGATCAGCGAGCGGCATTGCCGGCAGCTCACGAACTCGACCTGGCCGGCTGAGGTTGCGGTCACGGCTGCGTCCGCGGCAGCGGTCACGGCGGCCCTCCTTGTGTCGTGGCGTCAGATGCGAGATTCGCCCCGGCACCTCTAAGGCGGCTCAAGGACCGGTCGATTTGATGTTGACCCCCGCTGGAACTCCTGGTGTGGCCCCTCAGCGCCGCGTGGTCCGCAATCCTTCCGCCAGCGCCTCGAGCGCGGGCAGAGCTTCCGCTAGTGCCTC
Organism: Actinophytocola sp.; assembly: GCA_035995025.1. Classification (GTDB taxonomy): domain Bacteria; phylum Actinomycetota; class Actinomycetes; order Mycobacteriales; family Pseudonocardiaceae; genus Actinophytocola. Next base: position 72,752 of record DASYKY010000057.1, read on the forward strand.
GCTCACCTCCCGCGGAAGCCCGTCGAGGATCTTCGCGACGGTCTGGGTGCGGGCGGCGAGGATCCGCTCGTGGGTGCGCAGGCCGGCATCGGTCGCCTCCAGCTGGACGGCACGCTGGTCGGCGGGATCGGGCCGGCGGCGTACGAGCCCCTCTCCGTCGAGCTTCGAGACGACCCGGGACACCATCGTCGGGTTGAGACCCTCCAGCTCGGTCAGCTCGGCGAGGCCGACCGGACCGCGGTGGGCGACGAGGCCGAGGACCGAGGCCTGGGTGGGCGTGAGGTCCTCGCTCGCGGACGAGGCGTTGAACAACCGGGCGAGCCGCCCGATGACCCGGCGCAACCTGTTCACTGACTCGGTGTCCACCGCTGCCTCCATTGGTTCCGGTTGGAGAGGTCACTCACAGACGGCTCGATTTCGTTTGATTGCTTGCCGGCAAGCAAATAGTATCGCCTCATGCGGACACGAAGCGTACGGAGAGCTTCGCCGTCCGCCACGCCGGCAGATCTCCCGGCGGACCTGGGCCCGGACCCGTTGCCCCGCCGGCACGTCGTGTTCGCGGTGGTCGCACTCGCGCTGTTCATGTCGTCCATCGACCAGACCATTGTCGCCACGGCGCTGAACGCGATCCAGACCGACCTGCACGCGGAGCTGACCTGGAGCGGCTGGACGATCACGGTCTACTCGCTCGGCCAGATCATCGCGATGCCGCTGTGCGGCAAGCTCGGTGACCACTACGGCCGCAAGCGGGTGTTCCTGGTCGGCATCTGCGTGTTCACCCTGGCGTCGCTGGCCTGCGGTTTCGCGAACGACATCTACCTGCTGGTGGTGCTGCGGGCGATCCAGGCGGTCGGCGGCGGCGCGTTCATGCCGTCGGCGACCGGGATCGTGGCCGAGCAATTCGGCCGGCACCGCGACCGCGCGGTCGGCATGTTCACCAGCATCTTCCCGATCGGCGGGATCATCGGCCCGATCCTCGGCGGCATCATCGTCACCTACTTCGGCTGGCGGACGATCTTCCTCGTCAACGTGCCGATCGGCGTGGTGCTGATCGTGCTGTCCTACCTGCTGATCGCGGAGTCCCCGCGCCGGGAGACCGGCCGGATCGACGTCGGCGGCCTGGCCCTGCTCGCGACGGTCATGCTGGCCACGATGTACGGGCTGACCAACCTGGACCTCGGCGTGACCAGCCTGTGGTTCCTGGGTCCCGAGCTGCTCGCGGCCGGCGCGGCGTGGGCGTTCGTGCGGCACACGGTCCGCCACCGGTCGCCGTTCATCCCGCTGCGGCTGCTCGCCGGCAAGGGCTTCGGCACGATGAACCTGCTGAACGTCCTGTTCGGCGGTGCCGCGATCGGGTTCGCCGCGCTGGTGCCGCTGTACGCGGAGAAGCGGTACCACCTCGCCCCGCTCGAGGCCGGCACGCTGCTGACGACCAGGGCCGTCGGGATGATCTGCATCGCCGCGCTGGCCGTGCTGGCGCTGCGGCGGCTGGGCCACCGCATCCCGATGATCGTCGGCTTCAGCACGCTCGTCGCCGGGCTCGTGCTGATGGCCGTGCCGCCCCCCGGGGTGTCGGGGTACCTGTGGCTGTCGATCTCCGCGGGCGTCACGGGGATCGGGATGGGGATGTCGGTGCCGGCCGCCAACAACGCCGGCCTGCAGCTGGCGCCCGACCAGATCGCGTCGATCGCGGGGCTGCGCGGCATGTTCCGGCAGAGCGGCGCGATCATCGCCGTGTCGGTCACGACGGCCGTGCTGGCCAACAGCGCGAACCCGGCGCTGGCGCAGGCCCACGCGTTCGTCGTGCTGGCCGTGCTGCTGCTGGCGTCGGTGCCGTTGATCTTCACGATCCCGGACCACCGCGGCAGCTGGTAGCCCCTCGCGGGGAGGGGTCCCAGCCGCCGCCCGCGACACTGTGTCCTCCCGAGGAGGAGGTTCCGGTGCCCAGTGTCGAGGAGATCCGCGCCACCCGGCCGCGGGAGGTGGGCGTCGCCCGCGTCCTGCTGATCGTGGCGGTGGTGTTGTGGCTGCCGATCGCCGGCACCCTGTTCGCCGCCACGTCGAGCGCCGGCCTGGTGGACCTGGCGCTGATCTTCGTGGTGTTCGGGTCGTTCGGCGTGGTCCGGGGCCGGCGGGCCGGGCGGACCATGGTGACCGTCGCGCTCGCCGTGAACTTCCTCATGCTGGCGCCCTACTGCGTGGCCGGCTTTCACGACGACTCCCTGACCGGTCCCGGCTACGCGCCGCTCGACATCGCGTCCGTCCTGCTGTCCATCACGGCGCTGGTCCTGCTCTACCAGTCGCGGACCAGCAGGTACCTCCACCTCGTGGGCGTGGCACGTCAGCGCAGGTCGTAGACCGTCTGTCCGCCAACGGTTCGCGCGTCGTAGTTCGCGGCCACCCACTGGGCGATCGCCGAGTTCCCGCCCGGACCGCCGCCCATGCCGCCGCCTGTGATGTAGTAGGCGATCCGGCCTCCCTCCACATAGGACTTGAACTCGGCCAGGGTGGGCGCCGGGTCGCCGCCGCTCCAGCCGCCGATCGCGATGACGGACTTGCCGCTCGCCAGCTCCAGGTCCGCCGCCGTCGTGCCGCCGGTCGTCGCGGCCGCCCACTCGGTGGTCGTGTCCGAGAGCAGCGTCGCGAGTGCCGAGGACGACGAGCCGCCCGCCATGCCACCGGGGCCCATGCCGCCACCCATGCCCTGCCCGGACGTGACCGGGCCGGAGACCGGGATCGAGCCCGAGTGGGTCTGCGCGGCGGTCGCCACCGAGTACGCGCCGGTGCCGGCGAGGGCGACGACCACGGCGAGCGCCGCCACGCCGCGGCCGAGCCGGGTGCCGCCGACGGCCAGCATGGTCGCCACCACGATGCCCGCGACGAGGATCGTCCAGCGCAGCCAGGGGAGCCAGGAGTCGGTGCGCTGCAACAGGATCACCGACCACACCGCGGTGACGGCGACCATCGCGGCCATCGCCACCGCGGCCGGCCGGTTGGCCCTTCCGCGCCACAGCTGCACGCCGCCGATCCCGGTCAGCGCGCCGATCGCGGGTGCGAGCGCGACCGCGTAGTACGGGTGCACGATCCCGCTCATGAAGCTGAACACCAGCGCCGTCACCAGCAGCCAGCCTCCCCACAGCAGCAGGGCGGCCCGCGCGCGGTCCGTGCGCGGCGCGCGGCGGGTGAACCACAGGCCCGCGCCGAGCGCGATCAGCGCGGCGGGCAGCAGCCACGACACCTCGGTGCCGAACGCGAGCCCGAACATCCGGCCGAGCCCCGTCGAGCCGCCGAACCCGGTGTTGCCACCCATCCCGCCGCCCATGTTGCCCTCGCCGCCGAAGATCCGGCCGAGCCCGTTGTAGCCAAGGGCCAGCTCCAGCAGGCTGTCGCCGGACGACCCGGCGACGTACGGCCGCGAGCCGGCCGGCCACAGCGCGACGAGGGCGACGTACCAGCCCGACGACACCACGACCGCGACGCCCGCGCCCATCGTGTGCGCGATCCGCCGCCCCGGCGACGTCGGCGCGGCCAGGAGGTAGACGAGCGCGAACGCGGGCAGCACGAGGAACGCCTGCAGCATCTTCGTCAGGAACCCGAGGCCCACGAGCGCCCCGGCCAGCGCGAGCCAGCGCCACGACGCCCGCTCGAGCGCGCGTGTCACGGCGTACCCGCCGGCGACGAGCAGCAGCACGAGCAGCGCGTCGGGGTGGTCGTAGCGGAACATCAGCGCGGCGACCGGGGTCAGCGCGAGGACCGCGCCCGCGAGGAGTCCCGCGGCCGGGCCGGCGACCCGCCTGACCGCGAGGTACAGCAGGCCGACCGCGGCCACTCCGCACAGCGCCTGCGGGGCGAGCACGCTCCAGCTGCTGAACCCGAACACCCGGCCGAACAGCCCGGAGAGCCAGAGCGACGCGGGCGGCTTGTCGACGGTGATCGCGTTGCCCGCGTCGAGGGACCCGAAGAGCCACGCCTTCCAGCTCTGCGTGGCGGCCTGGGTGGCGGCCGCGTAGTAGCTGTTGGCCCAGCCGGTGGCGGTCAGGTTCCACAGGTACAGCACGGCGGTGCCGGCCAGCAGCAGCCCGACGAGCGGCCGGTGCCGGCGGCCGGGCTTCGGCGGCGGTGCCGGGGTGGCGGTGGCGGGTCGGTCGAGCACGGCGGTCACTGGGAGTTCCTCTCGGTGAGACGGCGCGGGTGGAACACCCAGCCGCGCAACAGCAGGAAGCGCAGCACGGTCGCGGCGAGGTTCGCGGCCACGAGGACCGCCAGCTCGAGCGCCCGGCCGGGCGTGGTGAGTGCGGTGAGGAGGGCGAGCGAGCCGCTCGTCAGTGCCAGCCCGAGGCCGAACACGAGCAGCCCCTCGAACTGGTGGCGGCCCGCGCCAGCCCGGCCGCGGACGCCGAACGTGAACCGCCGGTTCGCCGCGGTGTTCGCGACCGCGGTGATCCCGAGCGCGACGAAGTTCGCCGCCTGCGCGCCCGTTCCGGTGCGCAGCAAGGAGAACAGCAGCAGGTACGCGAGCGTGCTGGCGACGCCGACCACCGCGAAGCGGACCAGCTGGCGCACCAGGCTCACCGGCACGCCCGGCACCCGCCCCAGCTGCGAGCGCAGCCGTCCGACCGGGACCCGGCCGGTGGCGAGCGCGCGGCCCAGCCGGACGATGCCGCGCAGGTCGGCGAGCGCGGTGGCCACGATGTCGACGCGGCTGTCGGGGTCGTCCACCCAGTCCACCGGCACCTCGTGGATGCGCAGCCCGGTCCGCTCGGCGAGCACGAGCAGCTCGGTGTCGAAGAACCAGCCGGTGTCCGTGACATGGGGCAGCAGCCGGGCCGCCACGTCCGCGCGGATCGCCTTGAAGCCGCACTGCGCGTCGGAGAAGCGGGTCGCGAGCGTGCCGCGCAGGAGCAGGTTGTAGCCGCGGGAGATGAGCTCGCGCTTGCGCCCGCGCACCACCCGGGCGCCGCGGGCGAGCCGGCTGCCGATCGCGAGGTCGGAGTGGCCGGACAGCAGCGGCGCGACGAGCGGCGCGAGCGCGGCGAGGTCGGTGGACAGGTCGACGTCCATGTAGGCCAGGACCGGCGCGTCCGATGCGGACCAGGCGGCGTGCAGCGCGCGGCCGCGGCCCTTCTCGGCCACGTGCAGGACGGTGACCTCGGGCAGCTCGTCCGCGAGCCCGCGGGCGACCGCGAGGGTGGCGTCGGTGCTGGCGTTGTCGGCGACCGTGATCCGGAACCGGTACGGGAAGGTGGCGGTGAGCTGGCCGTGCAGCCGGCGCACGCAGCCGCCGAGGTCGCGCTCCTCGTTGTACACGGGGACGACGACGTCCAGGACGGGCGCGGCGTCGCGGGGCACGATCGGCCCGCGGCCGGTGGCGCCGGGAAGCGTGAGCGTCATGTGTCCCACCGTCGCGGCCGGGGCTGGGCCGGCCGTGTGTCCCGCCTGTGCGGACCCTGTGAGCGTCCCGACCTCGCGAGTCCAACGTTCCCGACCCGCGAGTCCAACGTTGCGGACCCGCGAGTCCAACGTTCGCGGGCCGCGCCCGGGTGTTGGACTCGCGGGTGGCGAGTGTTGGACTCGCGGGTGCTGGGTGTTGGACTCGCGGGTATGGGCATCACGTGGTCAGGTCGTAGACGGTGATGCCGTCGGCCGTGGTCGGCTGGTACGTGGCTGCCACCCACTCGGCGATCTCCGCTCCCGCGTCGCTGCCGCTCGTCGACGAGCCGGACATCGCGCCGTCGCCGACGAAGTAGTGGATTGCTCCACTGTGGACGTACGCCTGGAACTGGGCGAGCGTGGGCGCCGGGTCGGTGCCGTTGAAGCCGCCGGCCGCCATCACCGCCGCGCCGCTCGCCAGCTGGTACCCGGCGGCGTTGTTCGAGCCGACGGTCGCCGCGGCCCAGCGGTATCCGGAGCCGTCGCGCAGCAGCGCCACGAGCGCGTCGCCCGGTGTGGTGGCGTCGAGCAGGCCGCCCATGCCGCCCATCCCGCCGCCGCCCGCGAACGTCCGCACCGGACCGCCACCACCACCGCCGCCGCCACCACCACCGCCACCGCCGCCGGGCGCCGCGGACGCCGTGGGGCCGGCGGACGGGATCGCGCCGGTGTGCGCGGTCGCGGCCGTCGACAGCGAGTACGAGGCGGGTCCGGCAAGGGCGGCGACCACCGCCAGCGCGGCGATCCCCGCGCGGGCATGGCCGGCGAACCACGGCGTCGCCAGCAGCAGCAGCGCGGCAACGAGCCCGAGCGCGAGCACCACCGCGGAGCCGAGCAGCGCGTACGCCTCGATGGCGGTCAGCGCCACGACACCGGCGAGGACCGCGGCTGCCACGACGTCGGATCGCCTGCGCCACAACAGGATCGCGCCGATCCCGGTCAGCGCGCCGATCGCGGGCGCCAGCGCGACGGTGTAGTACGCGTGGATGATCCCGTTCATGAAGCTGAACACCAGCGCGGTCACCACCAGCCAGCCGCCCCAGACCAGCAGCGCCGCCCGCACCGGGTCGGTGCGCGGCGCCCGGCGGGTCAGCCAGAGCCCGGTCGCCCCCAGCACGACCGCGGCCGGCAGCAACCACGCGATCTGGCTGCCCATCTCGGATCCGAGTAGCCGCGACCAGCCCGCCTGCCCCCACCCACCGCCGCCGACGCTGCCGACCTCGTCGCCGGTCAGCCTGCCGAGCCCGTTGTAGCCCAGCGCCAGCTCCAGCACGCTGTTCGTCTGCGAGCCGCCGATGAAGGGCCGCTCGCCCGGCCACACCGCGACCAGCAGCACCCACCATCCACTCGAGACGATCACCGCACCGAGCGCCACCGCGAGGTGCCCGGCCCGCCGCCACCCGGAAACCGGGGCCGCCACGAGGTAGGCCAGGCCGAACGCGGGCAGCACCAGGAACGCCTGCAGCATCTTCGTCAGGAAGCCGAACCCGACGCACGCCCCGGCCAGCGCGAGCCAGCGCCACGACCCGTGCTCGACCGCCCGCGTCACCGCGTACGCGCCGGCCACGAGCAGCAGCACGAGCAGCGCGTCCGGGTTGTTGAAGCGGAACATCAGCACCGCGACCGGCGTCAGCGCCAGGACCGCGCCCGCCAGCAGCCCGGCGGCCGGGCCCGCGACCCGGCGCACCGCGAGGTACAGCAGCCACACCGCGGCGACGCCCATCAGCGCCTCGGGCACGAGGATGCTCCACGAGCTCACCCCGAACACGCGGGCGGACAACCCCATCACCCACACCGACGCGGGCGTCTTGTCGATCGTGATCGCGTTGCCCGGGTCGGTCGAGCCGAACAGCAACGCCTGCCAGCTCATCGAGCCGGCCTGCGCGGCCGCCGAGTAGTACGCGTTCGCCCAGCCGGACGCGCCGAGCCCCCACAGGTACAGCACCGCGGTCGCCAACAGCAGAACGGGCAGGGGAAGGCGCTTGGTCATGAGCCCACGCTGCCCACGCCCGCTGGGCGCGGCCTGGGTCAATCCTGTGCGGCGGCTGTGAGCGGAGGCACCATTTACACAGTGCGCGGAAGCCAGACGGTGAACTCCGTGCGGCCCGGCTTGCTCTCCACGTCCACGTCGCCGCCGTGTGCCTGCACCACGGCGGCCACGATCGCCAGGCCCAGCCCGGTGCTGCCGGCCGCGCGCGAGCGGGACGAGTCGCCGCGGGCGAACCGCTCGAAGATCTGCGGCTGCAGGTTCTCCGGGATGCCCGGGCCGTCGTCGGTCACCGTCAGCACCACCTCGGTGTCCAATGTGGACAGTCCGGTGGTGACGGTCGTGCCGGGCGGGGTGTGCGTGCATGCGTTCGACAGCAGGTTCGCCAGCACCTGGTGCAGCCGCTGCGCATCCCCCGGCACGGTGACCGGTTCGGCAGGCAGGTCCAGCCGCCAGTGGTGCTCCTGGCCGGCGATCCGCGCGTCGCTGACCGCGTCCACGACGAGCCGGGACACGTCGACGGTGGCGTGCTCGAGCGGGCGGCCGGAGTCCAGCCGGGCGAGCAGCAGCAGGTCGTCGACGAGCGTGGTCATCCGGGCCGCCTCGGACTCGACCCGGCCGATCGCGTGCGCCACCTCCGGCGTCGCGTTCCCGACGCGGCGCACCAGCTCGGCGTAGCCGCGGACGGCGGCGAGCGGGGTGCGCAGCTCGTGGCTCGCGTCCGCGACGAACTGCCGCACCCGCATCTCGCTCTCGTGCCGCGCGGCGAGCGCGTTGTCGACGTGGCCCAGCATGCGGTTCAGGGCGAGCCCCACCTGCCCGACCTCCGTGCGCGGGTCGGTGTGGCGGGCCGCCACCCGCTCGGCGATCGCCACCTCGCCCCGGTCCAGCGGCAGCTCCGCCACCCGGCTCGCGGTGTGCGCCACGTCCTGCAGCGGCTGCAGGGTCCGCCGCACGATCACCGCGCCGGCCGCCCCGGCGGCGAGCAGCCCGGCGAGCGCCACGCCGCCGAGGATCAGTCCGGTGGACAGCAGCGTGTCGTCCACATCGGACATCGGCAGGCCGGTGACGATCGCGTCGCCCGGCCCGAGCTCGACCGAGACGAGCCGGTACTCACCAAGGGCACCCAGGTCCCGGGTGCGCGGCTGGCCGTCGTGGGGCAGGTCGGTGATCGCGGACAGGTCGGTGTTCGGCACGCCGACGGGGTAGCCCTCGGCGTTCACCCGCCGGCCGACCGGCGTCTGGTCGCCGAGCAGGCGGACGGTCAGCGTGCCCGTCGCCAGGCCCCGCGCGTCCGCCTGCGGGGGTGGCCGGCCGCCCCCGGGCCCGCCCGCCAGCTCGCTGGCGTCCGAGAGCCGGTCGTCGAGCTGGCCGACCAGGAACGCCTGCAGGGCCAGCAGGGTGATCGTCACGATGAGCACGCAGACCATCGCCAGCAGGATGATCTGCTCGGCGATGATCCGCCTGCGCAGCGGCCAGGACCGCAGGCCCCGGACCGCCGCCGCGTGCTCAGCCCGCTGGTTTGAGGACATACCCCGCGCCCCGCATCGTGTGGATCATCGGCGGGCGGCCGGCGTCGATCTTCTTGCGCAGGTAGGAGATGTAGAGCTCGACGATGTTGGCCTGGCCGCCGAAGTCGTAGTGCCACACGCGGTCGAGGATCTGCGTCTTGGACAGCACCCGGCGCGGGTTGCGCATGAGGAACCGCAGCAGCTCGAACTCGGTGGCGGTCAGCTCCACCGGTTCGCCGCGGCGGTGCACCTCGCGGCTGTCCTCGTCGAGCGTCAGGTCGCCGACGGCGAGCGTCGCGCCCGCGGTGGCCTCGGTGACGCCGGTGCGGCGCATCAGCGCGCGCAGCCGCAGCGCCACCTCCTCGAGGCTGAACGGCTTGGTCACGTAGTCGTCGCCGCCCGCCGTCAGCCCGGCGATGCGGTCCTCGACGGCGTCCTTCGCGGTCAGGAACAGCACGGGCGTCGCGGGCGCGTCCGCGCGCAGGCGGCGCAGCACCTCGAACCCGTCGATGTCGGGCAGCATCACGTCGAGCACCACGGCGTCCGGGCGGAACTCGCGCGCGGTGCGCACCGCGGTGAGGCCGTCGGGGGCGCTGCGCACGTCCCAGCCCTCGAGCCGCAGCGCCATCGACATCAACTCGGCCAGCGTCGCCTCGTCGTCGACGACGAGGACGCGGACGGGCTTGCCGTCGGGCCGCTGCAGCTCGCTCTTCATGGTCACGATCCTCACCCGGCGCGGTGTGGTCCGCCTGTGCGAATCCTGTGTATCACCTGTGCGCGCCCCCGGCCCGGCATCGCCCGGGTGACGGGGTCACAGCGGCGGCCAACGCCGGTCACAGCTCGTGCACAGCAAACCCGGTAACGGTGGTCCCCATGGAGACCGAACAGCAGCACCCGGCCGCGCCGTCAGCAGAGCAACCCGCGGAGCCGCCGGCACAGCAACCCGCGGAGCCGTCGGCGGAGCACCACGCGGAGCAGCCCGCGCAGCCGCCGCCGGGGACCGGACCGCAGCAACCGCCGCCGCCCCAGGGACCGCCGCCCGCCGGGTGGGGCGCACCGCCCCCGCCGGCGAGCCGGGCCCGGTGGTCGGTGCGCCGCACGATCGTCGCGGTCGCCATCGCGGTGGGCATCGCCGCCGCGGGCGGCGTGGCGATCTACGCGGCGGGCAACTCGACCTCGGACAACCAGGGCGGGCCGGGCGGTGTGGGTGGCGGCCCGGGCGGCATGCGGGGCAACGGACCGGTCATGGGCGGCCCGCTGGCCGACGCCGAGCACGGCGAGTTCCAGAACGGCGAGGTCACCGCCATCAGTGACGACTCGATCACCGCCAAGAGCGACGACGGCTACACCCGCACCTACGTGATCGACGCGGACACCGTGCTGGCCGACGGCGTCGGCAAGGGCGACGACGTGATGATCGTGGCCGCCACGTCGTCCGCCGACGACAAGGCCACCGCCACCATGGTCACCGAGCAGGGTCAGCAGGGCGTGCTGCCGCCGCGCCGCGACGGCCAGAACGGTGGGCAGGGCGGCCGGGGCACCCCGCCGACCCGGTAGGCCTTACCGCCGCTCACCGGATGTGCCTACGGCGACCAGAGCACCGCGGACTCGCCGGACAGCCCATCGCGCCGCGCCGGGCGAGAGCTAGAGTGCAGGCTGTGAAGATCGCCATCGTCGGCGAGACAAGGCCTGGTGAGCGGCGGGTAGCGCTGGTGCCCGGGCTGGTGTCGCGGCTGACAAAAGTGGGCCAGGAGGTCGCGGTCGAGCCGGGTGCCGGCAAGGGCGCGGGCATCACCGACGACGAGTACCGCGAGGCGGGCGCCACGGTGGCCGCCGACGCGCTAGACGGCGCGGGCGCGGCGCTGTCGGTGCAGCCGCTCGCGCCGTCGCAGGCCCGCCGCCTCGCGCCGGCCGCGATCACGATCTCGTTCCTGCCCACCGCGCAGGAGCTCGACCTCGTGCGCGCGCTGCGCGACGCCGGGCTCACCGCACTCGCGATGGAGCTGGTGCCGCGCATCTCGCGTGCGCAGTCGATGGACGCGCTGTCCTCGCAGGCGTTCGTGTCCGGGTACCGGGCCGCGCTGGTGGCCGCCGAGCGGCTGCCGCGGTTCCTGCCGCTGTCGATGACCGCGTCCGGCACGATCCCGCCGGCCAAGGTGCTCGTGCTCGGCGCGGGCGTGGCCGGCCTGCAGGCCATCGCGACGTCCCGCCGGCTCGGTGCGGTCGTGCGGGCCTACGACGTGCGCGCGGCCTCCGCGGAGGAGGTGCGCAGCCTCGGCGCCGAGTTCGTCGAGCTGGAGCTGCCGACGCTGGAGGGCGCGGGCGGGTACGCGCGCGAGATGACCGAGGACCGCTCGGCGAGGCAGCGCGAGCTGCTCGCCCCGCACGTGGCCGACGCCGACGTGCTGATCACCACCGCCGCGGTGCCCGGCCGGACCGCGCCGATGCTGGTCACCGAGCAGATGGTGGCCGCCATGAAGCCGGGCTCGGTGGTCGTCGACCTGGCGGCCGAGTCCGGCGGCAACGTCGAGGGCGCGCGGCCAGGCGAGGAGATCGCCATCGGCGGCGCGATGGTCTGGGGCGGGCACAACGTGCCGAGCCAGCTGCCCGCGCAGGCGAGCCAGCTGTACGGCACGAACGTGGTGAACCTGTTGCTGCTCATGCATTCCGACGGCGACTTCACCCCGAACTTCGACGACGAGATCGTCGCCGGCGCATGCGTCACCCACGGCGGCGAGGTCCGCCACGCCCCGACCCTGGAGCTACTGGGCGAGTCCTGACCCGCACGTTGTCCACAACCCGCACACCTGTCCACATGTGGATCTTGCCGGCCCATTCCGCCGGCGATCACCGATAGACTGGCGCTGAGGGGTGCCCCCGGAGAGGGTGGGGGCTGCGTGTTGTTGGCGGCGCCGCGTTACGGGTTCTGGGGTTGTGGTTTGGCTTTTCTGGAGAAGTTCTGGTTTCAACTACAAGCCTGTACCGGGCCGCCGGGCCGGTGTATGCAGTAGGCCATGACAGAGATTCCCCAGCAATCCAAGTCATCACGGCGAACGTTCTTAGCCGCCTCCGCGGCGGTCGGCGGTGTGTCACTCGCGGGGATCCCGGGAGTGGCCGGCGCGGACTCACAGCACGGTCATGACGACCGGCCGCCGCTCGCCCAGAAGCCCAGCAGGGACCTCGAGCGCATCCTGCGGGAGGTCGACCAGCGGCGTATCGAGGCGACGGTGCGCAAGCTGGTGTCGTTCGGCACCCGGCACACGTTGTCCGCGCAGGACGACCCGCGGCGAGGAATCGGCGCGGCGCGCGACTGGATCTTCGCCGAGATGTCGAAGTACGCGGCGAACTCCGGCGGCCGGATGACGGTCGAGCTGCAGTCCTACATCCAGCAGCCCGACGGCGACCGGATCCCGGTGCCGACGAAGATCACCAACGTCGTGGCGACCTTGCGCGGATCGGTCACGCCCGACCGGGTGTACGTGATCACCGGGCACTACGACTCACGAGTCACCGACATCCTGAACGCCACCGACGACGCGCCGGGCGCGGACGACGACGCCTCCGGCGTCGCGGTGGTGATGGAGGCCGCGCGGGTGCTGTCCACACACGACTCGGCGGCGACGCTCATCTTCGCGCCGGTGGCCGGCGAGGAGCAGAACCTGTACGGCTCCAACCACCTCGCGCAGGTGCTCAAGGCGGCGGGCACGGACGTGCAGGCCATGTTCACCAACGACATCGTCGGCAGCAGCACCGCCGACGACGGCACCCGCGACCCGCGCACGATCCGGCTGTTCACCGAGGGTGTGCCGACCGCGGAGACGCCGGCGGAGGGCAACGTCCGCCGCGCGGTCGGCGGGGAGAACGACTCGCCTGCCCGGCAGCTGGGCCGGTTCGTTCGCGACGTGGCCGACAACGACGCGACCGGCATGCACGTGCGGGTCATCTACCGCCGCGACCGCTACCTGCGCGGCGGCGACCACATCAGCTTCCTCACGCAGGGCTACCCGGCGGCCCGGTTCACCGAGCCGAACGAGAACTACGCCCACCAGCACCAGGACGTGCGGGTCGAGAACGGCGTGCAGTTCGGCGACCTGATCGAGTTCTGCGACTTCGCGTTCTCGGCCAGGGTGTGCAAGGTGAACGTGGCCACGCTGTGGTCGGCCGCGAACGCCCCGGGCACGCCGAAGAACGTCCGCATCCTCACCGCGGCGCTCACCAACAACACGGATCTGGCGTGGGACAGGGGAACCGAGCCCGACCTGGCCGGCTACGAGGTGGTGTGGCGGGAGACGACCGCTCCAGAGTGGACACACGCGATCCCCGTCGGCGACGTCACGTCGACGAGCATCGACATGTCGAAGGACAACGTGTTCTTCGGGTTGCGGGCGGTCGACCGGGCGGGCCGGCGCAGCCCGGTCGCGTTCCCCGTGCCGCAGTCCTAGCCGTCGAAGCCGTCGACTGCCGCCTGGATCTCCTCGGGCGTGACGTCCCGGTCGTGGCGGGCGATGCACCACCGCACGCCGAACGGGTCGCGCAGGGTGCCGAGCCGGTCGCCGGAGAACACGTCGGCGACCGGCGACAGCTCGGTGGCGCCCGCGGCCAGCGCGGCGGCGAACACGTCGTCGACGTCGGCGGTCCAGAACGTCATCGTGAACGCGTTGCCGGTCCCGGGCGGCCCGACGATGCCGATCGAGGGCGACGGGTCGGCGAGCTGGAAGCGGGCGTCGCCGAGCGTCATCTCGGCGTGCGCCACGGTCCCGTCCGGACCGTCGTACCGGACGACCGTGGCGGCGCCGAACACGGCGGTGTAGAAGTCGATGGCCTTGGCACCGTCGTCGACGGCGAAGAAGGTGGTCAGCTGATGCGTGCCGGCGGGCGCCGGGCGGGATCTGTCGGTCATGTACGTCATCCTTGAGCCATGACCGACGGCCGCCTTGGACAAACGCGACACCCCACGACGTCGGAGTACGGGCTGCTCGGCGTGCGTGGCGTGGACTTCCGGCTGGACCGGGCACCCGCGTCGGCCGACCTGGCGGACCTGGTCGAGCGGCACTGGCTGGTGAGCTGGGACCTGCCGGCGGGGCGGCGCGCGTCGGTCACGCTGCTGCCGCACCCGTGCGTGAACCTCGTGCACGACCGCGGCATGGTGGCGATCGCCGGTCCGGGCAACGAGCGGTTCACCTACACCTACTCGGGGAGCGGGCGGGTGTTCGGCGTGAAGTTCCGGCCGGGCGGGTTCCGGCCGTTCTACCGGCGCCCGGTGTCCGAGCTGACCGACCAGACGGTGCCGCTGGCCACGCTGTGGGGTTCTTCGGCGGCGTCGCTGGGGGCGGACCTCGCCGCGGCGGGCGACCTGGACGGCCTGGTGGCGGTGGCCGAGCGGCACCTGCGGGAGCACTGGCCCGCACCGGACCCGGAGGTGGCGGCGGTCGGGCGGATCGTGCACGCGCTGCTGTACGACCGCTCGGTGACGCGGGTCGAGGAGGTGTCCGAGCGGTTCGGCATCCGGCCGCGGACGCTGCAGCGGTTGTTCCAGCGGTACGTCGGGGTGAGCCCGAAGTGGGTGCTGCGGCGCTACCGGCTGCACGAGGCGGCGGCCCGGCTGGCGGAGGGAACGGACACGAGCTGGGCGGACGTGGCCGCGGACCTGGGCTACTTCGACCAGTCGCACTTCATCCGCGACTTCACCCGGGCGATCGGCATGACCCCGGTGGCGTACGCGGAGGCGTGCCGGCGGCAGGTGGCGCCGGTGTCGGCCTAGTCCCGGTCCTCGCGCACGGACTCGATCACGATCGGCTCGTCCCGCACGACCTCGGAGTCGACGACGATGACCTGCTGGGGCCGGCGCCGTTCGGCGCGCCGCAGCACCCGCCGCCGGACGATGCCGCGGGTGGGCGGGAAGAGCAGGAAGAGCGCGAGCACGTCGGAGACGAACCCCGGGAAGATCACGAGCCCGGCGGCGAGCCCGATGAGCATCCCGTCGACCATCTGTGGCTGCGGATCGCGGCGGTTGCGCAGGGCGTCGCCGAGGGCCACGAACGTCCGCGTGCCCTGCCGCCGCAACAAGGCGACGCCGGCCATCGACACGGCGACGAGCAGCAGCACGGTGACCAACGCCCCGATGGCCTGCCCCACGGCCACGATCACCGCGATCTCGGCCACGAGCATGACCACGAGGAGCACGAACACAGGCACGACGTGCCTCCCAACTTGTCGGTCTACCCAGCTGAACGAACGAGTGCGCCCGATTGCTCCCGAGACGACTCCGGACAGCCGATCTTCTACAGAACCTTGACGAGCGCCAGCGGTGTTGTAGAGGATGGAGGCACCCACCACGAGGAGGGCCGGAGATGGTGTCCTTCGACGCGCATCCGGACAGCTACCGGCACTGGCGGCTGCGGCTCGACGGCGAGCTCGCCTGGCTGGAGCTGGACGTCGACGAGCAGGGCGGCATCCAGCCCGGCTACGAGCTCAAGCTCAACTCCTACGACCTCGGCGTCGACATCGAGCTCTACGACGCCACCCAGCGCCTGCGCTTCGAGCATCCCGAGGTCCGCACGGTCGTCCTCACCAGCGCCAAGGACAAGGTCTTCTCCGCCGGTGCCAACATCCGCATGCTGGCCGCCGCCGACCACGCGTGGAAGGTCAACTTCTGCAAGTTCACCAATGAGACCCGCAACGGCATGGAGGACGCCAGCGCCAACGGGCAGACCTACCTCGCCGCGGTCAACGGGTCCTGCGCGGGTGGCGGCTACGAGCTGGCCCTGGCCTGCGAGCACATCGTCCTCGTCGACGACAACTCCTCCACCGTCGCGCTGCCCGAGGTGCCGCTGCTCGGCGTGCTGCCCGGCACCGGCGGCCTGACGCGCGTCGTCGACAAGCGCGGCACCCGCAAGGACCTCGCCGACGTCTTCGCCACCCGCCCGGACGGCGTCAAGGGCCGCACCGCCGTCGAGTGGCGCCTCGTCGACGAGCTGGCCCCGCCGCGCCGCTTCACCGAGACCGTCACCGAACGCGCGCGCGAGCTGGCCAGGCGCTCGCACCGGCCGGCCGGTGCCAAGGGCGTCGAGCTGACGCCGCTGCGGCGTGACCGGTACGTCACCGCCGACCTGGACCGCGACGCCGGCACCGTCGCGATCACCGTGCACGCGCCGGACGAGGTGACCGAGCGACACGACGCCGAGTTCTGGCCGCTCGCCATGACCCGCGAGCTCGACGACCTCATCCTCCGCCTGCGCACCAACGAACCCGAGCTCGGCACGTGGATCATCCGCACGAGCGGAGACCCGGCCACCGTCCTCGCCTACGACCGGCTGCTGCGGGAGAAGGACGACTGGCTCGGCAACGAGATCGTCCACTACTACAAGCGAACCCTGAAACGCCTCGACGTCACCAGCCGCAGCCTGATCGCGCTGATCGAGCCCGGCTCGTGCTTCGCCGGCCTGCTCGCCGAGCTGGCGTTCGCCTGCGACCGGCAGTACATGCTCGACGACCAGGACAGTGACGACGACGCCACGATCGTGCTCACCGAGTCGAACTTCGGCACCTACCCGATGGGCAACGGCATCTCCCGCCTCGAGTCCCGCTTCTGGGCCGATCGCTCCCATGTGGACAGACTGCGCAAGGAGGCCGGCAACGGGCTCACCCCGGCCGAGGCCGGCGAGCTGGGCCTGGTCACCGACGCGCTCGACGACATCGACTGGGCGGACGAGATCCGCATCGTCGTCGAGGGCCGCACCGCGCTGTCCCCGGACGCGTGCACCGGCATGGAGGCCAACCACCGCTTCGTCGGCCCGGAGACCATGGAGACCAAGATCTTCGGCCGGCTCTCCGCCTGGCAGAACTGGATCTTCAACCGCCCCAACGCGTCCGGCGAGGACGGGGCGCTGCGCCGCTACGGCACCGGCAAGAAGGCGGTCTTCGACAGGAGGCGCGTGTGACTTCCTCTATCAACTACGAGGACAAGATCCCCAACAACGTCGACCTGGCGTCGGACCGCAGGCTGCAGCGCGCGCTCGAGGGCTGGCAGCCCAAGTTCATGAACTGGTGGGGCGAGATGGGCCCGACGCTGGAGACCCAGGGCGTCTACCTGCGCACCGCGGTCAGCGTCGGCCGCGAGGGCTGGGCGCACTTCGGCCACGTCAACGTGCCCGACTACCGGTGGGGCATCTTCCTCGCCGAGCGCGACCCGGGCCGCACGATCGCGTTCGGCGAGCACCTGGGCGAACCCGTGTGGCAGCAGGTGCCCGGCGAGTACCGCGCGGACCTGCAGCGGCTGATCGTGATCCAGGGCGACACCGAGCCCGCGTCGGTCGAGCAGCAGAAGCTGCTGGGCCTGACCGCGCCGTCGCTGTACGACCTGCGCAACCTCTTCCAGGTCAACGTGGAGGAGGGCCGCCACCTGTGGGCGATGGTGTACCTGCTGCACGCGTACTTCGGCAAGGAGGGCCGCGAGGAGGCGGAGAGCCTGCTGCTGCGCAACTCCGGCAGCCCCGACTCGCCGCGCATCCTCGGCGCGTTCAACGAGGAGACCGCCGACTGGCTGGCGTTCTACATGTTCACCTACTTCACCGACCGGGACGGCAAGTACCAGCTCGGCACGCTGAAGGAGTCCGCGTTCGACCCGCTGTCACGCACGTGCGAGTTCATGCTCAAGGAGGAGGCGCACCACATGTTCGTCGGCACCACCGGTGTCGACCGCGTCGTGGAGCGCAGCGCGGCGCTGATCCGCGAGCACGACACGCTCGACATCGGGCCGCACGGCGGGATCCCGCTCGACATCCTCCAGAAGTACGTCAACTTCCACTACACGGTCTCGCTGGACCTGTTCGGCAGCGAGACGTCGACCAACGCGGCCAACTACTTCACCGCCGGCCTCAAGGGCCGCTGGCAGGAGACCCGCCGCAAGGACGACCACCTGCTCACCGAGGACGGCGTCTTCCTCGACCGCCCCAACGCCGACGGGACCTGGAGCTCCGAGGAGCTCTCCACGCTGCTGGCGCTCAACCTCGACCTGCGCGGCGAGTACATCGCCGACTGCGAGACCGGGATCAAGCGGTGGAACCGCATCCTGGAGGGCGCCGAGCTCTCCTTCCGGTTCGCGCTGCCGCATCCGGGGTTCAACCGGTCGGTCGGGGTCAGCGCGGGCTTCCACGTCACGCCGGACGGCACGATCGTCGACGAGCAGACGTGGCAGGCCGCCCACCACAAGTGGCTGCCGACCGGCGAGGACCTGGCGTTCGTCCGGTCGCTGATGCACCCTGTGTACGAACGCGGCAAGATCGCCGGCTGGGTCGCACCGCCCCGCAACGGCATCAACGGAAAACCGTTCGACTACGAGTACGTCTACCTGCCCTGATCCCTTGGCGGTCAATGATGACTCTCTTCAACGCGACCGAGTACCTGCTCGACCGCCACCTCCGGGACGGCCACGGCGACCGCCCCGCGGTCGTGTCGGGATCCGTCACGCTCAGCTATGCCCAGCTAGCCGAGGAGACCCGCCGGGTCGCGGCCGGCTTCCGTGCCATCGGGGTGCGGCCGGAGGAGCGGATCATGCTCTGCATGGCCGACGGCGTGGAGCTGCTGACCGGCATCCTCGGCGCGATGTACCTCGGCGCCGTCCCCGTCCCGGTGTCCACAATGGTCACCGGCGGCGAGCTGGCCACGGTGCTCGCCGACTCGCGGGCGCGGGTGCTGTGCGTGTCGGTGGAGTTCGCGGATACCGCGCGCGCCGCCCTCGCCGTGTCGTCCGAGGTGGCGGCCGAGGTGGCGCACGTGGTGCTGGACGGCCCGGCCGACCTCGAAGGCATGCGGTGGAGCGAGCTGCGGGCCGCGGGCGAGCTCGCCGCGCCGTACTCGACGTGGCCGGACTCGCCCGCGCTGTGGCTGTACACGTCCGGCACCACCGGCAAGCCGAAGGGCGCGATGCACCGGCACGGCAGCGTGCGCGACGTGTGCGAGCTGTACGGCACCGGCGTGCTCGGCGTGACGCCCGCGGACCGGTGCCTGTCGGTGCCCAAGCTGTTCTTCGCCTACGGGCTGGGCAACTCGGCGTTCTTTCCGCTCGCCGTGGGCGCGACGACCATCCTGGCGCGGGGGCGGCCGACGCCGGCGCGGATGGCCGGGCTCGCCGCCGCCGAGAGGCCGACCCTGTTCTTCGGCGTGCCGACGTTCTACTCGGCACTGCTGCACTCCGACGTGCCGGACGACAGCTTCGCGTCGGTGCGCCACGGCGTGTCGGCGGGTGAGCCGCTGCCGCCGGTGCTGTTCCACCGGTTCCGCGAACGGTTCGGCGTGGAGATCCTGGACGGGCTCGGGTCGACGGAGGCACTGCACATCTTCCTGTCGAACCGGCCCGGCCAGGTCCACCCTGGCTCGTCCGGCACGCCGGTCGGCGGCTACCGCGTGGAGATCCGCGACGAGCACGGCACGCCGATCGAGGGGTTCGGCGTGCCCGGCGACCTGTTCCTGTCGGGACCGTCGGTGGCGACCGGCTACTGGTGCCGCACGGAGACGACGCGCGCGGTGTTCCAGGGCGAGTGGCTGCGGACCGGCGACACGTACGTGCGCAACGAGGACGGCACGTTCACCTGCCTCGGGCGGTCGAACGACATGCTGAAGGCGGGCGGCATCTGGGTGTCGCCCGCGGAGGTGGAGGAGCGGCTGCTCGAACACCCGGACGTGGCGGAGGTCGCGGTCGTGGCCGGGCGGGACGCCGAAGGGCTGGACAAGCCGATCGCCTGCGTGGTGCCGGCCCCCGGGCACACGATCGACCCGGACGCGCTGGTGCGGTGGTGCCGCGAGGGGCTGGCGGCGTTCAAGCGGCCGCGTGCCGTGGTGCGGATGACCGAGCTGCCGAAGACCGCGACGGGCAAGATCCGGCGGAACGTGCTGCGCGACCTGGTGGCGGAGGAGCTGGTGGTGCGGCCGGTCGCGGCGGTGGAGCCCCCGGCGGTGCTCACCTGATGCTGGACGGGGTGCCCCTGGTCGACGCGCACGTGCACGCGCCGCGCCTGTCGACGTTGAAGCCGGCGTGGCGGGAGTGGGCGGTGGACTTCGCCGGCCGCTACGACTGGCGCTCGGCGTACTCGCCCGCGGGGGACCCGGTGCCGGCGGCGCTGGACGAGCTGTTCGAGTCCGAGGGCGTGGACCGGGCGCTGCTGTTCTGCGAGTACAGCCCGCGGGCCACCGGCATCCAGCCGATCGAGGACAACCTGCCGCTCGTGGACCACAACCCGGTGCGCTTTCGCTTGGTGGCCAACGTGAACCCGCACCTGCACCACCCGCTGGCGTCCGAAGTGGAGCGTCAGCTGTCGATGGGCGCGGTGGCCCTGAAGGTGCACCCGGTCCACGGGGCGTTCTCCCCGGCCGACAAGGAGATGTACGCGGCGTACCAGGTCTGCGCCGACCGCGGCGTCCCGGTGATCGTCCACACGGGATCGTCGACGTTCCCGGGCGCGCGTGCCCGCTTCGGCGACCCGGCCCTGCTCGCGGACGTGGTGGAGGACTTCCCGGCCCTGGACGTGATCTTCGCCCACGGCGGCCGCGGCTGGTGGTACGACGTGGCGGCGTTCCTGGCGCTGGCCAAGCCGAACGTGTGGCTGGACATCGCCGGCCTGCCCCCGAAGAAGCTGCCGGAGTACTACGCCCGCTTCGACTTCGAACGGCTCGCGTCGCGGATGGTGTTCGGCACGGACTGGCCCGGCATCCCGGGCGTGGCCCACAACGCCCGCGCCTTCGCCGGGCTGGGCCTGCCGGCGGACGTGGTGCGCGGCGTTCTCGGCGGCAACGCCGCGAAGCTCTTCCCCGGCCTGGACATCTGACCGGGCGCCTTAGCCCAGCCCGACGGCATAGGTGTCGAGGGCGGCCCAGTCGTCGAAGGTCTTCTCGTAGTACAGAATTTGCGGCAGGATCCATTTCTCCAGCACGTCCGGGTACTGGCCCAGCGGTTCCCGGCCCGCGCCGCCGTACTCGCTCACCCGCTTCATCAGCGAGAGGTCCGCGCCGATCCAGGCCGAGTAGTTGCCGCCGCCCGCCTTGCCGGGAATCAGGTCGACCTTGCCCAGATCCTCGACGTCGTAGAAGCGTTCCAGCATCTTGTTGCTGTACACGATCTTCCGGCAGTCCACGCCGAAGTCGATCCTCGGTTCGTCGGGGTTCTGCGCGTAGGACATCTCGCCGATGAGCTGCGTTCGGGCGAGACGCCAGTACCAGCGGCTCACGTCGGCGAACCCGTGGTAGCGCTTGCCGCGCAGTCCCCACACGGTCAGCAGGTCGGCGAGCTTCGCCTGGAGCTCCTCCTCCTTGCGCACCAAGAACTCACACCGGTTGCGGTAGTCCTCGGCGAACTCCCGCGTGTAGTAGGGATCCTCGGCGATGTGGTCCAGCCGGTGGAACATCGCCGTGCGCAACGACTCGTAGCCCGGTTCGGGCGCGATGCGCAGCTGGCCCGGCCGGATCACGTGATCGGCCGGCAGTCGCTCGCGCAGGGCCTCGATCCGGCGGCGCAGCATGCTCGCGTCGAGATGGATGCCGCCGGTCGAGACGAGCGGGATCAGCTCGTGCTCCGGCGGCAGTCCACCGTCGCCCGCCGGGACCCGGTCGCGCAGCTGGGCGACGAGCTCGGTCAGCGACCTCGTGTAGTCCGTCGAGAGGTCGGCATAGATCCGGTCGCGCAGGCGGGGCGGCAGCTCCGTGCCGTCGATCGTGACGGGCAGCAGCATCGTGCGACCCGACGACTCCTCCTCGTCGAGCGCCCACGCCACCTCCCGGGTCACCCACTCCGAGGCGGCCGCGGACTTCGACCACACGACGACGAAGAACGCGTTCCCGCCGACGGCGGCCCGGATGGTCTCGGAGAGCTTCGCGCCGACGTGCAGCTTCCAGGTGTCGTACCAGACGTCGAAGTCCCGCTCGACCAGGTCGACCGCGAGCCGGAACACGAACTCCTTGTCGTGTGAGGAATGCGAGATGAAGATCCCACTCATCGGCTTCCTCCAGCTACGGACGGCGACCCGTCATTGTGAAGGTCGTTCCTGCGAACGAGCCGTTACCGCTCAGCGCGCCAGTACCAGGTAGGCGAACCCGAGCACGCCGCGATACGCGGTCAGGTACTCCTGCTCCCGTTCGTCATGCCTTTCTCGGATCTCCGGCGCGCGTGGGTCCTCCGGGTTGGCCAGCAGCCATTCGCGCTGTCCCGCCCGGTGGCGTGACTCGAAGTCGTCCCACTCGCGTTGGTCCGCCGTGCTCAGGTGCAGGATCTGCCATCCGGCGCTGCGGCATGCCGTTGCCAGATCGGCGAGCGGCAGAACGTCGTCGCCGAAGATGGCGCGCGCGGCCGGGTTCGGCGGCGAGTGCCAGCAGCCGTCGCCGACGAGCACCCGTCCGCGCGGCACCACCGACGCCAGCGCGGTGAGCATCGACCGCGTGCCGCCCAGTGCGTGGGCCGAGCCCACGCACAACGCTCGGTCCGCGGTGCCACGCCACGAGCCGGCCGGCTGCTCGACGAACTCCACCGGCAGCCCGCGAGCCGCTCGCCGCGCGCGGTCCAGCGCATCGGCGTCCGTGTCCACCCCGATGCCCGTGCCGCCGCGGGCGACCGCGCGCAGCAGGAGCGCACCCCAGCCGCAGCCGAGGTCGACGATCCGCCCGGCCGGCTCGAGCCGGTCCAGCAGCAGCTCGGCGTGCTCGTCGGAGAGCGGGGTGTTCCACGTCAGCCGCGCGTACCGCGCGGCGGCGAGCGGATCGGTCACTTCAGGTAGATCCTCTCCTGCGTGATCGGGTAGCCGGCGTGGGCGAACGTCGCGGCCATGGGCGTGTTCGTCGTATCGGTCTCCGCGGTCACCTGTGCCGCGCCTTCCGCGGCGAGCAGGTGCGTCGCCTCGACGAGCAGGTCATAGGCGTAGGCGTTGCCGCGCTGCTCGGGTACGACGCCGACCAGCCCGATGGTCGGGCTGTGGTAGTTGCGGCCGGGCACGGTGAGCCCCACCAGCTCACCGTCCACTGTGTACGCCAAACGCCACCACTCGCGCGGCGACGGCATCCAGTGCAGGAAGTCCAGCTCGTCCCGCGCCGCCGCGTCCGGCCCGCCCTGTTCCAGGTTGCGCCGTTCGTGCGCGTCGAGGGAACCGTGCGCGATGCGGCGCAGGACGTCGAAGATCCTTTCGTCGTCGGGCTCGGGCTCGAACCGCAGCCGGCCGGGCCGGTCCGGCACGCCGTCGGCCGGCGTCCAGGTGTAGCGCAACCGTTCGACGAACGGCTTCATGCCGGCCTGCTGGGCGACGTCGACCCGCGCCTCGCCGGCCTCGCGGGTCGCCGGGTCGTCGCGCCAGTGCGGCGGAAGGACCAGGCAGTACTCCGCGTCGAACCCGGCGGCGCCGAGGATGTCGACGGCCGCGGCGGACTCGCCGGCGTCGAAGTCCAGCCAGTCCAGCGCGATCGGCTTGTCGTCGTCGGGGCCGGCCCACCACGCGGCACGGGCGACCACGCGGTCGCCGCGCAGCGCCAGCCATGTCCACTCGGGACGGTACTGGCCCAGGCCGGCGAGCTCGCGGTAGTCGCGCCCGGCGGACTGGACGCCGACGAGCGCGGGTTCGGTCAGGGACAGGAACAGGTCTTCCTCGCCCGCGACGAGCGGGCGCACGACCAGATCGGTCATTCGTGATTCCTTTGCAGAGGGCGCTCAGCCCCGCGCGAACGCCCGAGCAACGGGGTGTGAGCGCATGATCGAATCGGCGAACATCGCTCTCACCTCCTCTCGGCTCGAGGGCGTGCCGCAGACCCAACCACGGCCGCCGCCGTCGGTCCAACGGTTTTTGTCGTACCCCCGTGGCACAGTGCGGAGCATGCCGAACCTGACCCGACACCAGCTCGCCACCACCCCCGATGACCTGGGGCGTTTCTTCGTCGAGCGCGCCAACGAGGGGGACGTGGACGGGCTGGTCGCGCTGTACGAACCGGAGGCCGTGCTGGCCTTCCCGAGCGGCGACTTCGCGGCCGGCCACGCCGAGATCCGCGCGGTCTACGAGGACCTGGTCGCCGACGCGCCGCGCTTCGAGCCCGGCGAGCAGCAACCGGCCGTGATCGCCGGTGACCTGGCCTTGACGTCGACGCGCCTGGTCGGTGGGGGCGTGACCGTCGAGATCGCCCACCGCCAGCCAGACGGCACCTGGTTATGGGCGATCGACAACCCGAACATCGCCGGTTGACCGGACGGTGGCGGGGGCGCCGTGACCGAGCCCCCGCCCGCCGTCCGGCGCAGGCTGGAGCTACTGCGCCACCGCCGCGCGACGGCGGCCGCCGACCGCGCGGCCTTCGAAGCCCGCCGCAAGCACGGCCTCATCGCGCGCCACCAGGCCAAGCTCGCCCACCTGGCTCAACGCGCCGCCGCCGAGCCCGACACCACGCCCGACCCGGAGGAGGCCCCACCCGCACCTGAACACGACGCCGCCGCCTGACGGGGGAGGTGCCGGTGGCGCCCTCGGATCGCTCGGCACACCGAGCGATCCGAGGGTCGCCGCCGGCCAGCCGGAGCCCGGGCGCGCGGCACTCGGTCGGCCCGACGGGCACGGACGTTCGGCGATCGGCGTGGTTTGATCGCCCGCGCCGAGAGCCCCGGCACCGATTGGCGATGTCTGCTGACTGCGCGGAGTGGCGAGACTGGCGGCCGCGCCGTGTGGCGAGTGCTGGCGGTCTCGCGGAGTGGTGAGGTCTGGTGGCCCGCGTCGGGAGGTGAGTTCCGTTGGTGGTCGGCTTGCGTTGATCGCTCGCGCTGGGTGTGCGCGGCGGCGGGCCGGGGGCGGAGTGGCACCGGTGACGAGGTCTGGTGGCCGCGCGGAGTGGCGAGGTTGGCGGCCGCGCCGTGTGGCGAGTGCTGGCGGTCTCGCGGAGTGTTGAGGTCTGGTGGCCCGTGTCGGGAGGTGAGTTTCGTTGGTGGTCGGCTTGTGTTGATCGCTCGCGCTGGGTGCGCGCGGCGGCGGGCCGGGGGCGGAGTGGCACCGGTGACGAGGTCTGGTGGCCGCGCGGAGTGGCGAAGTCCGGTGGTCCGTGTCGGTTGGCAAGTCCGGTGGCTGCGCTGGGTGGCGAGTTTCGGCGGTGATCGGCCCAGGGTGATCGCTCGCGCCGGTGCGCGTCGCGGCGCGCCGGGCGAAGCGGCACCGATGAGCGAGGTCCAGTGGCCGCGTGGTGTGGCAAGACTGGCGACTGCGCCGGTCGGTGAGCCCGGGCGGCCTCGCAGGGTGGCGAGGTCCGGTGGCGAGAGCCGGTGGCCCGCGCCGTTTGGCATGGTCCGGTGGCCGCGCCGAAGGCCGAGCGGTTGGCGCGGGTCTGGTGGCTGTGCCGGGCGGCGAGAGCCGTGGCTGCGCCGGTTGGCGAGGACCGGTGACCGCGCAAAGTGATGAGACTGGTGGCCCGCCGGGCAGTGAGAGCCGGTGATCGTGCGAAGTGGCGAGGTCCGGTGGCCGTGCCGTCGCAGTGGGGCCTGGTCGCCGTGCAGATTGCGCAAGACGGTGGTCACGCCGGGGTGAAAGGTCGCGACCGTGCCTGCCGACCGTGCCTGCCGACCGTGCCCGCCGACTGCGCCTGGCGCTCCGCCTTGCCCGCGAGCCTGCACAAGGGCGGGCTACGCCCGCCCGGCTACTCGGTGGCCAGTTCGGTCCACCGGGCCTGGGCGGGGGTGCGCCAGCGGACGTGCTTGTCGTTGAACAGCGCGGTGGCCGTGGTGCCGCTCCACTTCGGCGGCAGAAGGTCCGCCGGGAGCTGCGGGTCCAGGAACGGGAAGCGCCGCCACTCGTGCACCAGCAGCGTCTGGGCGCGCAGCACGGCGTCCGGCGTGTCCGGTGTCAGGTCGGCGAACTCGGCGATGAACGTGTCGTAGCGCTCGGCCACCTCCGTGAGGTTCCACGCGCTCGCCACCATGTCGCGTTCCTCGCCCAGCGCGCCGTAGTTCGCCAGGAAGGACATCGCCTGGGCGGACAGGTCCAGCTCGTCCAGGATGAGCTTCGCGTCGGCCTCCACCTCCGGGTGCGGGGTGACCCACACGCCCGCGGTCGGCGAGCCGAAACCGGCCCAGCTGAGCCGGGTGCGCAGCTTGTGCCGCAGGTCGCGCATGGTCTCCGGCACCGACACGAGCAGCACCAGCCACCGGCCGTCCCACCGGCGCTCGCCGCTGCCGAAGTCGTAGATCCTCGCCGCGCCCTCGGCCAGCAGCCGCCGGCCCGGGCGGGTCAGGCTCCAGCGCACCCGCCTGCCGACCCGGTCGGAACTCAGCCAGCCCTCGGCCGCGGTCCGGGCGAGCGCCTGGCGCGCCGCCTTCTCCTCGACGCCGAACAACGCCAGCACGTCGACCAGGGTGGCCGTCCACACCGGCTTGCCGTGGGGCAGCACGAACTCACCGAGGACGGTCGTCAGCAGCGACCTCGCGCTGCCGCCGCCGACCTCGCGACGCCGGCTGACCACCGGCCGGGAGACGGCCATGGATGCTCCCCATATTCGTGACGGGATGGCACGAATAAGTATCGCATCAAGGGCGGCTACCAGAGACCGGGTGGCAGGTATCCCTCGAGCGTCAGCAGCCTGCGCTTGGACTCGACGCCGGTCCCGCCGCTG
This sequence comes from Actinophytocola sp., assembly GCA_035995025.1. GTDB lineage: Bacteria > Actinomycetota > Actinomycetes > Mycobacteriales > Pseudonocardiaceae > Actinophytocola. Next base: position 99,284 of record DASYKY010000057.1, read on the forward strand.
AACCCGCCTAGCCCGTCGCCGGCGACCACCCGGTGGCACGGCACCACGATCGGAATGGGATTGCTGCCCATGATCGACCCGATGCCGCGCGGCGGGATCTCCGACCCGCTGCGGCTGGCCAGCTCGCCGTACGTCACGACCTTGCCGTACGGCACGGTCTCGTACAGCGTGCCCAGCACCCGGCGCTGCGCCTTGGACATCAGCCGCCAGTCGACGGCGACGTCGAACACCCGGCGTCTGCCGCGGAAGTACTCGCGCAGCTGGTCGAGCACCCCGGCCGCCGGAGCCTCGTCCTCGGCGTCGACGAGACCGAGCCGCGCCGCGACCGCCGCGCGGATGTGTGGCGAGTCGGTGAACGCCGTGGCCACCAGCCCGTCGGCCGTGACCGCCGCGAGCACGTCGCCCAGCTCGGTCGGCACGCTGCCGAACGACACCGTGGCCGACGACATCGGACTTGACGGGGCGGTCTCGGCCGGGACCGCCGCGTCCGTTGCCATGCTGCCGCTGCTCTCCGCCATGTCAGCCATTATGAAGACAGCACCGACAGAAAAGGACAGCCTCAGTGTCAAGCGGACTGCTCTGAATCACCGATTCGGGGGAACGGCGCGGTGGAAAAGACCACCTCGACCGCCACCTCGAAGTAGTCCGCGATCCGCAGGGCGAGGTACAGCGACGGGCTGTACTCGCCCCGCTCCAGATAGCCGATCGTCTGGTAGTGGACGCCCACCGCGTCCGCGAGCTGCCGGCGCGAGACCCCTCGCTCGACCCGCAGGACCGCGATCCGGTTGTAGATCGTCTCAGTCATCGAACGCTCTGCATCGCCTTCTCGCGCCGTGCCGCAACGCTCGAGCCCGACTCCCGCCGGGCCATCCTGCGCAGCACGATGGGGGCCACGACCAGGCCGACGACCGCCCAGGCACCCAGCACGCCGATCATCTCCAGGTGCCGCCACGACTCGCCGATCTCGACGGCCGCGAGGTCGTTCGGCAGCAGCGCCGAGCGCATCCCCAAGCCGAGCCAGTAGATCGGGAACACCTGCGCGGCGTCCTGCAGCCACACCGGGAAGCCCGAGATCGGGTAGAAGATCCCTGAGATCGCGACCAGCCCCATCACCGGGAACATGATCACGCCGGCGTTGCGCGGGTTGGAGAACAGCGAGCCGAAGATCGCCCCGAGCGGGATCGTCGCGGCGAGACCGAGAACCATCACCCACAGCAGCGTGATCCACGCGGTGACGCTGGTCAGCGCCAGGCCGTCCAGCATGAACGAGCTGGGGACCAGGATGATCGCCATGCTCGCGAGCGCCATCCCGGAGACCAGCACCAGCTTGCCGACGAGGTAGCCGAACATCCCGTTCGGCACCGCCTTGGCCCGCAGCAGGGTGCCGTCCTCGCGCTCCAGCGCGAGGCCCATCATCAGCGTCACCAGGCCGGCGAACGCCACGTTCATGCCGAGCACGCTGGGCAGTGTCCGCGCGCCGAGGTTGAAGCTCGTGCCGGGCACCGCGGCGCCCTTCATGAAGAACAGCACGACCAGGAAGATCAGCGTCGGGAAGAAGTAGTTCCACAGGTCCTGCGGGTTGGTGAACGTCTGCCGCAGCTCGATCCGGCCGCGTGCCATACCGGCGCGCGCGGCGAACATCGTCGGGCTCGGTCGAGCCGCTCGCGGTCGCCCGGTGCCTTCTGGTTCGCTCGCAAGCTCACCCTGTGACATTGGTTCGCTCGCAGGCTCGCTCACGACTCCCCCTCGCAGGCTCGGTCGAGCCGCTCGCGGTCGCCCTGTGACATTGGTTCGCTCGCAGGCTCGCTCATCGGGCCACCACCTCGAACTCGCGGACCGCCGCGTCCGTGCGGCCCGACTCGAACTCCCGGACCATCGCCATGTACACGTCCTCGAGGCTCGCCCGGCGCACCTCGAGGTCGGCCACAGCCTTGTCGTGCTTGATGAACAGCTCCCGTACGAACCCGGTCGCGTCCTGCGTGGAGTGCACGAACCGCTGGCCGTCGATCGTCCAGCGCACCTCGGCCTCGGTCGACATCCGCCGGGCCAGCTCGTCGGCCGACCCGTCCGCGATGATCGTGCCGCCGGCCAGGATCAGGATCCGGTCGGCGAGCTTCTCCGCCTCGTCCAGGTCGTGTGTGGTGAGCAGGATCGTCGTGTCCTCGTCGGCCAGCCGGTGCACCAGGTCGTGGAACTCGCGGCGCGCCTCCGGGTCGAAGCCCGCGGTCGGTTCGTCCAGGAACAGCAGCTCCGGGCGCCCGACGATGCCGATCGCCACGTCCAGCCTGCGGCGTTGGCCGCCGGACAACTTGCTGATCTTCTTGTTCGCGTGCTCGGTCAGCCCGACGACCTTCACCAGCTCGTCGGGGTCCCACGGCCGCCGGATGCCGGCCGTCGAGTACGGCGCGTAGTACAGCCCCAGATGTTCCAGCAGCTCACGCACCCGCCAGCGCCCGTGGTCGCGCCACGACTGCAGCACCACCCCGAGCCGCGCCCGCCAGTTCTCGTCCCCGTGCGCCGGATCCACGCCCAGCACGCGGACGTCGCCGGCCGAGCGCATCCGGAACCCCTCCAGGATCTCGATCGTGGTCGTCTTGCCCGCGCCGTTCGGCCCCAGCAGCGTCACCACCTCGCCGGGGCGAGCCACGAAGTTCACCCCGGTCAGGACATCCGTCGAGCCATACCGCATCCGCAGGTCGTTGACCTCGAGTACGACGTCCGCCCTCACCTGGCGCACCCCACGCGCCGGCGCATCCGCCTCGTTCACCACGGCCACGGTCCCACCTCCTATCGAATGTGTCTGTCAAACGATAGCAGGTGTACTACATATGGTCGCAAGGTTCTTATCCGTGACCGCGCGACTACCCGTAGCGCGCTACTCCGATGCCGGGCCGGAGAAGTCCGGACGGCGCTTGGCGCGGATGGCCGCCACGCCCTCGGTGACGTCCGGGCCGTCGAAGCCCAGGAACTCCAGCCCGAGCGACGTGTCGAACAGCGGGCCGGCCTGGCGCAGCCAGTTGTTCAGCGCGTACTTCGTGAACCGGATCGCCGACTGCGAGCCCGACGCCAGCCGCTTCGCCACCTTGCGGGCCGTGTCGTGCAGGTCGGCCTGCTCGACGCACAGCGACACCAGCCCGATCCGCTCCGCCTCCTCGCCGGACAGCGGCTCGCAGGTCAGCAGGTGGTACTTGGCCTTCGCCATGCCGCACAGCAGCGGCCACACGATCGCCGCGTGGTCGCCCGCCGCGATGCCCAGCTTGGTGTGCCCGTCGATGATCCGGGCGTCCCGCGCGGCGATCGACACGTCGGCGAGCAGGCCCGCCACGAGGCCGGCGCCGACCGCGGGGCCCTCCATGGCGGACACGATCGGCTTGGCGCAGTTGATCACGTTGTAGACGAGGTCACGGGCCTCGCGCAGCACGCGGATGCGCACCGCGAAGTCCCGCGACATGTCCGTGATCAGGTCGAGGTCGCCGCCGGAGGAGAACACGCCGTCCTCGCCGCGGATGATCGCCACCCGCACGTCCGGGTCCTTGTCGATCGACTGCCAGACTCCTGCGAGGTCGCGGTGGCCCTCGTGCCCGACGGCGTTGAGCCGCCCGGGCGCGGACATGGCCACCTCGAGGATTCCGTCGCCGAGGTCGGCGAAGCGCAGGCTGGAGTAGTGGTTCGCGTAGTCGTACACGCCCCAATGCTTACTCGATCGCGCCGGCCAGCGGCCAGTGAGGTGCGTCCCGGCGCGCGGTGATCGACCGCAGGATCTGCCCGGCCCGCACGGCGGTCGTCGACAGCAGCGACGACGAGATCCCGTGCGTGTGCTCGGTGGCGCCCTGCAGGTACAGGCCCGCCCGCAGCTCGCCGTCGGTGTCCACCCGGTAGTCGCGGGCCACCACCGGCCTGCCCTGCTCGTCGCGGCGGCACAGCGTGGCGACGTCTCCCAGCAGCCGCAACGGGTCCGCGGGCCGGTAGCCGGTGGCGTAGACGAGGACGTCGCAGTCCAGCACGGTCTTCTCGTGCGTGGTGAGCGACTCGACGACGGCCCGGACGCCGTCGCCGGACTCGACCGTCTCGGCCACCCGCGAGACGTTGAACAGCCGCAGCCGGGGCGTGCCGAGCACCTTCTCCTGGTAGGTGCGCCGGTACAGCTCCTCGATCAGGCCGGTGTCCACCACGGAGTAGTTCGTGTTGGCGTGGTAGTCGAGGATCATCTCCTTGACGTGCTCGGGCGCGGCGTGGAACTGGTCGACCGCGTCCGGGTCGAAGACCCGGTTCGCGAACGGCGAGTCGTCCGACGGGCTGTAGCCGTAGCGCGAGAACACGCCGCACACCTCGGCGTGCGGGAAGCGGTCGTGCAGGAACTTCGTGACCTCGGCGGCGCTCTGCCCGGCGCCGACGACCGCGAACCGCCGCGGCGCGGAAGACAGTCGCTCGACGCGGGCGAGCAGATCCTTGTTGTGCCACACCCGGTCCGACAGCACCGCGCCGTCGGGCAGGTGCGGCTCGAGGCCCATGCCGAACACGAGGTTGCGGGCCCGGTAGGTCGTGGTGTCCGCGCCGTGCCGGGCGATCGCGTCGAAGCCCGTGACCACGCCGTCCTCGGCCACCGGCTCGACCGCGATCACCTCGTGGCCGTAGCGCACGGTGTGCTGGAGGCGGGCCGCGGCCCACTCCAGGTAGTCGTGGAACTCCACGCGCAGCGGGAAGAGCGACTTCTGGTTGATGAAGTCCACCAACCGGTCCGCACTGTGCAAATAGGACAGAAAGCTGAACTCGCTGACGGGGTTGCGCATCGTGACGAGGTCCTTGAGGAACGACACCTGCATGGTGGCGTCCTCGATGAGCATCCCGCGGTGCCAGCCGAACCGCGGCTGCCGCTCGAGGAACAGCCCGCGCACCGGCCGGTCCTGCTCGGCGACCGCGATCGCCAGGGCGAGGTTCGACGGTCCGAAGCCCACTCCGATCACGTCGTACACCGGGTTTGCTGGCATGCCCGTCCTTCCCTCGGAACGCGACTCAGGTTAGCCTAACCTAAATAGATCGGACATGGGAGAGTTCATGCGCGTTGTCGTATTCGGGTACCAGACGTGGGGGCACCGCACGCTCGAGGCGTTGCTGGCGTCCGAACACGAGGTGGTGCTCGCGGTGACGCATCCGGCGAGCGCGCACGCGTACGAGTCGATCTGGAGCGACTCGGTGGCGGATCTGGCGCGGGACAACGGAGTTCCCGTCGTGGTGCGCAACCGGCCGGACGAGGACGTGGTGTCCGCGCTCAAGGACGCCGCCCCGGACGTCATCGTGGCGAACAACTGGCGCACCTGGATCCCGCCGCACGTCTTCGAGCTGCCCCGGCTCGGCACGCTGAACGTGCACGACTCGCTGCTGCCGGCCTACGCCGGGTTCGCGCCGGTGATCTGGGCGCTGCTCAACGGGGAGCCGGAGGTCGGCGTGACCGCGCACCTGATGAACGAGACGCTCGACGCGGGAGACATCGTGCTGCAGCGCGCGGTCCGGGTGGGCCCGCACGACACCGCCACGGACCTGTTCCACCGCACGGTCGACCTGATCGGCCCGATCGTGGTCGACGCGCTGGACGCGATCGCGTCGGGGAAGCGGGAGTTCGCCAAGCAGGACCCGGCGAAGGCGAGCTTCTTCCACAAGCGGTCCGTCGAGGACAGCCGGATGGACTTCGGCTGGCCGGCCGGGGACCTGGCGCGCCTGGTGCGCGCGCAGTCCGACCCGTACCCGAATGCCTTCTGCCACCACGGATCCACCCGCCTGCGCGTGGTCTCGGCCGCGGTGTCGGCCGGCCGGTACGGCGGCACGCCGGGGCGCGTCTTCATCCGCGAGGGCGACGGTGTGGTGATCGTCGCCGGCGCGGACGCCCGCCGCGGCCGCAACCACGGGCTGCTCCTGCGCCGCCTGCGCCTCGACGACGGCACGGAGCTGGCGGCGACGGACTACTTCCGCACCATGGGCGGCTACCTGACCTCGCACGCCGGCTAGTTCGCCATCCGCTCCCGCAGGGACCTGGGCCGCAGGTCGGTCCAGGTCTGCTCGACGTGGGCGAGGCACGCGTCGCGTTCGGCCGGGCCGAACGTGGTGCGCCAGCCGGCCGGGATCTCGGCGAACGTGGGCCACAGGGAGTGCTGCTCCTCGTCGTTGACCAGGACCAGGTAGGTGCCATCCGGGTCCTCGAACGGGTTCGTCATCACGCCTCCATCTCCAGGATCGCCACCAGCTCGCGGGCCAGGCCCTCGACGGTGGCGCGGTCGAACAGGTCCGTGCGGTAGTGCAGATAGCACGCCACCGGCCCGGCGCCGGCCGGCTCGTAGCAGGCCAGCGTGAGGTCGGACGCCGTGCGGCCGGTGGGCACCGCGGTGATCCCGGCCGGCAGCCCCGCCTGCTCGTGGTGGACCAGCATCACCTGCGGCCGCCCGGGAAGCAGGTCCGCGAGCGGGACGTCCGGGTGGGCCAGATCGTCCAGGTTGGACTCGCGGATCCGGGCGAGCAGCGTGCGCAGGCCCTGCTCGCCCGACGTGTCCGTGCGCAGGACGATCGTGTTGAAGAAGCAGCCCACGAGGTCCGCCAGCCGGGGGTCGGTCCGCCCGGCAACGAGCGTGCCGATCGGCAGGTCGGTGCCCGCGCCGCGCCGGGTGAGCAGCACGGCCAATGCGGCCTGCAGCACCATGAACAGGCTCGTCCGCGTCGAGCGGGCCAGCTCGTCGACCCGTGCGTGCAGGTCCGCGTCGAGCACGAAGCCCAGCACGTCCGCGGTGTCGCTCGCCGGGCCAGGACGGTCGGTCGGCAGCGCCGGCGTGGGCAGGCCGGCGAGGCGGTCGCGCCAGTAGGCGCGCTGGCGTTCGCCGTCCGCCTCGAGGATCTCGGCCGCCCACGCGGCGTAGTCCGCGTAGCTCACCGGCAGGTCCGTCCACTCGGGAGCGTGCCGGGACCGGCGCGCCTCGTACGCCGCGTGCAGGTCGCGCAGCAGCGGCACGACCGACCACTCGTCGGCCACGCGGTAGCTCGTGGTCAGCCGCACGACCCCACCGTCGCGCCACACCCGGAACAGCGCCGGGTCGCGCAGCGGCTCGTGCCGGGCCAGCAGGTCGGTGACCGCCGCGTCCAGCGCTCTGGAGTCCACATCGGACCACGTCAGCGCGAACTCCTGGTCAACGCCGCCGTCGTGGTTGCGCTGCACGGGCGCGGTCACCGGCCCGGCGTGCTTGCGGCGGGTCAGTGCCGGGCGGGTGGCCGGCGACGACCGGCCGGCCTCGCCCAGCCGCGCGGCGAGCGTCGCGACGGTGGGCGCGTCGAACACGTCCCGGATCGTCACGTCCACGCCCAGGTCCGCGCGCACCCGCCCGCACAGCCGCATCGCCGCCATCGAGTGGCCGCCGAGCGCGAAGAAGTTGTCGTGCACGCCCACCGACGGCAGGTCGAGCAGCTCCGCGAACACCCGCGCCAGCCGCCGCTGCGCGGGTGTCGCCGGCTGGTCGTCGCCGGCCAGCGCCGCCCAGTCCACCGCGGGCAGCGCGCGCCGGTCCAGCTTCCCGTTGGGGGTCAACGGAAGCGGCCCGTCCAGCGGCACGACGGCGGCCGGCACCATGTGTCCCGGCAGGAACTCGGCGGCGTACGCCCGCAGGTCGGCGGAGGTGGCCGGGGAGACGTACGCGACCAGCCGGGTCACCGCCGTCGACCGGTCCGCGACCACCGCGGCCTGCCGGACGGACGGGTGCCGGGCCAGCGTGGCCGCGATCTCGCCCGGCTCGATGCGGAACCCGCGGATCTTCAACTGGTCGTCGGCCCGGCCCAGGAAGTCCAGCACCCCGTCGCGGCGCCACCTCGCCTGGTCGCCGGTGCGGTACATCCGCGTTCCGGGCAGCCCGAACGGGCAGGCCACGAACCGCTGTGCGGTCAGGCCAGGGCGGCCGAGGTAGCCGCGCGCGAGCCCGCGTCCGGCGACGTACAGCTCGCCGGTCACGCCCGGTGGCACCGGCCGCAGCGCCTCGTCCAGCACGTACACCCGGGTGTTCGGATCGGGCACGCCGATCGGCACGGGCCCGGGCCACGCCGGATCCGCCTGCCACAGCGTGGAGTTCACCGTCGCCTCGGTCAGCCCGTACGCGGCGAGCACGTTCAGCCTGCCCGCCCAGCGGCCGATCAGGTCCGGCGGCACGGTCTCGGTGCCCACCAGGATCGTCGCGCCGGCCGGCAGCACGGCGTCCGCCGGCAGCGCCGACACCAGCGACGGCGGCAGGATCAGGTGCGTGATCCGCTCGCGGTGCAGGAACTCGGACAGCTCGCGGCCCGCCGTGCGCACCTCCTCGGGGGCGAGCACGAGCGTGCCGCCGACGCACAGCGCCATGGTCAGCTCGAACACCGCCACGTCGAAGCCGACCGACGCGTACTGCAGCACCCGGCTGTCCGGCCGCAGCCGCATCCGGTCGATCGCGGTGGCCGCCAGCGACGCGATCCCGTCGTGCGGCACGACCACACCCTTGGGCCGCCCGGTCGAGCCGGACGTGTAGATCACGTACGCCGCCGAGTCCAAACCGAACGGTCTGGTTTCGGGAGCCCGGGTGTCGTCGAGCCGGACGTCCGGCTCGTCGAGCACGACGCGGGTCGCGGCGGTGTCGGGGACCTTGCCGGTGGCGGTCTCTGTCGTGAGCACGAGCCGGGCGCCGGCGTCGTCGAGCTGGTAGGCGATCCGGTCGGCCGGGTGGGCCAGGTCCAGCGGCAGGTACGCGGCGCCGAGCTTGCCGATCGCCAGCACGGCGGCCACCAGGTCGGCGGACCGCGGCATCGCGAGGCCGACGACGTCCTCGGGCCGGGCGCCGTGGCGCCGCAGCAGGTTCGCGATCCGGTTGGCGCGGTCGTCGAGGCCGGCGTAGGTCAACGTCGTGGTGCCGTCGACGACCGCGTCGGCACCGGGCTTCGCGGCCACGCAGCGGGCGAACAGCTCGGGCATGGTGAGGGCGGGGACGTCGCGGGCGGTCGCGTTGAAGCTCTCGACCACCTGGTGCCGCTCCGCGTCCGTCCGCAGGTCCACATCGGACAGTGGCGCGTTCGGGTCGGCGACGACGGCGGCGACCAGCGTGCGCAGCCGGGCGCCGAGGCGGACGGCGGTGTCCGCGTCGAACAGGTCGGTGGCGTACTCGAGGCGGCAGTCGATCCGCCCGTCCGCGGCGTGCTCGGTGAAGCTGAACACGAGGTCGAACTTGGCCGTGCGGCCCGGCGGCGGCACCGGCTCGGCGGTCAGCCCGGGCAGGCCGAGCCGCTCGTCCGCGACGTGGTGGTAGCCGACCATCACCTGGAACAGTGGGTTGCGCGCCGCCGAGCGGGCCGGGTTGAGCCGCTCGACGACCGCCTCGAACGGCACGTCCGCGTGCGAGAACGCCGCCAGGTCGGCATCCTTCACGGCCGCGACCAGCTCGGCGAACGACCGGTACCCGGACACGGACGTGCGCAGCACCAGCGTGTTCACGAAGAAGCCGACGAGCTCGTCGAGCGCGCCGTCGGCCCGGCCGGCGATCGGCGCGCCGAGCGGCAGGTCGGACCCGGCACCCAGCCGGTGCAGCAGCGCCGCCACCGCCGCGTGCGCCAGCATGAACATGCTGGCACCGGTCCGGTCGGCGAGCTCCCGCAAGCCCGGCGGGAGGGTGACGATCTCCGCCGCGCCGCGGAACGTGGGGTGCGCCGGCCGCGGCCGGTCGGTGGCCAGCCGCAGCTCCTGCGGCGCGCCGTCGAGCGTGCGCTGCCAGAAGTCCAGCTGAGTGGCCGCCACGCTGCCGGGCTCGGCCGGGTCGCCGAGAACCGCGCGCTGCCAGAGCGTGTAGTCGGCGTACTGCACCGGCAGCGGCGGCAGGTCCGGCGCCCGGCCGGCGAGCCGCGCGGTGTAGGCGGTCGTGAGGTCACGCAGGAACGGGCGGTCGGACCACTCGTCGGTGGTGATGTGGTGCAGCAGCACGACCACCACGTGCTCGCCGTCATTGTCCCCGTCGGACAACCGGGCGACCGTGACCCGCAGCGGGAGTTCGGTGGCCAGGTCGAACGGCCGCGCCACCGCGTCCGCGATCGTTCCGCCGGTGTACTCGACGACCTCGACGACCGGGCGGGCGTCCGGCACGATCCGCTGGTACGGCACGCCGTCGTGCACGGGGAAGACCGTGCGCAGCGCCTCGTGCCGGGCCACCACGTCGGCGAGCGCGGCCTCCCACGCGGCCAGGTCGAGCCGCCCGCGGAGGCGGAAGACGAGCGGGAAGTTGTAGGCGGCCGACCGGCCCTCGAGCTGCTGGATGACCCAGAGCCGTTGCTGCGCGGGCGAAAGCGGGATCTCGTCTGGCCGCGTCATCGGCACGAGCTGCGGCCGGGTCGCCGCGCCGGCCGCGTCGACCCGGGCGGCCAGCTCGGCGGCGGTCGGCGCCTCGAACAGGTCCCGGATGGCGAGGTCGACGTCCAGCGCGGTGCGGGCGCGGCCGATCAGCCGGGTGGCGAGCAGCGAGTGGCCGCCGAGGTCGAAGAACGAGTCGTCGGCACCGGCGCGCCGTACGCCGAGCACCTCCGCGAACAGTCCACACAGGACCTCTTCGGTCGGGGTGGCCGGGTCGCGACCGGTTGTGGTGAGGCCGGGCGCGGGCAGGGCGGCGACGTCGAGCTTGCCGTTGACGGTCAGCGGCAGCCGGTCGACCGTCACGACGGCCGACGGGACCATGTAGTCCGGCAGCCGCTCCTTCAGGTACGCCCGCACGTCGGTGTCGCCCACGACGTACGCGACGAGCCGGCCGGACGAGACGATCACGGCGGCCTGCGTGACGGCCGGGTGCGCGGCGAGCACGGACTCGACCTCGCCCGGCTCCACGCGGTAGCCGCGGATCTTCACCTGGTCGTCGGTGCGGCCGAGGAAGTCCAGGTTCCCGTCCAGGCGGCGCCGGACGAGGTCGCCGGTGCGGTACATGCGGTCGCCGGGCTCGCCGAACGGGTCGGCCACGAACCGGGCCGCGGTCAGGCCGGGCCGGTCGTGGTAGCCGCGGGCCAGCCCGATCCCGGCGATGTACAGCTCACCCGGCGCGCCCGGCGGCACCGGCCGCAGCCGCGTGTCGAGCACGTAGCCGCGAGTGTTCCAGATGGGCCGGCCGACCGTCGGCGTCTCGCTGTCCGTTGTGGACGCGCCGAGCGTGTTGATCGTGTACTCGGTCGGGCCGTACAGGTTGTAGCCGGACGTGCCGTCCGTGTCGCGCAGCCGCCGCCACACCGCGTCCGGCACCGCCTCGCCGCCGAGCAGCACGAGCGGCGGCACGTGTCCCTCCAGCAGGCCGGCCTCGAACAGCAGCTGCGCGTAGGTCGGCGTCACGTTCACCACGTCGATCTCGTGCCGCTCGCAGTACGCGACGAGCGCCTCCGCGTCGCGGCGCAGCTCCTCGTCGCACACGTGCACCTCGTGGCCCTCGACGAACCACAGCAGCTCCTCCCACGACATGTCGAACGCGAACGACACGGTGTGCGCGATCCGCAGCCGCCGCCCGGCGTTCGCGAGAGTGGGGCCGAAGATCTCCGCGCGGTGGTTGAGCTGCATGTTGGTCAGCCCGCGGTACGGGGTGACCACGCCTTTGGGTTTGCCTGTCGAACCGGACGTGTAGATCACGTACGCCGGTGGTCCAGCGAGAACGTCCGGCCCGTGAGCGGCCCGGCCGGCAGCGACGCCAGCTCGGCCAGCACCGCCGGGTCGTCCAGCCGGACGGCGTCCGCCGACAGCGCCGGGTCCACTGTGGACGTCGAGAGCAGGCACACCGGTGCCGTGTCCGCGATCATCAGGCGCAGCCGGTCCACCGGATGGTCGAGGTCCAGCGGGAGGTAGGCGGCGCCGGTGCGCAGCACCGCGAACAGCGCGACGACCATCTCGGTCGACCGCGGCAGCGCGAGCGCGACCACCGCCTCCGGCGCCGCGCCGCGCGCGAGCAGCAGCCGGGCCAGCCGGTCGATGCGCGCGTCCAGCTCCGCGTACGTCAGCGTCGCGTCGCCGAACACCAGCGCGGTCTCGCCGGGCGTGCGGAGTGCCTGTGCGGCAAGGAGATCCGCCACCGTCTCGTCCGGCACCGGATGCCGGTCGCCGTCCGGCGCCGTCTCCTCGCCGGGCAGCAGCAGGTCGAGCCGGCCGGTCAGCGCGCCCGGATCGGCGGCGAGCCGGGTGAGCACCGTGGTGAACCGGGCCAGGTACGTCCCGGCCATGGCGTCGTCGACCACGTCCGGCCGGTACTCGAGCTTCACCCGCAGCGGCTCGCCGGGCGTGACGACCAGGGTCAGCGGGTAGTGCGTCGCGTCCACGCCGCTCGCGTCGGTGATGCCGTACCGCTCGCCCAGCGCGGCGAAGCCGTCCGCGTCGACGAAGTTCTGCAGCACGAACAGCGTGTCGAACAGTGGCGCGTGGCCTGCGGCGTGCTGCAGCTCGCCCAGCCCGAGGTACTCGTGCGGCATCAGCGCGGTGCGCTGGTCCTGGATCCGGGTCAGCAGCGCGGCGACCGTCTCGTGTGGATCGAGCGTGACCCGGACCGGGACCGTGTTGAGGAACAGCCCGATGGCGCTGTCCACGTTCGGTACCTCGGTCGGCCGGCCCGCGACGGTCGTGCCGAACACCACGTCGCCGCGCCCGGTCGTGCTCGCGAGCACCAGCGCCCACGCCGCGTTGAGCAGCGCGTTCAGCGTGACCCCGGCTGCGCGTGCGGTGGCGGTCAGCGGGGCCGGGTCGACGGTCGTCAGGTGGCGGCGGGGGATGACCGGCCGCATGGCGAGCTCCGCGCGGCCGACGAGCGTTGGCTCGGCCAGCCCGGCGAGCGCGTCGCGCCACGCGGCCCCGGCGGCCTGCGTGTCCTGTGTGGACAGCCAGGTGAGGTAGTCGCGGTACGCGCCGGGGGCGGGCAGGTCGCGGTCGTCGCCGGCCCGCTCGTAGAGGGCGAGCAGCTGGCCGAGGAAGCGGCCCTGCGACCAGCCGTCCCACAGGATCAGGTGGTGGCTGGTGACGAGCCGGTCGGCGCCGTCCCCGAAGCGGATCACCAGCATGCGGCACAGCGGCGGCCGCGCGAGGTCGAACCGGACCGTGCGGTCGGCGTCCATCAGCTGCTGCGCGCGTTCCCGCGCGTCCGGCACGCCCGTGAGGTCGGCGACCTCGATCGGCAGCTCGGGCGCTTCGGCGACGAACTGGACCGGGCCGGGCAGGCCGTCGCCGGTGAACCCGGCCCGCAGGCTCGGGTTGCGCGCCAGCAACGTCGCGCACGCCTTGCGCAGGGCGTCGACGTCGAGGCGCCCGGCGAAGTCCATCGCGCTCTGCGCGGTGTAGACGTCCGGGCCCGCGGTGTCGTAGCCGGCGTGGAAGAACAGGCCCTCCTGCAAGGGGGACAGCGGCCAGACGTCCTCGACCGGCTGCCCGGCGACCGTCCGCACGCGGTCGAGCACCCGGTCGCGGGCCCCGGCCAGCTCGCGGATCGTCGTGAGCCAGCCGTCCGCGACGGCCCGTACGTCCTTGTCGTCGAGGCCGGTCCAGGTCCAGGTGGCGCGCAGCCGCGGGCCGTCCGGGGTCTGCGCGCACATCGTGTCGAGCGCGAGGACGTGCGGCATCCCCAGGTCCGGGTCGGGCAGCGGGTCGAGCGCGTCGGCCTCGGGTGCGGGGGCCCAGTCCTCGTCGCGGGCCGCGGGGAAGCGGCCGAAGTAGTTGACCAGCACCTGCGCGGGCGGCAGCCGCGCGAGCAGCGGCGCGGCCTGCGCGTTGAGGTGGCGTAGCATGCCGTACCCGAGCCCACGGTCGGGCGCGGCGCGCAGCAGCTCGCCGACCGCGTCGGGCGTGGTCGCCGACGCGGGCAGCCGGACGGGCTGGACGCTGGTGAGCCAGCCGACCGTGCGGGACAGGTCGTCCTCGCCCTCGCGGCCGTGCCGCTCGACGTCGACGAGCAGGTCGGCGTCGCCGCGCCAGCCGGTGACGGTGGTGCGCAGGGCGGCGAGGACGGTCGCCGTCACGTCGCCGCGCAGCAGCGCCTCGGTGTCCGTCGTGGACAGTTCGGCGGTGTGGGTGTGCAGGTCCGCCACGGTGCCGGGCCGGGCGCCGGGGACGAGGTCGGCGCCGGGGGCGAGCGTGCCGGTCCAGTGCGGGAGCTCGGCCAGCCGGTTGGCGGTGGTGGCCTGCTCGGCGACCGCGCGGGTGAAGCGGCGCAGCGACGTGGGCACCGGGTCGAGCACCCGCCCGTGCCAGGCGGCGGCCAGGTCGGTGAACAGGACCCGCCACGACACGCCGTCCACGACGAGGTGGTGCGCGACGATCAGCAGCCGGCCCGGCGTTTCGCCGGCGTCGAACCACACGAACCGCAGCATCACGCCGTCCTGGGGCGCGAGCTTTGTCGTGGCGGACTCCCGGGAGATCGCCGCACGGAGGTTCTGGTCGCGCACGTCGACCCGGTGGACCTCGGCGGTTCGGTGCGGCTCCGTCTGGAGTGACCACAGTGGACCGACGGTGGTGAGCTTCAGGCGCAGGCCGTCGTGTCGGTCCAGGACCGCTTGCAACGCCACGGTGAGCCGCTCGAGCGTGGCGCCGGCGGGGGTGCGCACGAGCATGGACAGTGTGAAGCGGTCGATCGGCCCGCCGCGCTCGCGCAGGTGGTGCACGACGGGGAGCAGCGGGACGTCGCCGATCCCGTCCGGGTCGGCCGCGGCCGGTGGCGCGGGTGCGGCGAGGGCGGCCAGCGCGGCCGGGGTGCGGTGGGCGAACACGTCCTGCGGGCTGACGTCGACGCCCTGCGCGCGGGCCCGGCCGGACACGGTGATCGACAGGATGCTGTCGCCGCCGAGCGCGAAGAAGTCCTCGTCCGCGCCGACCCGGTCGAGGTCGAGGACGTCGGCGAAGATCTCGCACAGGGCCCGCTCGCGGTCGTTCCGTGGCGCGGCAGTCTGTCGCTGTGCGGCGGGTTCGGGCAGCTTGTCGCGGTCGACCTTGCCGCCGGAGGTGCGGGGCAGCTCGTCGAGCGCGACGAGCACGTCCGGCGGCACGGGCAGGCCGTCCACCGGCAGCGTCTTCGTGTCTACTGTGGACGGCGTGACGTAGCCGACGAGGCGGGTGCCGTGGACGGTGGCCGCGGCCGCGGTGACGTCCGGGTGGGCGGCGAGGCACGCCTCGATCTCGCCCAGCTCGACGCGGTTGCCGCGGACCTTCACCTGCTGGTCGGCGCGGCCGAGGTGGACGAGGCTGCCGTCCTCGCGGCGGCGCACGAGATCGCCCGTGCGGTACATGCGCTCGCCGGGCGCGCCGAACGGGTCGGCGATGAACCGGCCGGCGGTGAGCGCGGGCCGCTGGTGGTAGCCGAGGGCCAGCTGTGCGCCCGCGACGTACAGCTCGCCTTCGTCCGCAGGGCGCAGGTAGTGGTCGAGCACATACAGGCGGGTGTTCGCGACGGCGTGTCCAATGGGGACGGGTGTCGTGCCGTCGTGCTGCCAGCAGGTGACCTGGACGGTGGTCTCGGTGGGGCCGTAGACGTTGTAGAGCGGCCCGGCCCACCGGTCGGCGACCGCGGCGGGCAGGGCGTCGCCGCCGCTGAACACGCGCAGCCCGCCCAGTCCGGCGTCGTGCAGGGCCGGGAGCAGCGAGGCGACGGTGAGCAGCGTGGTGACCCCGTGCCGGCGGCAGGTGGCGGCCAGCTCGGCGGGGTCGCGATGCCCGGCAGGCCCGGCGAGCACGACGGCGGCGCCGGTGGTGAGCGGCCAGAGGATCTCCAGCAGGGAGGGGTCGAACCCGGCGGAGATGTGGTGCAGCACCCGGTCGTCGGGTCCGAGGGAGAACTCGCCGCGCAGCCAGGTGAGCTGGCTGACCAGCGCCCGATGCGGGACGGCCACGCCCTTCGGCTGTCCGGTGGATCCGGAGGTGTAGATCAGGTAGGCGGCGTCGCCGGGCCCGGCCGGGCACGGCCGCGGGGTTGCCTCATCGCGCGCGGCTCGCACATCGGCCGCGGTGAGCACGGTCGTGGCGCCGGAGTCCGCCCGTAGGAAGTCCCGGCGTTCGGCCGGGTGGCCGGGATCGACCGGGACGTAGACCGCGCCCGCGCGCAGCACACCCAGCAGCGCCACCACCAGTTCGGGCGAGCGGGGGATCTCCACGGCCACCACGCCGCCGCGCACCCGGTCCGCGACCGCCGCCGACCACGCGGCCAGCTCGCGGTACGTGAGTGCCTCGTCCCCGACGACGGCCACCGCGTCCGGGGTGCGGGCGGCCTGGGCGTCGAACAGGTCGGTCACCGTGCAGGCCGGGACGGGCAGCTTCGGGCCCGTCAGCGGCCCCGCGCCGGTGAGGGCCAGGTGGGCGACCGGGCGGGCCGGGTCCTTCGCCAGCTCGCCCAGCAGGTGGGTCAGGCCTTCGCCGATGTGGGCGACCGACTCGCGGCTCACCCGGGCGGCGTCGTACTCGAGGTGGATCGTCAGCTCCTCGCCGGGCAGCACGATCAGCGCCAGCGGGTAGTGGCCGGTGCCGTACGCCGACACGTCGCCCACCGAGACGGTGCTGGACGGGTCGGTGATCGTGGTGTCCAGCGGGTAGTTCTCGAACACCAGCAGCGTGTCGAACAGCTCCGGCAACCCGGCCAGCCGCTGCAGCTCCGCCAGTCCCACGTGGTGGTGGCCGGTCAGCTCCGACTGGCCCGCCTGCAGCTCCGCCAGTGCCTCGGCGGCGGGCTGCGACGCGCGCCAGCGCATGCGCACCGGCAGCGTGTTCGCGAACAGGCCGATCATCGAGCCGATGCCGTCCACATCGGACGAACGGCCGGACACCGTGGTGCCGAACACGACGTCCTCGCGGCCCGTCAGCCTCCCGAGGAGCAGGCCCCAGGCGCCCTGCACGACCGTGTTCAGCGTCAGGTCGCGGGCGCGGGCCACCGCCGTCAGCCGGTCGGCCGGAACCGACACGGTCAGCGACTCCGGACGGGGCGTGCTCCCCGGGCGCGTGCCCGGCAGCCGTGTCGGCGAGTCCACACCGGACAGTGCGGCCCGCCACGCGGTGCGGGACGCGTCGTGGTCACGGGTGGCGAGCCACTCGTGGTAGCGGCGGTACGGCGGCACCGGCGCGAGCCCGGCCGGGCCGTAGCACGCCAGCAGCTCGCGGACCAGCAGCGGCGCGGACCAGCCGTCGGTCGCGATGTGGTGCAGCGTCAGCACCACCCAGCTCCGGTCGCCGTCGCGGACGAGCGCGGCCCGCAGCATCGGCGGGCGTGCGAGGTCGAAGCCCGCCGCGCGCTCGTCGGCCGCCACCGCCGCCGGGTCGCCGGTCGCCTCCCGCCACGGCACGGCGACGCCGTCCGCGACGACCTGGAGGAGCCGACCGTCCGGCAGCTGCCGGAACGACGCACGCAGCGGGGCGTGCCGGTCCAGCACGGCCTGCGCGGCCCGGTGCAACAGCGACGTGTCGACCACGCCACGCAACTCGACGGTCTGCTGCACGACGTACACGTCGTCGCCCTGCGCGTGGAAGTAGAAGCCCTCCTGCAGCGGCGAGGCCGGCAGCACGTCGGCCACGCCCGGGCCCAGCTCGTCGACCCGCGCCTGGTCCAGGGCCACGAGCGGGAAGTCCGACGGCGTGTGCCCGCCACCGTCCACACGGGACAGTTCGGTGAGCGCCCCGGTCCACCGGGCGGCGAAGCCGTCGACGTCGTCGAGCACGCCGTCGGGCCAGGTCAGGGTGGCGGCGAGCGCGCCGTCGCGCACCAGCGCGTCGATCGTCAGCGCGCGCCCCAGCGGCATCGACTGGTCCGGGCCGCCGCCGAGCATCTCGCCGTCGAACCGGCCCAGGTAGTTGAACAGCAGCTCCGGTGGCGCGCCGGGCACCCGGTCACGGACCAGCCCGTAGCCGATCCCGTGGTCGGGCACCGCGCGCAGCTGCTCCTTGACCCGCTTGACCGAAGCGGCCGGCCCACCCGCACCGGGCCGCAGCCGCACCGGGTACGTCGTGGTGAACCAGCCGACCGTGCGCGACAGGTCCGCGCCCGGCACGAGCTGCTCCTCGCGGCCGTGGCCCTCCAGCTCGACCAGCACCTCGTCCCCGCCGCGCCAGCGGGTGACCGCGAGCGCGAGCGCGGTGAGCAGCACGTCGGTGACCGACCCGTGGAACGCCGCGGGGACCGTGGTCAGCAGCGGCGCCGTCACCTCCGGCGGCAGCGTCACGGTCCGGGCGCGCGCGGTGGCCGCCGTGTCCGCCGCCGTCACCCGTCGTGTCCCGAGTGGACGGACGGGGCCCGCGAGCTGGTCGCGCCAGAACGGGATCTCGCCGGACCGGTCCACCGCGGCGAGCCCGGTCGCCCAGGTCCGCACCGACGTGCCGACGGGAGCCGGGTCGCCGCCGGCGAGCAGCGCCGCGAGGTCCCCGGCGATGATCCGCCACGACACCCCGTCGACGACGAGGTGGTGCGCGACGAGCAGCAGCCGTCCCTCGCCGGGGAACCACACCGCGCGCAGCATCCGCCCCTCGGCGGGCGCCAGCCAGGCCGCGGCGAGTTGTCGTTGCAACGCCACGTCCGCGCCGGCGCCGACCCCGTCGAGGATGTCGACCGGCCCCGGCGGCGGCACCTCGAGTGTCCACTCGGGAGTGAGCCGGGCGCGCAGCACGGCGTGGTGGTCCACGAGCCGTTGCAGCGCGGCGGCCAGCTCGGCGGCGCCGATGCCGGCGACGGGGAGGGGCAGGAGCAGCGACTGGTGGAAGCCGTCCACCGGCGTGCCGAGGTCCCGCAGCCAGCCCACGATCGGCGTCACCGGCACCGTGCCGACGCCGTCGTCGTGCGGCCGCGCGGAGTCCAGGCGGGTGGCGACCGCGGCCAGCGCGGCCACGGTCCGCTGCCGGAACACGTCGCGCGGCGTGATCCCCAGCCCGGCCGCGCGGGCCCGGCTCACCAGCTGGATCGCCACGATGCTGTCGCCGCCGAGGGTGAAGAAGCTGTCGTGCACGCCCACCGACGGCAGCCCCAGCACCGCCGCGAACGCCTCCGCCAGCGCCCGCTCGGCGTCCGTGCCCGGTGCCGCGTCGCCGGCGAGGCCCGCCCAGTCCGGCTCGGGCAGCGCGCCCACGTCGAGCTTTCCGTTGCGCGTCAACGGAAGCCGGTCCGCCACGGCGACCACCGCCGACGGCACCAGGTAGTCCGGCAGGTGCGCGGCCACGTGCTCGCGGAGCCCCGCCGGCTCGCCGGCCACGTACGCGACGAGCCGCAGCCCGCCCCGCAGGTCCGGCCGCGCCACCACCGCGGCCTGCCGGACCCCGGGGTGGCGCAGCAGCGCGCTCTCCACCTCGCCGGGCTCCACCCGGTGCCCGCGGATCTTCACCTGCCCGTCGGACCGGCCGAGGAACTCCAGGTTCCCGTCCTCGCCCCACCGCACCCGGTCGCCCGTGCGGTACATCCGCGCGCCCGGCCCGGCGAACGGGTCCGCCACGAACCGCGTCGCGGACGGGCCCGGCTGCCCGGCGTAGCCGCGCGCGAGCCCCCGCCCGCCGACGTACAGCTCGCCCGCGATGCCCACGCCGACCGGCCGCAACGCCGTGTCCAGCACGTACAGCCGCGTGTTCGGGTCCGGCCCGCCGATCGGCACGGGCCCCGCCCGGCCCGGCTCCGCCTGCCACAGCGTGGAGTTCACGGTTGCCTCGGTCAGCCCGTAAGCGACCACCACCCGCATGGTCGACGACCAGCGCGCCACCAGCTC
Source organism: Actinophytocola sp. (assembly GCA_035995025.1). Lineage (GTDB taxonomy): Bacteria > Actinomycetota > Actinomycetes > Mycobacteriales > Pseudonocardiaceae > Actinophytocola. Next base: position 118,988 of record DASYKY010000057.1, read on the forward strand.
GGCCGGCACCGCCTCGGTCCCGACGACCAGCAGGCCGCCTTCGGGCAGCCGGCAGTCCGGCGGCAGCGCGGCCACCAGCGAGGGCGGCAGGATCATGTGCGTCACGCCGTGCGCCGCCAGGTAGCCGGTCAGCTCCGGCCCCGCGACCCGGCGCGCCTCCGGCACCAGCACGACCCGCGCGCCGGTGCCGAGCGCCATGCACAGGTCCCAGACCGCCACGTCGAACCCGGCCGACGCGAACTGCGCGACCCGGCTCGACGCGCTCACCCCGAGCCGGTCCACCGCGGTCGCGACCAGGCTGCCCATTCCGTCGTGCGTGACGACAACCCCCTTGGGGCGCCCGGTCGAGCCCGACGTGTAGATCACGTACGCCGCCGCGCCGAGGGGCACCTCGATGTCCACATCGGACGGATCAAAGGCGTCCGCGTCGAGGTCGGCCGGGGTGAGCACCAGCCGCGCCCCCGCGTCGGTGGCCAGGAACGACAGCCGCTCCGCCGGGTGGCCGGTGTCCAGCGGCAGGTACGCCGCGCCCGCCTTCATGACCGCGAGCAACGCCACGACCAGCGACGTCGACCGCGGCAGCGCCACCCCGACGACGTCCTCGGGCCGCACCCCGCGTGCGACGAGCGACCGTGCCAGCCGGTTCGCCGCCGCGTTCAGCTCCGCGTACGTCAGCGACTCGTCCTCGCACACCAGCGCCACCGCGTCCGGCGTGCGCCGCGCCTGCCGCTCGACCAGGCCCGGCCACGTCACGTCCTCGGTCTCGCGCGGCGCCGAGCCCAGGGCCAGCACGCGTGCCTCGTCCGGCACCAGCGCCACGTCCGTGAGCCGCGCGTCCGGCGCCGTGGCGATCGCGTCGAGCATCGCGAGCAGGCCGGCCTCGTGCGCGGCCAGCTCGCCCGGTCCGCACACCGCCGCGTCCGCGTCCAGGTCCAGCGCGAACTCGCCGTCCGGCTGCTCGATGACCGTGACCGTCAGGTCCGACACCGGGCCGGGCCACACGTCGTGCAGCGTCGCGGTCGCCGCGCCGAACCGCAGGTCCGGGGCGTACCCGATGACGTTCACCGTCGGCCCGGCCAGCCCCGCGACGCCGTCCGCCACGCCCAGCTCGCGGGCCAGCTCCTCGGCCCGGAACCGGCTGTGCGCCACCACGTCCCACACCTCGCCGGCCACGGCGGCCACCAGCTCGCCCAGCGTGTCCCGCCGCGCCACCCGCAGCGGCAGCACGTTCGACACCATGCCCGGCACCGACCGCTGCGCCGCCCCGGCCCGCCCGGTCACCGGCAGGCCCAGCACGACCTCCGGCGCGCCGGTGACCCGCAGCGTGTAGGCGGCCACCGCCGCCACCAGCAGCCGCGACGGCCGCACCCCGGACCGCTCCGCGCCCGCGCGCAGCCGCGCACCGTCCGGAGTGGACCGGTGGCGCACCAGCCGGGCCGGCGGCTCGGCGGCCGGCTCCAGCAGCCGGGCCGGCTCCGGCGCGTCCGCGAGCCGCCCGTGCCAGAACGCCCGGTCCGTCCCGAACCGCCCGCTCGCCCGGTAGGCCTCCTCGGCCGCGGCGAGCCCGCCGAGCGGCCAGTCCACCTCGGACGGTCCGGCGGCGCCGTACAGGTCGGCGGCGCGCCTGACCAGCAGCGCGATGCCCACGCCGTCGACGACGATGTGGTGGTAGCGCTGGTACCACCACACACGGTCGTCGGCGAGGCGCAGCAGCGCGTGGGCGAACAGTGGCCCTCGGGTGAGGTCCACCCGGCGCGCCCGTTCCCCGAGCGCCCACGCCATGGCCGCACCGTCCGGATCCGGCTCCGCACGGAAGTCCAGCAGCGGCACGGAGATCTCGCCGGGCGGCACGACGTACTGGCGCGGCGTGGCGTCGAAGCGCACGTGCAGGCACTCGGCGTCGGCCACCGCCGTCGCGATCGCCCGCGTCAGCCGCGCCAGGTCGACCGGCCCTCGGATGTCGAGGTAGGCGGCGATGTTGAACGCCGTGCCGTGCGGCTCGACCTGCTGTGCGTACCAGACTCCGGCCTGCGCCCCGGTCAGCCGGAACGCGCCCGGTGCCGATGATTCGCTCGCAAGCTCGCTCATGACTTGTCGAGCAGCGGCACGAACTCGTCAAGGGCGTAGGGGATGCTCAGCACTGTGTTGAACGACAGTGCCGCGCCGATCGGCGGCTGCGCGTACGGCACGAACATCGCCCGGTTCTCCTTCGCCACCGACAGTCCCTTGTAGACAGGGTCGGCCCGCACCCGCGCCTGCGCGGACGGGTCGGCGGTCAGGAACAGCAGCAGGTCCGTGTCGATCAGGTCCGCGCGCTCGCTGGACACCTCGGCGGCGTTGTTGTCCCCGGCCGCCTCGTTGATCGCGTTCGGCACCACGAAACCCATCTCGGACATGAAGACGGCCTTGGGATCGGTCTTCTGGAACACCGCGTACCTGCCCGGCTGGTACGGGTCGACGACCGCGACCGACTTGCCCTTCCAGTCCTGGTGCGCGTCGCGCACGTCGGCGAACTTCGCGTCGATGTCCTTGATCAGCTTGTCGGCCTCGCCGGCCTTGCCCAGCGCCTCGCCGGTCATCTTCGTCATGTCCTGCCACGGCGCGCCGTAGTCCGCGAAGTCCTTCGGCTGGCCCACGGTCGGCGCGATCTTGGACAGCTCGGTGTACTGGTCTTTCGTCATCCCCGAGTACAGGGCCAGGATCAGGTCCGGCTTGAGCCCGAGAACCTTCTCGAGGTCGACGTCGTCGCGCTCGCCGACGAGCTGCGGCGTGTCGGTGCCCCACCGGTCCTTGGCCCACGGCCACACCCCGAACGGGCGCTCGGCGAACCAGTCCACCGCGCCGACCGGCTTCACCCCGAGCGCCAGCACCGCGTCCTGGTCGGACAGGCCGAGCGTGACGACCCGCTTCGGCTCCTTCGGGATCTCGGTCGTGCCGTACTTGTGCTCGACCGACACGGGGAACGCCGCTCCAGCACCGTCCTCGCCCGCGGGACGCTCCGCCTGCGGCGGGTCGGACACCCCGCATGCGGCGAGCACCAGCACCGTGAGCAGGACGACGATCGTGGCCGTGCGAGACATGGGCTCCTCATTCGGATCGCGCGGTCAAGTTAGGCGAACCTAACACAATCGAGTGAGGTATTCCTAACCTAACTAAGTCGGTATGGTGACCGGCATGCGGACCCGGCTGCTGATCGCCTCGGTCGGCGCCCTGGTCGTGCTCTGCCTGCTGTCGCTGGCACTCGGCACCCGCACGGTGCCGCCCGGCGACGTGCTGTCCGCGTTGCTGCGCCGCGGCCCTTCGGACGTCGAGGCGCTCGTGTGGGGCGCGCGGCTCCCGCGCACGCTGCTCGGCCTGCTCGTCGGCGTGGCGCTCGGGCTCGCGGGTGCGATCATGCAGGCGCTGACGCGCAATCCCTTGGGGGACCCGGGTTTGCTCGGTATCAGCTCGGGCGCGGCGTTCGGCATCGTCGTCGCGGTCGCCGCTACCGGCATGGCCTCGCTGTACGGCTACCTGGCCGTCGCGTTCGCCGGGGCGCTCGCCGCGAGCGTGGTCGTCTACCTGCTCGGCAGCATCGGGCGCGGTGGCGCCACACCGGTCAAGCTGGCGCTCGCCGGGGTCGCGATCACCGCACTGCTGACGTCGCTGACCAGTGGCATCTCGCTGCTCGACCCGGCCGCGCTGAACCGCTACCGGTTCTGGGCCGCGGGCTCGCTCGCCGGCCAGGACTCGGGCGTCGTGGTGCGCGTGCTGCCGTTCGTGCTGGCCGGCGTCGTGCTGGCGCTCGCGTGCGCGCCCGCGTTGAACAGCCTGGCGCTTGGCGACGACGTGGCCACCGCGCTCGGCCGCCGGGTCGGGCTGGTGCGGCTGCGGGGCGCGGCCGCGGTCACGCTGCTGACCGGGTCGGCCGTCGCGGTCGTCGGGCCGATCGTGTTCGTGGGCCTGGTGGTGCCGCACGTGGCGCGGGCGGTCACCGGGCCGGACCACCGCAAGCTGCTGCCGTTCTCGATGGTGCTGGCGCCGATCCTGTTGCTCGCGGCGGACATCGTGGGCCGGCTCGTCGCGCGGCCGGGGGAGACCGAGGTCGGCATCGTCGTCGCGTTCGTCGGGGCGCCGTTCTTCATCGCGCTGGTGCGCAGGCGCAGGCTGGCGGAGTTGTGAGTGCCACCGCCGTCTGGTTCCGGCTGTCCGCGCCGCCCGTGTCGGGGGTGCTGCGGGTGCGGCCACTCGCCGTCTGCGTGGTGCTGGCCTTGCTCGCGTTCGCGGCGTTCTGCGTGGGGATGACGGTCGGCGACCGGCCGCTCGGCGTCGGCCGGGTGCTGGCCGCGCTGGTGAGCAAGGGGGACTACTACGACCAGGTCGTCGTGTACGACTGGCGGCTGCCGCGGGCGTTGACGGGCCTGCTCGTCGGCGTCGCGTTCGGCATGGCGGGCGCGGTGTTCCAGACGGTCACCCGCAACCCGCTGGCCGCGCCGGACGTCATCGGCATCTCCGCGGGCGCCACCACCGCCGTGGTCGGCGGCATCGTGCTCGGGGTCGGCGCCGGGCTCGGCACGCAGACGCTGGGCCTGCTCGGCGGAGTGGTGACCGCGATCGTGATCTACGCGCTGGCGTGGCGGCGCGGGACGACCGGGTACCGGATCGTGCTCGTCGGCATCGGGGTGTCGTGGATGTGCACGAGCGCCACCGGTTACCTGCTGGCGCGGGCGAAGCTGCACGAGGCGCAGCAGGCGGTCGGGTGGCTGGTCGGCAACCTCGACGACGTGACGTGGCGGCAGGCCGGGCCGCTGCTGGTGGCGGTGGCCGTGCTGGTGCCGGTGACGCTCGTGCTGAGCGGCTGGCTGCGCACCCTGCACCTCGGCGACGACGTGGCGGCCGGGCTCGGCACGCCGGTCCAGCCCGCGCGGCTCGTGCTGTTGCTGGCCGCCGTCGGGCTGGTGGCGTTCGGCACCGCGGCCGCCGGGCCGGTGGCGTTCGTGGCGCTCGCGGCGCCACAGATCGCGCGCCGGCTCGCGCGCACGCCCGCGCCGCCGCTCGTGGCGTCCGGCTGCGCGGGCGCGGTGGTGGTGCTGTGCTCGGACCTGCTGGCGCGGCAGGTGGCCGGGCTGCCGGTGGGCGTGATCACCGGGGTGCTGGGCGCCCCGTTCCTGTTGTGGCTGCTGACCAGGGCCAACCGGGCCGGTTCGGGAGGATGACGGTGGAGCTACGTGCCGCGGGCCTGCGGCTGGCCTACGACGACCGGGTCGTGGTGGACGACCTGTCGCTGTCCGTACCGCCCGGACGGATCAGCGTCATCGTGGGCGCGAACGCGTGCGGCAAGTCGACGTTGTTGCGCGCGCTCGCCCGGCTGCTCGCGCCGCGGGCGGGGTCGGTGCTGCTGGACGGCCGGTCGGTGCACGCCCTGCCGACCAGGACGGTCGCGCGGCAGCTCGGGATCCTGCCGCAGGCCCCCGTCGCGCCGGAGGGGCTGACGGTGGCCGACCTGGTGACCCGGGGCCGTTCGCCGCACCAGACGTGGTGGCGCCAGTGGTCGGCCGCCGACGAGCGGGCGGTTTCCTTCGCGTTGCGCGCGACGTCCCTATCCGACCTGGCCGACCGTCCGGTGGACGAGCTGTCCGGCGGCCAGCGGCAGCGCGCGTGGCTGGCGATGGCGATCGCGCAGGAGACGCCGCTGCTGCTGCTGGACGAGCCGACGACGTTCCTGGACCTGGCGCACCAGATCGACGTGCTGGACCTGGTGGTCGACCTGAACCGCGAGGAGGGCCGCACGGTGGTGATGGTGCTGCACGACCTGAACCAGGCCTGCCGCTACGCCGACCACGTCATCGCCATGCGCGCGGGCGCGATCGTGGCCGAGGGCACGCCGGCGGAGGTCATCACCCCGGCGACGGTGGAGGAGGTCTTCGACCTGACATGCCGGGTGACGACCGACCCAGTCAGCGGAACCCCGCTAGTCATCCCGGTAGGCCGCCACCACACCCCCGAACCGCCCCCGCCCTAGCCCCACCCCCGCGAGTCCAACGTTCCGGACCCGCGAGTCCAACGTTCCCGACCCGCGAGTCCAACGTTCCGGATGTGGCCGCGGTGTTGGACTCGCGCGTGCCGGGTGTTGGACTCGCGGGTGGTGGGTGTTGGACTCGCGTCAGGTCACAGGCCGTTTGACATGGCTGTGATCAGTTCGCCGTTGCCGGTGTCGCCGGACAGTTCCCAGAAGAACGCGCCGCCCAGGCCCTGCTGGCCGACGTAGGACATCTTGCCCCCGATGGTCGACGGGGTGTCGTAGCTCCACCACTCGTTGCCGCAGTGGGCGTATGCCGTGCCCGCGACCGTGCCAGTGGACGGGCAGCGGGTCTTGAGGACCTTGTAGTCCTCGATGCCCGCCTCGTACGTGCCCGGCGCCGCGCCCGTGGCCGCGCCGCCCGGCTCCGCCTGCGTCACGCCTGTCCAGCCGCGGCCGTAGAAACCGATGCCCAGCAACAGCTTCGACGACGGGACGCCCTTCGACTTCAGCTTCTGGATCGCCGCGTCGGAGTTGAAGCCCGCGGTGGGGATGCCGTCGTACGCGGTCAGCGGCGAGTGGGGGGCCGTCGGGCCGTCCGCGTCGAACGCGCCGAAGAAGTCGTAGCTCATCACGTTGTACCAGTTCACGTACTGCGAAGCGGCGTTGTAGTCGGTCGCGTCGATCTTGCCGCCGTCCGAGCCGTCCGCGGTGATCGCGGCGGTGACCAGGTTGCCCGAGCCGAACCGCGACCGCAGCGCGCTCATCACGTTCGCGAACGCGTTCGGGCCGCTCGAGTCACAGGTCAGGCCGCACGCGTTCGGGTACTCCCAGTCGATGTCGATGCCGTCGAACACGTCCGCCCAGCGCGGGTCCTCGACCAGGTTGTAGCAGGAGTCGGCGAACGCGGCGGGGTTCGCCGCCGCCTGGCCGAAGCCGCCGGACCAGGTCCAGCCGCCGAAGGAGAAGATCACCTTCAGGCCGGGGTGCATGGCCTTCAGCTTGCGCAGCTGGTTGAAGTTGCCGCGCAGCGCGCCCGCGTCCCAGGTGTCCGTCGTACCGTCCACACTGGACGCGGCATCGTAGAACTTGTCGTAGTCGGCGTAGGAGTCGCCGATCGCGCACTGGCCGTTGGTCACGTTGCCGAACGCGTAGTTGATGTGGGTGAGCTTGCTCGCCGAGCCGCTCGTCTCGATGTTCTTGACGTGGTAGTTGCGCTGGTAGACGCCCCACTGGACGAAGTAGCCGAGGTTGACCTTCCCCGCCGCCACCGACACGGCAGGGCTGGTCTGCGAACCCTCGGCGGGACTCGCCACGAGGCCGATCACGGTGGCCAGGACGGCCACGAGCACCGGCAGGCGCCATCGAATGCCGGACATCGCTCTCCTTTTGACTGCAGGGTGAGAACGGGATTCACCAACTATGTGGTCTAGACCACATCACGTCAAGAGGTCTGGACCAACTGGCAAATGTCAGGGCCCGGATTACGCTGGTCGGAGAGGTGGGCGCCCATGGAACACCGAGACAGGGAACACCGAGGCAAGCTGGAGAAGTTCCTCATCCCCGAGACCATCTTCGGTGTGGGCAGCCTGGCGGAGGTCGGCGACGCCGTGCGCCGCGCCGGCGGCTCCCGCGCACTCGTCGTCACCGACCCCGGCGTGCTCGCCGCGGGCTGGGCCGGCCGGGCCCTGCCGCACCTGGCCGACGCCGGGGTCTCCTGGCAGATCTGGTCGGGCGTCACCCCGAACCCCAAGGACACCGAGGTCGAGGCGGGCTTCGGGCAGTACCGCGAGAGCGGCTGCGACGTGCTGGTGGCCATCGGCGGCGGCAGCCCGATCGACGCGGCCAAGGCCATCGCCGTGCTGTCCGGCAACGGCGGGCACATCCTCGACTACGAGGGCATCGACACGGTCGGCAAGCCGATCCCGCCGATGGTCATGGTGCCCAGCACCGGCGGCTCGGGGGCGGACGTCTCCCAGTTCTGCGTCATCACCGACACCGGCCGCCGGCTCAAGGCGACGATCGCCGGCCGCGCGCTGGTGCCGGACATCTCGGTCACCGACCCGAGCCTGCTCACCACGATGCCGCCGGAGCTCTCCGCGCACACCGCCCTCGACGCGCTGTCCCACGGCATCGAGGCGTACGTGTCCAAGGCGGCGAGCTTCCTGTCCGACGGCCACGCGCTCGCCGCCATCCGCGGCGTCCTCGACCACCTGCTGCCGACCATCGACGACCCCGACGACCTGCTCGCCCGCGAGGGCATCGCGCGGGCGAGCCTGCAGGCCGGCATCGCGTTCACCAATGCGCTGCTCGGCGCCACGCACGCGATCGCCCACCAGATCGGCGGCTACCTGGACCTGCCGCACGGGCTGCTCAACGCCATCCTGCTGCCGCACGTCATGCGGTTCAACGCGGTCACCCACGCGGACCGGTTCGTCGGCGTCGCCGGCGCGATGGGCGTGGAGACCGCCCGGCTGTCCCCGTTCGAGGCGGCCGAGGCGGCCATCGCGACCGTGCAGCGGCTGCGCGAGAAGGTCGGCGTCCCGGCCGGGCTCGCAAAGGTCGGCGTGCGTCGCGAGCACCTCGCCCGGTTCGCGGAGAACGCCCTGAACGACGCATACATCACGACCAACCCGAGGGCGGTGAGCAAGGAGGATGTCGAGCAGATCTGCCTTGCCGCGCTCTGACCCCTGGCTCGAGCTGCTCACCGGCGCGCGGTCGTCCAAGCAGTCGTTCTACGCCGAGTGGCGCCGCACCAGCCACGGGCTGGACCGGGCGGTCGAGGCCCTGCGGGCGATCTCCGCGGCCCTTGGCACGACCACGAGCGGCCCGGACGCACTGTGCGACGCCGTCGTGGACGCGCTGGCCAGGCACTTCGGTGCGCCGGCGGTGTCGCTGAGGATCGACGGTCGCCGCGCGTTCCGCCGCGGCGCGCGGCCGGAGGCGTTCGCGTCGCTGGCCCGCCGGACGAGCGCCGAGGGCCGCCCGGTGCGACTGCCCGGCATGGTCGGCGTGCCGGTGTCGGCGGGCACGCTGCTTGTCGCGCTGCCGGGCGAGATCGACGGCAGCGAGGTGGCGATCCTGCAGATCGTGGCGAGCCAGCTGGCGGTGGCGTTGGAGAACGCCTGCCTGTACTCCGATGCCGGCCGGCGTACCCGTGAGCTGGAGGAGCGCAACCGCCAGCTCGAGGTGGCGCACCGGCGGCTGGGCGAGGCCGCGCAGCGGCAGCTGATCAGCCAGGAGCGGCACCGCATCGCGCGCGAGCTGCACGACAGCGTGGCGCAGCACCTGATCAGCATCGGGATGAACCTGGAGTGGTGCCGCCAGCAGGAGCCCGGTTCCCCGGCCGGCCGGCAGGTGGCGGTGACCAAGGAGCTGGCCCGTGCGGCGCTCGCCCAGATGCGTTCGGCGATCTTTGAACTGTCCGAACTGGACACCCAGCGCGCGGGGATGCGTGGCGTACTGCTGGACCTGGCGCGCGAGTTCCGCGCGACCACCCCGTTGCGGGTGCGCTTCCGTGCCCGCGGCGAGCCGGTCGCACTGCCGCTCGCCGCGCAGCACGCGTTGTTCCACATCGCGCAGGAGGCGATGTTCAACGTGGCCCGGCATGCCGCCGCGCGGTGCGTGTGGGTCGACCTCGCGTACCGCGCCGACGCGGTGACGCTGACCGTCGCCGACGACGGTGCGGGCGAACCGCACGCGATCCAGCGCAGGCTCGCCCACGCGGCGCCGCCGGGTGGTCTGGTCAACATCCGCGAGCGTGCGCTTGAGCTGGGCGGCACCGCGCGGGTGCTGCCGCGGCGGGGTGGCGGCGTGCGGGTGCGGGTGCACGTTCCGGTGGATGCCGATGCCTGACCGCATCCGGCTGGTGATCGTCGACGACCACACCATCGTCCGGGAGGGCCTGCGGTCGATCCTGGAGCTGGAGAGCGACATCGCGGTCGTCGGCCACGCCGCGCGCCCGGCCGCGGCCCTGGCGACGATCGGCGCGACGCTCCCGGACGTGGTGCTGCTGGACCTCAAGCTGAGCTCCGCGGGCCCGGTGACGGGCCTGGAGCTGTGCGGGGAGATCGTCGCCCGGCACCCACAGGTCGGTGTGATCGTGCTGACCACGTTCCACGACCAGACCCTGGTGCTGGACGCGCTTCGCCGCGGCGCCAAGGGATACGTCCTCAAGGATGTCGACGTGGTCGACCTGGTGAAGATCATCCGCCGCGTCCACGGCGGCTCCCTGATGGTCCAGTCCTTGTCCGAACAGGACGGTGAACCGCGGCTGACGCCGAGGGAGCTGGAGATCGTCCGCCTGCTGGCGCGCGGCATGACGAACCGGGAGATCGGCCGGGCCGCGCTGATCAGCGACAGCACGGTGAAGTTCCACGTGCGTGGCATCATGCGCAAGCTGGCGGTCCACCACCGCACGGAGGTCGTCTACGCCGCCACGAAGCTCGGCATCCTCTGACACCTGACCACCTGGGCAGGTGGGGGCCTGCCCGTCCGGCCAGTTACGCGTGGTCCTCCCGCCTCGTAGTTTCCTTGTGTAGCCAAGGAAAAGGTGAGTGAGATGACAGGTAACCGCGTGGTCGTCTACCAGGGCCCGGGCAAGGTCAGCGTCGAGAGCACGGACTACCCGAAGCTGGAGCTGCCCGCCGACGTCGTCAAGGGGCTCGGGGTGGAGAAGCGCGCGCCGCACGCCGCCATCCTGAAGATCGTCACCACCAACATCTGCGGCAGCGACCAGCACATGGTCCGCGGCCGCACCACGGCGCCCGTCGGCCAGACGCTCGGGCACGAGATCACCGGGGAGATCGTCGAGACCGGCGACGACGTGCTGTTCCACCAGGTCGGCGACATCTGCTCGGTGCCGTTCAACATCGCGTGCGGCCGGTGCCGGATGTGCAACGAGGGCAAGACCGGCGTCTGCCTCAACGTGAACCCGGCGCGGCCGGGCGCGGCCTACGGGTACGTCGACATGGGCGGCTGGATCGGCGGCCAGGCCGAGTACGTGATGGTCCCGTACGCCGACTTCAACCTGCTGAAGTTCCCGGACCGCGACCAGGCACTGGAGAAGATCCTCGACCTCACGATGCTGTCGGACATCTTCCCCACCGGTTACCACGGTGCGTACACGGCCGGCGTCACCACCGGCTCGACGGTGTACGTGGCGGGCGCCGGGCCGGTCGGGCTCGCCGCGGCGCACGCGGCGCAGCTGCTCGGTGCCTCCGTCGTCGTGGTGGGCGACATGATCCCCGAACGGCTCGCGCAGGCTCGCAGCTTCGGCTGCGAGACCGTGGACCTGACCGGGTCCGGCGAGCTGGCGGACATGATCGAGCAGGTCGTCGGCGAGCCGCTGGTCGACGCGGCGGTCGACGCGGTCGGCTTCGAGGCACGCGGGCACGGCCCGGGCGCCGGCGAGCAGCCGGCGACCGTGCTCAACGACATCATGACCATCACCCGCGCCGGCGCCTCGCTGGGCATCCCGGGCCTGTACGTGACCGGCGACCCGGGCGGTGTCGACGACAACGCCAAGGTCGGCCAGCTGGGCGTGCGCATCGGCCTCGGCTGGGCCAAGTCGCACCGGTTCACCACCGGGCAGTGCCCGGTCAAGCAGTACAACCGGCTGCTGATGAACCTGATCCTGGCCGACAAGGCGCAGATCGCGAAGGCGGTCAACGCCACGAAGATCAAGCTCGACGAGGCACCGACCGGCTACCAGGACTTCGACCACGGCGCCGCGAAGAAGTTCGTGCTCGACCCGCAGTAGCCGCCTCCGTGACCGCCTCCCCGGAACTAAAAGTTGTGGTCACCTTGGGTTTGTACGACGCGGTTCGGGGCGTACTTGTGGCTGGGTTGCGTCCCGTTCCCCTTGGGTGCGGTTGGTAGCCACTCGGGTTGCTACGCGCCCCCGGTCGCTGCTGTGGTCGGGGGCGCTGCGGTGCGGGGGCGTGAACTCGGGATAGCGTCGGGGTATGTCGAAGAATGACTGGATCGAGCCGGGGGCGTTCGAGGTGGCGCCCGGCGTGCACCGCATCCCGCTGCCGCTGCCGACCGACGGCCTGCGTGCGGTCAACGTGTACGCGATCGAGAGCGCGGACGGCCTCGTGCTCGTCGACTCCGGCTGGGCCCTCGACGTCGCCCGCGACCAGCTCGAGGCCGCGCTCGCCACGCTGGACCACGACTTCGGTGACATCCAGCGCTTCCTCGTCACCCACATGCACCGCGACCACTACACGATGGCCATCGCGCTGCGCCGCACGTTCGGCGCGAAGATCGCGCTGGGTATCGGTGAGCAGCCGTCGCTGGACCTCGTGCTGTCCGGCCGCGGCACCGCGCGGCTCGCGGAGATGCGCCGCTGGGGTGCCGATCCGCTCGCCGACCAGTGGCGCGAGATGTACACCGAGCGCGACGAGAACGAGGGCCGCGACTACTACGAGCTGCCGGACGAGTGGCTCGAGGGCACCGCCACGGTCGACCTCGGCGACCGGACGCTCACCGCGCTGCCCACCCCCGGGCACACCCAGGGGCACGTCGTGTTCGTGGACGAGCAGGCGGGCGTGCTGTTCGCGGGCGACCACGTGCTGCCGCACATCACGCCGTCGATCGGGTTCGAGCCCGTGCCGGGCAGGCTGCCGCTCGGCGACTACCTGGAGAGCCTGCGCCTCGTGCGCACCTACCCGGACCTGCGGCTGTTACCCGCGCACGGTCCGGTGGCGCCGAGCGTGCACGCCCGCGTCGACGAGCTGCTCGACCACCACGAGAACCGGCTCGCCGATACTCTCGCGGCGGTGCGCGACGGGGCGGGTACCGCGTACGACGCGGCACGCCGGCTCGGCTGGACCCGTCGGCACCGCCGGTTCGACGATCTCGACCTGTTCAACCAGACGCTCGCGACCGGGGAAACCGCGGCGCATCTGGAAGTCCTCGTCGTCCGTGGCGAACTACGTTCCTCCACAGTGGACGGCGTGGTCGGTTACTCGACTGTCTGAATTGGAGAGTGAGTCACCGTGCCTCCGCTCGGGGCGCGGTGACCCGCAGGGCGTCAGTCCAGTGTGGACTGGGAGACGCTGCCGTCGTTCGTGTCCAGCCCCAGCATGGCGAGCAGGTTCGCACAGTCCTGCGCGTCGGAGGAGTGGATCGCGACGGTGCGCGCGGCCCTGCGGTTCTGTACTGCGTAGTGAATCTTCTCGTTCGCCCGTGCCTCGGCGAAACGGCCTTGCTCAATGGTCGGGCTGGCGTGTCTTGCCCAGGTCATGCGGCACCTTTCTCTGTGCTCGCCGCGTCGGCGCGCCCCAACGCGGCGGCGTCCTCGCTGAGCCGTACCAGACGGAGTCTTCCGGGGGATCGTTTGGCACGGCACGCCGGGGGTACCCGGCTGCGTCGGATCCTGACATCTTGCCAGAGGGACACACCACCCTGCAGAGGTCTGAAATTTCGTGTCGCGACCTTGTGGCGCGGGTAAGTACCACGTGAAGACACGGTTTGCAAAGGCGATTCACGATTTTTCCCAGTGTTCCCGGTATTTCGCCTGGGAACGGTGCGGATCCGACCGGTCACGAGCAGTGCTCGCGTTTCTCGCCGGTCTCACTCTTCGCGCACGAGCGGTCACCGGCTCAGCCGGCGATATCGGCGCACGGACAACGGGAAAAAGATCGCGGCGAGCACCATCGGCCAGACCACGGCCATCAGCGTCGCGTGCTGCGCGACCCACGAGTCGCCGCCCAAGCCCGGCTTGCCGAAGAGCTCGCGCGTGGCGGCCACCGTGGAGGACAACGGGTTCCATTCCGCGATCGTGCCCAGCCAGCCGGGCATCGTGCCGGGCGCGACGAAAGTGTTGGCGAGGAAGCCGACCGGCCACACGAGAATCTGCACGGCGGTGACCGCTTCCGGGTTGCCCACCACGAGCCCCAGGTAGATGCCGACCCACAGCAGCGCGAACCGCAGGAGCAGCAGCAACCCGATCGCGGCGAGTGTCGCAGCAGGACCGTTGTGTGCCTGCCAGCCGACCACGAGCCCGCAGCCGATCATCACGGCGAGCCCGGCCGTGGAGTTGAGCAGGTCGGCCCCGCACCGGCCGACGACCACGGCCGAGGGCGCCATCGGCATGGACCGGAAGCGGTCGGTGACCCCGCGCCGCACGTCCGTGCTGACCGCGATCATGGTCGCCTCGAGCCCGAAGGCCATCGTCATGCCGAACATGCCGGGCAGGAGGAACTCCTTGTAGTCCCCGCCGCCCGGCACGGCGATCGCGCCGCCGAACAGGTAGCCGAACATGAGCACCAGCAGCACGGGGAACAGCAGGCCGACGATCACCGGCGCGGGCTGGCGAACCCAGTGCAACAGGTCCCGGCGGGTGACGACCCAACTGTCGACGACGGCCCAGCGCAGCGTTGTCATGGCAGTACCTCCTGGGGTGTCTTGGCCGGCTGCCAACCGCACCCAAGGGGAACGGGACGCAACCCAGCCACGAAAACGTGCCGAACTGAACGGCACGGACTCAACGCAGCGACGAGGGAAAATTTCGGAGAGGCGGAACAGTCAGATGGAGGAAGACCTCGTCGAGAGTCGGGCGGCGCAGCGCGATGTCCTCGACCTCTACGCCGGACTCCTGCAGTGCGCGGGCCGCCTCGGTCAGCGCGGCCACCCGGTCCCGCACGGGCGCGCTGACCAGCCTGCGGTCCGGGTCGGTCACCGCCGCGGCGCCGGCCGCGCGGGCGACGGTCGCGGCGGCCGCGGGGAGGTCGGCCACGTCGTGCAGGACCACGTCCAGCCGGTCGCCGCCGAGCTCGGACTTCAGCGCGGCCGGCGTGCCCTCGGCGACGACCCGGCCGTTGTCGAGCACGGAGACGCGGTCGGCGAGCTGGTCTGCCTCGTCGAGGTACTGCGTGGTCAGCAGCACCGTGGTGCCGCCGGCGACCAGCGCGCGGACGGCGGCCCAGACCTCGGTGCGGCCGCGCGGGTCGAGGCCCGTCGTCGGCTCGTCGAGGAACAGCACGCGCGGGGCGAGGATCAGGCCGGCCGCCAGGTCGAGCCGCCGCCGCATGCCGCCGGAGAACTGGGCGACGGCCAAGGTCGCGGTGTCGGCGAGGGAGAACCGCTCGAGCAGCTCGCCCGCGCGGGTGCGGGCGGCGGTCTTCGACAGGTGGTAAAGGCGGCCGAACAGCTCCAGGTTCTGCGCCGCGGACAGCGCCTCGTCGACCGCCGCGTGCTGGCCGACCAGCCCGATGGCCGCCCGCACCCGGTCCGGCTCGCGGGCGACGTCGAAGCCGGCGACCTCGGCCCGGCCACCGTCCGCGTGCAGCAGCGTGGTGAGAATCCGCACGGCCGTCGTCTTTCCCGCCCCGTTCGGGCCGAGCAGGCCGCATACCGTGCCCGCTTCGACGGTCAGGTCCATCCCATCGAGGGCGATCTTGTCGCCATAACGCTTGCACAACCCTTCGGTGGTGATCACTGGCGCTCCAATGTCGTACAACGTACGGAGTAGGGCGCCGACAATACCGTACGTCGTACGGAGAATCTAGGATGGCGGACACGATGGCCAGCAGATCCGACGACAAGCACTACGGCGGCCGGGGCGACCCGGCCCGCAGCATGGCGCTGCTCTGGCGCTCCGCCACGCCGCCCGCGCGCGGCCGGGGCCCGCGCCCGGGCCTGACCGTGGACGGGATCGTCGCCGCGGCGACCGACCTCGCCGACGCCGAGGGCCTGGCCGCGCTGTCGATGCGGCGGGTGGCCGACCGGCTCGGGGTGGGGACGATGTCGCTGTACACGTACGTGCCGTCGAAGGCGGAGCTGGTGGACGTCATGTACGACGCGGCGTGCGGCGAGGTCTCGCCCGCCCCGGCGGCCGGCGGCTGGCGCGCGCAGCTGGAGGCGACCGCGCGGGCGAGCTGGGACCTCTACCGCCGGCACCCGTGGATGCTGCAGGTCATGGCGATGGCCCGGCCGCCACTCGGGCCGAACAGCATCGCCGGCTACGACCGCGACCTGCGGGCGGTGGACGGGATCGGCCTGACCGACCTCGAGATGGACTCGGTCGTCACGGTGGTCTCGGTGTACGTCCAGGGCGCGGCGCGCGCGGCCGTCGAGGCGGCGGGTTCGGCGCGGGACACGGGGATGACCGACGACGAGTGGTGGTCGGAGTACGGGCCGCTGCTGGAGAAGGTCTTCGACCCGTCGCGGTTCCCGGTGGCCGCCCGCGTGGGGGCCGCGGCCGGGGAGGCCTATCAGGCCGCCTACGACCCGGAGCACGGGTTCGAGTTCGGGCTGGCCCGGGTGCTGGACGGGATCGAGGTGCTGATCCGGTCGCGGCGCTGAGCCCCGACTAACGGCCGTTGCCAGTTTGTCCGGTTCTTGCTTACGTCGGAGTCCATGAGCTCATCGACGGCAACCACCGTCTTCCTGCCCATCGCGCTGGCGATCGTCATGTTCGGGCTCGGGTTGTCGCTCACCGGGGAGGACTTCCGGCGGGTCGTCCGCTATCCGCGGGCGGCGTTGGTGGCGCTCGGGTGTCAGGTGCTGCTCATCCCGGCCATCTGCCTCGGGCTCGTGGTGCTGGCCGGTCTCCAGCCCGAGCTGGCGGTGGGCATGATGCTGCTCGCCGCCGCGCCCGGTGGGACCACCGCGAACATCTTCAGCCACCTCGCCCGCGGGGACGTCGCGCTCAACATCACGCTGACCGCGATCAACTCCGTCCTGGCCGTCGTCACGTTGCCGCTCATCGTCAACCTCTCCATCGCCGGCTTCCTCGACGGGGAGGACTCGATCGGGTTGCAGCCGGCCAAGTTGCTGCAGGTGTTCGCGCTGGTGCTGGTGCCGGTGGGCATCGGGATGGTGGTGCGGCGGCTGGCTCCCGATTGGGCGGCGCGGATGGACCGGCCCGTCAAGGCCGGGTCGATCGCGGTGCTCCTCTCCGTCATCGGCGTGGCGGTGTTCCAGGAGCGGGGGAACGTCGGCGGGTACCTGCAGCAGGTCGGGCTGCTGACGTTGCTGCTAGCGACGGTGAGCATCGCCATCGGGTACGTGGTGCCGCGGGCCGCGCGCGTGCCGAGGGGGCAGGCGATCGCGGCGAGCTTCGAGATCGGGATCCACAACAGCACGCTCGCGATCACCATCGCGCTCAGCCCGGCGCTGCTCGACAACCCGACGATGGCCGTGCCCGCCGCCGTGTACGGGCTCATCAGCTTCCTGCCCGCCGGCGTGCTGGTCCGCGTGCTCAACCGGCGGCCGGGATACGTACCTGACCGGTCAAGGCCCTGAGCGGCGCGGATCACAACCCCGTTGCGCGCCGGGCGCCGACATCCGAAATACTGGCGAGTAATAAGCAAGGCTGGACCCTCAGCAGGTCGCCGGATGCGGAGGCGCTCGTGGTGTTTCGAATGATTCTCGGTGTGCTGATCACCCTCGGGGTGCTGGCCGTCGCCGGGCGCCGGGCGAAGTTCCTGTCCGACCTGATCCGGTCGGGGCAGCCCGTGGACCGGTTCGACCACGTCGGCAGCCGGCTGTGGGCGCAGGTCCGCGAGGTCTTCGGCCAGCGCAAGCTCCTCAAGTGGTCCATCCCGGGCGCGGCCCACCTCTTCACGTTCTGGGGCTTCGTCATCCTCGCCTCGGTCTACCTCGAGGCCTACGGCACGCTGTTCGACGCCGACTTCCACATCCCGTGGATCGGTCACTGGGCCGTGCTGGGCTTCCTGCAGGACTTCATCGCGGTGATGGTGGTCGTCTCGCTCGCCGCGTTCGCGATCATCCGCGTCCGGCAGGCACCCGAGCGCCGGCAGCGCGAGTCCCGGTTCTACGGCTCGCACACCGGTGGCGCGTGGCTGATCCTGTTCATGATCTTCAACGTGATCTGGACGATGTTCCTGTTCCGCGGCTCGTCCTCGGCGCTCGGGAACTTCCCGTACGACTCCGGCGCGTGGGTCTCGCTCGGCGTCGGCGACCTGCTGTCGCCGCTGGGAGACACGCCGCTCGAGTGGCTCGAGTCGGTAGGCCTGCTGCTGCACATCGGCGTCATGCTGTCGTTCCTGATCGTCGTGCTGTACTCCAAGCACCTGCACATCTTCATCGCGCCGGTCAACGTCTCCACGAAGCGGCTGCCCGACGGCCTCGGCCCGCTGCTGCCGATGGAGTCGCACGGCAGGCCGATCGACTTCGAGGAACCCGACGACGAGGACGTGTTCGGCCGCGGCAAGGTCGAGGACTTCACGTGGAAGGGCATGCTCGACTTCGCGACGTGCACCGAGTGCGGGCGCTGCCAGAGCCAGTGCCCCGCCTGGAACACCGGCAAGCCGCTGTCGCCGAAGCTCGTGATCATGGACCTGCGCGACCACCTGTTCGCGAAGGCGCCGTACCTCGTCGGCGGCAGGGACATGCCGACCGACATGCCCGACCACAGCGGCGTCGACGTGCTGGCGCTCGCGGAGTCGAACGGTCACCACGTGCCGGAGTCCGGCTTCGGCCGGGTGCCCGGCACCAACGACGCCCAGGCCACCCGCCCACTCGTCGGCCCGGCCGAGGTGGGCGGCGTCATCGACCCGGACGTGCTGTGGTCCTGCACCACCTGCGGCGCGTGCGTCGAGCAGTGCCCGGTGGACATCGAGCACGTCGACCACATCGTCGACATGCGCCGCTACCAGGTGATGATCGAGTCGGAGTTCCCGTCCGAGCTCGGCACGCTGTTCCGCAACCTGGAGAACAAGGGCAACCCCTGGGGCCAGAACAACTCCGCGCGGCTGGACTGGGCGAAGGACCTGCCGTTCGAGGTGCCGGTCTACGAGGGCGTGCTGGAGCCGGACGTCGAGTACCTGTACTGGATCGGCTGCGCCGGCTCGTTCGACGACAACGCCAAGAAGACCGTGCGCGCCACCGCGGAGCTGCTGCACATCGCGGGCGTCAAGTACGTCGTGCTGGGCAACGAGGAGTCCTGCACCGGCGACCCGGCGCGCCGCTCGGGCAACGAGTTCCTGTTCCAGATGATGGCGCAGCAGACCGCGGAGATGCTGAACACCGTGTTCGAGGGGCGCGAACCAGGGCAACGCAAGATCGTCACGACGTGCCCGCACTGCATGAACACGCTCGCCCGCGAGTACCCGCAGCTGGAGGGCATGATCCCGAGCTTCGGCGGCACGAACGGGCACTGGGAGGTCATGCACCACACGCAGGTGCTGAACCGCCTCGTGCGCGAGGGCAAGCTGACGCCGGTGAAGCCCGCCGATGGCGGCGCGCCGGTCACCTACCACGACCCGTGCTACCTGGGCCGGCACAACAAGGTCTACGAGCCGCCGCGCGAGCTGGTCGGCGCGGCGGGCGCCACGCTGACCGAGATGCCGCGGCACGCGGACCGGTCGCTGTGCTGTGGCGCGGGCGGTGCGCGGATGTGGATGGAGGAGAACATCGGCAAGCGCATCAACCTCGAGCGCGTCGACGAGGCGCTGGACACGAACGCCAAGGAGGTCGTGACCGGCTGCCCGTTCTGCCGCGTCATGATCACCGACGGGCTTGTGCAGCGGCAGAGCGAGGACAAGGGCACGGACGTGCAGGTCAGGGACGTGTCGCAGATGCTGCTCGAGTCCGTGAAGAGGGGTGAGTGAGCGGAGCGAACAGGTTCGACACAGCCGGGCCGAGCGAGCCGAAGACGCCTGCCGGCAGCTGACCGGGCGGGCTCCAGCGGGATTCGTCCGGCCCACGGTCCGGGTTGACGAGAATGTGCCGGTGACCTCCGAACCCGACCGGCCTGCGCCGCCGCCGGTCAAGCTGGACCGGGTGGTGATCAGGTTCGCCGGCGACTCGGGCGACGGCATGCAGCTCACCGGCGACCGCTTCACCTCCGAGGCGGCGGCGTTCGGCAACGACCTCGCGACCCTGCCGGACTTCCCCGCGGAGATCCGCGCGCCCGCGGGCACCCTGCCGGGCGTGTCGTCGTTCCAGCTGCACTTCGCCGACTACGACATCCTGACGCCGGGGGACCGGCCGGACGTGCTGGTCGCGATGAACCCGGCGGCGCTCAAGGCGAACGTGGGCGACCTGCCCGCCGGCGCCACGATCATCGTGAACACCGACGAGTTCGCCACCCGGGCGCTGGCCAAGGTGGGCTACGCGACGAACCCGCTCGAGGACGGCTCGCTCGGCTCGTTCCAGGTGCACGCGATCGCGATGGCCACGCTGACCAGGGGCGCACTGGCGGGCACCGGACTGTCCAAGAAGGACGCCGGGCGCTCGAAGAACATGTTCGCGCTTGGCCTGCTGTCGTGGATGTACCACCGGCCGACCGAGGGCACGGAGCGCTTCCTGCGGGAGAAGTTCGCGCGCCGGCCGGAGATCGCCGAGGCGAACGTGCTCGCGTTCCGCGCGGGCTGGAACTACGGGGAGACCACCGAGGCGTTCGCCACGACGTACCAGGTGGCCCCGGCGCGGGACTTCCCGCCGGGGCGGTACCGGCAGATCACCGGCAACACCGCGCTGGCGTACGGGATCGTCGCGGCCGGGCAGTGCTCGGGGCTGCCGGTGTTCCTGGGCAGCTACCCGATCACGCCGGCGTCGGACATCCTGCACGAGCTGTCGCGGCACAAGAACTTCGGCGTCACGACGATGCAGGCGGAGGACGAGATCGCCGGCGTGGGGGCGGCGCTGGGCGCGGCCTACGGCGGCTCGCTGGGCGTGACGACGACGTCCGGGCCGGGGCTCGCGCTGAAGTCGGAGACCATCGGGCTCGCGGTGATGACCGAGCTGCCGCTGCTGATCGTCGACGTCCAGCGGGGCGGGCCGTCCACCGGCCTCCCGACGAAGACCGAACAGGCCGACCTGCTGCAGGCGATGTACGGGCGCAACGGGGAGTCGCCGGTGCCGATCGTCGCGCCGCAGTCGCCCGGGGACTGCTTCCACGCGGCCATCGAGGCGACGCGGATCGCGCTGACGTACCGGACGCCGGTGCTGCTGCTGTCCGACGGCGCGCTGGCGAACGGCGCCGAGCCGTGGCCGGTCCCGGACGCCGCGGACCTGCCGGACCTGCGGGTGACGTTCGCGACCGAGCCGAACGCGCCGGACGGCAGCGGCGAGCACTGGCCGTACCGCCGCGACCCGGAGACGCTCGCGCGGGACTGGGCGGTCCCGGGGACGCCGGGGCTGGCGCACCGGATCGGCGGGCTGGAGAAGGCGGACGGCCAGGGGCACATCTCCTACGACCCGGACAACCACGACCGCATGGTCCGGCTCCGCCAGGCCAAAGTGGACGGTGTGGAGGTGCCGGACGTGGTGGTCGACGACCCGTCCGGCCGGGCCGGCGTGCTGGTCCTGGGCTGGGGTTCGACGTACGGGCCGATCGGCGCGGCGTGCCGGTCGCTGCGCGGGCGTGGCATGCGGGTGGCGCGGGCGCACCTGCGGCACCTGAACCCGTTCCCACGCAACCTGGGCGAGGTGCTGCGCTCCTACGAGCGGGTGGTGGTGCCGGAGATGAACATGGGTCAGCTGGCGACGCTGCTGCGGGCGAGATACCTGGTGGACGCGGTCTCGTACACGAAGGTGGCCGGCCTGCCCTTCATGGAGTCCGAGCTCGCCGACGTGCTCGCGCGGCACGTCGGCGAGACGGGGACGTGGCTCGCGGAGGCGGCCTGATGAGTATCGACCTGGGGTTCCCGAGTGGACTGTCGCTCGTGCCCGCCGACGATTCGCCGCAGCGGGCGAAGGATTTCAAGTCGGATCAGGAGGTGCGGTGGTGTCCGGGGTGTGGTGACTACGTGGTGTTGAACGCGATGCAGGCGTTCCTCCCGTCGTTGGGGCTGAAACGGGAGAACATCGTGTTCATCTCGGGGATCGGCTGCAGCTCGCGGTTCCCGTACTACATGAACACCTACGGCATGCACTCCATCCACGGCCGCGCCCCCGCCATCGCCACCGGCCTGGCCGTGACCCGCCCGGACCTGTCGGTATGGGTGGTCACCGGTGACGGCGATGCCCTGTCGATCGGCGGGAACCATCTGATCCACGCCCTGCGCCGCAACGTGAACCTGAAGATCCTGTTGTTCAACAACCGCATCTACGGGCTGACCAAAGGCCAGTACTCCCCCACCAGCGAGGAGGGGAAACTGACCAAGTCCACCCCGATGGGATCACTGGACCACCCCTTCAACCCACTCTCGCTGGCACTCGGCGCCGAAGCCAGCTTCGTGGCACGAACGCTGGACAACGACCGCACCCAGCTCACCGAGATCCTCGCGGCTTCCGCGGCGCATCGCGGGTCGGCGTTGGTGGAGATCTACCAGAACTGTCCGATCTTCAACGACGGCGCCTTCGACGTGTTGAAGGAGCCGGGGCAGAAGGAACAGCGGCTCATCCCGTTGAAGCATGGGGAGCCGATCGTGTTCGGCACCGACGGCGACCACGCGGTGGTGCGCACCGACTACGGCCTCGAAGTCACCAAGACCGCCGACGTCGCACAGGACGAGATCGTCATACACGACGCCACCCTCGACGACCCCTCCTACGCCTTCGCGCTGTCCCGGCTGTCCACCCAAGACCTCGGGCACACCGTCACCGGCATCTACCGCAACATCAACCGGCCCACCTACGACGACGCCGCACGCGCACAGGTCACCCACGCCACCGAGACCACCCCGCCCGACCTCCAAGCCCTGCTCAACGGCAACGACACCTGGACGGTCAGCCGGCCTTCGGCTGCACCACCAGCGTGAGGAACCGCCTCGTGAGCGTGCCGGTCGAGCCCGTGTCGACGGTCAGCACCGCCGGCTCGCGGTGCGGGTGACGCCTCTGCCGTGACATGTCGTTCTCCTTCCGCGCGGTGGCGGGAAGTCCCAGCATGCGAAGCATGGGTCGCGCGCCGGTCGAGAACGACTGGAACCGGGCGGCGGCCGGGCCCTTGTGCGGGCGCTGTCGATCCTTTCTCGACCATGCTTCCAGCGCCGGTGAGCAAACTCACAGGATGGCGCTCACGGAACGAAGGGGGCGACGACCATGGCTCAGCTACGCATCCGGACCGCCCGGCACACCAGCAGGGTCGCTGCGCCACCACAGCGGGTCTTCCAGCTGATCGCGAACGTCGACCAATGGCCGGACATGTTCGGCTCCGTCGACGCCGTCGACCACCTCGGCTGGGACGGCACCGGGCAGCGGGTCCGCTTCCGGGGCACGTTCGGCGACCGGCGGGGGACCTGGGTGTCCTCCCGCGAGATCAACACGAGACGCCTGCAGCTGCGCTTCCGCCAGGAGCAGTCCGTCCACCCGTTCGCCTCGCTCGGCGGGCTCTGGCTCGTCATCCCGAAGGGCGCGGGCGCGCTGGTGGCGCTCGACCACTACTACACCGTCGTCGCCGACGACCCAGCCGCCGCGCGCCACGCCGACACCATGATCGACCGGCGCAGTGCCGGCCTGCTCGACGCCGTGCGCCACACGGCCGAGAGCGGTGACCTGCTGCTCCCCGCGCGGGGCGGCGCCGAGGGAGTGAGCCCACGATGACCACACCGTTACGTCCCGGCGGGTCCCCGCACGCGGACCTGCCCGTCGGGTCCGCCGACGTGCTGGCCCGCCGCGCCGCGCAGGCCTGGCCGGACCGCGCGGCGCTGCGCGCGGGCTCTCGCACCATCACGTTCGGCGAGCTCGACCGGGACGTCTCGCGCCTCGCGTTCGGCCTGCGCCAGCTGCTCGGCGGCGACGGCCTGCCGGTCGTCGTGTCCGCCACGCTCGGCGTCGACTTCCCGGTGGCGCTGCACGCCGTGCTGCGCAGCGGGAACGTGGCCGCCCCGGTCAACCCGCGGCTGCCGGCCGCGACGTTCGCGCGGCTGCTGGACACCGTGCGGCCGTGCGCGGTCGTGCTCAACCGCGCGCTGTACGAGCGGGTCCGCCCCGTGCTGGCCGGGTACGGCGGCGTCGAGCAGACCCTGCTCCTCGACGCGCCCGCCGGCCCGCACCTGCTGACCTGCGCGGAGCTCGCCACCCGCGGCGGGCTGCTCGTCGAGCCGCGTGACCGCGACGAGAACGAGCCGGCCGTGGTGACCGGCGACGAGCGGCTCACCCACCACCAGCTGAAGGCCAGGGCGTTCGCCGCCGCGGCAGGTGAGGGGCTCTGCGCGCGGTCGGTCGTGCTGAACGCCATGCCGTCCTACCAGCTCGACCACCTCGGCGCCGGCATCGTCGCGGGCGCCACCCAGGTCGTGTTCGGCAACCCGGACCCGGCAGCCGCGGTCCGCGAGGCGGCCCGCATCGGCGCCACGCACCTGCTGGCCGACCCGTACCCCGTGCCGGGGGAGGAGGCGGTGGCGTCATGATCACCACCGCCACCGTGTACCCGGTCCCGGTCCGCGATGCCATGACCCACTGGCCGACCGGGATGGCCGTGGTCACCACCGCCGACCGCGACGGCTGGTGGTGGGGGTTCACCGCCAGCTCGGTGACCCAGGTGTCGGAGCGGCCGCCGCTGGTGGCCGTCGGCCTGGAGCGCGACGCCCGCAGCCGCCCGGTGTTCACCGCCGCCGACGCGTTCGCGGTGCACGTGCTGCGCGAGGGCCAGGAGGCCCTGGCGGCCCGCTTCACCCACGACGCCGCGAACGACTTCGACGACCTGTCCGTGGAGTGCGGCCTGGAGGACGTCCCGCTGCTCACCGACGTCGCCATGCGCCTCGAATGCCGCCCGGTGAACACCGTCCCGGCCGGCGACCACGTGCTGCTGATCGGCGAGGTGATCCGCGCCCGCACGGGCCCGCGCGACCCGCTGGTGTACCTGGACCACGGGTTCCGCCGCCTGGCCCGCCCGAACCGGGCCGCCTGACCCGCCCGGCACGCACCCGCTCCGCGACTGACGCCGCGTATCGATGGGGAGACGGTTGTTGATCGCCTGCCGACAACCGGGGTAGCGTCCGAATGTCGTAAACGCCCTGTTCAACGGAGCGCGCCTATGAACGCCGCATCCCCGGTCCGCCTTTCGCACGCCACGTTGTGCGAAGCATTCCAGGACTTCGTCGCCGCGTCGCCGGACGCCGTCGTGCTCCGCACGCCCGGCGACGCCGTCACCGTCACCTGGCGGGAGTGGGACCGCCGCGTGCGCGCGATCGCCGCCGGGCTCGCCGCACTCGGGGTCGGGCGGGGCGACACCGTCGGCCTGATGCTCACCAACCGGCCCGAGTTCCACCTGGTCGACGCCGCCGCGCTGCACCTCGGGGCCGCGCCGTTCTCGATCTACAACACCTCCGCGCCCGAGCAGATCGAGTACCTGTTCACCAACGCGGGCAACAAGGTCGTCTTCTGCGACGTGCAGTTCCTGCCCCGCATCCGCGAGGTGTCCGCGTCCGTCGCGCACATCGTGTGCGCCGACGGGCCGGCCGAGGGCGCCATGTCGCTCGAGGACCTGGAGTCCCGCGGCGACCCGGAGTTCGACTTCGAGGCCGCCTGGCGCGCGGTCGAGTCGACCGACCTCGCCACGATCATCTACACCTCCGGCACCACCGGGCCGCCGAAGGGCGTGGAGCTGACGCACGCCAACGTGATCGCCGAGACCGACGCCACCCGCGCGGTCTTCGACGTCGCGCCCGGCGACCGCGGCATCTCCTACCTGCCCGCCGCGCACATCGCCGACCGGGTCACCGGGCAGTACTTCGCCATCCTGTTCGGCATCCAGGTCACCTGCGTGGCCGACCTGACCAAGCTCGCCGAGGCGCTGCCCGACGCCCGGCCGCACGCGCTGTTCGCCGTGCCCCGCGTGTGGCAGAAGATCAAGGCCGCGATCGACCTGGGCCTCGCCGCGGAGACCGGCGCCAAGAAGCGGATCGCGCTGTGGGCGGTCCAGGCCGGCATCCGCGCTGCCCGCGCCGAGCTGGCCGGCCGCCCGCTGCCGGCCTCGCTCGCGCTGGAACACCGGATCGCGGACAAGCTCGTGCTGTCCAAGCTGCGCGTGCGGCTCGGCCTCGACCAGTGCCGCGGCCCGTCGTCCGGCGCGTCCGCGATCTCGCCGGACATCCTGGAGTTCTTCTGGGGCCTGGGCATCCGCATCTACGAGGTGTGGGGCATGTCCGAGACCGGCGGCGCCACCACCGCGAACCTCCCCGGCCACACCAAGCTCGGCACGGTCGGCCGCGTGTTCCCCGGCATGGAGATCAAGCTGGCCTCCGACGGCGAGCTGCTCACCCGCGGCCCGGCCGTGATGCGCGGCTACCGCAACGACCCGGAGAAGACCGCCGAGGCCGTGGACGCGGACGGCTGGCTGCACACCGGCGACATCGCCACGGTCGACGACGACGGCTACGTGCGGATCGTGGACCGCAAGAAGGAGCTGATCATCTCCGCGGCGGGCAAGAACATGTCGCCGTCCAACATCGAGAACGCGATCAAGGCCACCACGTCGCTGCTCGGCCAGGTCGTGGCCATCGGCGACGACCGCCCGTACGTGGCCGCGCTCGCCGTCCTCGACCCGGACGCGGCGGCCGGGTTCGCCGCGCGCAACGGCATCTCCTCGTCGTCACCGGCCGAGCTGGTCGCCCACCCGGACGTCCGCGCGGCCGTGCTCGCCGGCGTCAAGGCGGGCAACGACAAGCTCGCCAGGGTCGAGCAGCTCAAGCGCATCCGCCTGCTGCCCGCCAACTGGGAGCCGGGCGGCGACGAGCTGACCCCGACGATGAAGCTGCGCCGCAAGCCGATCGCGGAGAAGTACGCCCACGAGATCGACACCCTGTTCGAGAAGACCCCGAACGACGACGTCCTCGACGTCTAAGCCTCGCGAGTCCAACGTTCAGCCTCGCCGAGTCCAACGTTCAGGCCCGGCGAGTCCAACGTTCAGGCTCGGCGAGTCCAACGTTCAGGCTCGGCGAGTCCAACGCTCCGGCTCGGCGAGTTCAGCACTCCGGCGCGGGTCGGCAACGTTGGACTCGCGGGTCGCGACCGTTGGACTCGCGGGTCGCGAAGGTTGGACTCGCGGGTCGCGAAGGTTGGACTCGCGGGGTTAGTCGTGGTGGTGCCAGGGGAGGTAGTCGGGCATGTCGTCGGTGGGCGTGCCCGACCACTGCGGGTCGCGGCGTTGCAGGAACGACAGCACGCCCTCGATGGCGTCCGGGCTCGTCGCGCAGCCCGCGATCAGGCGCGAGTCCAGCCGCTGCACCGGGAACGGCGAGTCCAGCGGGCTCATCCGGTACAGCAGCTGCCGGGTGACCGCCACCGACACCGGCGCGGTCCTCACGATCAGCTCGCGCGCCAGCTCGTAGGCCGCCGCCAGCACCTCGTCCGGCTCGTGCAGCGACGTCACCAGGCCCGCCGCGAACGCCTCCTCGGCGCCGAACACCCGGCCGCTGACCATCCAGTCCAGCGCCCGGCCCATGCCCACCAGCCGCGGCAGGAACCACGTCGACGCGCCCTCCGGGTACAGCCCGCGGCGGGTGAACACGTACCCGAACCGCGAGTCCGTGGACGCCAGCCGGAAGTCCGCCGGCAGGATGATGGTCGACCCGGCGCCGACGGCCGCGCCGCGCAGCGCGGCGATGACCGGCTTGTTCATCGCGAAGATCCGCATCGAGCAGCGCCCCGCCGGTTCGTCCCAGGACCCGGCCGGGTCGGCCGACACGTCCAGCCCGCCGCCGGACAGGTCCGCGCCGACCGTGAAGTCCTTGCCGGCCCCGGTCAGCACGGCCACCCGCACGCCGTCGTCGCGGTCGGCGCGGTCGAACGCGTCCGCCAGCTCGTCGGCCATCCGCACGGTGTAGCCGTTGCGGGCGTCGGGCCGGTTCAGGGTGACTGTCGCGATCTTGTCGGCGACCGCGTACTCGATGTGCTCGTAGGCGTCCACGCCGCAGACGCTATGCGTCGCCCAGCACGGTCGCCACCATGTCGCGGCACGTCGCGTCGAGGTCGGCTTCGGTGAGCACGCCCGCACCGACCTGGGCGATCTGGTGGAAGAGCACGCCGTCGATGAAGCTGTCCAGCGCCTGCGCGCGCCGGTGCGGCTCCTTCGCCCCCGCGGCGGCGAGCATCGTCTCGGTCAGCATCCGGAAGCCCGCGCCGTACTCGGTCATCTTCGCGCGCAGCTCCGGGCGACGGGTCGCCTCCAGGCTCAGCTCGTACCGCGCCAGCGTGCGGTCCCGGCCGGTGGTCAGCCAGGCCCGCATGACCTGTGCGAGCAGCCCGGACAGCAGGTCGAGGTCGGCAGGGCCGTGCATGTCCGGCGGCTCGCCGATGTCCGCGGTGTCCAGCTCGGCCATCCGCGCCAGGGCCGCGAACAGCAGCGCCTCGCGGGTGCGGAAGTAGTACGACGTCGAGCCCTCCGGCAGGCCGGCGGCCCGGTCCACGGCGCGGTGGGTCAGCCCGCGCATGCCCTCGCGCGCGATCGTGCCGATGGTCGCATCCGCGATGAGCGTGCGCCGGTCGCTTGCCACCACCCCACTCTACGGGTGTAGAGTCCACTACAGCTGTAGAGGAGGCTGCGCGATGACGGAACGGACCGCGGTGGTCGTCGGCGGGGGAATCGGCGGGCTGGCGGCGGCGGCCGGGTTGCACGCGCGCGGCTGGACCGTCCGCGTGCTCGAGCAGGCGCCGGCGTTCACCGAGGTTGGGGCGGGGATCTCGTTGTGGCCCAACGCCTTCCGGGCGCTGGCCACCGTGGGGGTGACCGATCTGGGGGAGGACCGGATCGGGCTGGCCGGCGGGCTGCGCGACTGGCGGGGGCGGTGGATCGTGCGCATGGACGACACCGCCCTCGCCACCCGCCACACGGGCTCGGCCGTGGTCGCGCACCGCGCCGAGCTGCTGTCGGCGCTGCTCGAACGGGTGCCGGCGGAGTGCCGGCTGCCCGGCGCGCCGGTACGCGGGGTCCGGCTCGCCGGGCGGCGGGCGGTCGTGTCGTACGACGGCGGCTCGATCTCGGCGGACCTGGTGGTCGGTGCCGACGGGGTGCGCAGCGTGGTCCGGGGTGCGCTGTGGCGTGCCGCCGCGCCGCCGGTGTACGCCGGGCAAACGGTGTGGCGGATCGTGATGCCGCGCCCGGCGGGGCTCGACACGTTCGGGGTGCAGGCGTGGGCGGAGACGTGGGGACCGGGCGGCGTGTTCGGCATGTTCCCGATGCCGGACGACCGGATCTACTGCTACGCCACGGCCACCGTGGCGGCGGGCGGCGAGGGCGGCCTGGCCGAGCTGCGCGAGCGGTTCCGCGACTGGTGCGACCCGATCCCGGCCGTGCTGGCGGCCGCGAGCCCGGAACACGTGCTGCGCAACGACATCTACTACCTGCCCCGGCTGCAGACGTACACGCACGGCCCGGTCGTCCTGCTCGGCGACGCGGCGCACGCGATGACGCCGAACCTGGGCCAGGGCGGCTGCCAGGCCCTCGAGGACGCGGCGACCTTGGCCGTCCTCGCCGCTGGCCCGGACCTCGCCACGGCCCTGCGCCGCTACGACGAGCTGCGCAGGCAGCGCACGCAGCGGCTGTGGAAGGAGTCGCTGCAGGGCGGGACGCTGTCGCATCTCGTTCCGGCGCCGGCGCGCGTGGTGCGCAACGCGGTGCTGCGCGCCCTGCCGCGCTCGCTGTTCCTGAGACACCTGACGCGGCCGTTCTCATGGCAGCCGCCCGAAGTCGAGGCGGTCGCGAAGTAACACCGATCAGACCCGGACTGTGGTCAACTCGGCCGATGTGGAGGGACTTCCTCGTCGGCATGGACTCGCAGCCGCAGACGATGGTGTTCGTCACGGCCGGGTTCGCGTTCATCGTCGTCGCGCTCTCCTGGTTGTGGCGGCCGGCGCGCAACGTGATCACGATCGTGCACGAGGCGGGCCACGCGATCGTCGCGCTGCTGGCCGGGCGGCGGCTCACCGGCATCCGGCTGCACTCGGACACCTCCGGGCTGACGCTGAGCAAGGGCAAGCCGTACGGGCCGGGCATGGTGCTCACCGGGCTCGCCGGCTACGTCGCGCCCTCCCTGCTCGGGCTCGGGTTCGCCGCGCTGCTGGCCTACGGCCGGGTGACCGAGCTGCTCGTGGCGTGCGCGGTGCTGCTGATCGGCGTGCTGCTCGTGGTGCGCAACCTGTTCGGGATCTTCTCGGTGCTGGTGACGGGCGCGGTGCTGGCCGTCGTGTCGAAGTGGGCGCCGGTGGAGGTGCAGGCGCCGTTCGCGCACCTGATCACGTGGTTCCTGCTGCTGGGTGGCATCCGGTCGGTCGGTGACCTCCAGCGGCTGCGCACGCGCGGCCGGGCGCGCGACTCCGATGCCGACCAGCTGGCCCGGCTGACCGGTGCACCAGGCCTGTTCTGGGTCGGCGCGTTCCTGATGATCGACCTGGGCTGCCTGGTGCTCGCGGTCGCGTGGCTGGTCGTGTGAGGCAAACTGGTACCCATGTCGGTGCTGGACGTCTCCCCAACCACGGTCGCCGAGTGCGCGGCCGCCGCGCACGCGGCCGCCCCCGCGCTCGCGGCCGCGCAGGACGCGGCGATCGACGGCGCGCTCGTGGCGATGGCGGCCGGCCTGACGTCGGCCCGCGCGGCCGTCCTCGAGGCGAACGCCGAGGACGTCGCGGCGGCGGAGCGGGCCGGCATGAGCGCCGGAGTGCTGGACCGCCTGCGCCTGACCGACGAGCGCCTGATGTCGCTGGCGTCCGCGCTGGAGGTGCTGGCCGCCGCGCCGCACCCGGTCCGCTCGACGCCGGTCCGGTCGCTGCCCGACGGCCTGCGGCTGGTGGAGCGCCGCCGCCCGGTGGGTGTCATCGGCGCCAACTACGAGGCCCGCCCGAACGTGACGGTCGACGTGGCTTCCCAGCTGATCAAGTCCCGCAACGCGGGTGTGCTGCGCACGGGGTCGGCCGCGCTCGGCTCGGCCACCGAGCTGGTTCGCTCGGTCGTCGCCCCGGCCCTGTCGTCGGTGGACCTCGACCCCGCGGCGATCCAGCTCGTGCCGAGCGCCGACCGTGCGGCGGCGGCCGAGCTGGTCGCGCTGCCGGCGCTGGTCCCGCTGGTCATCCTGCGCGGCAGCGGCGACTCGACCCGCGCGCTGGCGCTCGAGGCGGCCAAGCACGGCGTCCGCACGCTGGCACACGCGGACGGCGGCGGCGTGTGCTACGTCGACGTGGCGGCGGACCTCGCGGTCGCGGTCGACGTGATCCGCCGCAGCGTCGACCGGCTGGGCGTGTGCAACCGGCTGAACCTGCTGCTGATCCACTCGGCGGTGTACGACGAGGCGCTGCCGCTGGTCGAGTCCGCACTGTCCGAACTGGACATCCGGCTGTCGCTGCCCCCGCACGACCACGCCGTGGGCTACGAGTGGGCCCTGGACCCGGTGCACGAGGCCACGGTGACGGTGCTGCCCGTCCGGTCGGCCATCGAGGCGGCCCGAGTGTCCAATGAGGAGACTTCGGGCCTGGCGGCGTCGATCGTGACGTCGTCGGCCACGACGGCGGAGTCGTTCATGGCGGCGTACGGGGGAACGGGCGTCTTCTGGAACGCCCCGACCCGCCTGCTGGACGGCGTCAAGATGCTGGGCGTCCCGGAGACGGGCATCAACATCGACAAGGTGCCGGGGCCGCGCGGGCCGGTCACGTACCCGGACCTCTGCCTGCGCCAGTACGCCGTCCTCCCCGGCTAGGACCGACCCGCACGTATTTTCCGCCGCGGCTCGCGCCTCTGCAGGGCATGCCGGCCTGCCGCCGATGCTGGACCTCGAGAAGCCGTTCACCCCGAACGCCGGGGCCAAGGACTTCGCCATCCGGTTCTGACCGGCACGGCGAACGCCGACGGGTGAGTCACGCCTCGCGGGGTGGGGCGAGGGACTCGCGCTCGACCAGGGTCGCGGCCGCCTCCTCCACCCTGGGTCGCGGGCGGGCCGTGTCCAGGGCGAGGCCGATCGCGCGGGCGCCGATCTCCACCAGGGGGAGGCGGATCGTCGTCAAGGGCGGGGTGACGTCGCGGGCGATGGGCATGTCGTCGAAGCCCACGACCGACACGTCGGCCGGCACCGTCAGGCCGCGGGCGCGCAGCACCGCCAGCGCGCCGATGGCCATCGAGTCGTTCAAGGCAACGATCGCGGTCAGGCGCGGGTCCGCGGACAGCAGGGCCTCGGTGCCCGCCGCGCCGCCGTCGCGGTCGAAGGTGGCGTACTCGATGCGGCGGGACGGCAGCGTGCGGTGGTGCTCGCGGGCCGCGCGGCGCAGGCCGGCCAGCCGGTCGGTCGTCGTGGTCAGCAGCTTCGGGGAGGCCACCACGCCGACGTGCCGGTGGCCCAGAGCGAAGACCGCCGACCCGATCAGGTAACCGCCCTGCTCGTTCGCCGGCATGACCGCGTCGCCGGCCAGCTTGTGCCGGCCCACCACCGACACCCGCCCGCCGGTCGCCAGGTACGCCGACAGCTTCGCGTTCAGCTCCTTCGTGAACGCATGGTCGTGATACCCCGAGCCGGCGAGGATGATCGCCTCCACCTGCTGTGCCCGCAGCAGTTCCACGTACTCCAGCTCGCGGTCCGGGTCCCGGTACGAGTTGCAGATGATCACCAGCCGGCCCCGCTCCGACGCCACCCGTTGCAGGCCACGGGTGATCTCCGCGAAGTACGGATCGGACACGTCGTGCACGATCACGCCGACCGTCGTCCGGTGCGAACGCGCGAGCAGCTGCGCGTGCGCGTTCGGCACGTACCGCAGCTCCCGCACGGCCCGCAGCACCCGGTCGCGCAACTCGTCCGACACGATCTTGGGGCTGCCATTCACGATCCGTGACACCGTGGCTGCCGAGACTCCCGCGCGGCGCGCCACGTCGGCCAGCGTCGCCATGCCACCTCCAGCCGATTGACGCCCGGGTCACGCGAGCCTAGCGTCAGTGGTCAAGGAAACGTCAGAGGAAAGCCCTTTCCCTGTGCCGGGAGGTCGCCGATGCCTGACCCAATGCCCGGCGGCGTCGGCATCTCGCGCCTGTGCGTGTACGACACCGTCACCCCGGACGGCCTTGCCGGTGGGACACCACACGTTCACCTGTGCTGCACGGAGGCGTACGTCGTCACCGGCGGGCGCGGGGCCGTGCAGACGTTGTCGGGACAGGGGTTCGCCGAGCGCGAGCTGGGCCCGGGCGCGGTCGTGTGGTTCACACCGGGCACCGTCCACCGGCTGGTCAACGGCGGCGGCCTGGAGATCGTCGTGGTGATGAGCAACTCGGGCCTGCCCGAGGCGGGCGACGCGGTGCTCACGTTCCCGCCGGAGATCCTCGCCGACCCGGACCGCTACGCGGCGGCGGCGGCACTGCCCAACGGCGGCGCGCCCGGCACGGACGTCACCACGGCGCACCGCAGGCGCGACATGGCGATCGAGGGCTT
Organism: Actinophytocola sp.; assembly: GCA_035995025.1. Lineage (GTDB taxonomy): Bacteria > Actinomycetota > Actinomycetes > Mycobacteriales > Pseudonocardiaceae > Actinophytocola. Next base: position 152,246 of record DASYKY010000057.1, read on the forward strand.
CCATCGACTGCGCGCCGCGGTCGAGCGGGACGGCCCGCGCGCGCTCGTGTCCTTCCACGCCGCGGCGACCGCGCTCAAGCGCCCGCTGCTCGACCAGTGGCGCACGCGCTGGGAGAACGGCGCGTACCGCACGGCCCAGTCGACCGGCGTGCACCTCGACGCCCTGGCCCGCGGCGACGCCACCCACCTGCGCGACGCCCGCGTGTCGGCCCTGCCCGAGCCGACCGAGGAGGGCCGGCTGGGCATGTGCGGCCTGCTGAACACCTACGTCCCGGCGCCGTGACGACCTTGCCCGCGAACCGGCGCCACCCGTAGGCTGCCGAGGAAAGCGCTTGCCTGAGCGCACCACCAGGGCGGAGGTGGACGGGCAAATGACCCGACGGCCGATCGGCATCGTGCTCAACGGCGTCACCGGGCGCATGGGCTACCGGCAGCACCTGGTGCGGTCGCTCCTGGCGATCCGCGCCGACGGCGGTGTGCCGCTACCGGACGGCACGCTGCTGTGGCCCGAACCCGTGCTGGTCGGCCGCGACGAGCGCAAGCTCGCCGACATCGCCGAGCGGCACGGGCTCACCGGCTGGACGACCGACCTGCCGGCGGCCCTCGCCCGGGACGACGTCGAGATCTACTTCGACTCGATCACCACGCAGCAGCGCGAGAAGACCATCACCGCGGCGCTCGAGGCTGGCAAGCACGTCTACACGGAGAAGCCGCTCGCGATGGACGTCGCGGGCGCGCTCGCGCTCACCCGCGCCGCCGAGGCGGCCGGCGTGAAGGCGGGCGTGGTCGCGGACAAGATCTTCCTGCCGGGGCTGCGCAAGCTGAAGCGGCTGGTGGACGGCGGTTTCTTCGGCCGGGTGCTGTCGGTGCGCGGCGAGTTCGGCTACTGGGTGTTCGAGGGCGACTGGCAGCCCGCGCAGCGGCCGTCGTGGAACTACCGGCTCGAGGACGGCGGCGGCGTCGCGCTCGACATGTTCCCGCACTGGAACTACGTGCTCGAGCACCTGTTCGGCCGGGTGCGCGCGGTGCAGGCCACGGTCGCCACGCACATCCCGCGCCGCTGGGACGAGACCGGCACCGAGTACACCGCTACCGCCGACGACGCCGCGTACGCGACCTTCGAGCTGGACGGCGGGATGATCGCCCAGATCAACTCGTCCTGGTGCGTGCGGGTCTTCCGCGACGAGCTCGTCGAGTTCCAGGTGGACGGCACGCACGGCAGCGCGGTCGCCGGGCTGCGGCACTGCCGCGCGCAGTCGCGGGCGGCGACCCCGAAACCGGTGTGGAACCCGGACGCGCCACCGGACGTCGACCAGCGCGGCGACTGGGCGCGGGTGCCCGACAACGACGTCTTCGGCAACGGGTTCCGGGTGCAGTGGGAGGCGTTCCTGCGCCACGTCGTGCTCGACGAGCCGTTCCCGTGGGACTTCGCCGCCGGGGCCCGCGGGGTACGCCTCGCCGAGCTGGGCCTGCGCGCGGCGCACGAGGGCAGGCGCGTCGAGGTCCCGGTGTGATGCCGGCCGTCGTGCTGCCCGGCGGGCGCCGGTACACCGTGCGCGGCGGCGCGCCGTCCGGCGGGTCGCCGCGGGCCCGCTCGCGGATCGCCTACGCGGCGGCGCATGTGGTCGCGGATCCCTTGGCGGACAACGTGCCCGGCGCGCCGGCGGTGCTCGACTGGGACGCGACGCTGCGGTTCCGCCACCACCTGTGGCACCACGGGCTCGGCGTGGCGGAGGCCATGGACACCGCGCAGCGCGGCATGGGCCTGGACTACCCGGCCGTCCGCGAGCTGGTGCGGCGCAGCGCCGCCGAGGCCCGCACGGCAGGCGGGCGGCTCGTGGCCGGGGTGTCGACCGACCAGCTGCCGCCCGGACCGGCCACTGTGGACGCCGTGCTCGCCGCGTACCGCGAGCAGCTCGCCGACGTCGTGTCGGCCGGGACCGTGCCGGTGCTGATGTGCAGCCGCCACCTCGCCGCCGCGGCGCGCGGGCCCGACGACTACCTGTCCGTCTACGCGTCACTTCTGTCCGAAGTGGATGGCCCGGTGCTGCTGCACTGGCTCGGCGACGTGTTCGACCCGGCACTGGCCGGCTACTGGGGCTCGGCGTCGGTGGACGAGGCCGCGGAGACCGTGCTGTCGCTGCTGAAGGATCATTCGTCCACTGTGGACGGTGTGAAGCTGTCGCTGCTGGACGCGGACTTCGAGGTCGCGTTCCGCCGCCGCCTGCCTGCCGGGGTGCGCATGTACACCGGCGACGACTTCGACTACCCGCGGCTGATCGAGGGCGACGAGCTCGGCCACTCGGACGCGCTGCTGGGCGTGTTCGCGGCGATCGCGCCGGTGGCCGGGCGGGCGCTCGCCGCGCTGGACGCCGGTTCGGTGGCGGAGTTCCGCGCGTTGCTCGACCCGACCGTGCCGCTGGCCCGGCACCTCTTCGCCGCGCCGACGCGGTACTACAAGACGGGCCTCGTGTTCCTGTCGTGGCTGGCCGGGCACCAGGACCACTTCACGATGGTCGGCGGCCTGCAGTCCGGGCGGTCGCCGGGCCACCTCGGAGAGCTGCTCGTGCTGGCCGACGCGGCCGGCCTGCTGCCGGACGCGTCGCTCGCCGCCGCGCGCGCCCGGGCGTTCTTCGCGACGTGCGGGGTGGCGCAGTGAGCCTCGAACGGTTCTCGTTCAACCAGGCCACCGCGAAGTACTGGCCGCTGCCCGACATGATCGCGGGCTGCGCGGCGGCCGGGGTGGCGGCGGTGGGGCTGTGGCGCGAGCCGGTGGCCGAGTACGGCCTGGCGCGGTCCGCGGCGCTCGTGCGCTCGGCCGGCCTGGCGGTCAGCTCGCTGTGCCGTGGCGGCTTCTTCGGCGCGGACGGCTGGCTCGACGACAACCGGCGGGCGATCGACGAGGCCGTGGCGCTCGGCGCGCCGGTACTGGTGCTGGTGTGCGGCGGGCTTTCCGGCCGCTCGCTCGACGAGGCGCGCGGGCGGGTCGCGGCGGGGCTCGCCGCGCTGGCGCCGTACGCGCTGGAGGCCGGCGTGCGGCTCGCGGTCGAGCCGATGCACCCGATGTTCGCCGCGGACCGCAGCGTGGTGTCGACCCTCGGCGGGGCGCTGGCGCTGGCCGCGCCGTTCCCGGTCGAGGCGGTCGGGATCGCGCTGGACACGTACCACGTGTGGTGGGACGAGCAGGTGTTCCCGCTGATCACGGCGGGCGGCGAGCGGATCGCGTGCCTGCAGCTGGCCGACTGGGTGCTGCCGCTGCCGGCGGACGTGCTGCTGGGCCGCGGCTTGCCGGGCACGGGCTGCGTGGAGTTCGGCCGGTTCCTGCGCGCCACCGTCGCGGCCGGCTACACGGGCCCGGTCGAGGTGGAGGTGTTCGACGCCGAGTTGTGGGCGCGGCCGGGCGAGGACGTCCTGCGCGACACGATCGCCGCCTACCGCGCGGTGACCGCCGAGGCGGCCGCGCCGCTGACGGGGGAGCGGCCGGACCGCCGGTAACGTCGGTGGCGTGTCGATCACCGGGGTGGGCGTGGGCATGCGGGCCGGCGAGCACTGGCTGTTCCGCGGCCTGGACGTGGCCGCGGGCGCCGGCGAGTGCGTCGTGCTGACGGGCGCGAACGGGACGGGGAAGTCGACGCTGCTGCACTGTCTCTACGGGCTGCGCCAGCCCACCGAGGGCACGGTGCGGGTGCTGGGCGAGGAGCCGGACGAGCGGTCCACGGCGTTCCGCCGGCAGGTGGCCGTGTTGCTCGACGACTCGGACTTCTTCGCCGAGCTCTCGCCGCGTCAGCACCTGGAGCTGCTGTTCGGCGCGTTCGCGGTCGACGACGAGCCGGCCGAGTGGCTGGCGTGGGCGGGCCTGTCCGAGCGGGCCGACGTGCACGCGTACCACCTGTCGGCCGGCCAGCGACGGCGCTTGCTGCTGCTCGGCGCGATCGCCCGGCCGCACGAGGTGCTGCTGCTGGACGAGCCGGAGCGGGCGCTGGACGCGCAGGGCAAGGAGTGGCTGGCGGACGTGGTGGCCGCGGAGCGCGAGGCGGACCGGACCGTGGTGCTGGCCACCCACCACCCGCCGCTGCTGGCGGTCGCCGACCACACGGTGCCGCTGGGATGAGGGCTTCGGCGCGCCGGTGGCTGTCCGGTGAGGAGTGGGCGTCGGGTTTGCTGTCGGGGGTTGGTGTGCTGGGGGTGGCGTGGTTTCCGGGTGGGCGCCGGGTGCCGCGGCTTGGGTGGGTCCTCGGGTCTGGTGGTGTTGGTCGGATGAGGGCGTTGGTGCGCGGGTGGCTGTCTGGTGAGGAGTGGGTGTCGGGTTTGTTGTTGGGGGTTGGCGTGGTTCCGGGTGGGTGCCGGGCGGCGCGGCTTGGGTGGGTCCTCGGGTCTGGTGTTGGTCGGATGAGGGCGTTGGTGCGCGGGTGGTTGTCTGGTGAGGAGTGGGCGTCGGGTCTGCTGTCGGGGGTTGGTTTGCTGGCGGTGGCGCTGTTCTGCAAGGACGCCGCGGTGTCGGCGAGATGACGGCCCTGGCCCGCCGGTGGTTGTCCGGTGACGAGCGGACGGTCGGCCTGCTGCTGGCGGTCGGCCTGCTGACGATGGCGTTCTTCCGCCTCGACAACCTGCGCCACGACCTCGGCGTGCCGGCCGGCCCGGCGGTGCCGCTCGCGACGGTCGTGGTGGCGGCCGCGCTCGCGTGGTGGTCCCTGCTGCCGCGCGGCTTCGTGTGGCTGGAGCCCGCGGTGCTGACGTGGCGGGACTTCTCCGGGGACCGGTCGCGGGTGGTCGGGCAGCGGCTGGTGGCGGGCTGGATCTTCCGGCAGCTCGCGCTCGGCTACCTGCTGGCCGTCCTCGCCGCGCTCGTGGCGGCGCCGGCGGTGTGGACCGTGGCCGGGGTGGCGGTGGTGTTCGGCGCGGGGCTGCTGGCGCTGGGGGTGGTGCGCGGCCCGGCCGGGCGCGGACTCTCGCGGCACCTGGTCGAGCGCGCGGCGTTGCTCGTCCTCGCCCTGGTCGCCGTCGCGGTGCGGCCCGGGCCCGTGGTCCTCCTCGTCGCGGCCGGGGTCATGACGGCCGCCGCGGTGCCGCTGCTCGCCGGGTCCGGGGCGCCGGGGCGGCCGCGAGTGGCACAGGCCGGGCGGCGGGACCTGGTCGACGGGTGGCGCGACCGCGTGCTGCGGACCAGCGGGCTGCAGTTCCTCGACCTCGGTCTGCTGCTCCCCGCCGCCCGGCCCGTCGGCCGCACGGCGTCGCTCCGCGGGCACCTCGGGTTCGCGTTGGCCGGCGTGCGCGGGCGCGCGCGGCACCTGCCGACCGCGGGCCTGCTCGCGCTCGCGGCCGTCGTCGTGCACCTGGAGTTCCCCAACCTCGGCCACCTCGCCGTCTTCGGCCTGGCCGGCTACCTCGCGATGGTGCCGCTCGCCGGCGGGCTGGGGGAGCTGTGGCGCTCGCCGGGCCGCCGCCGCTGGGTCGTGCGGTCCGACACCGCCCTGCGGGCCGACCACCTCGTCGTACTCACCGGGCTCGCCGTCGCCTGGGCGGCCGTCGCCGCGGGGGTCGCGGCCGTCGCCGGACAGCCGTGGCACGCGACGGTCCTGCTCACGGTCCCCCTCATGGCCGCGTGCGCGGTCCGCACCGTGTCCCGCCCACAACCCACCTACGACAACCTCGCGCAGGTCGACACCCCGTTCGGCGCCGTGCCGGCCCGGCTGATCCTGCAGACGCTCCGCGGCCCGGACGTCGGCGCGCTCGGCGTCCTGCTGCTCGCCGCCCTACCCGCCTACGCCGGTGCCGTCGTAGTAGCCCTGGTCGTGGCGTTCTGCGTACTCCGCTAGCGCCGCCCGCGCCTGCCCGGCCCGCGCCGGGAAGTAGTGGGCCAGCAGCTGCTGCCACGCCACCGCGAACACCTCGCGCAATGCCCGGCACATCGCCAGTCCGGCCTCGTCCACCCGGCCCGATACCGCGCTCGCCCAGTCACCAGGCCGGCCGGACCCCGCAACGCACGCGTAGTCCCACGCCGGCGGCCCCCGCCAGGCGTCCTCGAAGTCGTTCCACATCGGGCCCGACGGCGTGACCAGGACGTTCCCCGGGTGCGCGTCGCCGTGCAGCGGCTGGGCGGGCAGCGCGGCCACGGCCCCGCCGAGCCGGGCGCCGTCCGCCGCCAGCAGCCGGGACAGGCCGGGGTCGAGCGAACCGGAAAGGAAGGTCAGGACCCGGTCGAGATCCGCTCGCGGACCGTCGGCGGCGAGCGTGCCAGGGAAGTCCCGCGCCGCGGCGTGCAGCTCGGCCAGCATCGAGACCAGCGATGCGGGCCCGACCAGCGCGGACGGGTCGTGCTCGACGTAGCGCCACAGCGCGATCGTGATCCCGCCCACGTCGTGGGGGCCCGCGGGCGGATCGGTGGCCGGGCGCACCACCGGCAGGTCCCGGCCGTGCAGGTACGTCGCCAGCTCGATGTCGCTCGCCAGCCACCGGTGCACGCCCGGACGCAGCGCGGTCAGCGTCGCCACCCTGGCCACGAGCGGATAAGGCCGCAGGTGGAGCAGCACGTTGCTGGAGTCGCGGAGCAGCCGCGGCTCGACCTCGCGCAGACCAAGATCGGCGGCGAGCGTCACGGCCGCCGCGACCGCGGCCTCCCGGCTGATCGACATGACCGGGATCGTGCCAGGCGGGAGGTGCCAGCCCTGGCGTGTTCGCCGACACCGAGAGGGCTACGATCGCCACGAATCACGGTTCGGCGTGGTCGTTCGACGCGCAGGAGGCATGGAGTGACTGCAGTAGCCCCGAAGCCGGTCGCCACGCGGCCGTATCCGGCGCGGCCGACAGTCAAGGGCGGGTATCTGCTCCAGTGGTTCCGGGAGACGGACCCGAAGAAGATCGGCGTGTTCTACGTCGTCACGGCGTTCGCCTTCTTCATGGTCGGCGGCGCGATGGCCATGCTGATGCGGTCCGAGCTGGCCTTCCCCGGACAGCAGTTCCTGTCGCAGGAGCAGTACAACCAGCTGTTCACCATGCACGGCACGATCATGCTGCTGCTGTACGCGACGCCGATCCTGTTCGGGTTCGCCAACCTGGTGCTGCCGATCCAGATCGGCGCGCCGGACGTGGCCTTCCCCCGGCTGAACGCCTTCTCCTACTGGCTGTTCCTGTTCGGCGGCATCATCGTGATGTCCGGCTTCCTGACGCCGGGTGGCGCCGCCGACTTCGGCTGGTTCGCCTACACCCCGCTGTCGGACAAGATCCACTCGCCGGGCGTCGGCGGTGACCTGTGGATCGTCGGCCTGATCCTCGCCGGTCTCGGCACCATCCTCGGTGCGGTCAACATGCTGACCACCGTGATCACGCTGCGCGCGCCCGGCATGACGATGTTCCGGATGCCGATCTTCGTCTGGAACATCCTGGTCACCTCGATCCTGGTGCTGATCGCCTTCCCGATCCTCACCGCGGCGCTGTTCGGACTGCTGGCCGACCGCCAGCTCGGCGCCCACGTCTTCGACCCGGCCAACGGCGGCGTGATCCTCTGGCAGCACCTCTTCTGGTTCTTCGGCCATCCAGAGGTCTACATCGTCGCCCTGCCGTTCTTCGGCATCGTCTCGGAGATCTTCCCGGTGTTCAGCCGCAAGCCGCTGTTCGGCTACCGCGGCCTGATCTACGCGACGCTGGGCATCGGCGCGCTGTCCGTGGCCGTGTGGGCGCACCACATGTACGCCACCGGCGCGGTGCTGCTGCCGTTCTTCTCGTTCATGACGTTCCTCATCGCGGTGCCGACCGGCGTGAAGTTCTTCAACTGGATCGGCACGATGTGGAAGGGGTCGCTGACCTTCGAGACGCCGATGCTGTTCTCGGTGGGCTTCCTCGTCACGTTCCTCTTCGGCGGCCTGACCGGAATCCTGCTGGCCGCGCCGGCCATCGACTTCCACGTGTCGGACACGTACTTCGTGGTGGCGCACTTCCATTACGTGCTGTACGGCACGATCGCGTTCGCCACGTTCGCCGGCATCTACTTCTGGTTCCCGAAGTTCACCGGGCGGTATCTCGACGAGTCGCTGGGCAAGCTGCACTTCTGGACCACGTTCCTCGGCTTCCACGGCACGTTCCTCATCCAGCACTGGCTGGGCAACGAGGGCATGCCGCGCCGCTACGCCGACTACCTGGCGAGCGACGGCTTCACCACGCTGAACACGATCTCCACGATCGGCGCGTACATCCTCGGCGCGTCCACGCTGCCGTTCATCTGGAACGTGTTCAAGAGCTACCGCTACGGCGAGACGACCGACGCGGACGACCCGTGGGGCTACGGCAACTCGCTCGAGTGGGCCACCAGCACCCCGCCGCCGCGGCACAACTTCACGGAGATGCCGCGCATCCGCTCCGAGCGGCCGGCGTTCGACCTGCACTACCCGCACATGGTCGAGCAGGCGCACGCCGACAAGTACATCGGCCCGTTCAGCGGCAACCACGCGGCGGATGCGCCCGCGGCGCCCTCGGAGAAGCTTGCCGCGGTGATGAACGAGGACGAGATCTCCAAGGGTGACCCCAAGAACCCGAACTGAGCCCGTCTTGGCGACACAACCCAGCACGCCGGTCCTGATCACCGTTTCCGGGCCGGACAAGCCTGGTGTGTCCTCGGTGCTGTTCGCCGTGCTCACCCGGCACGGCGTCGAGATCCTCGACGTCGAGCAGGTCGTGATCCGCGGGCAGCTGGTGCTCGGCGTGCTCGTCGGCACCGACCAGGACCCCGAGGGCCTGCAGGAGTCCGTCGAGCAGGCCATGGCCACGGTCGCGATGACCGTCACGGTCGAGGTCGGCGCGGACCCGCTCTCCCCGGCCCGGCTCGGCTCGAGCCACGTGCTGATCGTGCTCGGCCGCCCGGTCACCGCCCGCGCGTTCGCGGAGGTCGCCCGGCGGCTCGCGGCGCTGGACACCAACATCGACTCCATCCGCCGGGTGGCCGACTACCCGGTGACCGGCCTCGAGCTACGCGTCTCGGTCGCGCACGAAACCCCGGAGTCCGACGCCGACCTGCGGTCCGCGCTCGCCGACGTGTCCGCGCGGATCGGGCTGGACATCGCCGTCGAGCGCGAGGGCCTGACCCGGCGGGCCAAGCGGCTCGTCGTGTTCGACGTCGACTCCACGCTCATCCAGGGCGAGGTCATCGAGATGCTCGCGGCCCGCGCGGGGTGCGAGGACGAGGTCCGCGCGGTCACCGAGTCGGCGATGAGCGGCGAGCTGGACTTCACCGAGGCGCTGCGGCAGCGGGTCGCCGTGCTCGCGGGGCTGTCGGAGTCGGTGCTCGACGAGGTGGCGCGGTCGATCACGTTGATGCCCGGCGCGCGCACCACGATCCGCACGCTCAAGCGGCTCGGCTTCCGCTGCGGCGTGGTGTCCGGCGGGTTCTCCCGGATCATCGAGCCGCTGGCCGATCAGCTCGGCCTGGACTTCACCGTCGCGAACGAGCTGGAGATCGTGGACGGCGTGGTGACCGGCCGGGTGCTCGGCGACATCGTCGACCGCGCTGGCAAGGCGGCCGCGCTGCGTGCCGCGGCCGAGCGGTTCGACGTGCCGCTGGCCCAGTGCGTGGCGATCGGCGACGGCGCCAACGACATCGACATGCTGTCCGCGGCCGGGCTGGGCGTGGCGTTCAACGCGAAGCCCGCGCTGCGCGAGGTGGCGGACACCGCGCTGTCGCACCCGTACCTCGACGTCGTGCTGTTCCTCCTGGGCATCACGCGCGCCGAGGTGGAGGCCGCCGACGCCGCGGACGGCCTCGACCTCATTCGCCCGTGAGCGGGAGCGAACCAATGGGCACAGTGAGCATCATTCTCGAGCCCCTGGCCGCCCGGTACGCGGAGTGGCTTGGGCTGCCCGCGTCGGCGACCGCCGATGTCGCCGACGAGGATCCACAGCTGGTCCGGGCCATGCCGGTGGTGCTGCGCATCGAGCGCGCGTCGCCGCCCGCCCGGACTCCGCTGCTCGAGGCGGCTGCCTCCGCGGCGGTCGCGGTGTGCCTGGACCCCCGCGCCGAGCCCGACGGCGAGTGGCACGACGCGCTCACGGCGTGGGTCGACGGCCGCATCCGCAAGGTCACCCGGCGGGCGCGCGGCGCGCACTGGACGGCCGTGCAGGACCTCCCCGGCGTGACGGTGTCCGTCGACGGAGCGTCGGCGCGGGCGCTGGTGCCGGGGCTCGTGGTGGAGACGCCCAAGGAGGTCGACCGCCTGCAGATCTCCGGCAGCGACCTCCCCGACGACGAACCGGGCCCGCCGCCGCCCGGCGTGCCGGTGCTGTGGCTGAACCCGACGATCGAGATGACGGCGGGGAAGGCGGCCGCCCAGGTCGGCCACGCGACGATGCTGCTGGCCGCGCTGTGGCCGGACCCGTCCGCGTGGGCCGCCGAGGGCTTCCCGGTCGCCGTCCGCACGCCGCCGCTTCGCCGGTGGGCGGCCCTGCATCCGGGCGACGACCCGGCGGGCGCGTGGCGGCGCCGGGGCGTGGTCGCGGTGCGGGACGCGGGCTTCACGGAGGTCGCCCCCGGCACGGTCACCGTGCTGGCGCAGCTGCCCTGAGCAGGGGCCGCGCCGCGGGCTGCCGGTGCGGCGCTAGCGGTCGCGCTGCCAGACGACGAAGAGGCCGTCCTCGGGGGTGGTCATCGCCTCGATGAAGGCGTCGTTGTCGAAACCTTCCATGGACTGCAGCCGGCTCATCAGGTCGTCCGCCGACGGGTCACCGGCCGGCACGGCGCAGCCGCCCCCGCCGGCTCGAACCAGGAGGAAGAACACGTCCTCCTTCCACGGCCCCTCCGGGGTGGTCCGGATCGCCACCTCGGCGAGGTTGGCCCAGGACACCGACTCCTCGGTGCCATCGGCCAGCAACCGGCGGACGCCGTCGTCGTCGACGGTGATACCGGAGTTAGTGGTCAAGCGACTCTCCCTGAGGCAGACGTTTGGGGCATATTTGATCAGTTCGCCGCGTCGAGCCTGCGCAGGGCTGCCCTAACGACGTCCGCCTCGGACGTGGTCCAGTAGCCCGGCAGCGACGCGCGCAGGAAACCGCCGTACCGCGCGGTGGCGATGCGGGGGTCGAGGATGGCGACGACCCCGCGGTCCTGCGTCGAACGCAGCAGCCGGCCCGTGCCCTGCGCCAGGAGCAACGCCGCGTGGGTGGCGGCCACGGACAGGAAACCGTTGCCGCCACGGGCCTCCACCGCCCGCTGCCGCGCGGACGCGAGCGGGTCGTCCGGGCGCGGGAACGGGATCCGGTCGACGACCACCAGTTGCAGCGACGGGCCCGGTACGTCCACGCCCTGCCACAGCGACAGCGTGCCGAACAGGCAGGTGGCCGGGTCCTCGGCGAACTTGCGCACGAGCAGCGCCGTGGAGTCCTCCCCCTGGCACAGGATCGCCAGCTCGGAGCGCTTGCGCAGCAGCTCCGTGGCCTGCTTGGCGGCCCGCATGGAGGAGAACAGCCCGAGCGTGCGCCCGCCGGCCGCGTCCATCAGCTCGGCCAATTCGTCCACATAGGACGGTGGCAGGCCGTCGCGGCCGGGCGGGGGCAGGTGCTTTGCCAGGTAGAGGATGCCGCTGCGGGCGTGGTCGAACGGCGAGCCGACGTCCAGCCCTGTCCACTTCGGACCGTCGATGGACTTGTCGGTGGCCGCGCCCTCGGTCTTCTCGCTCTTGCCCTGACCGGCGGGCAGGCCCCACGAGTAGGCCATCGAGTCGAACGTGCCGCCGAGCGTGAGCGTGGCGGAGGTGAGGATCGTGGTGTGCTGGCCGAACAGGCGCTCCCGAAGCAGCGCCGACACCGCGAGCGGCGCCGACTTGAGCGCGGGCGGGCGCGGCGGGCCGGACCCGGTGTCGCCGGTGCGCCAGACGACGTCGCGGCGGTGCGCGTCGTCGGTCTCGAACGCACGCAGCAGCCGCACGGCCGTGTCGTGCACCTCGTCGAGCTGCGACTGCGCGAGCTTGCGCGCGGTGGCCACCTCGACGTCGCTGTTGCGCTGGTCGGGGCCGAGCCCGGACAGGCACGCGTACGCGGCGTCGCGGATGACCGCGAGCGCGCCGGCCAGCGGCGTGGGCAGCACGTCCATCCGGCCGGTGGGCATGTCCTCGAGGATGAGCGTGAACCCGTCGCCGGCCTCGAGCAGCCGGTCGGCCAGCTCCTGGTCGCACACCCGGCCCGCCCGGCGCGCGGCGGCGGCCACGGCGGCGGAGGTCAGCTCGGCGGTGGCGGCCGAGGTGACCCGGTCGACCAGGTCGTGCGCCTCGTCGACGATGACCAGGTCGTGTTCGGGGAGGACCTGGTAGCCCTGCAGCGCGTCGATGGCGAGCAGGGCGTGGTTGGTGACGATGAGGTCGGCGCGGCCCGCCTCGGCGCGGGCCTTCTCCGCGAAGCAGTCGGTGCCGATGGGGCAGCGGCTGACGCCGAGGCACTCGCGGGAGGACACCGACACCTGGCGCCAGGCGTGCTCGGTGACGCCGGGGACGAGCTCGTCGCGGTCGCCGGTCTCGGTGTCGGAGACCCATTCGCGCAGCCGGGTGACCTCGCGGCCGAGCGCGGAGACGGCGAACGGGTCGAACAGGGCCGCGTCGTCGGGCTCGTCCTGCATGCCGGAGTCGAGCTTGTTGAGGCACAGGTAGTTGCGCCTGCCCTTGAGGATCGCGAACCGCGGCTTGCGGCCGAGCGGCTTCTCGAGGGCCTTCTCCAGGCGGGGCAGGTCGCGGTCGACGAGCTGGCGCTGCAGCGCGATGGTGGCCGTGGAGACCACGACCGTGGCCTCGCGCTCGACCGCGTGGTGCAGCGCGGGGACGAGGTAGGCCAGGGACTTGCCGGTGCCCGTGCCGGCCTGGACCGCGAGGTGGTCGCCGGTGCGGATGGCCGTGGCGACCGCCTCGGCCATCGCGACCTGACCTGCGCGTTCGGTGCCGCCGACCGCCGCCACCGCCGTCGCGAGCAGTTCGGTGACGCCAGGCAGTTCGGTGGAGGATCGGGGCACAGCCGAACGGTACCTCTGCCCACTGTCAATCCTGCGGACGCCCGCCACCCGGACGGGTTGTCCCGCCGTCCCGTCCGGGTGGCAGGGCGGCCGGGCTATGGCGTGGTGGTGCGGTGGAGCGGTGTTGTCATGGTCATGACCATGAGATACGCCAGACGCACGGGTGTTCTGGGGCTGGCCGTGGCCGGTCTCGCGCTCGCCGGTGTCAGCCCCGCGCACGCCGTCCCGGAGGAGGCGATCGCGTCCGGATCGGTGGGGTCGGTGGACGCGACGTACGACGACGCGGCGGTCGAGGTGGACCCGCTCGCGGAGTGCGCCACCGACGGGGAGAACGCGGCGGACAGCGCCGCGTACGAGGAGGACGGTTTCCTCGAGTTCGGCCGCGGCTCGTCGACCTGCACGCTCGGTGACGACGGCGTGGCGTCCGCCGAGACCGAGGGCAAGCTGTTCCGGCTCGACGCGCTGCGGCCGTACGGCGGCCCGCGGATCCGGATGACCAACTACAGCGCCGAGTGCAGCACGACGGAGAACGGGAGCACGGCGAGCTTCCACATCGGCGGCCTGTCGGGCATCTCGGTGCCGGCGTCGCTGCCGCCGAACTACGAGGTGACGATCCCCGGCCCCGGCCCGGGCGCGCCGGCGCTGGCGACGGTGACGTTCAACGAGAGCATCGTGCCGGACCCGCCGGACGGCAGCATGACGGTGAACATCATGCATATCCACCTGTCCCCGGACGGCCCGGCCAACGGCATGGACGGGGAGATCGTCGTCGGCTCGGTGAGCTGCTCGCCGTTCTAGCCCAGCTGGTAGAGCATCAGCAGGGCGCCGGGGACGATGATCAACGTCAGGACCCCGCACACCAGACCGCGGACCCGGCGCCCGCGCTCGTCGGCCGGCTTGTTCCTGTTCCGCGGCCGCCGGCCGGCGAGCCAGGCCACGAGCGCGGTGACCGCGACCATCGGTAACCAGGCCACGGCGGCGGGGAGGTAGGCGAGGCCGGACATGTCCACGCCGGCCTCCCCGGGCCGCGGCCGCTGCATCTGCACCGCGATGAACGTGAGCGGCCACCAGAGGACCACCGGCACCGCGATGGCCCACCCGATCGACACGGGGGTGGTCTTCGTGCGAGGACTGCTCCGTGTGTTGGACATATACCCAATTCTCATCCGCCGCGGCCGAAAGCGCCGCGCGAGTCCAACGCTCCAGTCCCGCGAGTCCAACGGTCCAGTCCCGCGAGTCCAACGGTCCGGACGTTGGACTCGCGGATCGCGAACGTTGGACTCGGGGGTTGCGGACGTTGGACTCGCGGGTTGCGGGCGTTGGACTCGCGGGGTGGGTCAGGCGACGTGCGGGGTGCCGGTCAGCGTGACCGCGTTCGACGTCAGCTCTCGCAGGGCGGCGGCCACCGTCGGCTTCGCCACACCCGCCGTGTGGTCCAGGAGGACGGTCGTCGCGAAGCCGGCCCGGGCCGCGTCCAGGGCCGTGGCCCGCACGCAGTGGTCGGTCGCGATGCCGACTACGTCCACAGTGGACACATCGTGCGCGACGAGCCAGTCGGCCAGGCCGGTGCCGTCCGGGGCGGCGCCCTCGAAGCCCGAGTACGCGGCCGCGTGCGTGCCCTTCGAGAACACCGCCTCGATGCCCGCCACGTCGAGCGCCGGGTGGAACGACGCGCCCGGCGTGCCCGCCCGGCAGTGCGGCGGCCACGTGTCCACGAAGTCCGGCGCCGTGCTGAAGTGCGCACCCGGGTCGACGTGGTAGTCGCGGGTCGCGACCACGTGGTCGTAGCCGCCCGCCCGCACCAGGCCGGAGACGGCCTCCGCCACGGCGGCGCCGCCGGCGACGGCGAGCGAACCTCCCTCGCAGAAGTCGTTCTGGACGTCGACGATGATCAGCGCGTTGGCCACGGCGGTCTCCTCTAGGCGTACACGGTGGGGATGGCCGGCTCGCCCTGCGAGAGCTTCAGCCCCTCCCACGGCAGGCTCACCAGCCCCTCCCGCACCCGTTGCCGGCTCTGCTCCAGGGTCGCGGGATCGGCGGCCGGTTGTCCATCGCGCATCAGCGGGACGACGAGCTCGCGGTCGTGCTCGGCGGGCTTGGGCGCGCCGCCCGCGACGACGTACACGACCTCCTCCAGCGCGGTGCCGGTCGGCTTGTGCCGGCGCAGCGCCGCCTTGCGTCCGGCGCGGGACTCCTTGTGCGAGCTGCGCTTCGCGACCGGCCGACCGTCCACTTCGACCAGTTTGTAGACCATGCCTGCGGTCGGCGAGCCGGAGCCGGTGACCAGTGACGTGCCGACGCCGTACGCGTCGACCGGCTCGGCCCGCAGCGCGGCGATCGCGTACTCGTCCAGGTCGCCGGACACGACGATCCTGGTCTTGCGGGCGCCGAGGTCGTCGAGCTGCGCGCGGGCGTGCCGGGCGAGCACGCCGACGTCGCCGGAGTCGATGCGGATGGCGCCGAGCGACGGGCCGGCGACCTCGATGGCCGTGGCGATGCCCGCGGTGATGTCGTAGGTGTCGACGAGCAGCGTCGTCCCGGTGCCGAGCGCCTCGATCTGCGCGCGGAACGCCGCCGCCTCGCTGTCGTGCAGCAGCGTGAACGCGTGCGCGCAGGTGCCGGCCGTCGGGATGCCGTAGGTGCGGCCCGCCTCGAGGTTCGACGTGGTGGCGAAGCCGGCGAGGTACGCGGCGCGCGCGGCGGCGACCGCGGCCGACTCGTGCGTGCGCCGCCCGCCCATCTCGATGATCGGCCGGCCGTTCGCGGCGCTGACCATCCGCGCGGCGGCGGACATGATCGCGCTGTCGTGGTTGAGCACCGACAGCACCAAGGTCTCCAGCAGCACCGCCTCGGCGAACGTGCCGCGCACGGTGCACAGCGGCGAGCCGGGGAAGTACAGCTCGCCCTCGACGTAGCCGTCGACGTCGCCCGAGAACCGGTAGCCGGCGAGCCAGTCCAGCGTCCGCGCGTCGACCACGTCGCGGGCGGCCAGCTCGCGCAGCTCCGCGTCGCCGAACGTGAACCGGCTGACCGCCTCCACGACGCGTGCGGTGCCGCCGACGATGCCGTAGCGGCGGCCGTTCGGCAGGCGGCGGGCGAAGGTCTCGAAAACGCACCGGCGGTCCGCGGTACCGTCGGCCAGCGCGGCGGCGACCATGGTCAGCTCGTAGTGGTCGGTGAGCAGCGCGGTGCTGGTGCCGGTCATGAACCGTGAGCCTAGACATGCCACCATGGACGCCATGTCGGTCCGTATGTCCATGCCTCTCGAGGAGACGCAGACCGAGCCGGTCGGCAGCGAGCTCGGGGTCGAGGACAAGCCGTGGCAGACGATCGTGTGGAACGATCCCGTCAACCTCATGTCCTATGTGACCTACGTCTTCCAGAAGCTCTTCGGGTACTCCCGCGAGCACGCGACCAAGCTGATGCTGGACGTGCACCACAAGGGAAGGGCGATCGTGTCGTCCGGTTCGAAGGACAAGATGGAGGGCGACGTCGCGAAGCTGCACGCGGCCGGCCTGTGGGCGACCATGCAGCACACGTCGTGATTCCCTGGGAGCGCGCCGGCGACACGGTGATGACGAAGCTCGACCGCCGCGAGGCGACCGTGCTGCGCGGCCTGATCATGCAGATCGACGGCATGCTGCGGCAGCGGCAGGACGAGTCGCCGCAGGACGAGCTCGCCGAGCTGACCGGGATCCGCACCGGCCCGTCGTCCGCGCCCGAGGACCCGATCCTTGCCCGGCTGCTGCCCGACTACCACCGCCTCGACGACGACGAGTCCTCCAGCGAGGAGCTCGACTCGGCGGCGGCGCTGCGGTCGCTGCACGAGCCGGAGCTGCTGGACCTCAAGACCGGGGTGGCCGCGGTCGTGCTGGACACCTGCCCGCCCAACGGCGGGACCGTGAAGCTGTCGCTGGAGCAGGCCGAGGCGTGGCTGTCCGCGGTGAACGACGTGCGGCTCGCGCTCGGCACCACGCTCGACATCACCGAGGACATGCCGGACGAGCTGCCCGAGGACGACCCGCGCAGCCCGCATCTCGGCGTGTACCAATGGCTGACGTGGATGCAGGAACACCTCGTGCTGGCGCTGGCGCCCGAAGATGACGGCGACGAATGACGGCGACGAATGACGACGACGAATGACGACTAACGCGATCACCGACGTCGAGGGCGTGCTGGTGGGACACCACCAGCGGATCGGCGACGGCTGGGCGACCGGGACGACGGTCGTGCTGCTGCCCGCGGGTTCGACCGGCGCGGTGGACGCCCGCGGCGGTGCGCCCGGGACGCGGGAGACCGACCTGCTCGAGCCGGAGAACATGGTCCAGCAGGTCGACGCCGTGTGCCTGTCCGGCGGCAGCGCGTACGGGCTGGCGGCGGCCGACGGCGTCATGTCGTGGCTCGGTTCGCGGTCGCGGGGCTTCCGGGTGGGCGCCTCGCCGCACGAGGTCGTCCCGATCGTGCCGGCGGCGGTGCTTTTCGACCTGCCGCGCAGCGAGTGGGGCAACCGTCCGACCTCGTCGTTCGGCGAGTCGGCGTGCGCGGTCGCGGCGTCGGGTCCGGTGGCGCAGGGCTGTGTCGGGGCGGGGACGGGCGCGAAGGTCGGCTCGCTCAAGGGCGGCGTGGGGACGGCCGGCGCCGCGGCCGGCGCGTTCACCGTGGGCGCGCTGGCGGCCGTGAACGCGGCGGGCGAGGCCGTCGACGTGTCGACCGGCCGCCCGTGGGCCGCCGACCACGAGGTGGCCGGCGAGTGGGGCGGCTGGTGGCCGGACCGGCCGGGTGTGCTGCCCGCCGCGGCACGCACGGACCTGAACACGACGATCGGCGTGGTCGCGGTGGACGCGGACCTGACAAAGGCGGAGTGCCGGCGCCTCGCGGTGTCCGCGCAGGACGGGCTGGCGCGCGCGATCCGCCCGGCGCACTCGATGTTCGACGGGGACACGGTGTTCGCGGTGGCCACCGGCGCGCGCCCGCTGGCGGATCCCGCGCACGGGCCGATGGGGCGGGCGGCGGCGCTGGACGGGCTGTGCGCGGCGGCGGCACTCGTGTTCGCGCGGGCGGTCGTGCACGGGGTCCTGGCGGCGACGCCGCTGGCGGGACTGCCGGCATACCGGGACATCTGGCCGGCAGACGCACGTTGAGTCGGGGTGGGGGCTTGGAACACGAGGCTTGGCCGATCACGGCCATGGACGACGAGAAATGGGTGGTGCGCCTGCACAGCGACGACATCGCCACCGCGCACTCGATCGTCTACGCACTGCACCGAATCATGGGCATGCCGATCGAGGAGGCGTGGAAACGGATGGCCGAGTGGCAGGAGCGCGGCGCGGCGGACGTCACCTCGTTCACCAACCACATGGAGGCCGAGAACCTGGTCGAGCGGTTCTTGGTGTTCGGTGTGCAAGCGGCAGTCGTGCAGGGCTGATCATGGCCGCCGCATTCGAGGCGACGCGCGTGGTGGGCGGGGTTCGGCTCGAGCTGTCCGGCGAGTCGGCGGAGGCGCTGGCCGAGATCTTCCGGATGCTCTCGAAGAAGATCATCAAGGGTGACCCCAGGCTGCGCAGACGGATGTTCCCGGTCGCCTACGACCGCCAGACGTGGGCCAGCGACTTCTGGCACGACCACGGGGAGTCCATGCGGAACAAGGTGTGCGACGCGCTGGACCGGGTGTTCGCGAACTGGCCCGGCAAGGGGCCGGTGACGCTGGATCTGAACGCCGTCGACGACTGGTGCCTGGCGCTCACCCACGCACAGCTGCTCTACACGGGCCGGCGCGCCGGCGACCTCGCACAGCGGGCCAGGGCCGGCGACCAGGCGGCCGGCAACGTGCTGTGGCTGAGGTCCGCGCAGAGCGAGCTGCTCATCGCCGCGGTCCCCGGTCTACGGTGAAGCGTCTCTCACAGCGTGGGAACGACATGCCCACCAACTAGGATCGAACCGTGCTCCGGATACGTCGTGACCTGGTCGACGCGATGGTCGCGCACGCCAGGCGGGACCATCCCGACGAGGCGTGCGGAATCCTCGCCGGGCCCGAGGGCAGCGACCGGCCCGAGCGGGCCGTGCCCATGCTCAACGCGGCCCGATCGCCCACCTACTACGAGTTCGACCCCACCGAGTGGAACGCCGTCTACCGCGAGATGGCCGGCGACGACGAGGAACCCGTCGTCATCTACCACTCGCACACGGCGACCGAGCCGTACCCGTCGCGCACCGACATCGCGCGCGCCGGGGAGTACGCCACGATGCTCCCCTCGCCGCACTACGTCCTCATCGGCACGCGCGACCCGGACGTCCACGAGCTGCGCTCGTACCGCATCGCCGACGGCGCCGTGACCGAGGAGCCGGTCGAGATCGTCGAAACAGCCACACCCCAGTAGATCAACGGAGGAACCACATGGCCGTCACCGTCTCCATCCCGACCATCCTGCGTACCCACACCGGCGGGCAGAAGTCGGTCGAGGCGAGCGGTAGCACCGTGGCCGAGGTCATCGACAGCCTCGACGCCAGCCACGGCGGGCTCAAGGCGCGCCTGGTCCGCGAGGGCTCGCTGCACCGGTTCGTGAACGTCTACGTCAACGACGAGGACGTGCGCTTCGCCGGCGGGCTCGAGGCGCCGGTGTCCGACGGCGACAACGTGACGATCCTGCCCGCCGTAGCCGGAGGCTGAGCGTGGCGCGGTTCGACTCGCTGCTCGACGCGCTCGGCGACACGCCGCTGGTCGGCCTGCCCAGGCTGTCCCCGTCCGAGGACGTCCGGCTCTGGGCCAAGCTCGAGGACCGCAACCCGACCGGCTCGGTCAAGGACCGCGTCGCGCTGCGGATGATCGAGGTCGCCGAACAGGAAGGTGTGCTCCGGCCCGGCTGCACGATCCTGGAGCCGACCTCGGGCAACACCGGCATCGCGCTCGCCATGGTCGCCAAGCTCAAGGGCTACGGCCTGGTCTGCGTCATGCCCGAGAACACCTCCCAGGAACGCCGCCAGCTGCTGGCGGCCTACGGCGCGCGCATCGTCAACTCCCCGGCCGCCGGCGGCTCCAACGAGGCCGTCCGCCGCGCCAAGGAGCTGGCCAAGCAGAACCCGGACTGGGTGATGCTCTACCAGTACGGCAATCCCAACAACGCGGGCGCGCACTACCACGGCACGGGCCCGGAGGTCCTGCGTGACCTGCCGACCGTGACGCACTTCGTCGCCGGGCTGGGCACGACCGGCACGCTCGTCGGCGCCGGGCGCTACCTGCGCGAGCACAAGCCCGACGTGCAGATCGTCGCCGCCGAGCCGCGGTACGGGGAGCTCGTGTACGGGCTGCGCAACCTCGACGAGGGCTTCGTGCCCGAGCTGTACGACCCGGACGTGCTGACCGCCCGGTACTCGGTCGGCTCGTACGACGCGCTGCGCCGGACCCGGCAGCTGCTGGAGACCGAGGGCATCTTCGCCGGCATCTCGACCGGCGCGATCCTGCACGCCGCGCTGGCCGTGGCGGAGAAGGCCGCGGCGGCGGGCGACCGCGCGGACGTGGTCTTCATCGTGGCCGACGGCGGCTGGAAGTACCTGTCCACCGGCGCCTACGCGGGCTCGCTCGACGAGGCCGCCACCCGGCTCGACGGGCACCTCTGGGCCTGAGCCGGGGACCGGTCCCCGGCACGCGTCGATAACGTCACCGCCATGAGACGAGGGGTGATCGCGGCCGTGCTCGCAGGGGCCGTGCTGCTGTTGTCGGGGTGCGGGTCGGATCAGCCGCCGGACGACGCGAACCTGTTCCGGGAGTACACGCACTCGACCTCGGTCGAGAACGACCCGTTCCCCGGGCAGGGCATGTCCAGCGAGGACCGGATCGCCAACCTCGCGTCCTACGGTCCACCGGAGGCCATCCAGTCCTCGTTGCTCGCCGCGGGCGAGTGCGCGGACGACTGCCACCCCGGCGGCGCCACCCGCGCGGCGGCGAAGGCCTTCGGCGGCGAGCTCTACCAGCGGCTCGTGCTCGTCAAGCACGACGACGGCACGCTCGCGCTGGTCCCGCTGTACGTGGCGCAGAAGCCCGACAAGTCCGGCGTGCTCGTCGACGGGAGCGGCACGACCTACCGCGACCTGAACGACTTCCTCGACAACAACGGCACGTTCACCCACGACGACCTGCTGCTCGTGCCGGAGAAGGTCACCGCGGTGCCCGGCGAGGGCAAGATCCTCACGGTGTACGGGCACACCGGTGCCAGTGCGGTGCCGTGGGTCGTCGGCGGCGCGGTGCTGCTCGGCGTGGTCGCCGGGCTCGTCGCCTGGCTCGCCCTCCGGCGCCGCGCGGTCCGTCCCACCGGTGGGACGGAACCTGGGGCATCGGGGTGAAGTTCAGGGTTCGTCCTGAGTCGCATCGGCGCGCACGCACGTAGCCTCGATGGTGTGAGCACACTGCCGGCCCAGCCGACCGCGAAGCCCCGCACCCCGGCGACCCGCATCATGCCGCCCAACCCGGCGCGCGCGGCGATCGTCATCGGCGCGTTCACCGCGCTCTTGTACCTGGTCGAGGCGGTCGACGCGGTCCTGCCCGCCAACCTCGACAACCTCGGCATCCAGCCACGCACGCTCGGCGGGCTCGACGGCATCCTGTGGGCCCCGCTGCTGCACGCTGGCTGGTCGCACCTGTTCGCGAACACCGTGGCGATCGTCGTGTTCGGCTTTCTCGCGATGGCGGGCGGCATCGGGCAGTGGGCCGCGGTGACGGCCACCATCTGGCTCGCCAGCGGCATCGGCGTGTGGCTGACCGGCGCGGACGGCGTCACCGTCGGCGCGTCCGGGCTGGCGTTCGGGTGGCTCGCGTTCCTGCTCGTGCGCGGCATCTTCAACCGCAGCGTGGGCCAGCTCGCGGTCGCGGCCGTGCTGGTCGTCTACTGGGGCAGCACGCTGTTCGGCGTCCTGCCCGGCAAACCCGGCATCTCCTGGCAGGGCCACCTTTTCGGCGCGCTCGGCGGCATCCTCGCGGCCTGGCTCGTCACGCTCGCCACGCGCCGGCAGCTCAAGCAACCGCAGCAGGTCCCCACCGCGTGAGCGGGAGCGACGGAGCGTTCGCCGTCTGGTCTGACGCTGGCGCGCAGGCGCGTCAGCGTCGAGCACGGAGGAGGGAAGACGGCGGGTAGCGGAGGAGCGGAGCGAGCCATTGGGCAGTGTGAGCGGGAGTGACGGGGCGTTCGCCGTCTGGACTGACGCTCGCGCGCAGGCGCGTCAGCGTCGAGCACGGAGGAGGGAAGACGGCGGGTAGCGCAGGAGCGGAGCGAACCATCGAGCACCGCGTGACCCCACCGATCGGGATCTTCGACTCCGGTGTCGGCGGGCTGACGGTCGCGCGGGCCATCGCCGACCAGCTGCCCGCCGAGCGGCTGCGCTACGTCGGCGACACCGCCCACGGCCCGTACGGCCCGCTGCCGATAGCCGACGTGCGCCGCCACGCGCTCGCGATCGCCGACGAGCTCGTCGCGGGCGGCGTGAAGCTGCTCGTGCTGGCCTGCAACACCGCGTCGGCCGCGTGCCTGCGCGACGCCCGCGAGCGCTACGACATCCCGGTCGTCGAGGTCGTGGTGCCCGCCGTGCGCCGCGCGGTCGCCAGCACCCGCAACGGCCGGGTCGGCGTCATCGGCACCGCCGGCACGGTCCGCTCCCGCGCCTACGACGACGCGTTCGCCGCCGCCCCGCACATCCGGCTGACCTCCGCCGCGTGCCCGCGGTTCGTGGACTTCGTCGAGCGCGGCGTCACGTCCGGACGGCAGATGCTCGGCCTCGCGCAGGGCTACCTCGAGCCGCTGCAGCAGGCCGATGTGGACACCGTGGTGCTCGGCTGCACGCACTATCCGCTGCTCACCGGGGTTCTGCAGATCGTCATGGGCCCCGACGTCACGCTCGTGTCCAGCGCCGAGGAGACCGCCAAGGACGTCGTGCGGGTGCTGACCGAACGCGACCTGCTGGCCGAACCGGACGGCCCGGTCCGGCACGAGTTCGCCGCGACCGGGCCCGCCGAGCCGTTCGCCCGCCTGGCCCGGCGGTTCCTCGGACCGGAACTCGCCGCAGTCGCCGCGGCCACCACATAGAGTGTCCGGCGTGTTGTTGACCGTGCTCGGCTGCTCCGGCAGCGCCCCGGGACCACGGACCGCCGCGTCCGGCTACCTCCTGGAGGCCGATGGCTTCCAGCTCGCCATCGAGCTGGGCAACGGCGTCCTCGCCGAACTGCAGGCCGTCCGCGACCCGCTGCTCCTCGACGCGCTGCTGTTCTCCCACCTGCATCCCGACCACTGCGCGGACTTCTCCGCGCTCACCGTGCTGCGCCGCTACCACCCGAGTCCCGCCCGCGACCCGCGGGCGCAGCGGCTGCCGGTGTACGCGCCCGCCGACGCGCCGGAGCGGTTCGTCGCCGCGTACAGCCCGAACGTCGCCGAACGCGCGCTCGAGGACCTCACCGACGTCTTCGACTTCCGCCCGCTCGCCGACGGCACCGTCCACATCGGACCCTTCGAGATCACGGTGGCGACCGCGGCGCACCCGTGCGTGGCGTTCAGCTTCCGGATCGTCCACGACGGACGCTCGCTGGTGTACACCGGCGACACCGGTGCGTCGCGGACGCTCGACAAGCTGGCCAAGGGTGCGGACGCGGTGCTCGCGGAGGCGTCGTGGACGCACGCCGCGGACCGCCCGGCCGACCTGCACCTGTCCGGCCTCGAGGCGGGCCGGCTGGCCAAGGCCGCGGGCACCGGCCTGCTGCTGCTCACGCATGTTCCACCGTGGACCGACTCCGCGGCCGTGCTCGCCGAGGCGAACGGCGAGTTCGCGGGCCCGGTGCGGCTGGTCGTCCCGGGCGAGGTGCTCGAGATCTGAGTCAGCGAAGCGCGGGCCGCCCGGGCAGGCCGTCGATGCCGCCGTCGGCCCCGTCATCGGCGCCGTCGTCGGCGCCGTCCGCGGGGACGGCGTGCTCGTGCGGCGGCTTGCGCAGCAGCAGCCACGCGAGGAAGCCGACCGGGATGATCAGCCAGCACGACAGCAGCCGGTAGACCAGCACGGTCGCGGCCGCCGCGGCCTCGCCCGCGCCGCCGGAGACGAGCCCGGCCAGCAGGCTGATCTCGATGACGCCGATGCCGCCCGGGGTCAGCGGGATCTGCCGGACGATCTGCACGGTCAGGTAGATCGCGCCGAGCGTGACGAGGTGGACCGGCAGGCCGAACGCACGCGAGGCGGCGTAGAGGCAGAGCAGGTCGGTGAGCCAGTTCGCGACCGCGGCGGCGAGCGCGAGGCCCCAGTGCCTCCCGGGCACCGCGCGCGAGCTCGACAGCGCGTCCACGACCGGTGCCAGCGCGGCGGCCAGCCGCGGCCGGCGCGGGGCGATGCGGGCGAGCGGGTTCGCGTGGTGGCGCGGGTGGGCGGGGCGTTCCGGGTGGACGTGGGAGCTGGACTGCCAGGCGAGGAGGCCGACGAAGATCAGCAGGACGAGGGTGATCACCGCGGACACCTGGGTCAGCGCCGGGTGGTGGTGCCACGCCTCGCCGAGCTTCACCGCGGCCGCGGCCAGCGCGCCGGTGGCGTAGAGCAGGGCCAGTGCGGCGAGCGAGAGCAGTCCGGAGAGGACCATCACGGTCGCGGCGGTGCGCTTGCTCGCGCCGCCGGTGCGGAACTGCCGGAACGCGTAGGCGGCGGAGATCGCCGAGCCGGCGGGCAGGCTGATCGCGATGGCCGAGCGGCTGTAGGCGAGCGCGAGCGAGCGGTGCCGGGTGATCCGGACGCCGAACGCGGTGAGCAGGCGGCGCTGCTGGCGGGCGAACATTCCCATGGAGACCGCCTCGGCGACGGCGGCGACGGCGAGCCAGCCGGGGTCCGCGTCGCCGAGCACCTGGCTCACGTCGGTGAGGCGCGGCAGCTTGTCGCGCAACGTCAGCACGGCGACGGCCAGCAGGACGACGACGATCGTGACCCGCAGACACGTCAACGCTCGATGACGATCGACCTTCCCAGGCATGGCCCCCTCCTGTATTTCATCACACGATGAACTCTCCTCCGCCCTGGCCTGCCGGTCAATCGAGTTTTGCTGTGTTTCGGGTGCCCGCCGGGAGACCTTCGCCACAGCCGTAGGGTTGCCCGGTGGCACGTAGCGATGGCAGGAATGACGACCAGCTCAGGGACATCAAGCTCACCCGCGGTTTTCAGCTGTGGCCGGCCGGCTCGGTGCTGGTCGAGTTCGGCAAGACCAGGGTGTTGTGCGCGGCCAGCGTGACCGAGGGGGTTCCGCGCTGGCGCAAGGGATCCGGGCTCGGCTGGGTCACCGCGGAGTACGCGATGCTGCCGTCCGCGACCAACACCCGCGGCGACCGGGAGTCGGTGAAGGGCCGCATCGGCGGGCGCACCCACGAGATCAGCAGGCTCATCGGCCGATCCCTGCGCGCGTGCATCGACCTGGCGGCGCTGGGCGAGAACACGATCGTGATCGACTGCGACGTGCTCCAGGCCGACGGCGGCACCCGGACCGCGGCGATCACCGGTGGCTACGTGGCGCTGGCGGACGCGATCACCTGGCTCGGCGCGGCGGGGCGGCTCGCCGACCCGCAGCCGCTGTCGTGCGCGGTGTCGGCGATCAGCGTCGGCGTGGTCGACGGCCGGGTGCGGCTGGACCTGCCGTACGAGGAGGACGCCCGGGCCGAGGTGGACATGAACGTGGTCGCCACCGACGCGGGCACGATCATCGAGGTGCAGGGCACCGGCGAAGGCGCCACGTTCACCCGGTCCACTTTGGACCGGATGCTGGACCTGGCGCTGGCGGGCTGCGCGGACATCTATGCGAAGCAGGCCGCCGTGCTCGCCGAGCCCTACCCCGGCACGCTGCCCGAGGCGTCGTCCAAGACGGTCCGCTCGTGACGCGGTTGCTGGTGGCCAGCCGCAACGCGAAGAAGCTCGACGAACTGCGCCGCATCCTCGCGGGCGCCGGCGTCGAGGTGATCGGCCTCGACGACGTGCCGCCGTTCCCGGAGGCCCCGGAGACCGGCGCGACGTTCGAGGAGAACGCGCTGGCGAAGGCCCGGGACGCGATGGCCGCGACCGGGCTGCCCACCGTCGCCGACGACTCGGGCATCGCGGTCGACGCGCTCAACGGCATGCCGGGCGTGCTGTCCGCCCGCTGGGCCGGCGGCGCGAAGGACGACACGGCGAACCTGAGGCTGGTCCTCGAGCAGGTGACCGACGTGCCGGACGAGCGGCTGACCGCGGCGTTCGTGTGCGCCGCCGCACTGGCCCGCCCGGACGGCACGCACGTCGTGGTGCGCGGCGAGTGGCCCGGCACGCTCGTGCGCAAACCCCGTGGCACCAACGGTTTCGGCTACGACCCGATCTTCGTGCCGGAGGGACAGACGCGTACCTCGGCGGAGCTGTCGTCGGCGGAGAAGGACGCGGTCTCCCACCGCGGCCGCGCGCTGACCCAGCTGCTGCCGCACCTGCGCGCGTTGTCTATTGAGGACTAGAGGCCCGGCATGGTCCCGTGCAGCGCGCTCGCGGCCGCGGTGAGCGACCGCGCGCAGGCCGGCCAGCCGGAGCCGAGCGGGTGCTCGGTGAGCAGCACGACGACGTAGCGGAAGCCGGGGCCGACGAGGCCGGTGCTGTGCAGCACCCTGGCCCGGTCGTTGCTGCCCCAGCCCTGCTTGACGGCCCACTGCGCGTCGAGTCCGTCGGGGATGCCGAAATGCTGGTCGAACCCGTCCGCGGCGACGCGCGGCGCCTGCCCGAGCGCCGTGACGATCAGGGCGCGGTCCGGGGGCGGCAGCCGCAGCACGTAGCGGTAGACGGCCACGACGTCGTGGGGCGTCACCACGACCTCGCCCCACCGGCCCGGCACCTCCGGCGGCCGCACGCCGCTGAGGCCGAGCTCGGCGCTGAGGTGGGTGACCAGCTCCGGGCCGCCGTCGCGGACCCAGAACATGCTCGCCAGGCCGTCGTCGGACATCGTCAGCATCCGGGCGACCCGTTGCCGGTCGGCCACGCCGGCGCCCCGTTCGAGGACGTCGATCGCGATGAGCAGCTTGACCAGCGAGGCGGAGCGGAACCCGCGGTCGGCGTTGTACTCCAGCGGTGACTTTCCGGTGACGCGGTCGAAGACGGCGGCGCCGAGCGTCGTGCCGGGCTCCATGCCCGCCGCGGCCTTGCGTAACAGGTCACCGGAGACCGGCGGCGTCGGCCGCTTCGTCGTGCGGGGTTTCTTCGGCTTCGGCTTCGGCTTCGGGGCCGGCCGCGCGGCGGTCGTGGCCGGCCTCGAAGCCGGCGGCGCCGGGCCGCGCTGTGCGGCGAGCACACGGCCGGCCTCCGCGCCGGGCCGGCCGCCGCACGCGACGGTCAGGCCCAGCAGCGGGAGGACGACGAGCAGGCACACACCACGGAGCGGAACGGATCGCATGCCGTCAATACGCGGCCACGATCGGAGAAGTTGACCTGCGGAAACGGCAACTTTCGGCCCGCTTCGGGCGTACGGCTCAGCCCGTCAGCACGTTGTCACGCGGTGATTTCCGGGTCCTTTTCGTTATTTTCAGACACCGAGATCTTTGCGCAGCTTCGCGACGTGTCCGGTCGCTCGCACGTTGTACATCGCCTTCTCGATCCGGCCTTCCGGGTCGACGACGAACGTCGAGCGGATGACGCCCATGATCGTGCGGCCGTAGTTCTTCTTCTCCCCGAAGGCGCCCCATTCGGTGAGCACCTCGCGGTTCTCGTCGGACAGCAGCGGGAAGGTCAGCTTCTCGTCGGCGACGAACTTCGCGAGCTTGGCCGGCTTGTCCGGGGAGATCCCGAGGACCGTGAAGCCCGCGTCGTTGAGCTCGGCGAGGTTGTCGCGGAAGTCGCAGGCCTGCGTGGTGCAGCCGGGCGTGCTGGCGGCGGGGTAGAAGTAGACGACGACGTGCTTGCCGCGGAAGTCGGACAGCGAGACGTCCTTGCCGGTGTTGTCCGGCAGGCGGAAGTCGGGCGCGGGGTCGCCCTCGGAAAGCCTTTTCTGCTCACTCATGGGGCCGACGTTAGCCTGCCGCGTGGATGACGCCGTCGTAGAGTTCGACGGCCGTGGCGGCGTCGGGGTCCGGCCGCATGGTCACCCGCACCGCGCACGTCCGGTCCGGCACCGCGAACGCGACCGTGAAGCGCAGCGACTGCCCCGGCACGACCTCGTCGGTGGCCCCCGAGACCCCGTTGTAACCCTGCGTGGAGTCGATCACCTGCTCGGCGGCGGTGCCGTCCACGGCCGCGGAGAACGTCAGCTGTGAGGGCCGGAAGCCGACCGAGCCGCTGTTGTCGACCGTCATGTCGATCGCGACGGCGCGGTGCACGCGGGGGTAGGCGGTGTCGGTGGGGGTGAAGGACCGGGGCGCGGTGGCGGTGAGGAGGAGGCCCTTGCCGATGGCCGTGCGGACGTCGGTGGCGGCCTTGATCTCGGACCGCTCGGCGGCGACCGTCGGGCTCGCGGGGCCTTTCGCCGCGGCCTTGGAGCTGTTGCCGACCGCGCATCCGGTCAGGACCAGCAGCGCGCAAATCGCGACCGCGAGTCGTGCGATCGGCACTGGCAAGCCCCTTCCATGTGTACGTCTGAATGCACTATTCCGGTGGCGGTCCCGGTGGGGGACCGAAGAAGCGGACCTGGTGTCGTGCCGTGGCCGACCTGTGACCACAGGGACACCGAACGTGATCGGCAACACGCGGTCAGTGCTGCCGATTTCGCGAGTTTCTCGGCTTTCTACGCAGCCATTGCGAAGAAGAGAATGAACACCGCGACCGTGACCAACCACAGCGCGATGAGCCACCCGAAGTCCCGCCACGGCGAGATGGCCTTGTTGTCGTCGCCGGGAACGTAGACGCCGCGGGCCTCGAACCGGTCGACGAGCTTGTCGAGCAGTGGCACCCGCACCGGCCGGCTCCTTCCGTGCCGGTCCATGGTGACACGCGCTCAGCCGGCGGGCGGGATGGCCCCGGTGGCGTAGAGGACGTGGCAGGCGCCGTCGACCATCTCGGGCGAGACCTCGAGGGCGGTGTCGCCGAGCGCGAGGACCGAGGGGCTGAAGTTGCGGCACCCTTCGTTGTCGGGCTCGGGGACGGGCACCGGTGCCGGGATCTCGCGCCACGGCCCGGCCCCGTCGGCGTCGTTGACGAGCAGCGTCGTCCCGTTGCCGGGCGCGTGGCTCCCGTTCGCGTTGACGAGCATCTCGGCCACGAACACGAGCCGGCCGTCCGGGCCCACGTCGACGGTCGGCGTGTGCCGCGAGTACTTCCCGTCGGCGGTCCGGATCGTGGTGCCGAGGTCGGCCGGGTCGCCGTAGTCCCACCCGTCGGCGGAGGTGCGGAAGTGGGCGCTGCACATGGGTTCGTCGGTGTTGCAGACCTCGTAGACCATGAAGTAGGTGCCGTCGCTCAGCCGGCGAACCCCCGCCATCCCGGGCCGGACGTAGAAGTCGGCGTTGGTGACGGTGTCCCGCTGGTCGGTCCAGGTGACCCCGTCACTGGAGCGGGCCTGCACGAGCTTCTGGTCGTGGGCGGGCTTGTCGGACTCGTCGGACCAGACGGCGACAAGATGCCCGTCGGCGGCGACGGACAGGTCGGGCTCCCACCCGTTGTACTGGTTGGGCGAGGTGGCGATGTCGGACTTGAAGGTCCACGTGCGCCCGTGATCCAGGCTTGCCCAGAGCCGCTGCTTGGTGTGCCGCTGTGCCGCCGCGACCTTGTACCCCGCGGAGGCGGCCCACAGGAGCGTGCCTGGAGGCATGTCCCCAACCGCGCTCGGAAGCTCGAAAAGCGTCCCGCAGCAGAGCCCGCGGCCGTTGGCCCCTTCGGGGTCGCGGATGCTCCCGACCTGGGCAAAGGTCGCGCCCCCATCGGTGCTCTCCAGAATGACCCCGGTGCCGTCGGGAGTGCCGACGGAGACCAGCACGTGCCCGTTGGCCGCCCCG
The DNA here is from genome assembly GCA_035995025.1 of Actinophytocola sp. Lineage (GTDB taxonomy): Bacteria > Actinomycetota > Actinomycetes > Mycobacteriales > Pseudonocardiaceae > Actinophytocola. The sequence goes on from DASYKY010000057.1 coordinate 182,153, forward strand.
GAATGCTCGAGCTGGACGATCCGCGGATAACTGGCCCCACCGGGATAGATGAGCTGCGGCCCATCAGCCACCGCGACCGGCGCGAGCCCGCCGACGAGCAGCACCGCCGCGCCCAGTAAGCCCCGACCCCACATCAACACCACACCCCGACTAGTGACCAGTGTTGTGTTGGATGCTAACCAACAAGAACCCGAATGCCGTAACTTCCACCACATCCGGAGTGGCTACCCTGTGCAAGCGGCACCCCTGGGCGCTGCGGGGCCGTAGCCCAACGGCAGAGGCACTGGACTTAGGATCCAGCCAGTGAGGGTTCGACTCCCTTCGGCCCCACCAACTCTGACCAGTGCAAACGAGCACATCAAGATCACTGAGGTTGATCTTTGGGTGCGAGTTTGTTGTATGCGTGTCATTGGCCAGTTTGCTTTTGCGCGAGCAACAAGACAGCCGGAAGGCATCCGCCAGATGCGGGGTTTCTCCGACTCTCTTCGCGTTGGCCAGGTTAGTTAGCCAGCACCTATTTCAAAGGTTGATGTCGAAGGCTAAACGACGTGCAGAACCCCTACAGTCCGCCGAGCAGGTCACGCAGCGCTCGGGTGTAGGCGTCGAGTGCCGCATGGCCGCGACTGGTCAACGCCACGGTGGTCTTGGACGCGGCCCCGTTGCCGGTCTTCTCGCTGCAGACGTAGTCGGCGTCCTCGAGCTTGCGCAGATGGATGATCAGGTTGCCAGGTGTCAGCCCGATCATGTCTTGCAGCCGGGTGAATGAAAGCGTGTCGCCGTCGTCCAGAGCCGCCAGCGTGGCGACGATCCGCAACCGGGTTGGGACGTGGATCAACGGGTCGAGTGCGTCGTTGGTCATGGCACACCGTCACGCGTGCTGCAGCCAGGCAATGGCGGCGGCGCTGACTAGCAGCGTGGCGCACAGGCCTATGCCGGCGACCGCCCATGCTCCGACTGGTCCGGCGAACAGGCCCGCCGCACCGACGACGGCGACCGCAAGTGCGGTGCCCACCGCACGCCAGTGAGCCCGTGTTCCCATGACGCCCGCCCAGGCCAGGCCGGCGACGATCAGTGGCACCGTGACCGGATACCAGCCGTAGACGATCGCGTCGTTCAGGCCAGCGCTGGCTAGCACCCCCATGACGACAAACACGGCGACCCAGGCCACCGTCATGACAATGATCTCGGCCGGGCGCAGCCGGGATCGGCCGTGCACTCCGGTGGTCGCACGCTTGGCGACCGCGACGGTCACGGCGAAGTTGACGACCAGCAACGGCACCACGACGAGGATGGCCGCGAAAGTCGGGCCTGTGTAGGGATGCTGTCCGCGTACAGAAAGCCAGGCCGAGCCGCACGCGGCCAGAACCAGGGCGGCTCTCATCACCAACAGCCACGGCGGGGAGGGCTCTAGCTGGCGACGTGCCTGCAGTTTGGTCTGCTCAAGCAGTGTCGCCGCTTGCTGTGGGTCCAGTCCGTCGCCGGCTGTCCCGGCCTGGCTGGTGCCGCGTGTCCCGTTCATGTCGCCGCTCCCATCAACTTTATGCTGCAAAGCTAATATACTTTGCGGCGCAAAGTCAAGGTTGGAGCCGTAGCGCGACAACCGGCACCCACCCGGACGCTGACCACTGGGTCTACGCGGCATAGGTTGCGGCGTCGGACCGCAAGGCGGCGGAGATTCTCGCATCACGAATGCCGAGGTGATCGGCAGCCGCCAGGTCGCGGTAGGCACACGACTGGGCAGCGACACAGTTCCAGGCGGGCACCGGGCGCTCAGGTTTGCGACTTGATGACGACGTTCCGGACCACCGGGTATGGGTGCGAACTGCCGTAGTCACATGCTTCGGCAGGTCCTCCGTTGCCGCCATTCGCCCAGGTCACCTGCGGTGCCACGGTGCGTAGTCGACTTGGGATCCAGCCGGTGAGGGTTCGACTCCCTTCGGCCCCACTTTTGCAGTGGTGAGGTCACCGACTCGGTCCCCGCCCCGTCGCGTCCAAGATCTGATCCGCGGCCTGTGATGTCCTGCGGGTATCACAGGGGCAGGAACAGGTCTTGGACGCCGGCCGGTCGCCCGCCGCATGGTGGAAGGAAACCACCACTGCGGAAGGGAAATCTCATGACACAGGCAACCGGTCAGCTCGGCGGCAAGCACGTGGTTGTCCTGGGCGGCACGTCTGGAATCGGCTTTGCGACTGCGGTCGCGGCGGCCGGCGAGGGCGCGAAGGTCACGGTCGCGTCGAGCCGGCAGTCCAGTGTGGACAGGGCGCTCGCGCAGCTGCCGGCCACGGCCACGGGGCGCGCGCTCGACCTCGCCGACGCCGCCGCGGTCCGTACCCTCTTCGATGGGCTGGGCGGGTTCGACCACCTCGTGTTCACCGCGGGTGAACCGCTCGCGCTGATGCCGCTGGGCACCCTCGACGTGGAGTCCGCCCGCAGCTTCTTCGGACTGCGCTACTTCGGTGCGCTCGGTGCGGTGCAGGCCGCGGTGCCACACCTGCGCGCCGGCGGCTCGATCACCCTGACGAGCGGGACGGCGGGCGCTCGCGGCGGCCCGGGCTGGGGCGTCGCGTCGAGCATCTGCGGTGCCATCGAGGGGCTGACCCGCTCGCTCGCCGTCGAGCTGGCACCGCTGCGGGTCAACGCCGTCGCCCCTGGCGTCGTGCGCTCACCGCTCTGGCAGGGCATGGCCGGCGCCGACCGCGAGCAGATGTTCGAGGCGACCGCGGCCACCCTGCCCGCCGGTCGCGTCGGCGAGCCCGACGACGTCGCCCGCGCCTACCTCTACTGCATGACCCAGTCATGGGCGACCGGCACCGTCCAGCTCATCGACGGCGGCACGGTTCTGGTCTGAGCACGCCCGACGGTCCTCGTTGGCTGATCCGGCGACCAGAACGTGTGTCATGCCGCCTTCTCCCATACTCTCGACAAGGTCGGCAATCGCTGCATCAGGGAGTCGGATGGATGTCGACCTGCGCAAACTCCGGTACTTCGTGGCCGTCGCCGAGGAACTCCACTTCGGCCGCGCCGCTGCCCGACTGCACATCGCGCAACCGGTGCTGTCCCGGCAGATCAGGGCGCTCGAGGACGAGTTGCACATCCAGCTGTTCGTCCGCGACCGGCGCGCGACCGAGCTGACCGCGGCCGGCCGGCAACTGCTCGAGGACGCACGACCGCTGCTCGCCTCGGCGGACGCGCTGCGGCGGCGGGTGGCGCGGGCGGCCCGCGGGACGTCCGGGTTCACCGTGGGGTTCATGCCGGGCATCACCGTGACCGCCGCAGTGCGCGAGCTGACCGCCCGGCATCCGGAGGTTGCGGTCGAACTTGTCCGCACCTCCTGGGACGACCAGGTCGAGGTGCTGCACGACGGCCGCGCCGACGTGAGCATCGTGCGGCTGCCGATCGACACGCGCGGGCTGAGCGTGCGGCCGCTTCACGCCGAGCCGCGGATGGTCGCGCTGCGCGCGGACCACCGGCTCGCCGGCAAGGAGTCGGTCACCGTCGATGATCTCGCCGACGAGCACCTGCTCCAGGACCCGGACGCGGTGCCGGAGTGGCGGGACATCGCGGTCGAGCTGCGCGAGGGCACAAGTCCCGGCCACCCCACGTTCCACAGCATCGAGGAGAAGCTCGAACACGTCGCGGCAGGACACGGCATCGCGATCATCCCGGCCTCGACCGCCCGCTACTACACCCGACCTGACGTCACGCATCTCCCGGTTGAGGACATCGAGCCCAACCAGGTGTGTCTCGCCTGGATCGCGAGCAGGCGTTCACGGTTGATCTACGAGTTCGGGGACATCGCGAGCGACGTCGGCGCGCTGGGCTAGACGGCGTGGGCCGAGAGGCTCGGCGACCGGGCGGGCCGCTTGATGGAGCACCGGCGAACTGCGCGCGAGACTCGGCCGGGCAGCGATTGCCGTTTGGTGGTCGGGATCGCCGTTAACTGGGAACAACTGTGCTCTGAACGGCTGTAGGTGTTCGGGGGTGGGTCGAGGACGCTCGAGGTGGTTTGTCCTTCTTGTCCCTGCTGGAGGCACCACTCATGCGAACACCTCTCCTCGCCCTCACTGCCGTGCTGGTGGTTGGGCTCATTGGGGCGCCTGCCTCGGCGGCGCCCGGTGCGCCCGCGACGCCCGGCACGCTTGCCGCGCCGGATATCCCGGTCGCCAATGTGCAGGCGCACCTCAGCCAGCTACAGGCCATCGCCACCGCGAACGGCGGGAACCGGGCGCACGGCAGACCCGGGTACCAGGCGTCCATCGACTACGTCAGAGGGCGGCTCGACGCCGCCGGGTACGTGACCAGCGTGCAGCCGTTCACCTCGGGGGGCGCCACCGGCTGGAACCTCATCGCCGAGTGGCCTCGGGGGGATGCCAACGATGTGATCATGGCCGGCGGGCACCTGGACAGCGTCACGGCCGGGCCGGGGATCAACGACAACGGGTCCGGGTCGGCGGCGCTGCTCGAGGTGGCGCTGACCGTCGCGAGCCAGAACCTGACGCCTGCCAAGCGGATTCGCTTCGGGTGGTGGGGCGCGGAGGAGCGCGGACTCGTGGGGTCGACCTTCTACGTCAACAGCCTCTCGAGTGCCGAGCGGGCAAAGGTCAAGGGGTACGTCAACTTCGACATGGTCGGCTCGCCCAACCCTGGCTACTTCGTCTACTCCAGCAGTGGCCAGCCGGCCGGGTCCACCGACCTGCAGCACGTGCTCGAGGCGCCCTTCGCCGCCATGGGTGTGCCCACGGAGCTGACCGTCGTCGGCGGGCGGTCCGACCACGCGGCCTTCGCCAGCGCCGGGATCCCGACCGGCGGGCTGTTCACCGGCGCCGAGGTGACCAAGACCAGCGCCCAGGCCGCCAAGTGGGGCGGCACCGCGGGGCAGGCCTTCGATCGCTGCTACCACGCCTCCTGCGACACCGCCGGCAACATCAACGTCACCGCCCTCGACCGCAACAGCGACGCCATCGCCTACGCGATCTGGACATTGTCCACCGCCGCGACACCGCCGCCCGGCCCGCGGTTCGAGAACCCCGCTGACGTCGCCATCCCGGATCTGTCCACTGTGGAGAGTCCGATCACCGTGACCGGTGTGCCGGGCAACGCGCCTGCCACCCTCGGCGTGGGCGTCGACATCCGCCACACCTACCGCGGCGACCTGGTCGTGGACCTCGTCGCACCGGATGGCAGCGTCTACAACCTGCACAACCGCGCGGGCGGCAGCGCCGACGACGTTGTCGCCACCTACCCGGTCAACGCCTCCAGCGAGGTCGCGAACGGCACCTGGCGGCTGCGCGTGCGGGACGCCGCCAGCGCCGACACCGGCACGATCAACGGCTGGAGCCTGCAGTTCTGAGCCGGGACGGCCGCCGCGTCCGGAGGGCGCGGCGGCCGAGCGCGGCTACCATCGGGGCATGGCTGAGCTGCTTCGGTCCAACGATCCGGTGTTGATCTCGTTCGCGACGTCCTTGCTTCAGGATGCGCGGATCGAGCACTCCGTTGCGGACTTGCACATGAGTGTCATCGACGGGTCGATCAACGCCGTCAGCAACCGGATCCTGGTGGCCGACGACCGGCTTGACGAGGCGCGGGCGCTCCTCACCGATGCGGGGGTCGCGCTCGAGACCACGTAGGCGCGCCGGCGCTACTGTGGTGGCCGTGCGTGTCGTGACCTGGAACGTCAACTCCGTCAAGCAGCGGATGCCGCGCCTCCTGCCCTGGCTCGACCAGCGGAAACCCGACGTCGTGTGCCTGCAGGAGACCAAGGTGCCCGACGACGTGTTCGGCGACCTGCTCGGGGACGCGCTCGCCGAGCGTGGGTACGAGGCCGCGGCCTACGGCGAGTCGCGGTGGAACGGGGTTGCCATCCTCTCCCGGGTCGGGCTCGACGACGTTGTCAAGGGGGTCGACGGGGCGCCCGGCTTTCCGGACCCCGAGGCGCGGGCCATCGCCGCCACCTGTGGTGGGGTGCGGGTTCACTCGCTCTACGTGCCCAACGGGCGGGAGCCCGACTCCGATCACTACCGCTACAAGCTTGGCTGGCTGGCGGCGTTGCGGGACGTCGTCGCCGCGGGGCCGGACGACGCAATCGTCTGTGGGGACATGAACATCGCGCCTGCCGACGCCGACGTGTTCGATCCTGCCGCCTATGTCGGGCAGACCCACGTCACCGCGCCCGAGCGGGCCGCGCTCGCCGAGCTGCAAGGGCTCGGGCTTGCCGACGTCGTGCGGGATCGGTGGCCCGACCAGCGCGTGTTCACCTACTGGGACTACCGCGCCGGGATGTTTCCCAAGGATCTCGGGATGCGGATCGACCTGATGCTCGCCACCGCGCCGGTCGCCTCGCGGGTCAAGGCTGCCTGGGTCGACCGGTTCGCGCGCAAGGGGACCGGGCCCAGCGACCACGCGCCGGTGATCGTCGACCTCGACGAGGCGCCCGACGGGGACATCGGGCCCGTCGTGCCGCCGCCCTCGGCGCCCTCGGTCAAGCGTGGGTCGTTTCGGTTGCCGCAGGCTTAGCGGGCCTGGAACGGCGCGGCATAAGAGAACTCGCCGCGCAGGGTCGGCGTGTAGGCGGTCAGGGGGCGGGCCTGGAAGTGTGCGGCCCACGCCGGATCCGGCGGGACGATACCCAGGTCCGACGCCGGGACGAAGCCGAACCGTGGGTAGTAGTCCGTGTGTCCCAGCAGCACGACGATCGGCTCGTTCAGGGCGTCCGCCGCGGCCAGTACGGCGTGCATGAGGGCGCTGCCCACCCCCGTGCGCTGGCGGGCGGGCACGACGCCCAGCGGGCCCAGGCCCAGCGCCGGGGCGCCGCCGACCGCGCCCCGGGTGCAGACGACGTGCCCCACCACGCCGTGGTCGTCGGCTACCAGGGACAGCGGTGGTAGCCAGCCCGGGTCGGCGCGCAGCGCGTCGACGAGATCCGCTTCCAGCACCGTCTCGAAGGCCGCGCGATGCACCGCGTGGACCGCGTCGCGGTCACCGGCCAGCTCACGTCTGAGGATCACAGGCGCGGGGCCGTGTCGCGGACGATGGACAGCAGGGTCGTCGACAGCAGCAGCTGCACCTGCTCCCGGCTCAGCGCCCCGCGGACCAGCCACTCCCGCGCCGTCGCCTTGACCAGGCCGCCGTAGGCCCGGACCAGCGCGCGCAGTTCCTCGCGGTGGGCCACCTCGCCCGCCAGGCCCGTCGCCTCCAGGACGCGGTCCGCCGCCAGCTCGTCGGCCGCCGCCAGGATCCGGGCCACCTCGACGTCCACGCCCTCCGCGCCGATCGCCGCCAGCCAGGTGCGGCTGTGCCGGGACACACCGTCCAGGAACCACCGCACCGACTCCGTCACCCGCTCCTCCAGCGGGCCGGCCGGCAAGCTGTCGACCGCCAGCTGCGGGATCGTCACCATCCGGCGCACGACCTCCAGGTACAGGTCTCGCTTCGTGCCGAAGTAGTGGTTGATCAACCCGCGCGCCACGCCCGCCCGCCGCGCCAGCTCCGTCGTGGACACCGCCGCGTAGGGGCGCTCGCCGAACAGCTCCACCGCGCACGCCAGGATCTGCTCGCGCCGCTCGTCCGGCTCCAGCCGCCGCCACCTCGGCTCCGCGCTGCTCATCCGGGCACCGCCAGCCGGAAGTCGGACACCGCGAGCCGCTTCGTGCGCCGGTGGTACTCGCTCACCAGGCCCGGCCAGTTCGTCGTCACCGGGCCGGTGCCCGTGCGGTACCAGCTGCGGCACCGGGTCCACGCCGTGTCCGCCAGCCGCGCCCGCATCTCGTCGTCGAACCGGGCCGCCACGTCCGGGCGAACGTCCAAACCGGACCCGTGCGCGGCGACGTGCTCGACCGCCTGGCGGATGTAGCGGGCCTGGCGCTCCAGCATGTACACAATGGACCCGCAGCCGAGGTTCGTGTTCGGGCCGTACATCAGGAACATGTTGGGAAAGCCGGGCACCGTCATGCCGAGGTACGCCCGCGCGCCGTCCGCCCAGGCCTCGCCCAGGTCGGTGGCGCGGCCGCGGATCTTCATCGGCGCCAGGAAGTCCGTCGCGGTGAACCCGGTGCCGTAGACGATCACGTCCGCCTCGTGCGTGGTGCCGTCGGCGGTGCGCACGCCGGCCGGGGTGATCTCCGTGATCGCCGCCGTCTCCAGGCGCACGTTCGGCCGTTGTAGCGCCGGCAGGTAGTCGTCGGAGAACAGCACGCGCTTGCAGCCGATCGCGTAGTCCGGCGTGAGCTTCGCCCGCAGTCCGGCGTCGGCGACCTGGTTGCGCAGGTGCCGCCGCGCGATCCACCGGGCCGCCCCGGTGACCGCCCGGTTGCCCGTGATGCCTAGCGTGCCGACCTCGCACAGTGCCCAGAAGAACGCCCGCTCCGCTTGTTGCGCCAACGGCAAACCCTTGCGCCATGCGGGATAGCGCACGTCCGGCTTCGGCACGACGTACGGCGCGGTCCGCTGGAACACCGTCAGCCGCGCGACCGCCGGCTGGAGCTGCGGCACGAACTGGACCGCGCTCGCGCCGGTGCCGACCACCGCCACCCGCTTGCCGGCCAGGCCGGCCGAGTGGTCCCAGCGCGCGGAGTGGAAGCTGTTGCCGGCAAAGGAGGTCCGGCCCGGAATGTCCGGCATGGACGGCCGGGACAGCTGCCCGACCGCGGGTATCAGCACGTCCGCCTCGAGCACCTCGCCGGTGCCGGTCTCCACCCGCCAGCGGCTGCCGTCCCACGACGCGGCGGTCACCTCGACGCCGTAGCGCGGGCGGACGCCGTACCTGCCGGCGACCCGCGACAGGTACGCCTTGATGTCCGCCTGCAGCGAGAACCGCATCGGCCAGCCGGGGTTGGGCGCGTAGGAGAACGAGTAGTACGGCGACGGGATGTCGCATCCCGAGCCGGGGTAGGTGTTGTCCCGCCAGACACCGCCGAGGTCGGCCGCCTTCTCCACGACGGTCACGTCGGCGAACCCGGCGCGGCGCAGCTCCACGGCCATGCCGATGCCGCCGAAGCCGGCACCGATGATCAGCACGGACGGCATCGAGCGCCCCGTTCTGTTGGCGATCGGTCAACAAAACGCAGTATAGGAGCGTCAGCCTGCCCCGGCGCCGTAGTTCAGCCGCTCGAGCTGCGCCGCGACCTCGGCCAGCTCGCCGTCGGTGAGCAGCCGCGGCGTGCCGAGCGCGGCCGCCCGCCGGTACACCTCGGCGAGCCACTCGACGGTCTCCAGTCGCCCGCACGCCTCCTCGACGCTCGCGCCGTACGCGACCGAGCCGTGGTTGCGCATCAGCGCGGCGACCCGGCCGTCGAGCGCGGCGAGCACGTTCGCGGCCAGCTCGGGCGTGCCGAACGTCGCGTAGCCGGCGACCCGCACGACGCCGCCGAGCGGCACGGTCGCGTAGTGCACCGGCGGCAGCACGTCGTGCGTGGCGCCGACCGCGATCGACGACGGCGAGTGCGCGTGCGCGATCGCTGTGACGTCCGTGGCGTCCGTCGCGCGGTAGATCGCCAGGTGCAGCGGCAGCTCGGAGGTCGGCGCGAGGTCGCCGTCGAGCACGCCGCCGTCGAGGTCCACGACGGTCAGCGCGGCCGGCGTCAGCGCGCCGAGCGCGGTGCCCGACCCGGTGACGACGACGTGTTGTCCCACGCGCACGGACAGGTTGCCCGCCGTGCCGACCACCAGCCCGCCGTCCGCGAGCCGCCGCCCGGCGGCGACGATCCGTGCGCGCTCAGTCTCGTGCAACCCCGCTCCCCACCAGCGTCCGGAGCTGCGAGAGTAGCTCGCTGCGGCTGGTGGCGCCGAGCCGCTGGCGCATCCGGGCGACGTGGTGCTCGACGGTCTTGGCGGAGATGAACAGGCGGCTGCCGACGTCCTTGTAGGTCATGCCGGACACGACGAGCTCGGCGACCTGCAGCTCACGATCGCTCAGGCTGACGTCGGCCGGCAGCTCCGCGGCCAGTGCGTCCGATGTGGACGATGTGGACGATGTGGATGCCCGGCGGGCGGAGACCGGCTTGCCCTGCACCATCCGGGCGCAGTCGAGCAGCCGGACCATCGCGGCGCGGTCGGACGTCTTGGTCGCCGCGCGGCCGGCCAGGCGGGCGGCGTCCCAGCTGAACCCGGCGGCGTGCAGGCCGCGGGCGGCGTCCTCGACGGCGTCCGGGTCGATGGTGCCGTCGACGACGCCGAGCCAGCAGCGCGCGGCCGCCGCGAGCGTGCCGAAGTGCTCGTCGCGCTCGGCGGCCCCGGCCAGCGCGGCGGCGTGCTCGGCGGCGACGTCGCGCTGGTTGGCGACGATCGCCGCGTGCAGGCCGCCCCACCACAGCGGGGTCGCCCACAGCGGCGGGTCGCCGAGCCCGGCGAGCAGCGTGCGGGCGGCGTCGAGGTGGGTGGCGAGCCTGCTCTCGTCGCGCAGCCGGGCGGCGGCGACGACCAGCTCGCCGAGCGGCAGGAACGTGTACAGGTCGACCGGGTGGCGCAGCACGGCCTCGCCGGCCCGCACCCAGGCGTGGCGCAGCGTGGCGATGTCGCCGGCCCGGCGCGCGACGCCCAGCTCGATGGCGACGGCGAACAGCAGGTCGCGCGGCTCGGCGGGCCGGACGGTGGCGAGCGCCTGGTGGGCGTCGGTCAGGTTGCCGCGGACCATGGCGAGCCACGCGACCAGCAGCCGGTGGCGGGTGACGAGCGGCGCGCCGCCGGTGCCCGCGGCGATGGCCCGGTCGAGCAGCGAGTCCGCGGTGCCGAGCTCGCCGTGGTGCAGGGCGAGGATCGCGCCGAGCGCGGCGGGGCTGTCCGGGAGGAGCACGCCGCGGCCGACCGGTTCGAGCGTGCCGGCCGCGCGGGCCATCATGGACAGTGCGGTGGTCGGCGTGCCGGTGACGGACTCGCGAAGTCCTTGTGCCATCAGGTCGATCGCGCTCGTCAGGGATGTCGGCGGGCCCTCGGGCTCCCGGTGGTCGGTGTGCTCGCCGGTGCCGATGGTGCCGATCGCGGCGAGGTGGTGCAGGCCGGCCCAGCGGTACAGCTGCGCGCTGCGCGTTAGCTGCCCGCGGTGGGCGAGCGCGGCGGCCGCGACCGCGGCGGCGGCCTTGCGGCGCGGGGCGTTCTCGGTGGTGAGCACCTCGTCGGCGAGGCGCAGCGCGCCGTCGAGGTCCCCGGCGAGGGCGAGCGCCTCGGCCCGGCGGGCGCCGACCTCGACGCCGGGCCGGCCCGCGGTGACGGCGGCGGCGTACAGGCGGGCGGCGAGCGCGGGGTCGGTCGGCAGCGCCTCGCCCGCGGCGGCCTCGAACGCCCGGGCCGCGCTGTCGCCGCCGATGCCGATGGTGGCGAGCGTGCGCATGAGGGGGAGGACCTGGCCGCCGCGGGCGAGCTGCAGCTCGGCGAGCCGCTGCCGGATCCAGGCGCGCCGCTCGACCGGGACGAGCGCCCGCACGGCGCGCTGCGCGATCGGCAGGAGCGCGCCGCCGGGGCCGACGAGCCCGGTGGCGCGGGCGGCCTCGACGACGTCGTGGACGTCGGGGGTCTCGAGCAGCTCGACGAGCAGGTCCAGGTGCAGCCCGACCCCGGCGTCGGCGGCGAGGAGGAAGCGCAGGACGGTCTCGTCGGCGCGCGCCAGCTCGGGCCGGAACTCGGCGAGCACGGCGGCGGGGATCTCGGGCTCCTGGCCCGCGGCCTGGGTGCCGGTGATGCGCGTGAGGCGGGCGACGAAGCCGGGCACGCCGCCGGTCTGCGCGTGGACGAACTCGGCCACCCGGTCGGTGCGCAGCCGGGCCGGGAGGGCGGCGCGGACCTGTGCGACGTCGAACGGGCCCGGCACGAGCTGTTCCTGCGCGAGGTCGAGCAGCTCGCCGGCCCGTGGCCACGGCCGGGCCGCGATGATCCGGCGTGCCCCGGACTCCGCCAGCTGCGCGAGGTCGGCGTCGTCGAGCAGGTGGGCGTCGTCGACGAGGAGGACGCCCACCGGGTCGGCGGGGTCCGCGGGGTCCGCGGGGTCATTGTGGACGGGCGTGCCGGTGGCCTCGATGGCGCGGCCGAGGTGGCCGAGCAGCGTGGTCTTGCCGTACCCGCCGGGCGCGACGATCGCGACGTGGTTGCCCGACCGGACAAGGGCGTCCAGCTGGGCGGCCATGGCGTCGTCGAGGATCAGGGGCCCGGTCACCGCGGGTCCTCGCCGTCGGCCGCGTGGCGGGCGCGGGTCAGGCTCTCGTTGAAGGACCGGTCGTCGGTCCGGTGCCGCCGCCCGCCTTCGTCCGGGCGCTCGTGCCGGGCGGGTGACTCGCGCCGGGGTTCGCGCCGGGGCAGGTCGGTACGGCTGTCCTCGGCGCGGTGGGTGAACAGGTCGGAGGCCGAGTCCTCCAGCGGGGCGAACAGGTCGGCGCCGGACAACGAGGACTCCCGGGGCTCGCGGCGGGGGCGCGGCGGGTCCCGGCGGGGCCGGACGTCCTCGTCTCGCGGGTCGTCCGGCGGATCGTCCTCGTCGCGCCTGAGCATCCCCAGGCGGACGGGAAAGTTGCGCTTCGGCGGGTCCAGCGGCGTGATCTCCACCGGCGGCCGCGGCGGGGGCGGGCCGATGTCCGCGACGTCCACCGCCGGCAGGTCGTCGAGACGCATGAGGTCGGTGTGGGCGACCCCCGACCGGGCGACGGGCTCCGGCTTGTGGGCCAGCGCCGGGGCCTTCACCGTCGGCTTCGCCACCCGGGCCGCGGCGAGGGCGGCGCCCCGCGCGACGGACAGCTCCGGGTCCGCGGCCGCCGCCACCCGCACCCGCACGCCCGCCGACACCAGCTCGCTCACCAGCGGGATCCGGCCGCAGCCACCGACCAGCACCACCGCCTGCAGCGCGCCGGTCGACGTCCCCGCCGCCTGGATCGTCCGCCGCAGCGACGCCACCGTCGTCTCCACCGCGGGCCGGATCAGCTCCTCCAGGTCCGTCCGGTTGACCATGACCGTCCCGCGCGGGGACCTCGCCGGCGCCGGCACGGTCACCGCGAGCTCCGTGGACAGCCGCTCCTTCGCCGTCCGGCACTCCACCCGCAGCTTCGCCATGGCCACCGGCTCGACCTCGTGCCCCAGGTCCGCCAGCACGTGCGCCGCCAGCAGGTCGTCGAACAGGTCGCCGCCCGCCTGCTCCGCGCTGTCCGCGTGCGCCCGCAGCTCGAAGCCGAACGACCCGCGCCGCAGCACGGCCGACTCGAACCGGCCAGCGCCGAGCGAGTGGACCGCGATCTCCTGGCCCACCTCGACCCGCTCGGTCGCCGCGTAGCTCTCCGCCGCGGCCACCGGGCGGGGCAGCACCGTGAGCTCGGGCAGCCCGGCCTCGCGCAGCGCGCCCAGCAACGTCGTGCGCCGGTGGGCGCCCCAGCCAGCCGGGTGGGTGACCACGAGCTGGGTGGCCGGCATGCCTTCGGACGCCTCCGCGTAGTCGGCGATCCAGCCGACCGCGGCCGCGATGAGCACCTCCGCGGGGTAGGGCTGGCCGCCGAGGGTGATCGGGATCTCGTCTCCCACCCGGTCGACGAAGTCCCGGGTGACCCGGTCGGGCCGGCTGGTCACCTGCCGCAACGCCCGGCCGCCGACCTCGACGGTGCCCTCGTCGGTCAGGTGCAGGATCGCCTCGGTGACGGCCACGCCGTCCAGCACCAGCACGTCGGGCTCCGACCAGCGCTCGTGGTCGTTCCGGCAGATCGCGGCCGTGAGATGACCACTGCCCAGATCGATCCCGAGGGCGTAGGGCATGCAGGCGCTTCCTCTCCGTGACCCCCGTCGCGGTAACTAGTACCAAACGGCGTTCCCCGAAGGGCCCACCCGGAGTGGCTCCCCGGCCATCCCCTAACCCCCTAATGACTGAACGAGTTCTTGCCCTATGGGGTCACGCAATAACTCGGAGTGTTCCCCGATGTCCGCTTCGCCCCCGGGTTCCTACGTTGGTGTCCGCACAGCGCCACGGCGGTTCTTCTGCCGCCTCCCGGGCGCGAACCGCACAGATCCGCACCGCACAGAATCCGCAAGGAGAACCTGAGTTGACCTACTCGTTCCAGAACCTGCAGGACTTCGTCCTCAACCTGCTCAACGACGAGGCCGCGCAGACCGCCTACGCGGCGGACCCGACGGCCGCGCTCAGCCAGGCGGGCCTGGGCGACCTGACCCCGCAGGACGTGCAGGAGGTCATCCCGCTGGTCACCGACGCGCTGCCGACCGAGACTCCGCTGGGCGACTTCGCCGTGGACGTCACCGGCGTCATGGACGGTGCCGACACGCTCGGCAGCTCCCTCGGCGCGTCGAACGGCCTCGGTGAGCTGGGTGTCTGGGGCCTCCAGACCGACAACGGCGACGTCGGGCTCTGGGGCGGCTCGGCCACCGACCTGCTCGGCCGGGTCGCCGGTGGCGTCGAGGCCGGCCCCGACGGCCTCGCGGCCGCGGCGACGACCCCGCTGGGCTACACCGACTTCGACACCAACGGCAACTACCACGTCATCCCGGCCGACCCGGCCGACGTCGTGGCCAACCTGGGCAACACCGGTGACGCGGTCGCCGGCACCGTCACCCACATGATGGGCGACGGCGCGTCCACGATGGTCAACACGGTGGACACCGGCGGCGACACCCTCGCCGGCTTCCTGGCCGGGACCCCGGCCGGCCCGGTCGCCGACATGGCCGAGACCGGCACCGACATGGTCGCCAACAACGTCGCGCAGGGCTCGGACATGTTCGCCCAGCACACCGCCGACCTGCCGGCCGCAGGCGACCTGGCCGGCCTGCCGGCGGTCCCGGACCTGCCCGAGGTGCCCGGCCTGGGTGACCTGCCCGCGCAGCTGCCGGGCCTCGACGCCCTGCCGGTCGACGTGCCGGACCTCGGCGACCTGCCCGCGAACCTGCCCGTCGCCCTGCCGGCCCTGCCGGTCGACGTGCCCGACACCAGCGCGGTCACCAACGTGCTCCAGCACAACCCGGTGACCGACGCCGTCGGCTCGAGCCCGGTCGGCGGCCTGACCGACTCCGTGCACGGCGTGACCGACCACCTGCCGGCCGTCGGCGACGTCACGGATCACCTCGATCTCGGCCTCTGAGGTCACTGATAGGGGTTTGCCCCAACCCCGACGGGCCGGGACCTGGGACTTTGATCTCGGGTCCCGGCCCCCCTTTCATCCAAATGGGGTAGCACGGCACACTCTTCCGAGTGAGGACTCCGCCCTGGCTCACCCTTCTCGACGACACCATCGCGGCCTGCATCACTCACCACCGCACGGATCTGGCCGGCAAGCTCGAGCGCAGACGTGCCCTGCTGCTCGACCCGCGAATGCGTGTCCCCGTGATCGGCGAGCTGAACCAAGGCAAGAGCCAGCTGGTCAACGCGCTGGTCAACGCGCCCGTCTGTGCGGTCGGTGACGACATCACGACGGTGACGCCGACCGCCGTCGAGCACGCCGAGGTGCCCGCCGCCGCGCTCGTGACGAGCGCGCCCACCTCCGGCAGACGCGCGATCGGCCCGGCCGACGCCGAGCCGGCCCGGGAGCCGGTGCCGGTCGAGGACGTCGCGGGACAGGCGCTCGCCACCCGGCGCCACGACGTGCACGCCGAGGTCGGCCTGCCGCGCGACCTGCTCTCCGGCGGCCTCGTGCTGATCGACACGCCCGGGCTCGGCGGCGTCGGCTCGCTGCGCACCGC
The DNA here is from genome assembly GCA_035995025.1 of Actinophytocola sp. Classification (GTDB taxonomy): domain Bacteria; phylum Actinomycetota; class Actinomycetes; order Mycobacteriales; family Pseudonocardiaceae; genus Actinophytocola. The sequence goes on from DASYKY010000057.1 coordinate 197,799, forward strand.
CGCCACGTTCGCGTTGCTGTCCAACGCCGACGCCGTGCTGATGATCTCCGACGCCACCTGCGAGCTGTGCGCGTCCGAGCTCGAGCTGCTGAAGAAGGTCGCCGCGGTCTGCCCGGCCGTCACCGTCGTGCTCACGAAGATCGACATGGTGCCGCGCTGGCGCGGGGTGGCCGAGCGCAACCGGGCCCGCCTCGCCGCCGCGGGCGTGGCGGCCAAGGTGATCCCGGTGTCCGCGTCGGTCCGGCTGGCCGCGGCGCGCGCCGGCGACCAGGAGCTCAACGAGGAGTCCGGCTTCGTCGATCTGGTCCGGTGCCTGCGCCAGGACGTGGTCGCGCAGAACGACGTGCTCGCGAGCCGCAGCGCGGCCGCGGCCGCCGCGACGGCGACCGAGCAGCTGCTCACCCCGCTGCACGAGCAGCTCGCCGAGGCCAAGGGGGGCAAGCTCGGCAAGGCACACGTGCAGTACCGGGCCGCCCAGCACCGGCTCGACGAGCTGCGCCGCCGGTCCAGCCGCTGGCAGACCATGCTCGGCGACGAGGTGACCGACCTGCTGTCCGATGTGGAGTACGACCTGCGGGACCGCACCCGCAAGATCGTCCGCATCGCCGAGGAGTTCTTCGACGTGGCCGACCCGGCGCGGTCGTGGGACGAGTTCGAGTACTGGCTCTGCGACTGCCTCGCGGAGACCGCGGAGATCAACTTCAGCTGGCTGATCGAGCGCTTCCAGTGGCTGTCCACCAAGATCGCCAAACAGGTGGCGCTCGACGAGGCGGTGCCCGACGCCGCGGACGCCGGCGACCTGCTCGACCACATCGGCGACCTGACACCGCCGCGGATCGAGAAGTTCTCCGTCGGCCAGCAGCTGTTCGTCGGCCTGCGCGGGTCCTACGGCGGCCTGCTGATGTTCGGCCTCGCGACCACGCTCGCCGGGCTGCCGCTGATCAACCCGATCTCGCTGGGCGCGGGCGCCGCCTTCGGTGCGAAGACCATCTGGGACGAGCGGGGCAGCAGGCTCAAACGGCGCCAGGCCACCGCGAAGACCGCGGCGCAGCGGCACGTCGACGACTTCTTCCTGTCCTACGGCAAGGAGAGCCGCGACACCGCCCGGCTGATCCAGCGGCGGCTGCGCGACCACTTCAGCTCGGTCGTGGACAAGCTCCAGGCCGGCATCGCCGAGCGGGCGACCGAGGCCAAGCGGGCCGCCGAGGCGGACCTCGCCGATCGGCGGCGGCGCAGCCAGGAGATCGCGCTCGAGTTGGAGCGGCTCGCCGGCCTGCGCAAGCGCACCCAGGCGCTGGTGACGCCGAACGTGCGGCGGCGAGGGCTCACCGCGTGACCGAGCTTGCCGAGCGCGCCAGGGCGATGCTGCTCGACGCCCTGGAGCTGTACCGCGACAGCCCGCGTGCGACCAACTGGCTGCGCAGGCACGTCGACCGGCTCGCCGAGCCGCTGCGCCTCGCGGTCGCCGGGCTGCCCCGGACCGGCCGGTCGACGCTGGTCAACTCCCTGGTGGGGGAGGAGATCGCGCCGCTGCTGGTCGAGGAGCGCGGCGTGCTCGCCTGGTACCGCGGCGCCGCGGCGCCCCGCGCGCAGGTGTACCCGGCGCAGGCGCCGCCGCGCGACGTGCCGGTGGCCAGGGTGGACGGCCGGCTGCACATCGACCTCGAGGACTGGCGTGCCGAGGACCTGGACCGGATCGTGCTCGACTGGCCGAGCCGGGCGCTGCGCAGGCTCACCCTGATCGACGCGCCCGCGATCGGCGCGCAGGCACCCGAACCCGCGACGTCCACATCGGACGCCGCGGCGGACGTCGCCTCCCGCATCTCGCTCGACGCGGACGCTGTCGTGTACCTCATGAACAGCCTGCACAGCACCGACCTCGGGTTCCTTCAGTCCATTCAGGACCATCCGATCGCGCGCGAGACACCGGTGAACACGATCGTCGTGCTGTCGCGGGCCGACGAGGTCGGCGGCGGCCGGATCGACGCCCTCACCTCGGCCAAGCAGATCGCCCGGCGGTACCGGACCGACGCCGGGCTGCGCGGCCTGTGCCAGAACGTGATCGCGGTGTCCGGGCTGCTCGCGCACGCCGGCCGGACGCTCACCGCCGACGAGGCGGCCGCGCTCGCCGCGCTCGCCGAACTGCCGCGCCGGGAGCTCGAGTCCTGCCTGGTGTCCGCGGACCGGTTCGCCGGCGGCGGCGTGCCCGTCCGGTTGGACGGCCGGACGCGGGCGGCGCTGCTGGACCGGTTCGGCATGTTCGGGGTGCGGCTGGCGACCACGCTGATCCGGCAGGGCTACACCGAGTCCGCGGCGCTGTCGGCGGAGCTGGTGGCGCGCAGCGGGCTGGCGGAGCTGCGCGAGTCGATCCAGCAGTGCTTCATCGACCGGCACGACGTGCTCAAGGCCCGGTCGGCCGTGCTGGCGCTGGAGGTCGTGCTGCGGATGGAGCCGCGGCCGGAGGCGCGGCGGCTGGTGACCGGGCTGGAGCAGCTGGTGGTGAGCGCGCACGAGTTCCGCGAGCTGCGCCTGCTGGCCGCCCTGCACGGCGGCCGCACCGAGCTGCCGGACCCGCTGGCGGACGAGGCGCGCCGGCTCGTGGGCGGCGACGGCACCGCGCTGCCCGCCCGGCTGGGCTTCGAACACGAGCCGACCGGGGCCGAGCTGCACAGCGCGATCGCCGTGGCGCTGCGCCGCTGGCAGGAGCAGGCGGAGAACCACGCGCTGGGCGCCACCCAGCGCCGCGCGGCCCGCGTCGTGGTTCGCAGCTGCGAGGGCATGGCCGCCCGGCTCGTCCGGCGTTGATCGCGTTCCGGCGGGCCTGCGTGTGTCCGGCGGTGGCGTCCTCTACGGTTGGCGCCTGGACCTGCCGGCGAGGGAGGAATCGTGGCTCGCGACCCCGACACCATTCAGCACGAGATCGAGCAGGCGCGTGACGCGCTGGCCTCGACGCTCGACGAGCTCAGCACGAAGGCGAGCCCCAAGCGGCTCGTCGACGGGGCCAAGACGAGCGCGAAGGACACGCTCGCGTCGCCCAAGGTCAAGTACTCGCTGATCGGCGTGGGGGCGCTGATCGTCCTGCTCGTGCTCCGGAAGATCTTCAGCTAGTCCCCGTCAGTCCCTGCCTGCGGCGCCGTGCTTGGCGCCCGCCGGCGTGGCCTGGTCGCTGTCCGGGCGGGGCGCCGGCGGCTGGACCGGCGCGGCGCCGGGCTTCTCGCCCGCCCCGCGGGGATCTGCGCGGGGCGCGTCGGGCGCGGGCTTGACGTCCGGCGCGGGTGCGGGCGCGGTGGCCGGCTGGCCGGTGGCGGGCTTGCTCAGCCGGGCCGTCAGGTACGCGGTCGTGAACGCGAGCGCGTCGCCGTCCAGCAGGTGGACGACAGTGCGGAACTTCTGCTCCGGGGCGATCTTCTCGACCAGCTGGTCGGCCCGGTCGCGGGCCGCGATCAGACCGGGCGCACGGCCCGTGAGCTGCTGCCCCCGGCCGGACACCGTCACCTGCCAGTCGTCGCCGTCCGGAACGTAGTTCACTTCGATCGGATCCGGCATTGCTCCGCCCCTCTCGGCAGCACTTGCTCTCCCCATTGCACACCTTTCCTCACGGAAAGGCACGCTGCGCCGACCATAGACGGTCAGCGGTCACCGTGCGTGCTGGTCGACAGCCCGTGCCAGACCATCCGCATGATGATCGCGGCGGCCCGCTCGCGCCTAACATCCTCGCGCCCCACGTACCAGGTCGCGAGCCGCTCGCAGGCGCCGACGACGACCTCGCCGTACGCCTCGAGGTCGTGTTCGGGCAGGTCGGGCAGGTAGGCCGCGAACAGGGCGGCGTTCACCTGGGCCTGCTGGCGGCGGATCTCCTCGATCTCGTCCATCGCCGCCTGGCCGGCCACCGCCGCCTCCTGGCGCAGCAGCGCCCACGACCGCCGGTGCGAGTCGATGAACCCGAAGAACGCCTCCAGCCCGCCACGCAGCGCATCCTCCGCCGACGTCAGCCCCTCGACCGACGCGGTCGTCGCGGCCAGCAGGTCCGCCCGCGCCGCCCGGATGCACGCGACCAGCAGGCCCTCCTTGGAGCCGAAGTACTCGTAGATCATCGGCTTGGACACGCCCACCCGGTCGGCGATCTCGTCCATCGACGACGCCTGGTAGCCGCGCTCGGCGAAGATCTCCTCCGCGACAGTGATCATCTGCCGCTCGCGCTCGGCCCGCGGCATGCGACGGCGCTTGGACTCGGTGGGGGCCACGGCGCTACTCTACCGGAAGTAACCTACTCCGAGTAAGGTAGCGGTCGAGGCGGCTCGAGGAGGCGGCATGCGGGTGCACACGGTCGTGATCGGTACGGGATTCTCCGGGCTGGGCATGGCGATCCAGCTCAAGCGCGACGGCCGCGACGACTTCGTGGTCCTCGAGAAGGCCGACGACGTCGGCGGCACCTGGCGGGACAACACCTACCCGGGCTGCGCGTGCGACATCCAGTCGCACATGTACTCGTTCTCCTTCGAGCAGAACCCGGACTGGACGCGGTCGTTCTCGCCGCAGCCGGAGATCTGGGACTACCTGCGCCGGGTCACCGACACCTACGGCCTGCGCCGGCACATCCGCTTCGGCACCGAGGTCACCGGCGCCCGCTGGGACGCCGACGAGCACCGCTGGCACGTCACGACCTCGGCCGGCGACGAGTACACGGCGCGGTTCGTCGTGTCGGGCATCGGCGGCCTGCACATCCCGAACGTGCCTGAGCTGCCCGGTATCGAGAACTTCGCGGGCCCCGCGTTCCACTCCGCGCGCTGGGACCACTCCCGCGACCTCACCGGCAAGCGGGTGGCGGTGGTCGGCACCGGCGCGAGCGCGGTCCAGTTCGTGCCGCGGATCGCGCCGTCGGCCGGGCGCCTGACACTGTTCCAGCGGACGCCGCCGTGGATCATGCCCAAGCCCGACCACGCGATCGCGGGCTGGGCGAAGCGGCTGTTCCGCTTGGTGCCGGGCGCGCAGCGGTCCTACCGCGCGCTGCTGTACTGGCTGCTCGAGTCGCGCGCGCTGGGTTTCAACGGCAGGCCGGGGCTGATGAAGCTCGCGCAGCGGATCGCGTTGCGGCACATGCACAAAGCCGTCGCGGACCCGGGCCTGCGCCGCAAGCTGACCCCGGACTACGTGATGGGCTGCAAGCGGGTGCTCGTCTCCAACGACTACTACCCCGCGCTGACCAGGCCGAACGTCGAGGTCGTTACGGACGGGATCGCCGAGGTGCTGGCGCATTCGATCGTGGACACCGCGGGCGTGGAGCACGAGGTCGACGCGATCGTCTACGGCACCGGCTTCCACGTGACCGATGCCTTCGACTACGTCAACATCACCGGCGTGGACGGGCGTGACCTGTCGAAGGACTGGCGCACCAACGGGATCCGGACCCACTACGGGATCACCGTGGCCGGGTACCCGAACCTGTTCTTCCTGCTGGGGCCGAACACCGCGCTGGGACACAACTCCGTGGTGTTCATGATCGAGTCGCAGATCCGGTACGTGGCGCAGGCGATGGGCCTGGTGGAGCGGTCGGGGGCGGCCGGGCTGGAGCCGAAGGAGAGCGCGCAGGCGCGGTTCCAGTCCGGCATCCAGCGCAAGCTCGTGGCGGGCGTGTGGACGCAGGGCGGGTGCCGCAGCTGGTATCTCGACGCGCACGGCGTGAACCGCACGATCTGGCCGGGGTTCACCTGGCGCTACTGGCAGCGGACCCGAAAGCTGGACCCGCGCGAGTACGCGCTCATCCGCTGAGCGGGCTCAGTCCTCGGGGTCGGGGCCGCTGATCCGGCGCAGGCTGGCGATCAGCTCGACCGTCTCCATGCCGCACAGCTCGGCCATCCGCTCCAGCGCGGTGATGTCCAGGCTGACCTCCGGCGGCTGGTGGCCGTTGTTCTCCGCGAGCCTGCCCCGCGCCCAGCGGCGCAGCGGGAGCAGCGATGGCTGCTCGTCGCGGGCGACCTGGCGGAGGTCGATGCGGATGCGGCCCACGGGAGACTCGCTGAACACCCGCTGGTGCACGCGGGACAGCAGCTCGTGGGGTACCTCGTCGAGCGCGAGGCAGATCTCGACCAGCCGCACCACCGAACACTGCCGCGTGCCGAGCTCGTAGGTCGCGAGCGTCTGGAGTGAGATGTCGCTCTGCAACCTGCGGTTGAGATCGCGGCGGGTCCATCCGCGCTGCTTGCGCAGCCTGCGGAGCTCGTCGCCGAGAACTCGCTGGTAGGTGACTGTGTCCAACTGCACGATCGCCCCTCTCCGAGAGGCATCCCAGGTCGCGACGCCGAGATGCCGACATAAGAGGAAGCGACGAACCTGCGAGTGATTACGCGGGTTTCCACAATTTGCTCGAGCAATTACGGCTGGATGGCCGAACCGCCGGAAGGCCGGTCGGACCAGTGCGGCCGAACGGGTGAACTAGTTGACGCAACCGGATGGCTTAGCTGGTGCAACTTGCAGATGTTTGCTAGGCGCAAGTTGCAGCAACGGCTCGTGGGTGAGGTTGCCGCTCGCGTCGGTCACGCCGCTCGCGTCGTAGTCCGAGCCGAGCAGGACCGTCACCGAGCCGGCCGACAGGTTCGCGTCCTCCTCGACGACCGGGTCGCCGCCGAGCGCCTGGGCCACCTTGTCGCCCGCGTCCTGCTCGCCCGAGGCGAAGCGGACGACCGTCTGGTCGCGCAGGTCGGCGTTGCCGATCTCGCCCTTCGCGAAGCCCTTGGCTGCCAGCGCGTCGGCCACCGAGCCGGCGAGCCCGCCCTGCCCGCTCGCGTTGCGGACGTTCACGGTCACCTGCTGGGTCGCGCCGCCGCCGTCGTCCGCCTTGCCGGGCTCGTCCTTGTCCGGCGCCGGCTTCTTGCCGAGCAGGCCGTCGACGAAGTCGTGCACCTGATCCGGGTCGACCTCGACCGCCGAGCCGTCCTCGGGCGTCTCCAGGTCGATGCGGCCGACCGGGATGGTCTTGAAGTCCAGGTTGCCGCCGGTGAAGTTCATCATCTGCTGGGCGAACTGGATGACGTTCCAGTCCTCGTCCAGCACTACGGACTTCGAGACCGCGGACCGCAGCTTGTCCAGCGTGTCCGAGCCGGGCGTGAGCATCTCCTGCGAGAAGACCTTCTTCGCCATGCCGGTCATGAACACCTGCTGGCGCACGATGCGGTCCAGGTCGCCGTTGGGCAGGCCGTGCCGCTGGCGCACGAACGCGAGCGCGCGGGCGCCGGTCAGGTTCTGCCTGCCCGCCTTGAAGCGCGCGCCCGACCGGTAGTCGTCGACCGGGTTCTTGAGGCAGACGTCGATGCCGCCGATCGCCTTGGTGATGTCGTAGAAGCCGAGCAGGTTGACCTCGGCGTAGTGGTCGATCGTCGCGCCGGTCAGCTTCTGCACGGTCGAGATCAGGTTCTTCGCGCCGTCCTGGTTGGAGCGGACCTCGAGCTGCGCCTTGTCGCGCACGCCGTCGTTCTGCAGCTTCTGGTAGGCCTCGTTCTTGGCCCGCAGGTACGCCGAGTTGATCTTGTGGTCGCCGTAGCCGGGGATGTCGACGTACGAGTCGCGGGGCATCGAGATGCCGACGGCCTTCTTCCCGTCGTTCGGGATCCTGATCATGATCAGGGTGTCGGTGTTCAGCTCGCCGTCGCTCTCGCCGGCGTGCAGCTGCGCGAGCTGCGCATCGGAGAGCGGGTGGCCCTGCGCGTCGGTGCGGCTGTCCATGCCGACCATCAGGATGTCGATCGCGCCGTCGGCCGGCTTCTCGGTGGGCTCCTGGTCGATCACGTCGGCCGTGGTCAGGTCGTCCTGCCATGGCTTGAGCTCGCGCCAGTAGTAGCCGGTGATCACGAGGATCAGCACCGAGACGACCGTGAGGGCGAGCTTGCCGCTGGTGAGCAGGTGGCGCCGGGGCGGCCGGCGGGTGCTCTGGAACTTCTCGGTGGGGTCGTCGGCCGGGATCCAGCGCGCGTCGGAGGTGCGGGACGGGCGGCGGTACGGGTCCTCGCGGACGGGCTCGTCGCCGCGTGCGGCCGACCGGCCACCGACCACCCGGCCGGCGTTCGCGGGCGTGCGCCGGCCCGCGCGTGCCGGCTCTCGCCCATCACGCGCGCCCTTGTGGCCGTCTTCCCTCGGCGGCCGTTGGTTCACCCCGGCTCCTCCCGCAGCGCTCCGCTCACTCCGCACTCCACGTCCCCTCGACAACTAGACGTGCGGAGGCGGCCTTCGGTTGTCCCGTAGGGTGGCATACGTCGCTCACCGTGACTGGACCGGTGCGCGATTTCCACCCCGAAGTGTGCGCCTCAATGGCTTGCGCCGCTGGTAGCGGGCACCCGCGGCGTGTCCGGCCTGGTTCGCGATCGCTGCGCGCACACGATCGCGACGGCGAGCGCCCCGGCCATCGTGAACCCGTGGAAGGCCGTGCCGAGGCCGCTCATCGTGGTGATCATCGGCGGCACGCAGGCGATCGCGGTGACCACCCACGGGCCGGGCCGCGAGCTCGTCTGCAGGTGCACGCAGTGCAGGAGATACCAGCCGACCAGGAGGTGGATGAGGCTCGCCATCGGGTCGATCGGCAGGCCGAGCAGCGTCGAGCTCTGCGTCCAGCCGGACAGGCCGGTGACCGCGAAGCCGAGCACCCCGAGCGCGCCGTAGGCGACGCCGACCCCGGCCGCCAGCGTGTCCACCCAGGTCCGCGGCTCCTCGGTGAACTGAGTGGCGGCGACATCGGCCGACCCGTCGGGCTCCGGTTGCGGGCGGGTCGTGGTGCGCCGCTCGAACAGCAGGAACGTGACCAGCGTCGGCAGTGCCAGCATGCCCAGCGCGAGCACGGTGCGCGGGTGCAGCAGCCAGTCGATGCCGCCGGAGAGCACGCCCGCGCTGCGCGCCACCCCGACCAGCCCCTCGAGGAGCAGCATCGCGCACAGGTAGACCAGGTAGACCGTCATCGGCGCGGCCCGCACGAACGCGAGCCCGCGGGCCGGCAGGCTGGTCGCCACGGCGCGCAGACCGGCCTCGCGCGGCAGGGCCACCAGGCAGGTCTGCACGAGCCCGAGCAGCAGCACCCCGGCCAGCGACGGCGCGAACGCCGCGTACCCGGTCGGCTCGGCCAGCTGCAGCTTCGGCCCGCCCAGCGTGGTCAGCGCGACCAGCCCCGCGAACGCCGCCAGCGCGCCGCCTGCGAGCGTCCAGCGCGGCAGCCGCCACAGCGTGCCGTCCGCGTAGTGGAAGGCGAGCTGACCGAACAGGAGGGCCACGAGCACGCCGCCGGCGTGGCCGGCGACCGCGCCGCCCACGAGGTCGAGCGCCACCACGCCGGCCGCCATCACGAGCGGCGTGACGCGCGGGACGCGGCGGTGCAGTCCGTGCATGACCGGCGTGAGCGCCACGACGAGCAGGTAGAGGCCCAGCAACCACAGCGGCTGCACGATCAGCCTGCCGAACGCCGTGATCGCGTCCTCCGGGGCCTCGAGCAGCTCGAGGGACAGCGGGATCACCAGCCAGGCGATCACGAACGCCAGCACCGGCCGGATCAGCCAGCCGATCCGGCCGACGAGGTAGGTGCCGTAGCCCGCCCCGTCGTCCAGGGCCGCGCGCCACGCCAGCAGGTTCGCGTGGCCGCCCGCGAGGAAGAACAGCGGCACGAGCTGCAGCACCCACGTCAGCGGCCACAGCCAGGCCGGCTCGGCCGTGCCGCGCATGGCGAACGCGAGGACGGACTCGGCGAGCACGATGCCGGACAGGCTGACGATGCGCAGGAAGTTCATGTACGCGGACTGCGCCTGCTCGGTGGGGGTGCGCCACGGCGCGCCGGCCGGGCGCCGCGGGCGGTGCCGCACGCCGCGGCGGACGACAGCGGGCGCGCGGACGGCGACCAGCAGCATGATCACGACCATGGCCACCGACCACGGCCCCACGGGCTCGGTCTGCGGCGGGCCCCAGCGCTGGTGCCAGGAGTTGACCACCAGGCCCACGGTGTAGAGGGACGCGACGACCTCGCAGAACGCGGGCGAGCCGCGCGGGTTGTACCGGCACTGGGCGTGCATGTCGGCGGAGAGGCGGTCGTCGAGGCGCTCGCGCAGGCCCGGGTCCAGCGGCTGCCCCTTGCGCGCGGCGTAGCGCAGCATGTCGTAGCCGAGGTCGTGCGCCTTGCAGCCGACGCTGTAGTCCCAGCGCGTGTCGCCCCACGGCGAGGAGCAGCCGCCGCCCGGGTGGACCGTGCGCACGGTGCCGTCCGGGGCACGCAGGTGGACCGGGTCGCGGCCGCTGACCTCGGTGAAGTCGGCGGGCAGATCCCGCAGCGGGTCGCGGCCGGACGTGGGGTCGAGCTGGTCCTCGACGGCCCGCTGGATCTTGGCGACGTCGCCGGTCGGCGGGTGGACGACGGGCGGGTTGGGGCGCGAGGCGATCACGGCGAACGCGGCGGCGGCAAGAATCATCACGACCAGCCACCGCAACCGTGGCACCCCGGTCGCGACCCTCCCCATGGATCGCAGGCTACTCGGTATGGACGAGGCGCCGTGCACCTTCCGGCCGCGTGGTCACGTGGCGAGCCGGACCTGGTCCCGGCCGCTCTCCTTCGCCTCGTACACCGCGGCGTCGGCGGCCTGCAGCAGCTCGTCGAGGCCCTTGGCGTGCTGCGGGTACACCGCGACGCCGATGGAGGTCGTGCGGTCGGTGATCGCGACCGGGCCGCCGCGCTTGTCGGTGGTCGGCACGTGCAGCTCGGAGATCATCCGGCGGATGCGCTCGGCCGCCTGCTCCACCTCCTCGATGTCGGCGTCCGGTAACAGCACGACGAACTCCTCGCCGCCGAAGCGGCCGACGATGTCGCTCGGCCGGGTCGCCCCGCGCAGCGCGTGCGCCACGTACTCGAGCATGTCGTCGCCCGCCGGGTGGCCCCACGTGTCGTTGATCGACTTGAAATGGTCGAGGTCGATCATCAGCACGCCGGCCGAGCCGTTCGCGCGCTCCACTCTGGACAGTGCCCGCTCGGCGCCCTCCCGCCAGCCGCGCATGTTCAGCAGGCCCGTCTTCGGGTCGGTGCGCACGTCCACCTGCAGCTGGCGGACCTCGGCGATCCGGTTCCCGATGACGCTGATGACCACGATGATCGCGAGCGCGGCGGGGAAGTTCACCAGCAGGATCGCCGCGACCGTGCCCAGCGCGATGGTCAGCGCCTCGAGCTCGTTGTCGTCCTTGGTGCCCAGCGCCGACCGGATCGACGGGCGCGTGGTGGTCAGCAGCAGCGCGCCGATGCCGATGATCATGGCCTGGGCGGCGAAGTAGACCAGCCCGCCGAGCATCAGGATGCCGAACTCGGTCAGCGAGTCGAGCAGGCTCAGCTCCGAGAGGCTGCGGGGCCCGAACGCGACGATCACCTCGTGGGTGGCCACGGCGGCCAGCAGCATGCTGGAGGTGGAGAACGCGAACCGGTACAGCGGCCGGCGGGCGACGAACCAGCGCTGGGTACGGGACAGCACGATGCTCAGCAGCGCGAGGTGCACGGGCAGCACGACGACCGCCGCGAACGACCAGATGCCGACGAGGTCGATGTGGACGGTCGGCTTGCGGCTGCGCCGGGTTTCCTCCTGCCGGCGGGAAAGCTGCAGGTGAGCGGTGGCGCAGAGGGCGACAGTCACGAAGAGGAGCCAGTCGGCTCCGGTGGGCATCGGCGCTGTGACAGTGGCGAGCACGATGCACGCGATCGCGGCCAACTCGCAGGTCAGCATGTATGCCGTGACGCGCGGGCGCTGGCGCCAGAACGTCCACTGACGCAAATGCACTACAAATTTGCCGCCGAGGTGTCGCAAACCGCTTTGATCATTCACACTTGGGGACGCAACAGGTAGGTGCCCTTGATCATGCCGAGTCCGGTCCTCCCCGTCCCCATCGGTTTTGTGGGGAGGCGCTCCATCGGGCGACGCTTGCCCAGGGCCGTCGTGAGCGGTGAAACTCATGGGCGTGCGTCCCTCCCTTCGTGTCACACGCAAGTGTGCCTCGAAGGTGCCGATCGCCGTACTCCGGCATCAACCGCTAGCATGCCCGTGCGCCAAGGACGGCTCCGTCGCGGGCGCCATGGTCTACCTGCCCCCGTTCCTGCCCGGAGGTGAGCAGTGATGATGCTAGATCGCGAGCTCTGACCGTCTGACAGAATGCTGTGGGGGAATGACCAACTCCGCTCAGGTGAACCCGTGGAGGTGAACCGGGATGAGGGATCGCGAGCTGTGACTCCCCTCGCCGCAGGCAGGCTGTCCTGACCCAGCCGACCGGCACGAAGGTCATGAGGGTTGGGTGTTCAGGTTGCTGGCGAACCTCGAGCCGGCCGTGGCTCGGTTGAGCCGTGCCCACGCCACCGCCGCCGGGACGGCGATCAGAACGCCGAGTATCCCGGCGAACGCAATCGTCATCGACGACGAGTCGATGCTCTCCGCCACCGCCCCGCCGATGGCTACCCCGATGCCCTGGGACACCCGCAACCCGGTTCGGATGACTCCGAACGCGCCGCCGCGGATCTCGTTGGGCACCACGGTGTTGAACGTCGCGCTGACCGTGATCTGGTAGGCGCCGAAAGCTCCGGCCAGTGCTAGCAGGATAATCGCGACAGCGATGTGCGGTGTTAACGCGAAAGCGATGAGAGTCGCCGACGAAAGTGCCGCCAGCAGACCCATGACCTTGACCCGGTGTTCCGCGGAGACGAACCGGGACAGCAGGTAGGTGCCGAGCACGAAGCCGAGCGGGTCGGCCGCGAGCAGCCAGCCGACCGCCGCGTTGGTGGCGCCGAGCTCCTCGGCGAGCGGCGCGACCAGGCCTTCCGGGATCACGACGAGGCCGACGAGCCACGACAGCGTCAGCAGCAGGCGCATCCGGCGGTTGCCGAACACCCACCGCGCCGCGGTGAACCAGCCGTCCTCCTTGCTGCCGGCGACCCGCCGGTTCTTCACGTACCGGTGCACCACGACCGTGCTCACCAGGAACGTCAGCGCGTCGATCGCCAGCGCCAGGCTGGTGCCGATCGCGACCACCAGCACGCCACCGCCGGCGAGACCCAGCAGCATCAGCGTGTTCGTGGTGATCCCGCGCAGGTCCTGGCTGCGCAGGTAGAGCTCGTCGTCGGTGAAGACCTCGCGGGTGACCGCGTTCTGCGCGGCCGCGGCGGGCGACTGGATCAGGCCGATCGAGAACACCAGCACGCACAGCACGGCGGTCGGCATGCCCGGGATCGCCATCAGGCCGACCACCACGACCTGTGCGAGGGTGCAGGTCACCATCAGCTGGCGGCGCGGGAACCGGTCGGCGAGCTGGGAGAGGCCGAGGCCGCCGGCGAGGGCGGAGAGGAACGTCAGCGCGTAGACGACCGCCGCCAGCAGCGCGGAGCCGGTGCGGTCGTAGACGAGGATCGTGAGGGCGACCTTGGCGAGCTGGTCGCCGAACACGGACTGGGCCTCGGCGAACCAGAGCGCGCGAAACTCGGGGACCGCCAGCACGGCGGAGAATCCCGGCGCCCGTTGGCTCAACGTCAACCCCCGTGTCGACTTCGTCGGTCAGCCCCGCCACGGTGACAGGGAACCGCCCCCCAGACGTGGTCGACCGGCAGCGCTCGACACACGCGGTACGCGGTCAACTACTTCTAGCCCTCGCGATGATGTTCATTTGGTCATCACCACGTAGCTCAGAGTACCGGCACCTGTGAGAACCGTGGGCATCGGTGGTTGGTATGGCCGCGTTCCCAGATGCCAGATGTACCCCTTTCGGCGTATCTCGGCTCCTGTTCAGGCAGCTCAGTGTGGGTGTTTTGTGGAGCGTCGCATTGTGGACGACCGCGCGTCACCAGTCGTGGTGACCTTACTTGTCCTGCAGGAGCTGCAACAGATCGTCGGCGATGTCGTCGTCCTGGGACTGGTAGTGGCGGGCCGTCTTCGACACCGAGCCGGCCAGCGTGTCCGCGTTCTTGCCCACGCCCTGGACCTGCCGCTGCAGTGACGCGCCGAAGGTGTCGAGGGCATCGGCGAAGCCGGTCTCCTTGCCGATCCTGCCGAAGCTGTCGTCGGAGATGGCACGGACCTTGTGCAGCTCCTTGGTGCGCAGCGAGGTCAGCTCGTCGGCGATGGTGCGGGCGCTCTTCGCGTAGCCGGTCAGCGCGTCGGGGTCGACCCGGAAGCCGTCGCCATCGCCGTTGCCGTTGCCGTTCTTGCCGCCGCTCGCCGGGTGCTTGGTGTCGTGCTTGTGGTCCATCGCCTTGACGCCCTTGCGTGCCTCGTCGAGATGGCTCTTGTACGCGCCGCTGGTGAAGGTGGTCCACGGCTGGAACGAGTCGCCCTTGCCCGAGATCGCGAAGGCCGCCTTCGCGTTGGTCTCCGGGTCGAACAGCTCCTTGTTGGCGTCCAGGTGGAAATCGTGGCGCCGGTCGGGGCCGAGCGCGCCGATCATGTTGATCTGCCACAGCCCGTAGGAGTTGTCCGGCGGCACCGGGTTGTGCGCGTGGGGGTCGCCGCCGGACTCGGCGAGCGCGACGGCGACGGCGGTGGTCAGGTCGTGGCCGCGGAACCCGGCGTCGTGCGCGGCTTGGGCGATCTGCTCGGGCGAGAGCTTGGACACGGCGAGCCTCCACGGCCGACGGAGAAGAGCTGACGACCCGAGCGTGCCGCCGGCGGTCCGCGCCCGGCCAGTGGTGCTGCACGAGCGAGCAGGTCGGCTGCACGGAACGGCACAACCTCGTCGCGCTGCGCGGTCGGCGACCGTACCCGTCCGGCCGGTTGTCCGCGCGTACCCGGCGTGCCAGACTCCCGCGCCGTCCCGGTTCCTTCATCGCACCACCCACCGAAGGTGAGTCGTATGAAGATCGTGTTCACGGGCGGTCGCGGTCGCAGCGGCCCGCTCACCTGGGGGCAGCGACACGTCCTGCGCGCCGCGGGCACCACCGCGCCGCAGGTCCGGGTGGTGCCGGTGCCGGACGTCGGCGTACCGCGGGTGGCCGACGCGCTGGCCCGCCTGGTCGCCCGGCACGAGGCGCTGCGCACCCGCCGCAGCGGGCCGGACGAGCAGCACGTCCACGACTCGGGAACGCTCGCCGTGGAGCTGGTGCGCTGCGGGCCCGGCGAGTCGACGGCCGCCGCCGAGGCGGCCCGCGATCGGCTGGCCGGGCCGTTCGACAACGGCGCGGACTGGCCGGTGCGGGCGGCGCTGGTGGCGCCCGGCGAGCAGGACCGGCCCGACGTGCGGCACGTGGTGCTGGTGTGCTCGCCGCTGGCCGTCGACCACGAGGGCATGGAGCTGGTCGTCAAGGACCTGGTGGTGCTGCTGCGGGGCGCGCTGCCGGTGCGGACCGGGCCGCAGCCGGTCGACGACGCGGTGGCGCAGCGCTCCGAGCACGGCGCGCGGATGACCGGGCGGGCGATCCGGTTCTGGACCGGGGAGCTGGCCCGGGTACTCGCCGCAGGCGAGGCGGTGGCGGCCCGCGCGCCCGGCGAGCGGTACGCGGCCACGCTGCGGTCGCCGGCGATGGACACCGCGGCGCACGCGATCGCCGGCCGGCACGGGGTGAGCGCGTCGACGGTGTACCTGGCGGCGACCGGCGGCCTGGTCGGGGCGCTCGCCGGCGGGCCGGTGGCGGCGCTGCGGACGGTGGTGAGCAACCGGTTCTACCCCGACCGGCGCGACGTGGTCGCGGCGATCGCGCAGGACGGGGTGCTGTCGCTGGACCTCACCGTGCCGACGTTCGGCGACCTGGTGCAGCTGGCCTGGCGGGAGACCATGCGCGCGCACCGGTTCGCCCGCTACGACCCGGACCTGCTGGCCGACGCGGTCACGCCGCCGTTCGCGTGCTTCGACGACTCGCGGCTCGCCCGCCGCGACGTGCCGGCCCTGCCGGTCCAGGCGGCCCTGCGGACCTCGGCGGAACGCTCGTCGCTGACCTGGTCGCGCACCCGGGCCCGCGACGCGTTCGCGGTACTGGTGGACGGCGCGGGCGTGACGGTGCGCGCGGACGGCGACCTGGTGTCGCGCGCGGACCTGGAGTCCTGGCTGCGCGCGCTGGAGGGACTGCTGATCTCCGCGGCCTACCGCGACGTGGCGACGAGCGAGCTGGCCGCGCTGGTCGCCGGGACGACCGGGCCGCGCGGGTAGGCGCCCGCGAGCCGCGCCGGGGGCTTTGTACGCTGTCGACCCGGTCTCGAGATCCGCCTGGAGGCGACGTGAGTTCCTCAGATCTGCTGACGGTGGACATCGACGTCCGCGGCAACGCCGTGGTCGTGTCGGTGCGTGGCGAGCTCGACCTCGCCACGGTGCCCGTCCTGCGCGCTCGCCTGGACACCGTCGGCGAGGTGTCGGACTCGCCGTCGCCGCTGGTGGTCGACCTGTCGGCGGTGCTGTTCATCGGCTCGGCGGGGCTGGCCCTGCTGGTCGACCTGCACAACAAGTGCGTCGAGCGCGGCATCCCGCTGGCGCTCGTGGCGACCGGGAGCGTCGTGCCCCGCGCCATCCAGGTCACCGCGCTCGACCAGGTCTTCGCCGTGCACCCGACGGTCGAGGACGCGATCGCCGGCTAGCGGAGGTCGATGACCAGGTGGACGGTCGTGCCGGCCGGCCCGTGGTCGATCGACAGCCCGTCGCAGACGCCCTCCATCAGCGGGATCCCGCGGCCCCGGTCGCCGGGGTCGCCCGGTGGCCGCCACCGGCCGAGGTCGGCGACCGTGATCGCCAGCCGGGAGCCGGCCACCCGGACCGTCGTGTGCACCGTGCGGGTGCGGTCCAGCCGGTAGCCGTGCTCGATGGCGTTGGTCCACGCCTCGCCGGTGGCGAGCACGGCCCGCTCGGTCACGTCCCGGTCCAGCCCGTGCGCGTCCAGCCAGCTCGTCAGCGCGAACCGGGCCGTCGACAGCTCCGCCGGGTCGGCCGGGAACGAGCGCGCGTACCGCGACGCCGACGGCGTGTCGTGCCGGTAGACCAGCACCACGACGTCGTCGTCCCCGCCGCGGTGGCCGGACGCGTCGAGCACCCGGTCCGCGAGCGCCTCGGGCGGCGCCGACCGCCCGTCGACCACGACCCGCGCCGCGGTCGCGATCCCGGCGTCGATGGGTGCGCCGCTGCGCTCGACCAGCCCGTCGGTGTACAGCAGCAGCGTCGAGCCGGGTGCCACGTGCGTGACGGCCTCCGGGCGCGGCCTGCCGATCCGGACGGCGAGCGGCACCGAGGTGGCCGCGTCCAGCAGCGTGTGGCCGCCGTCCGCGCCGGCCAGGATGGCCGGCGGGTGCCCGGCGCTGGAGTAGCGCAGCTCGCCGGTGGCCGGGTCGAGCCGCGCGCACAGCACGGTCGTGCACGCCGCGCCGTCGAGCAGTCCGGCGAACCCGTCGAGCGCGGTCAGCGCCGCCGCGGGATCGTCGTGCTGCAGCAGCAGGGCCCGGCACGCGCTGCGCAGCTGGCCCATCACGGTCGCCGCCGCGAGCCCGCGCCCCACGCAGTCGCCGACCACCAGGCCGATGCCACCGTCCGCCAGCTCCACGATGTCGTACCAGTCGCCGCCGACCTCGAGCGGGCTGTGCGCGGGCTCGTAGCGCGCGGCGAACCCGGTCGGCAGCGTCGCCGGGCCGAGGATCGACCGCTGCAGGGTGACCGCGACCGTGCGCTGCTGCTCGAACGAGCGGGCCCGGCTCAGCGCGAGGCCGAGCTGCCCGCACAGCGCTCGCAGCATGTTGCGGTCCGCGCTGGACACCGCCCGCTCGCCCGGCAGCTCGAGACACACGGCCACGTCGTCGCCGACCACGTCGACGGTGGCGCCCACGCCCGTGACCGAGCCGGACGCGAGGCCGGCCGGGCGGGCGATCACCGCGGGCCACGTCTGCCGTCGCAGATCGTCGAGGACGTCGAGGACGTGGCGGGGCAGCGAGTCCCACGTCCGGCCCTCGTCCGGCGCGATCACCCGGCCCTTGCCGCCGTCTCCCCAGCTGACGACGACGACCGTGCGCGCGTCCCACGGCGTGCCCAGCTCGCGCACGGCGACCGACAGTACCTCGCGCATGTCGGTGGCCCCGGCGAGCGCGGCGGCGAACCGGGACTGCAGGGCCTCGCGCTCGCTGTGGTGGTGGCGCAGCCGGGCGAGCTCGATGCTCGACCGGACCCGCGCCAGCAGCTCGACCGGTGAGAACGGCTTGACGAGGTAGTCGTCCGCGCCCGCGTGCAGGCCCTCGGCGGTCGCCGCCACGCCCGCCTGCGCGGACAGCAGGATGACCGGGACGTCGGCGGTGGCCGGGTCGCGGCGCAGCGTGTCGAGCAGCTCGAGGCCGTCCAGCCGCGGCATGGCCACGTCGGCGAGCACCAGCGCCGGGCGGGTCTCGCGCACGGCGTCGAGCGCGGCCAGCCCGTCCGGCGCGGTCCGCACCGGCCACTGTGGACGGAGCAGCTGCTCGAGGTAGCGCCGCAGGTCGGCGTTGTCCTCGACGACCAGCACCGGCGGGCCGTCCGGCGCGGTGGCCGGCTCGGGCAGGTCGGTGGCGACCCAGCCGAGCGCCTCGGCCAGGTGCACCTCGCGGACCCAGCCCGCCGGGTGCGTGGCGGTGCCGGCCGCGCCGCCCGTGCCGCCCGTGCCGTACGGGACGCGGACCTCGAACGTGCTGCCCGCGCCGGGCGCGCTCGTGACCGACACCGTGCCGCCGTGCAACGCGACCAGCTCGTGGACGAGCGCGAGGCCGATGCCCGCGCCCTCGCCGGTGCGCCCGACCGCGCCGCGCACGCGGTGGAACCGCCGGAACAGCAAGGGAACCTGGTCGGCCGGGATGCCGATGCCGGTGTCGGTGACCGACATGACGACGTCGTTGACGTTGTCACCGTCGACGTTGTCACCGTCGCCGCCGGACAGGCGCAGCGTGATCGTGCCGCCGAGGGTGAACTTGAGCGCGTTGGAGAGCAGGTTCAGCACGATCCGCTCCCACATCTCCCGGTCCACGTAGGCCGGCCGCGCGAGCGGCGGGCAGGCCACGACGAACTCGAGGCCGCCGCGCTCGACCGCGGGCGCGAACGACGCGGCGATCGCGCGGGTCAGCCCGGCCAGCTCGGTGGCGACCGGCGCGGCGCGCTGGCCGCCGCTGGTGACCTGGGTGAAGTCGAGGATGTTGTTGAGCAGCCTGCGCAGCCGCGCGGCGTTGCGGCGCACCAGGCGGATACGCTCCCGCTGCGCGGGCGGCAGCGGCTCGGTGGTGTCGGCGAGCGCCTCCTCGGCGGGCGCGGAGACCAGCGTCAGCGGGGTGCGCAGCTCGTGGCTGGCGTTTGCGAACAGGTCGGTCTTGGCCCGGTCCAGCTCGGCGAGGGCGGCGATCGTGCGCTGCTCCTCCTCGTGCGTGGCGGCGTTGCGCACGGCGGCCGCGACGACGGCGGCGACGAGCCCGGCGAACTCCCGCGGGGCGGGCCCGGTGACCAGCACGCCGAGTCGCTCCGGCCCGTCGGTCAGCGGCAGCACCAGCGCCTCGCCCGCGGGAAACGCCGCGGGCGAGATGCCGGTCGCGGGAACGGTGTCCGGCGCCGCGCCGTCCGGCCACGCGGCGGCCAGCCGCAGCTCCGCGTCCGGCTGGTTCGCGGGCGCCAGGTACACCGCCGCGAACCCCAGCTCCGCCAGGGCGGACACCGCCGCGGAGGCGACGGCGGCCGGGTCCGTGCAGGCGGCGAGGCGCACGGCCAGCTCACCGAGAGTGCGCAGGTGCGCAAGGTCGATCTCGCTCGTCAAGATGATCCTCCGGCGGGCGAGCCTAGCGGGCCAGCCCGGCCACGGCGGTCAGCAGGCGGTCCACATCGGACTCGTCGGTGTAGGGCGCGATGCCGGCCCGCACACCGCCCGCGGTGCCGAGTCCCAGGTGCGCGGCGCACTCCAGCGCGTAGAACGTGCCGGCCGGTGCGTTCACCCCGCGCTCGGCAAGCCGGGCGTACATCTCCTCCGGGGTGCGGCCCGCGACGTTGAACAGCACGGTCGGGGTACGCCGCCGGGCCGGGTCGCCGTAGCGGGTCACGCCCGGGAGCCGCGCCAGGCCGGCGTCGAGCCGGTCGGCCAGCAGCGCCTCGTGCTTCTCCACCGCCGTCATCGACGCCGCCACGCGCTCGCGCCGCGTCCCCGTGCCCGGCACGAGGCCGGCCAGGAAGTCGATCGCCGCGGTGGTGCCGGCCAGCAGCTCGTAGGGCAGCGTGCCCAGCTCGAACCGCTCCGGCACGGTGTCGGCCATGGGCGCCAGCTTGTCCGGGTGCAGCGTCTCCAGCAGCGCGGGCGACGCGTGCAGGAAGCCGAGGTGCGGGCCGAGGAACTTGTACGGCGAGCATGCGAAGAAGTCGCCGCCGAGCGCGGCGACGTCCACCACGTCGTGCGGGGTCAGGTGCACACCGTCCACATAGGTCAGTGCGCCCACCGCGCGGGCGGCGGCCGCGATGGCCGGCACGTCCGGGCGCGAGCCCAGCAGGTTCGACGCCGCCGTGACCGCGACCAGCCGGGTCCGCGGCGAGAGGACCGCCTCGACGTCGGCGGACGACAGGACCGCGGTGGCCGGGTCGAAGCCCGCCCAGCGCAGCGTGGCGCCGGCCGCCGCGGCGGCGTGCACCCACGGGCGGATGTTCGCGTCGTGGTCGAGGCGGGTGACCACCACCTCGTCGCCCGGGCCCCACTGCTTGGCGAGCGCCCGCGACACGTCGTAGGTCAGCTGCGTCATGCTGCGCCCGAACACGACGCCGCCGGCCTCGCCGCCGACGAGGTCGGCCGCCGCGGTCCGGGCCGCCACGACGATGTCCTCCGCGCGCTGCTCGGCCCGCGTCACCGTGCCGCGGTTGGCGACCGCCGCACGCAGCGTGCCCGCCACCGCGTCGGCGACCGCGACCGGCGACTGCGAGCCGCCGGGGCCGTCGAAGTGGGCGGCACCCTCGGCGAGCGCGGGGAACTCGGCTCGCACGGCGGCCACGTCGTAGGTCATGGGGTGCCTCCAGTCCGGGGTCCCTGCCTACATTAGAGATCGGCGGTCCGCGTCCGCCGCCCGCGAACGGACCTCACGGGCGGCGGCCCAGGTAGGCGAGCAGCCGGTCGCCCGCGGGTGCGTGCGGGGGCACGGCAACGGGCGCCGCGAAGCGCACGGGCCGGTCCACGCCGGTCACCAGGAACGGGGTCAGCTCGAGCAGCTCCTCCGCCAGCGCGGGCGGCAGCGGGCGATCGCCGCCGACGGACCGCGCCACGTCCCAGCCGTGCACGGCCACCTCGACCGCGCCCGCGGTCGCCAGGACGGCGGTCGTCAGCGCGGCGTCGCCAACCGTCGCGGCCGCGTGCCGGGTGCTCGTCCACTCGCCGAGCAGCAGGCTCGCCCGCTCGCGGACGGCGGTCACCGGGTCCGCGGGCGGGCGCGGCCGCGGGACGGCGAGGCACACCCGGCCGAGCGCGGCGGCCTCGTGCAGGGCGGCCAGCGACTCGTCGAGGTGCGCGAGCAGCGCGCGCAGGTCCCACGACCGGCACGGGGTGGGCGCGGACATCGCCGCGGCGGTCACCGGGTGCAGGGCGCCGAGCGTGTAGGTGATCGCCCGCTCCAGCAGCCCGGCCCCGCCGGCCAGTGGCATCGGCTGAGCCGGTGGCCGGCCGGCGGTCATCGGGTGTCCGGCAGGCCGAACGTGTCGAACAGGCGGTGGTCGAAGAAGGACACGACGTGCGAGACGGACCCGTCCTCGATGGTGAGCACCTGCAGGCAGAACCGGTGGAACACGCCGTCGTCGGCCGAGCGCAGGTACATGCCGAGCGCGGGCGCGCCGTTCGCGGACGTGGCCACGAGCCGGAAGTCGCCGGGCCCGCCGGGGCACTGCCCGGACAGGTGCCGCGCGACCTGCTCGGGACCGGAGAACCAGGTGGCGTAGGGCGGCATCTCCCACACCGCGTCCTGCGCCAGCAGCGCCACGATCCCGTCGACGTCCTTGCGCTCGAACGCGGTGACATAGCGCTCCAGCAGCTCGCGCGTGCGCTCCTCGGCCGGCTCGCGCACCGACTCCGGCGTCGGCGCCACGTCGTGCAGCTGCGCGCGCGCCCGCTGCAGCGCGCTGTTCACCGCGGCGGTCGACGTGTCGAGCAGCTCCGCCACCTCGGCCGCCCGCCACGCGAGCACGTCGCGGAGGATCAGCACGGCCCGCTGCTTCGGCGGCAGGTGCTGCAGCGCCGCGATGAACGCCAGCCGCATGCTCTCCCGCGACGTGACGACCGCGGCCGGGTCGTCGTCGTTCGCCCCGGTGGGGATGGGCTCGAGCCACGGCACCTCGGGGCGGTTCTCCAGCGGCTGCCCGCCCGTCTCGCTCGGGCCGCCGAGCCCGGCCGGCAGCGGGCGGCGGCCCCGGCTCTCCAGCGCGGTCAGGCACGCGCTCGTCGCGATCCGGTACAGCCACGTGCGCAGCGTCGAGCGGCCCTCGAACTTCTCGAACGCGCGCCAGGCTCGCAGGTACGTC
Organism: Actinophytocola sp.; assembly: GCA_035995025.1. Lineage (GTDB taxonomy): Bacteria > Actinomycetota > Actinomycetes > Mycobacteriales > Pseudonocardiaceae > Actinophytocola. Next base: position 220,233 of record DASYKY010000057.1, read on the forward strand.
TCCTGCACCAGGTCCTCGGCGTCGTGCACCGAGCCGAGCATCCGGTAGCAGTGCGCCAGCAGCTCGCGCCGGTACGGGTCGGCCTGGCGCAGGAAGTCCGGTTCCACCGGCTGGTCGGCGACGGTCACTGCGGTGCTCCTCTCGTGGCTGCCACCAGTTAAGACCAGCCGGGCGGGAAAAAGTCATCGGCCGGCGATGACTTTTCCGGCGATGACTTTTCCGGCGATGACCTTCCGGCGATGACTTTTCCGCGCGGCACCGGTCGGTACGGGCATGGACGCGACGAGGAAGACCGCAACCAGGCGGGAATGGACCGGGCTGGCGGTGCTGGCGCTGCCGACGCTGCTGGCGTCGCTGGACATGAGCGTGCTGTTCCTGGCGCTGCCGCACCTGTCCGCCGACCTGCACGCCGGCAGCACCCAGCAGCTGTGGATCCTCGACAGCTACGGGTTCATGCTGGCCGGCTTCCTCGTCACGATGGGCACGCTCGGCGACCGGATCGGCCGGCGCAGGCTGCTGATGATCGGCGCGTCGCTGTTCGGCGCGGCGTCGGTCTTGGCGGCGTACTCGACGAGCCCGCAGATGCTGATCGCGGCCCGCGCGGTGCTCGGCGTGGCGGGCGCGACGCTGATGCCCTCGACGCTCGCGCTGATCCGCACGATGTTCACCGACGCCCGGCAGCGCGGCGTCGCGATCGCCGCGTGGATGAGCTGCTTCATGGCCGGCACCGCGATCGGCCCGCTGATCGGCGGCGTGCTGCTCGAGTGGTTCTGGTGGGGCTCGGTGTTCCTACTGGCCGTGCCCGTGATGGTGGTGCTGCTCGCGACCGCGCCCGCGCTGCTGCCCGAGTCCCGCGACCCGCACGCCGGTCGGGTGGACCCCGTCAGCGTGGCGCTCTCGCTCGCGGCGATCCTGCCGGTGGTCTACGGCATCAAGGAGCTGACCCGCGGCGCGAGCCCGCTCGCGCTCGCCGCCATCCCGGCCGGGCTGGCGTTCGGGGTGGCGTTCGTGGCGCGGCAGCGCAGGCTCGCGCACCCGCTGCTGGACCTGCGGCTGTTCGGCGAGCGCTCGTTCCGGGCCTGCCTGGGGATCATGTTCGGCGGGGCGATCGTGATGGCCGGGACGTTCCTGTTCATCCCGGTGTTCTTCCAGCAGGTGCTGGGTTTCTCGCCGCTGAAGGCCGGGCTGTGGACGCTGCCGCCGACCGTCGCGATGATCGCCGGCGCGCAGCTGACCCCGGTGCTGGCCCGCCGGTTCCGGCCCGCGCCGGTGATGGCGGTGAGCCTGCTCGTCGCCGCGCTCGGCTGCGTGCTCATCACGCAGGTGTCGGTGACCGGCGGGCTCCCGCCGCTCGTCGCCGGGTTCCTGCTCGCGTGCGCCGGGGTGGCGCCGCCGACCGCGCTGGGCACCGACCTGCTGATCGGCGCCGTGCCGCCGGCGCGCGCGGGCTCGGCCGCGGCGGTGTCGGAGACGAGCAACGAGCTGGGCATCGCGATCGGGCTGGCCACGTTCGGCAGCATCGGCGCGGCGGTGTACGCGGGCCATGTCGCGGTGCCGGCCGGGGTGCCGGCGGCCGCGGGCGAGAGCCTCAACGGCGCGGTCGCGCTGGCCGGCGCGCTGCCGGAGCGGGTCGCCGGGCCGCTGCTCGACTCCGCGCGCACCGCGTACACGCTCGGGCTGAACACCGTGGCGCTGCTGGGATCCGTCCTGTTCGCCGCGCTGGCCGTGGTGGCCGTCGCGATGCTGCGGCGGCCGACCGATGAGTTCGCGAACCCGCCTGCGTTACATGGGCACACGTCCACGAACTCAGGAGGAGACAACCATGGCGAAGGTCATGTCGGCCATGTCGATGTCGCTCGACGGGTACGTCACCGGCCCGGACGACAGCCGCGAGTACCCGCTCGGCGTCGGCGGCGAGCCGCTGCACCACTGGCTTGACCCCGAGCGGAACACACCCGAGGACACGGCCCTGCTCGGCGAGCTGGTCGAGGGGGCGGGCGCGATCGTGATGGGCCGCCGTTCCTACGACTTCTGCGCGGGCGACGGCGGCTGGGGCGACGGCGGCCCGGCGGGCGACGTGCCGTGCTTCGTGGTCACGCACCGGCCGCCGCCCGCGGACGCCGCGAAGGTCTTCACGTTCGTCCACGACGGCGTGCCCAGTGCGATCGAGCAGGCGAAGGCGGTGGCCGGGGACAAGGTCGTCGGGCTGCACGGCGCGACGACCGCCCAGCAGGCGCTCGCCGCGGGCCTGCTCGACGGGATCCTGGTGCACCTGATCCCGGTCATGATGGGCGGCGGCGTGCGGCTACTGGACGACATCGGCGGCAAGCCCATCTCGCTGGAGCGGGAGCGGGTGCTGACCACCCCGCTGGCGACGCACATCCAGTTCCGCGTCGTGCGGTGACATCAAGCGCCGGGAAAACACCACCGGGCGGCCCGGCGAGGGGCGGGCCGCCCGGCGTCCGGTGAAAGGAACGGGCGGCCCGCCCCCTGGCTGGGCCGCCCGAGCTTGTGGGGTGTTCGTGAAGTTGGAACGGGCGACCCGCCGGGAAGCGAGGCGGGCCGCCCGGGTCTCAGGCCGCGATCGCCGCGGGTTGGTTCGGGGCGCGGGCGGCGGTCAGGCTCGCCTCGCACGCGGCGACCAGCTGGCGGTCGGCGCGGGTGGTGGCGCCGCGGTGGCAGCGTGGGCAGTGCAGCGTCACCGTGCGGGTGACCTCGTCCACCGCGATCTCCAGCGCGCGGCGGCACGGGCGGCACCAGCGGTGCCCGGTGACCTCGATGACGTGCAGGTCGCTGTGGCCGCACTCGTGGATCCACCGGCGGTGCACGCGGCAGGTCAAGCGGTCGAGCGGGTCGAGCCAGCCGGTGTCCTCGGCGCGGTCCTCGGCGTCGAGCGCATCGGCCAGATTGGACACGCGCGGGGACGACTCGGTCCGGGTCTCGACCAGGGTGAGCGTGGTGGCCATTGGACTGTCCTTCCCTGTGCCGTGCTGTCATAGACACGTCGAGACGGCACCGCCGGAAACGACATCCGGTCACGAAAAAGCCACGAAAATCTTCTAGCGCCCCGAGTCGCCGCGCAGCATCTCGATCGACTTCTCGATGCGCCGCCGCCGCGTCTCGTCCTTCTTCGCGCCGATGATGGCGTCCACGTGCGCGCGGCGGTGGCGCAACGCGAGCTTGCCGAAGTTCGCCCTGGCAGCGGGCTCGGCGGCGAGCGCGGCGGCGAAGCCCGGCGGCACCTCGACGACCCGCCCCCGGTGTCCGGCTCGGGCGTCACGTCGATCTTCTCGCCCGCCGCGACGCCCGCCTTCGCGCCGTTGTCGGCCGGCAGCGGCAGCATGAAGCGGCCACCCATCGTGGCCACCGTGCCGCGATACGTGTACGCGCCGATCGTCACCGTCACCCGCGGCTCGCGCCCGACACGGCCGCGTCGATCGCGGCTGGTGAGAGTACGGCCTGCGCGGCCAGCCCGGCCATGCCGACGAGCGGCGCGTCGTCGCCCAGGACGGCCGGGCCCACGTCCAGCCCGCGCGCGGCCACCTCGTGCGCCTGCTGCCCGAGCGTCTCCGTCAGCCCGGCCCGGAACGGCGCCAGCGCGCCGATCTCCCCGCCCACCCGCACCCGGTGCGGGTTCAGGATCGTGACCACGGTGGCGAGCACCGTGCCCAGCAGCCGGCCCGCGTCCGCCGCCAGCGACACCGCCCGCTCGTCGCCGGCGGTCACCCGGCGCACCACGTCCGGCAGCGTGCGCACGCCGTCCGGGCGCAGCGCCCGCACCAGCGCCGCGCCGCTCGCCAGCGCGGCCACGCAGCCGCGCCGCCCGCAGCCGCACCGCTCGTCGCGGTCCTCGATGCGGATGTGCCCGATCTCGCCCGCGCACCCGGTGGCGCCGCGGTGCGGCTGCCCGCCGATCACCACGCCCGCGCCGATCCCGGACCCGACCCACACGCCGAGCACCGTCGCCCGCGGGCTCCCGGCGGCCAGGTACTCGCCGAAGGCGAGCGCGTTCGCGTCGTTCTCCAGCTGCACGTCCACGCCCAGCCCGTCGTGGAACACCTCCCGCAGCGGCTGGTCGCGCCAGGCCGCCATGGTCGGCGGCATGAGCGAGACGCCGGCGTCGTGGTCGAGCTGGCCCGGCACGGCGAACCCGACGGCGGCGAGGTCGGCCGCCCGGTTCAGGCCGGCCAGCTGGCCGCGGGCGGTGTCGAGCAGCCACGGCAGCACGTGCGCGGGCTCGTGGCCGGCCGGCAGCCGTTCGTGGTGCACGGTCAGCACGGTGCCGAGCAGGTCCGCGACGCCCACGGTCGCGTGCGTGGCGCCGAGGTGCGCCACGACGGCCACCCGGCTCGCCTGGTCCGCGCCCAGCAGCGCGGCCCGCCGCCCGCCCGAGGACGCGCGGTGCCCGACGGTGCCGATCACGCGCAGCCGGGTCAGCGCGTCCAGCCGCTCGACGAGCGTGGCGCGCGACAGGCCGAGCCGCCGGCCCAGCTCCTGGCGCGTGAGCGGGCCCTCGTCGCGTAACACGGCGAAAACCCGGCCCGGGGACGCGGCGCTCCCCGGCCCGGTCGGGCGATTGACGTCGGACATGGCACCCGCCTAGATTTGGTCGCAGGACTTCTGTTCAATTATTAGACAGAAGTGCCCGGAGGAGGTGCCGTGAGGCCCCAGCTCGGGTCCGTGCAGCTGGCCGCGAGCGCCGCGTGGACACTCAGCGGCAACGACAACGGCACGATGATCACCGCGGCGCCCCGCCTGTACCCGCACATGTGGAGCTGGGACACGGCGTTCATCTCGATGGGGCTCGCGCACCTCAACGTCGACCGCGCGGTGCGGGAGCTGGAGACGCTGCTGGCCGCCCAGTGGCGCACCGGGATGCTGCCGCACATCGTGTTCTCCGAGGGCGGCGGCTACTTCCCCGGGCCGGGCCGGTGGGGTGCCGCCGAACTGAACCCCGACGCCCCCGACGTGCCGCGCACGTCCGGCATCTGCCAGCCGCCCGTGCACGCGATCGCACTGCGCCGCATCGTCGACATCGGCCGCGGCTGCGAGTCCGCGCGGCGGCTGCTGCGCGAGGGCTGGCCGAAGCTGTACCGCTGGCACGAGTGGCTGGTGCGCCACCGGGACCCGCACGGCACCGGCATGCTGGCGATCGTGCACGGCTGGGAGTCCGGAATGGACAACTCGCCGCGCTGGGACGGCCCGTACCGGGCGGTCGTGCCGGGCCAGGACCTGCCGCCGTACGCGCGGCTGGACCACCGGGTGGCGGCGGCCGCGGACCGCCCGAGCGACGCCGAGTACGACCGGTACCTGTGGCTGATCGAGGAGATGCGCAAGGTCCGGTACGACGCCGACCAGGTGGTGCGCACGTCGAGCTTCCTCGTGGCGGACGTGTTCGTGACCGCGTTGTTCGCGCTCGCCAGCACGGTCCTGGCGGAGCTGGGCGAGGAGAGCGACCGCCCGCCGTGGCAGGTGCGCCAGCTGCGCGCGTGGGCCCGCCGCTCCCGCGCCGCGGTCGCCGCCGCGTGCGACCCGGCATCCGGCCTGGCCCGCGACCGCGACCTGCGCACCGGCTCGTGGCTGCCGTCCCGCACGATCGCGGGCTTCGCGCCACTGCTGTGCGGCGGCCTGCCCGGCTCGGTCGAGGACTCCCTGCTGGCGTCGTTCTTCGGCCCGGACTGGGCGGGCCACCCGGACCTGTTCGCGGCGATCCCGCCGTCGGTGTCCCCGAACGACCCGGCCTTCCGCCCGCGCGAGTACTGGCGCGGCCCGGCGTGGCCGGTGATCGCGTGGCTGTTCGGCTGGGCCTTCGAGCAACGCGGCTGGCCGGACCGCGCCGCCCGGCTGCGCGCGGAGTGCCTGCGCCTGGTGGCGGACGGCACGTTCGCGGAGTACTACCACCCGCTGACGGGAGACCCGCTGGGCAGCCACCACCAGTCGTGGACGGCCACAGTGGTCCTGGACTGGCTCCACACAGCCTGACCCCGCGAGTCCAACCCTCCGACCCCGCGAGTCCAACCCTCCGACCGCGCGAGTCCAACGTTCCGGCCGCGCGAGTCCAGCGTTGCGGCTGCGCGAGTCCAACGTTCCGGCCAGGCGAGTTCAACGTTCCGGCCGCGCGAGTTCAACGTTGCTGCCCCGCCCGGGTCCGGCGCTCCATCCGCGCGAGTCCGACGCTCCGGCCGCGCGAGTCCAACGTTGCGGCAGGTTGGACTCGCGGGGTCCTGGTGTTGGACTCGCGGGTCGTGAGTGTTGGACTCGCGGGTTGCGGCGGTTGGACTCGCGGGTCGTGAGTGTTGGACTCGCGGGTTGTGGGGGTTGGACTCGCGGGTTGTCAGCGGTTGCGGCGCATGCCACGGGCCGCGGCGGCGCCCGCGGCCATCACGACGATCACGGCGGTCAGGCCCCAGCGGCGCTTCTCCTCCGTCTCCGGGCGCACGCCGGGTGCCACCGGGGCCGCCGCCGGTTCCGGCTCGTGGCGGCGCGAGCTCGGCCGTTCCGGTTGGGCTCGCACCGGTTTCGCAGCCGGCGGGGGTGGCGGGGGCGGCGGGCGGCGCACCACCGGCCGCGGCGGGGGTGGGGACGGGGGCCGAGGGGCCGGCGCGGGTGGTGGTGGCGGCGGGGGTGCCAGGACCGGTGGGGCGAAGGTCGGCGGGACCGGGGAAGGCGGGGAAGGCGGGGGAGGTGGGGACGTCGGGGGTGGCAGGGGTGGCGGGGCCGGGGCCGGGGTCAACGTGTGCGTCGGCCAGGGCCAGGGGCGTGGTGGGGGCGGGTGGTCCACCTCGACGGACACCGCCACGCCCGGGACGGCCCACACCGCCATGCCGGGCAGGACCAGCACCGCCGACACGGCGAGCACACCCAGGACCCGGCTCATCGCAGTCTGTCCAAAGCGGACTGGAACGCGGCCGGCCGGACCTCCGCCCCGCCGCTGTACGGGTTCTGCAGCTGCTGGGTCGCGAACAGCAGCAGCGTCATCGTCGCCGCCAGGGTGGACACGATCAGGATGTGGGTCAGCGGCCGCGGCCCGCCGAACAGCAGCGGCAGCGCCAGCGACATCACCGCGCCGGCCACCAGCGCGAACCACACCACCGAGTTCACGCCGCCGTCCGTCACCGTGTTCAGCCGGGTCTGCCGCGCCTGGTAGGCCGACCACAGCTGGTCGGACGCCTCGCTCTTCTGGTCGATCGTCCAGTCGTCGGCGGCCGGCGCGTCGGCCACCATGCGGCGCAGGTCCGACAGCTCGTTCCAGCCCTTCTCGCCGACCGGCCGCCCGTCGCGCATCCGCGGCCACTCGTCGGCGATCACCGTCCGGGCGTACGCGCGGGCCTGGTCGGTGATCCGCGCGCGGTCGCCGTCCGGCATCGAGTCCGCCGCCCACACGGCCGCCACCAGGCCGTCCGCCTCGGTGTACGAGCCGTCCTCGGCCGCGCTCGCCCCGTCGAACAGCGAGATCAGCACGAAGGCCACCAGCACCGCCTGCAGCCCGCCGACGAGCGTGAAGACCTGGCCTGCCGCCTCGTTGTTCTCGACCGTGCCCTCGGTGGCGCCGATGCGGCGGATCAGGTACGCCACGCACGCGGCGGCCAGCGCCGCGCCCGTCACCCACAAAAGGCCGTTGATGTAGATGCTCATGAGGCCCCCTCGCAGGCTCGGTCGCGCCGCTCGCGGTCGCCCTGTGCCTGATGGTTCGCTCCGCAAGCTCCGCAAGCTCCGCAAGCTCCGCAAGCTCCGCAAGCTCCGCTCACGCGGACCAGTCCCTCTTGAGCGCCTCGTCCAGCAGGGTCTCCACGATCCGGCTCTCCGGGACCGTCGCCACGACCTCGCCGCGCACGAAGATCTGCCCCTTTCCGTTGCCCGACGACACCCCCAGGTCCGCCTCCCGGGCCTCGCCCGGTCCGTTGACCACGCAGCCCATCACCGCGACCCGCAGCGGCACCGGGAACCCCTCGAACGCGGCGGTCACCTGCTCGGCCAGCCGGTACACGTCCACCTGCGCGCGTCCGCACGACGGGCACGACACGATCTCCAGCCGCCGCGGCCGCAGCCCAAGCGACTCGAGGATCGCCGCGCCGACCTTCACCTCCTCGACCGGTGGCGCGGACAGCGACACCCGGATCGTGTCGCCGATGCCCTCGGCCAGCAGCGCGCCGAACGCCACGGCCGACTTGACAGTGCCCTGAAACGCCGGCCCCGCCTCGGTGACGCCGAGGTGCAGCGGGTAGTCGCACCGCTTCGCGAGCAGCCGGTACGCGGCGATCATCACCACCGGGTCGTGGTGCTTGACCGACAGCTTCAGCGCGTCGAACCCGTGCTCGGCGAACAGCGAGCACTCCCACAGCGCCGACTCCACCAGCGCCTCCGGCGTCGCCTTCCCGTACTTCGCCAGCAGGCGCGGGTCCAGCGAGCCGGCGTTGACACCGATGCGGATGGAGATGCCCGAATCCGTTGCGGCGCGGGCGATCTCGGCGACCTTGTCGTCGAACTTCCTGATGTTGCCCGGGTTCACCCGCACCGCCGCGCAGCCGGCGTCGATCGCGGCGAACACGTACCGCGGCTGGAAGTGGATGTCCGCGACCACCGGGATCGGCGACTTCGCCGCGATCGCCGCCAGCGCGTCCGCGTCGTCGGCCGAGGGCACCGCGACGCGGACGATCTCACAGCCCGCCGCGGTCAGCTCGGCGATCTGCCGCAGCGTCGCCTCCACGTCCGCGGTCACCGTGGTGGTCATGGACTGCACCGACACCGCCGCGTCGCCGCCCACGGGCACCGCGCCGACCCGCACCTGCCGGGAGCGCCGCCGCGGCCGGGCCCGCGGGGTGCCCAGGTCGATCGCCGTCACCGGGCCACCGTCCGGGCCATCTTCCGTGCCAGTCGCTTGAGGACGGTCGTGGCGATGCCGCTCGCGTCGAGCCCGTGCGCGCGCAGGATCTCCGCGCGCCCGGCGTGCGGGAGGAACGCGGCCGGCAGGGCGAACGTGGCCACGCACGAGTTCTCGCCGGCCGCCGCGAGCGCCTGCGCGAGCCGGGCACCGAGCGCGCCGGTCGACGTCGTGTCCTCGACCGCCAGCACGAGGCGGTGCGCGGCGGCCAGCCTGAGCAGCCCCGGGCCGAGTGGCGCGGTCCACTGTGGATCGACCACGGTGACCGGCACGTCGTGGCCGGCCAGCTCGTCGGCCGCGGCCAGGCACGCGCCGGCCAGCGGCCCGACGGCGACCAGCAGCACCTCGGCCGACGGGTCCTCGCGCAGCACGTCGCAGCCGCCGTCGCGGCGCACCGCGGGGATGTCCGGGCCCACGGCGGCCTTCGGGTAACGCACCACGGTCGGCGCGTCCGGCACGTCGACCGCCGCGCGCAGCAGCGACCGCAGCGTGGCCGGGTCGCGCGGCGCGGCGATGCGCAGTCCCGGCACGACCGGCAGCACGGAGGCGTCCCACATGCCGTGGTGGCTCGCCCCGTCCGGCCCGGTCACGCCCGCCCGGTCGAGCACGAACGTCACCCCGAGCCGGTGCAGCGCCACGTCCATCAGCACCTGGTCGAACGCCCGCGACAGGAACGTCGAGTAGATCGCCACCACCGGGTGCAGCCCGCCCAGCGCGAGCCCGGCCGCGGACGTGACCGCGTGCTGCTCGGCGATCCCCACGTCGAACACGCGGTCCGGGAACAGCTCGGCGAACGCGCCGAGCCCGGCCGGCACCGCCATCGCCGCGGTCAGGCACACGACGTCCGGCCGCTCCGCGCCGATCTCCGCGATGGCCCGGCCGAACGCGTGTGTCCACGACGGACCGCCGGACGAGCCGGCCCCGCCGATCGTGTGCATCCGGTCCACCTCGTCCGCCTCCGCGGGCGGATGGCCCCGGCCCTTGACCGTCACGCAGTGCACGACCACCGGCCGGCGCAGCTCGCGGGCCGTCACCAGGGCCCGCTCCAGCGCGCGCACGTCGTGCCCGTCGACCGGGCCGAGATACGCGAAACCCAGGTCCTCGAACAGGTTCCCGGCCACACCCGGTCCGCGCAGCGACCGCAGGTGCGCGGCGAGCGCGCCCGCGGTCGGCGCGTACGAGCGTTCGTTGTCGTTCAGCACCACGACCACCGGCCGGTCCGGCGCCGCGCCGAGGTTGTTCAGCGCCTCCCAGCTCATGCCGCCGGTCAGCGCGCCGTCGCCGACCACGGCCACCACGCGCCGGTCCGCGCCGCGCAGCTCGAACGCCTTCGCCAGACCGTCCGCATAGGACAGCGCGGTCGACGCGTGCGAGTTCTCCACGACGTCGTGCGGGGACTCCGTGCGCGACGGGTAGCCGGACACGCCGCCCGCCTGGCGCAGCGCGGTGAGGTCCGTGCGGCCGGTCAGCAGCTTGTGCACGTAGGCCTGGTGGCCGGTGTCGAACAGCAGCACGTCGTGCGGCGAGTCGAACACCCGGTGCAGGGCGAGCGTCAGCTCGACCACGCCCAGGTTCGGCCCGAGGTGCCCGCCCGTGCGCCCGACCGCGCCGACGAGGTAGGCGCGGATCTCCGCCGCCAGCGCGTCGAGCTCCGAAGTGGACAGTGCGGTCAGGTCCGCGGGCGCGGCGATGTCGGCGAGGGTCATGACCGCCGCACCGCCGCGGGGAGGGTGAAGCGGACCGACTCCGTCGCGGTCACCCGCTCGATCACGGTGACCGGCCCGAGCGCCGCGAGCACCTCGTCCACCAGCCCGGGCGGAGCCGACGCGCCCGCGGTCAGCCCGACCACCCCGGCCCCGGCCAGCCACTCCGGCCGGATGTCGCCCGCGTCGTCGATCAGGTACGCGGGCGTGCCGCCGCGCCGGGCCAGCTCCACCAGCCGCACCGAGTTCGACGAGTTCGCCGAGCCCACGACGAACACCACGTCGGCCTCCGCCGCGACCGCGGCGAGCGCGCGCTGCCGGTTCGTCGTGGCGTAGCAGATGTCGTCGGACGCCGGGCCGCGCAGCGCCGGGAACCGGGACCGCAGCACGGCGACGATCTCCTCGGTCTCGTCGGCCGCCAGCGTGGTCTGCGTCAGGTAGGACACCCGCGCGGGGTCGGGTACCTCGACCGTCCACGCCTCCGCGACGTCCTGCACGAGCAGCGTCCGCGCGGGCGCCTCGCCGAGCGTGCCCTCGACCTCCTCGTGGCCGCCGTGCCCGATCAGCAGCACGGTGTCCCCGCGCGCGGCGAACCGGCGGGCCTCCGCGTGCACCTTGGTGACCAGCGGGCAGGTCGCGTCGATCACCCGCAGCTCCCGGTGGCCTGCCTGGGAGCGGACCGCGGGCGAGACGCCGTGCGCGGAGAACACGACGGTCGCGCCGGGCGGCACCTCGTCGAGCTCGTCGACGAACACCGCGCCGCACGCCTCGAGATCGGCCACGACGTGGGCGTTGTGCACGATCTGCTTGCGCACGTAGACCGGCCGGCCGCGCTGGGCGAGCGCGCGCTCGACGATCTCGACGGCCCGCTCCACCCCGGCGCAGAACGACCGGGGCGCGGCGAGCAGGACGGTATGGGGGACCGGGGACGGCATGGGTTCTCCTCAGCGGTCGCGGCGGGTCACCAGGCGGGCGAGGGCCATCAGCTCGGCGGCTGCCGGGCCCCGGCCGGCGGAACCGAGCTCGGCAAGGGCGAGCGCGAGTAACTCGTCCGCCTCGCCCCGGCTCCACGTGCGGCCGCCCGCCGAGTCGACGAACGCGGCGGCCCGCCGCAGGTCGTCGCGGGACAGCTCGTCCGGGCGCCGGTAGAGCCGCGCCAGCGTCCGCCCGGCCGAGGTGTCCGACGTCAGCGCGAACACCACCGGCAGCGACTTCTTGCGGTTGCGCAGGTCGGAGAACACCGGCTTGCCGGTCGCCGCCGGGTCGCCCCAGATGCCCAGCAGGTCGTCGACGTGCTGGTAGGCCAGGCCGACGTGCTCGCCGAACGTCCGTAGCCGCTGCACCTGCCCGGCGTCGCCGCCCCCGAACAGGGCGCCGAGCGCGCACGAGCAGCCGATCAGCGCGCCGGTCTTGTTCGCCGCCATCCGCTCGCACTCCGCGAGGTCCACGACTTCCCGGCCCTCGAACTCCACGTCCGAGCACTGCCCTTCGACGAGGTCCTGCACGGCCGCGGACAGCATCCGCATCGCGGGCGCCGCGCCCGGGTGCCCGCTCGCGGCGAGCACGTCCAGCGCGAGCGTCAGCAGCGCGTCCCCGGCGAGGATCGCCGCGCCCGTGCCGAACAGCCGCCACGCGGTCGGCCGGTGCCGCCGCGTCACGTCGCCGTCCATCACGTCGTCGTGCAGCAGCGAGAAGTTGTGCACCAGCTCGACCGCGACCGCGGCGGGCACCGCCTCGCGCGGCGACCCGCCACCCGCGGCCGCCGACAGCAGCGTCAGCGCCGGGCGCACGGCCTTGCCCGCGGCCGCGGGCGTGGCGGCGCCGTGCTCGTCCCACCAGCCCAGGTGGTAACCGGCGATCCGGCGCATGGCCCGCGGCAGCGTGTCGACCGCGGCCCGCAGCGCCGGGTCCACCAGCGCGCGGCTCCACGCCAGCGTCTCCCTGGCCGGGGAGAACTCGGGGGCGGCCACCTCAGCGGCCGATCTCGACGTGCTCGAGGACGCCGAGCGCGTCGGGCACCAGCACCGCCGCGGAGAAGTACGCGCTCACCAGGTAGGAGATGATCGCCTTCTCGTCGATGTTCATGAACCGCACGTTCATGCCCGGCGACACCTCGTCGTCCAGGCCGGTCTCGTGCAGGCCGATGACGCCCTGGTCCTCCTCTCCGGTGCGCAGCACCAGGATCGAGCTGAGATGCCCGTCGGTGATCGGGATCTTGTCGCACGGCAGCAGCGGCACGCCCCGCCAGCTCTGCACGACCGTGCCCTCGTGCGGGATGTTGGCCGGGTAGATGCCCCGCTTCGTGCACTCCCGCCGGAACGCGGCGATCGTGCGCGGGTGGGCGAGGAAGAACTTCGACTTGCGCCGCCGGGACACCAGCTCGTCGAGGTCGTCCGGGGTCGGCGGGCCGGTGCGGGTGAACACCCGCTGCGAGAGGTCCGCGTTGTGCAGCAGGCCGAAGTCGGGGTTGTTGACCAGCTCGTGCTCCTGGCGCTCGCGCAGCGCCTCCACGGTCAGCCGGACCTGCTGCTCGGTCTGGTTCATCGGGTCGTTGTAGAGGTCCGCGACGCGGGTGTGGACCTTCAGCTGCGTCTGCACGACGGCCAGCTCGTACTCGCGCGGCGTCAGCTCGTAGTCGACGAACGTGGCCGCCAGGTCGACCTCGCCCGAGTGGCCCGACGACAGGTCGATCGCCGCCTCGCCCTTCTTGTTCTGCGCCCCCTTCGGTTTGGCCAGCTCCGCGCGGATGTGCTCGCGCAGCCCGTCCGACGCACCGTTCAGCGCCCGGATGGACTGCCCGTCGAGCACGAGCACCGTGCACGGGGTGAGCGCCTTGACGGCGTGCGCCCAGGTGTCCCCTCTGCCGTCGACCGCACCGGCGAGCACCTGGTCGCCGAAGTGCGCGCCGTCGGCCAGCACGTCCAGCACGACGGGCTCGCCGTACTCGCCGGTGCCGAGCTTCTGCACCTTCCCGTGCGCCAGCAGGAACAGCCGGTCCACCGGCTGCCCCGGCGCCACGATCACGTCGCCGGCGGCGAACTCCCGCTGGGTGAACCGGCCGGCCAGCGCGGCCAGCGCGTCGTCGTCGGTGAGGTCGCGCAGCAGCGGCAGCTCGCGCAGCTCCGCGGGCACCACCCGGACGTCGTCGCCGACGTTGACGAACGTCAGCCGGCCGTTGCCGATGGCGAGGTTCAGGCGGCGGTTGACGCGGTACGAGCCGCCCCTGGCCTCCACCCACGGCAGCATCCGCAGCAGCCATCGCGGGGTGACGCCGCGCATCTGCGGCACGGACTTCGTGGTCGTGGTCAGGTTGCGGGCGGCGGTCGTGCTCAGGGTCCGGCGCACCGTCGCCTCGATGCGGACGCCGGTCTCCACGGTTGTCACGTCAGCCCTCCCGGCCGAGCTCGACGTTCTCCAGCACACCCAGCGCGTCCGGCACCAGGACGGCCGCCGAGTAGTACGCGCTGACCAGGTAGGACACGATCGCCTTGGGGCTGATCCCCATGAACCGCACGGACAGGCCCGGCTGGTACTCGTCGGGGATGCCGGTCTGGTGCAGGCCGACCACGCCCTGCCGCTCCTCGCCGGTGCGCATCAGCATGATCGAGCTGGTGCGGGTGTCCGAGACGGGGATCTTGTTGCACGGGTAGATCGGCACGCCGCGCCACGCGGGGATCCGGTTACCGCCCGAGTCCACCGTGTCCGGGTAGATCCCGCGCTTGGAGCACTCCCGGCCGAACGCGGCGATCGTGCGCGGGTGGGCGAGAAAGAAGCCGGCGTCCTTCCAGACGACGGCGAGCAGCTCGTCGAGGTCGTCCGGGGTGGGCGGGCCGCTGCGGGTGTGGATGCGGTGGCCGAGGTCGGCGTTGGCGAGCAGGCCGAACCCGGCGTTGTTGACCAGCTCGTGCTCCTGGCGCTCGCGCAGCGCCTCCACGGTCAGCCGCAGCTGCTGCTCGGTCTGGTCCATCGGCTCGTTGTAGAGGTCGGACACCCGGCTGTGCACGCGCAGTACGGTCTGCGCGACGGACAGCTCGTACTCCCGCGGGGCGAGCTCGTAGTCCACGAACGTGCCGGGCAGGTCGGGCTCGCCGGAGTGCCCGGAGGACAGCTCGATGGCCGCCTCGCCGTCCGGGGTGCGCGCGGCGGCCTGCCCGGAACGGAACGCCTCGAGCTGGTCGCGCAGCGTCTCGGAGCGGTCGAGCAGCTCGTCGAACGCCGGCTGGGGGAGCATCAGGACGGTGCACGGGGTGAGCGCCTTGACGGTGTACTCCCACATGCTGTTCGGGTCCGCGAGCGTCCCGTCGCCGAAATGGTCGCCGTTCGCGAGCACGCCCAGCACGGTCTCGTCGCCGTAATGGCCGGGACCGATCTTGTTGACCTTTCCGTGCGCGATCAGGAATGCCTCGTTCGACTCGTGGCCGAACTCGACGATCACATCTCCGGGCTGGAATTCCCGCTGCTCGAAGCGGTCCGCGAGCGCGGCAAGTACCTCGTCGTCGTCATACCCCCGAAACAGCGGCAACTCGCTCAGCTCGGCCGGAATTACCCGGGTTTCCGAGCCGGTGTTCACGAACGTCACCCGGCCGTCGCCGACCGAGTAGGTGAGCCGCCGGTTGACCCGGTAGGTGCCGCCGGAGACCTGTACCCAGGGCAACATCTTCAGCAGCCACCGCGACGAGATGCCCTGCATCTGCGGCACGGATTTCCTCGTGGTCGCCAGGTTTCGTGCGGCCGTGGTCGCAAGGCTTTGCTGTCGTTCGCCGTTCGTGTCGAGCCCGGGTGCCTCGGGTTCGGTCACCGTCACTACGTACACCACCCATCACCATGCGGAATTTCCGGATGTCCAGCTGAAAGTGGAGCTAACACTGGAAATCGGCGGGTGGACAGTCGCCCAACCGGGTAGTGGCCGCCCGCCGGTCCCGTGCACCCGACTGCCGATTCACCACCCTTTCCGGTCGGTGGCCGGTCAACCGCGCGTAACGCGTCAGGGCCACCCGGTGAATGGCAACCCGGCAAGCGGGTGGAATACCGGGAGAAGTGAGAGAAGCCGCGTCGCTGAACCGGCCTAACCGCGGTACTACCCATAGTTGATCAGGCGGCTCGATGATCAAGCGGCACCGTCCGAATCGGAACCGGTCGAGCGACACCCGGGCGACTCGCCTCCGGCGGACGTCGCCGGGCTCGATCCGCAACTATGCTGGCCCGCGATGAGTCACCAACCGAGCCGTGTCCTGGTCACCGGGGCGGCGGGCCGGCTCGGCCGGGCCGTGCTGGCGGAGCTGGCCGCGCGCGGCGTGCCCGCGGCCGGGCTCGACCGGCGTGCTCCCGGGAACGCCCCGGTCGACAGGTTCCACGTCGGCGAGGCCACGGACGCGGCACTCGTGCGGGCCGCGCTCTCCGATGTGGACACCGTGATCCACCTGGCCGCCACGCCCACCCCGGAGCACCGGCCGGCCGCGGAGGTGTTCGTCGGCAACGTGGCGGCCACCTTCACCGTGCTGGACGAGGTCGCGCGGGCCGGTGTGCCGCGGGCGGTGATCGCCAGCAGCTTCTCCATCACCGGCCTGCCGTTCGGGCCGCCTGCGCTGCGCCCGGCCCACGTGCCCATCGACGAGTCCTCCCCGCTGCAGGTCACCGACCCGTACGCACTGTCCAAACAGGCCGACGAGGCGACCGCCGCGATGGTGTCCCGCCGCGCCGGGACGGCCGTCGCCGCGCTGCGGTTCCCGCTGCTCGGCTTCCCCGGCGGCGAGCTCGGCGGCGACGAGGGCGGCGGCCAGCTCGCCGCGCAGGCCGAGCGGTACCGCGCCGACCCCGGCTCCGGCGTCTCCCACCTGTGGACCTACCTGGACAGCCGCGACGCCGCCCGCGCCTGCTGGCTCGCCGCCACCGTCCCCCTTTCCGGCGCCCGGCCCGTGTTCGTCACCGCGCCGGAGACGCTCGCCCCGTACCCGACCGAGGAGCTGCTCGACCGGTTCCTGCCCGGCGTGCCGCGCCGCGCGCCACTGCCCGGCCGGACCGTCCCGGTCGACCTGACCGCCGCCCGCACCCTGCTCGGGTTCGCCGCCGAGCACGAGTACACATTGGAGCGTGCGTGACCTACTACGCCGACTTCGCGCCCGGGACCGGCCGCCGCGAGCCACGCGCCGCCCTGCACTCCGACGCACCGCGGGTCGACCTCGCCGGCACCTGGCGGTTCCACCTCTCGCCCCGCGCGGACGTGCCGGACGACTTCGCGGACCCGGACTTCGACCACGCCGGCTGGCTAGTGCTGCCCGTCCCGTCGCACTGGCCGCTGTACGGGCACGGCAAGCCCGCGTACACCAACGTCGCCTACCCGTTCCCGGTCGACCCGCCGTACCCGCCGCAGGACAACCCGACCGGCGACCACCGGCGGGTGTTCGACCTGCCCGGTGACTGGGCCGGCACCGACGCGGTGCTGCGCTTCGACGGGGTCGACTCGTGCGCGCGGGTGTGGCTCAACGGCACCGAGCTCGGTTTCTTCACCGGCAGCAGGCTGCCCACCGAGTACGACGTCGGGCACCTGCTGCGGCCCGGCCGCAACGTGGTCGCGGTGCGCGTGCACCAGTGGTCGGCCGCGAGCTACCTCGAGGACCAGGACATGTGGTGGCTGCCGGGGATCTTCCGTGGCGTGAGCCTGCTGCGCCGCCCGGCCGAGCCGCTCGACGACGTGTTCGTGCACGCGGACTACGACCACACCACCGGCCGGGGGACGCTGCGCGTGGACGCCTCGGCGCCCGCGGTCGTGGCGGTGCCGGAGCTGGGCATCGCCGGGCTCGCGACCGGCGAGCCGGTCACCGTCGCGGTCGAGCCGTGGTCGGCCGAGTCGCCGCGCCTCTACGACGCCACCGTGGCGACCGAGGGCGAGACGGTCTCGCTGCGCATCGGCTTCCGCACGGTGTCCATCGTGGACGGTGTGCTGCTGGTCAACGGCGTGCCGCTCGCGCTGCGCGGGGTAAACCGGCACGAGTTCCACCCCGACTTCGGCCGCGCGCTGCCCTACGAGACCATGCGCGCCGACGTGCTGGCGATGAAGCAGCACAACGTCAACGCCGTGCGCACCAGCCACTACCCGCCGCACCCCGCGTTCCTCGACCTGTGCGACGAGCTCGGCCTGTGGGTGGTCGACGAGTGCGACCTGGAGACCCACGGCTTCCTGTTCGCCGGCTGGCGGCACAACCCGTCCGGCGAGCCGGCCTGGCGGGAGTCCTACCTGGACCGCATGCGACGGACCGTGGAGCGGGACAAGAACCACCCGAGCATCATGGCGTGGTCGCTGGGCAACGAGAGCCACACCGGCGAGAACCTGGCCGCGATGGCCGGCTGGGCCCGCGAGCGCGACCCGTCCCGGCCGGTGCACTACGAGGGTGACCACGACGACGCCTACGTGGACGTGCACAGCCGGATGTACGCCTCGCACCGGGAGACCGCGGAGATCAGCGAGCACACGACGATCCCGTTCCTGCAGTGCGAGTACGCGCACGCGATGGGCAACGGGCCGGGCGGGCTCGCCGAGTACGTGGCGCTGTTCGACGCCCACCCGCGCTGCGCGGGCGGGTTCGTGTGGGAGTGGATCGACCACGGCCTGCGCCACCCCGACCTGGAGTTCGCCTACGGCGGCGACTACGACGAGCCGCTGCACGACGGCAACTTCGTCATCGACGGGCTGCTGTTCCCCGACCGCACGCCGTCGCCGGGGCTGCTGGACGTGAAGAAGGCCTACGAGCCGGTCCGGTTCAGCTTCGCCGCCGAGTCGCTGACGATCACACCGGCGCGTGGCGACCTGTCCGGCCTCCGTTTCGTGTGGACGGTCGAGCCGGGCGAGGCCGGGGTGTTCGAGGTGCCGGCCGCGGGCGGGACCGTGCCGCTGCCCGCGTTCCGCGCGGGCGGCGAGGTGTGGCTGACCGTGCGGGCCGTGCTCGCCGGAGACACCGCGTGGGCACCCGCCGGGCACGAGGTGGCGTGGGCGCAGCACCGCCTCCACGCCCCGCCCCCGCCCGCGCAGCTCACCCCGACGTCTCGTCTACTTCGGACAGACACCGGGTTCGGGCTCGGCCCGCTGGCGTTCGACCACGCCGGGCGGCTCACCACCCTCGCCGGACATCGGGCCGCCGGGCCCCGGCTGCGGTTGTGGCGCGCGCCGACGGACAACGACCGCATCGGCCGGCTGCACGAGACGTGGCTGGCGACGGGCCTGCACCGGCTGACCGAACGGTTCGACGAGGTCGAGGCGGGCGACGAGCTGGTCGTCCGCACCCGCTCGGCAGCGGCGGCGACCGACCGCGGCGTGCGCGTCACCTACCGGTGGACGCCGCTGGACCGGGCGGTCGCGCTGACCGTCGAGGTCGACCCGGAAGGCACCTGGCCGGAGCCGATCGCCACGCTGGCCGTCGCGTTCACGCTGCCCGCCACGCTCGACCACGTGAGCTGGTTCGGCCGCGGCCCCGGGGAGTCCTATCCGGACACCGGGATCGCGGCGCGGGTCGGCCGCTTCCACGCCACGGTCGACGAGCTGCAGACGCCCTACATCCGGCCGCAGGAGAACGGCCGCCGCGCGGACGTCCGGTGGGTGACGCTGACCGACGCCACGGGCCACGGCGTGAAGATCACCGGACTGGAGCCGTTCGGCCTGACCGCCCGCCGCTGGCCGGACGCCGCGCTCGCCGCGGCCACGCACCGTAACCAATTGGTCGCGGGCGAGCATGTCGAGCTGTCGCTGGACGTCGGCCACCACGGCATCGGCACGGCGTCCTGCGGGCCGGGTACTTTGCCCGGCTACGAACTTTTTCTGAACAAGACGGCCTTTTCGGTCATTGTCGAGCCGGTCAAGCTCGCCTGAGCGCTCCGGTTGTCGGGACTCCTGGTCTCTGCGAGGATGTTGCTCTCAGTAACAAATAAGGAGCTTGCATAATGGCGTCTCGTCTCAACCCGTACATCAGCTTCAACGGCAACGCCCGGCAGGCGATGGAGTTCTACAAGGACGTGTTCGGCGGCGAACTGGCCCTGAACACCTTCGGCGAGTACGGCCAGCAGGGTGCCGACGCCGACAAGGTCATGCACGCCCAGCTCGAGTCGCCGGGCGGCTACACGATCATGGGTGCGGACACGCCGGAGGGCATGACGCACAACCCGGGCGACACGATGACGGTGAGCCTGAGCGGTGACGACACCGCGGAGCTGCACGGCTACTGGGAGAAGCTGGCCGCCGGCGGCAAGGTCACGATGCCCCTGGAGAAGCAGATGTGGGGCGACGAGTTCGGCATGGTCGTCGACCAGTTCGGCGTCCCGTGGATGGTCAACATCGCCGGCCAGCAGCAGGGCTGATGAGCCGGAGCGGTGGAGGACCGGAACGGCCCTCCACCGCTCCGCTCAGGAGAGCTCACCACTGATGCCCAGTGCGGCGAGGATCTCGCGCGGTGACATCGCGAGCTGCGGCTCGTGATCGAGCCGTAGCTGCTGCGCCGCGGTGAGCTGATGCACGACCAGCCGATCGTCGACCTTGATGAGGAGCATCGCGCCCAACCGGATGACGGAACTGCTCATCGGCCGCACCGATTCGATCACAGGCCCGAGGTGCTGCAACATAGTCGCGGTGACTTGAGCGTCCTGCGCGAGGACGAGCCGCGAGTCAGCCGCATGCGCGGCGACAGCCGCGACTCCCTGAACGAGCTCGTTGTCCCGCGCCCGGCGGAACCACGAGCGCCCTGACCGTCTGTTCGCGGCGCGTGGTCGAGCCAATGCCCGTTCGGGTGTCGTGGAGGCAGTTGACGCCGAATCGCGGCGCGGTCGGCCAGGAGGCGACGACGTGATGATGCGCGGCGCGCCTACTATCAGGCGATAGCCGCGCCACTCGCTGACGATACGTACGTGATCCGAGCAGCCGACCTCTCGTATGCACATCCGCAGCCTCGACACGTATACCTGGACCGCGATGGTTGGCTTCATCGGGACGGCACCCGGCCATAGTGTCGCGATGATGCGTTCAACAGGCACGAACTCGTTGGCATCATGACGCAGGGCCCGGAGAAGAGTCAGCATTCGCGGAGTGACCTCTACCTCGTGACCCTCGGCTGCCAAGAGGCCGGAAGGGCTCATGCGAAAGCCCAGCTCGTCGCGCGACTCGTCATCCACGGCGGCCGAGTCTAGCCCCGGAAGCGGGTTGGCTCAGGGGGACTCGAGTCCACCGTCGGGGCGGCGGACCCGGGTCGCCCACCGTTCGAACAAGCCCGTCTCCGGCGGGTACTTCGCCGCCTCCCGCTCGTCGACGTCCACGCCCCAGCCGGGCGACGGGGACGGGAACAGGTAGCCGCCGCGGGGCAGGGGGCAGCCGGGGAACACCTCCTGCGCCGCCGGGCCGAACAGGTGCGCCTCCTGGACACCGAAGGCCGGCGTCGTCACGTCCAGCGCGACGTTCGCGGCCACGCCGACCGGGGACACGTCGCCCGGGCCGTGCCACGCGGTGCGCACGCCGGTCAGCTCGCACAACGCCACCAGCTGCCGCGCCGCCGACAGGCCGCCGACCGCGGACACGTGCACCCGCAGCAGGTCGACCCCGCCGTCGCGCACCAGGCGTGCCGCGTCCGCGACCGACACCAGCTGCTCGCCCACCGCGATCGGCACCGGCGACGACGACGTGACGAACGGCAGCCGGTCGTAGTGCTCCGGCGGGATCGGGTCCTCCAGGAAGAACAACCGGTACGGCTCCAGCGACCGCGCCAGCACCACCGCCTGCTTCGGCGTCAGTCGCGAGTGGACATCGTGGATCAGCTCCACCCCGTCGCCCAGCACGTCGCGGGCCCCGGCGAACAAGGCCGGGGTCACCGCCAGGTACCGGTTCACGTCCCACCCGTCCGGGTTCGGGGCACGGGGGTACGAGCCCGCCACGCCGGGCGCGCCGTACGTGCCCACCCCCGGCCCGCCCGTCTGCAGCCGCACGTACCGGTAGCCGTCCGCGACGAGCGACGCCGCCGCGGCCACCGTGTCCTGAATGGACTCGCCCGTCGCGTGCAGGTAGGTGTCCGCCGCCGCGCGGACCCGCCCGCCCAGCAGCTCGTACACCGGCATGCCCGCCCGCTTGCCGGCGATGTCCCACAACGCCATGTCCACACCGGACAGCGCGTTGTTCAGCACCGGCCCGCTGCGCCAGTACGACGACAGGTGCACGGTCCGGCCGATGTCGGCGATGTCCGCGGGATGGCGCCCGACGACGAGCGGCGCCACGTGCTGTGACAGTGCGGCCACCACCGCGTGGAACCGCTGCGTGAACGTCGCGCAGCCGAGCCCGTAGAGGCCCGGCTCCGACGTGTCCACCCGGACCACGACGAGCGGGATCCCGTCCGGCGCGGTCACGATCGCCCGCACGCCGGTGATGGACAGCGAGTCGCGGCCGGGCCACGGAGCCTGGGTCACTGATCCGCCTCCCCGGAATTCAACGCGTCGGTCGCGTTCCCACGAACGGCGCGAGTGGCCGAGCTGACTGTGGTCGATTGGCGTCACGGTCCCCTGAGGTCACGTTGATCGGCACGAGACCTCAGGGGATGATCCACGGCGCCCTATCCAGTGTAGGCGGCGAAGATCCTTGTGAACTCCCAGTTCGACTGCGGGATCCCGCTGCACGAGTCCGCGCCGCCGCCGGCGCACGGCCGGTCGCGGTTGAGCGACCAGAACGTCAGCCGTGCCAGGTGGTGGGTCTGCGCGTAGGACAGGATGGTGCGGAAGTTGCCCTGGTTCACGACCTCGCCGTTGTCGGTGTTGCCGTTCATCGAGGAGATGCCGGTGTGCCGGTAGGCCTGGTCGTCGGAGAACCCGTAGGCGTTGCGGACCGCGTTCTTCGCGCCGTCGGCCGCCCGGGTCGTCAGCGCACCCATGTCCTGGCCGGCGCCGCCGAAGTCGAACGGCATGATCGTCCACGCATCGGGGGTGAACCCGGACGCCGCCGCCCGGTTGATCATCCCCGTGTCCGGCCCGTTCTGGCCGGTGCCGATGGTGATGTAGACCTTCAGGCCGGAGTTGTTGGCCCGCACCGTCTTCAGCGCGTCGATCGTGCGCTGCTGCACGGTCGGGTTGCTGTACGCCGTCGACTCGATGTCGATGTCGATCGCGGGCAGCCCGTACGCGCTGATCACCCGCTGGTAGGCGTTCGCCAGCTCACCGGCCGACGAGCAGGACTCCTCGAGCTTGTTGCCGCTCCACCCGCCGAACGACGGGATCACGTTGCCGCCCGCGCCGCGCACCGCGTTGATCGTGTTCTGGTCAACGCCGCCGGTCAGCGGCCGGCCGCCGTCCCACTGCGGGTTGCAGTAGCCGTTGGACAGCACGAACGCCAGCGTGAACCACTTGACGCCGGTCTGCTGCATGACGGTCACCGGGTTCGGCGGGCTGCCCCACCCGTTGTAGAGGTACGGCGCCACGGCCATCACGCCCGGGCCCGGCTGCGGGTCGCCCCCGCCGCCGACCGCCGGCGCGGTCCACTTCTGGTTCGCCGCGCCCGTGCAGGTCCAGATCTGCAGCCGGGCGCCGTCGGCCGAGCTGTTGTCGGTGACGTCGAGGCACTTGTTCGCGGCGGTGTTGACGATGTCGTGCGCGGCCGTGAGCTGCCAGTTCTGCGCGCCGGTGCCGTTGCAGTCCCACAGCTGGATCTTCGCGCCGTTCGCGGTGGACGCCGACGTGACGTCGAGGCACTTGCCGAGCGCGCGGATCGTGCCGTCGGAGTTGGCCGACCACTGCTGGGCGGTCGAACCGTTGCAGGAGTAGAGCTGCACGGCCGTGCCGTTGGCGCTGCTCGCGGCGGCCACGTCCGCGCATTTCCCGGCCAGGCCGGTGATCTGGCCGGTGTCGGCGGCCGCCTGCGGGGCAGCCAGCAGACCGGCGGCGAGGGTGAGCAGGGAAGCGGCCAGCAGGCCGATGGTTCTTCTTCGCATGACTATCTCCTCGAAAGAGCTGCGGGGGTGGTCCACTTCTGGTTCGCGGCGCCGGTGCAGGTCCAGATCTGCAGGCGGGCGCCGTCGGCCGAGCTGTTGTCGGTGACGTCGAGGCACTTGTCCGCGGCCACGTTCACGACGTCGTGGCCGGTGGTCACCCGCCAGCTCTGCGCCCCCGAGCCGTTGCAGTCCCACAGCTGGACCTTCGCGCCGTTCGCGGTCGACGCCGACGTCACGTCGAGGCACTTGCCGAGCGCGCGGATCGAGCCGTCCGCGCCGACCGTCCACTGCTGCGCGCCCGACCCGTTGCACGAGTAGAGCTGCACGGGCGTGCCGTTGGCGCTCGCGCCGGCGGCGACGTCCGCGCACTTGCCCGCCAGGCCGGTGAGCTGGCCGGTGCCGCCATCCGGGTTGCTGCCGGCCGTGCCGCTCCACGTGAACGTCGCCGCGGTCTTGGCGGGCAGGTCGTAGGTGAACGACTGGCTGCCCCAGTTCACCCGCACCTGCTGGGTGGACCCGGTGGTGTTGTAGGCGATCAGCGCCTTGGAGCCGTCCGGGTTGCGCCACGCCACGTTGCGCACCGACGGGTTGTCGTTGGTGTCGATGCGCACCGCGCCCGGCTTCACGAACTTGGTCAGGTGGCCCATCGAGTAGTACTCGATCTCGTAGGTGACCTGGCCGTGCTGGGAGTCTCCGTTGTGGACGGTGATGAGCCCGGTGCAGGTGTCGCAGCCGCCGTTGTGCGGGCCCTTGTTCTGGTCCACCGCGAGGCTCCACTTCACCACGCTGCGGCCCCAGTTGCGGGTGTAGTCGATGATGTTGCTCATGTCCTCGGTCTGCTGGTTGCCGACCCAGGTGCCACCGGAGTGCTCGGTGTCGTACGACTTGACGTTGGGGAACTCGTCGTGCGCGGTGGTCTGCGCCGAGACGTCGCCGCCGTAGCCGTGCCAGGCGATGCCGCCGAACAGCGGGTCGTTCTGCAGCGCCTGCACCTGGGGGCGGGCCCAGGTGCCGTAGCCGTCCCAGTTCCAGTCCATCACCAGCGTCTTCGTGTTGGTGATGCCGGCCGCGCGGAACGCCGGCCACAGCGCGTTCTGCGTGAAGTAGACGAGACCGTCGGTGTTCCACTGCATCGACGGGTAGCCGGGGCAGCAGCCGGGCTCGTTCTGCACCGACACGTAGTCGATGGGCACGCCCTGGGCCTGGTAGGCCTGCACGTACTTGGCGAAGTACTGGCCATAGGCGCCGTAGTACTGCGACTGCAGCCAGCCCTGGTCCATGTTGTTGTTGTCCTTCATCCACGCCGGCGCGCTCCACGGCGACGCCATGACCTTCAGCGCGGGGTTGAGCTCCTTCGCGCGCTTGGTCAGCGGCAGCACGTCGGCCATGTCGTGCGCGATGGAGAAGTCGTTGACGTCACAGCACGTGTCGTCGAACGAGTAGTCGAACCGGGCGAGGTCGGACGAGCCCATCGGGTTGCGCAGGAACGACAGCCCGATCCCGGTGTTCGGGTCGAACAGCTTGCGCATGGTGTCCTCGCGCGTCGCGGACGACAGCGCGCCGGAGGAGTTCATGAGCCACGCGGCGGTGTCGGTGAACGACGCGCCGGCGCCCTCGAACTGCTGGTAGGTGGTGTTCTCGTTGACGTTGATGGTGGCCTGGCCGGACCCGTTGCCGGCCTGGAAGTTGATCGGGGACTGCTGTTGCAGGCCGCGGCTGACGACCCGGCCGCCGCCGTCCGACGTGGTCGTGAGCCAGATGTTGACCTGCTCGCCGGCCGCCTGGGCCGGGGTGGCCGGGACGGCCAGCGCGGCCGCGGTCAGCAGGGCCGTGCCGAGCAGTGTGGTGGTCTTCCGCAATGGTCGCGGGCGCGCCGAAACAGGCATCGGTGTGCTCCTTGCATGCAGGGGTGGGGGCGGTGCCGCCCCTGCGCCGGGGCGGCACCGCGTGTTCGCGGGCGGTCAGCTCAGCCGACGGTCCACTTCTGGTTGGCGCCGCCGCCGCATTCCCAGATCTGCAGCCGGGTGCCGTTGGCGGAGCTGTTGTCGGTCGCGTCGAGGCACTTGTTGGCCGCGATGTTCACGATGTCGTGCGCGCCGGTCACGGTCCAGCGTTGCGCGCCGCTGCCGTTGCAGTCCCACAGCTGGATCTTCGCGCCGTTCGCGGTCGACGCCGAGGTGACGTCGAGGCACTTGCCGAGCGCGCGGATCGAACCGTCGGCGTTCACCGACCACTGCTGGGCGGTGCTGCCGTTGCAGTCGTAGAGCTGCACGGGCGTGCCGTTGGCGGTGCCCGCCGAGGCGACGTCGACGCACTTGCCGCCGAGCCCGGTGATGCGGCCGCCGCCACCGCCCCCGCCGCCACCGTCGGTGGTGACGTGGACGTAGTCGACGGTCAGCGTGTTCGGGAACTGCGTGCCGCCGTCCGGGTCGCCCGGCCAGTAGCCGCCGACCGCCAGGTTCAGGATGACGTAGAACCCGTGGTCGAACACCCAGCGGTTGCCGCCGAGGTCGGCCGGGGTCCTGGTCTGGTAGACGTTCCCGTCCACCGACCACACCAGGCGGTTCGGCGACCAGTCGAGCGCGAACGTGTGGAACCCGTCGGCGAACGCGCCGCCGATCGAGTAGCCCGCGCCGATGCCGCCCGCGCCGGAGTAGCCGGGCCCGTGGATCGTTCCGTGCACTGTGGACGGTTCGAAGCCGACGTTCTCCATGATGTCGATCTCGCCGGCGTCGGGCCAGCCGCCGCCGGTGCCGAGCAGCCAGAACGCGGGCCACATGCCTTGCCCGCGGGACATCTTGAGCCGGGTCTCGAAGTGGCCGTAGGCCTGGGTGAACTTCCCGGACGTGTTCAGCCGGGCCGAGGTGTACTCGCACCGGCCGTACCAGCACTGGTAGTTGCCCGGGTTGTCCCGGCGGGCCGTGAGCACCAGGTTGCCCTGGCCGTCGTGCACGGCGTTGCTGGTCGAGTTGGTGTAGTACTGCCGTTCGTGGTTGTTGACGTTGTCGCCGGTCTCCATGTTCCACTTCGAGCCGTCGACCGGGGTGCCCGCGGACGCGTTGAACTCGTCCGCGAACGACGTGGCGGCGGCCCCGACATCTGCATTCTGGCCGGGAGCCGCCGCTTGGTGGGGTGCGCCGGCCGCCGGAGTACCCGTCGCCAGTGTGGCGCCGAGCAGGACCGAGGCGAGCGCGGTCAGCAGGGAGAGGTATCTGAATCGTCGTGAGCAGGGGTGTGAGGACATCTTTGTCACCACCGACGAGTAGGTTTGTTGTCCCTAGCAACAAAGAATGCCATGGTCTAAACCAGTGGGACAAGAGTTGGGCGGCGATTTTCGAAACCGGTTCCGGGCCCGGTTTCGGCCGGGGCGTTTAAGTGATCGCTTAACGGTCCGATCCGACTCGGTCACGGTCCGC
Source organism: Actinophytocola sp. (assembly GCA_035995025.1). GTDB lineage: Bacteria > Actinomycetota > Actinomycetes > Mycobacteriales > Pseudonocardiaceae > Actinophytocola. Next base: position 247,174 of record DASYKY010000057.1, read on the forward strand.
GTAACGTTGGGGGACACGCACGAGGAGGTAGCGATGAGCGACGAGGCACTGTCCGTTCTGCGCGACATCTGGCACGCGCGCGAGCAGTCCGCCGCCGACCTCGACGCCGAGCTGGGGCACGGCAGGGCAAAGACGTGCAAGCGGATGAAGAACATCGGCTTCGGCGGGGAGGCCGAGCCGGTCGACGAGGACCTGCGGACCGCGTGGCGGGCGCAGCTCGAGCGCGAGGGCAAGCTGCGGCCGGACGCCCAGAGCCTGGCGGAGCTGCTGTCCGAGCGTGACGCCTCGCGCTCGTGAAGTCCGTCGGCGAGCTGACCGAGACGCTGCGCCGAGGCTCCTACCTGGCCGACCGGGGGCTCGCCACCGCCGCGTACGTGGCGCTGTCGCTGCGCAGGCCGTTGCTGCTGGAGGGCGAGGTCGGGGTCGGCAAGACCGAGATCGCGAAGGTGCTCGCGGCGGTGCTGGGCCGCGACCTGATCCGGCTGCAGTGCTACGAGGGCATCGACACCGGCCAGGCGCTCTACGAGTGGGACTACGCGCGCCAGCTGCTGCACATCCGCGCGCTGTCCGAGCCCGGCTCCGCGGACGTCGCCGAGCTGTTCGGCCCGGAGTTCCTGCTGGAGCGGCCGCTGCTGCGGGCGGTGCGCGCGGGCGACCGGTGCGTGCTGCTGATCGACGAGATCGACCGCGCCGACGACGAGTTCGAGGCGTTCCTGCTGGAGGTGCTGTCGGACTTCCAGATCAGCATCCCCGAGATCGGCACGGTCACGTCCCCGTCGCCGCCGCTGGTGATCCTCACGTCCAACCGGACCCGCGAGCTGCACGACGCGCTGAAGCGGCGGTGCATGTACCACTGGATCGACTACCCGCCGCCGGACCGCGAGGTGGAGATCGTGCTGATGCGCGAGCCGGCGGTGTCGGAGACGCTGGCGCGCAAGGTGGTCGCGGCCGTGACGCGGCTGCGCGAGCTGGACCTCGCCAAGCCGCCCGGGGTGGCCGAGACCATCGACTGGGCGCGCACGCTGGACTTCCTCGGCGAGACCACGCTGACGCCCGGAATCGCCGCGGACACGCTCGGCGCGGTCGTCAAGGAGCGGGACGACCTGGCGCTGGTCCGCGAGTCGCTGGAGGAGATCGTCCCGGATGCCTGACCTCGTCCGGCTGCTGGTCGCCTTCTCCCGGGAGCTGCGAGGTGCGGGCCTGGCCGTGGGGACCGGCGACGTCCAGGCGTTCTGCGGTTCGCTCGCGGCCCTGGACCCGACCGACCTGGTCGACCTGTACTGGGCGGGGCGCACGACGCTGGTCACGCGGCGGGACGACATCGACGCCTACGACGAGGTGTTCCAGCGGTTCTTCCTCGGCGCGGCCGCGTCGTCGCCGTCGCTGCCCGAGCTGAAGGCGACCCCCGCCGGACAGGTGGCGGAGACGGTGTTCGTGGTGCCGGCGACCGAGCCGGGCTCGGCGGAGACCGAGGAGACGTCGCTCGGCCTCATGGCGTCCACAGTGGACGTCATGCGGCACCGGTCGTTCGCCGGCTGCACGGACGAGGAGCTGGCCCTGCTGCGCCGGATCATGGCGCGCATCCGGCTGACCCCACCGCGCCGCGTGACCCGCCGAACCCGTCCGTCTGCTTCCGGGCGTGCACTCGACATGCGGCGGACGGTGCGCCGCTCGCTGCGCACCCACGGCGAGGTGATGGAGCTGCACTGGCGGCGGCGCCGGACCCGGCCGCGGCCGCTGGTGCTGATCCTGGACGTGTCCGGCTCGATGGCGGACTACTCGCGGGCGCTGCTGCAGTTCGCGCACACCACGCGGCGGGCGGCGCGGCGGGTGGAGGTGTTCTGCTTCGGCACAAGGCTGACGTGCATCACGCGCGCGCTGCGCACCCGTTCGCCGGACGAGGCGCTGCGCCAGGCGGCGCTCGCGGTGGTGGACTGGGAGGGCGGCACGCGGATCGGCGCGTCGCTGGACGTGTTCGTGCGGCAGTACGGCCGGCGCGGGGTGTGCCGCGGCGGGATCGTGGTGATCTGCTCGGACGGCCTGGACCGCGGCGATCCCCAGCTGCTGGAGACGTCGATGTCGCGGCTGTCCCGGCTGTGCCACACGGTGGTGTGGCTGGACCCCCACGCGTCGTCGGGTGGCCGGTCGGTGGGCATGATGGTGGCGGAGCCGTATGTCGACGAGCTGCTGTCCGGGCACGACCTGGCCAGCCTGGAGAAGTTCGCCACCCTGTTGCCCACCCTGTCCTGAGAGGATCGTGCATGGCTCGCTGGAGTGTCGGCCTGGAGGCGGAGGGCGACCGCGTCATGTCCCACGACGAGATCCTCGCCCTGGCGGACGCGGTCGCTGCCGACGGCGGCATCGCCACGGGCATCGGCACGGCCCGCTACGGCGCCCAGCTGGTGGTCGTGGCCGCGTCCCGTGAGGAGGCGGTGGAGAAGGCCCGCGCATCGTTCACGACCGCGGCACGCACGGCGAACCTCCCGGAGTGGCCCGTGGTCCGCGCGGAAGCCACCTCCGAGGAAGAGGACCTCCTCGGCGAATAACTCGCGAGTCCAACGTTCCCGACCCGCGAGTCCAACGTTCCCGACCCGCGAGTCCAACGTTCCCGACCCGCGAGTCCAACGTTCCCGACCCGCGAGTCCAACGTTCCCGACCCGCGCGAAAGGACAGACTCGGGTGTCACGAGCGTTGGACTCGCGGGTCCGCAGTGTTGGACTCGCGGGTTAGGTCGGGTCCTTCGGGGTGGTGAGGGGCCTTGTCGTGGGGGCGTCGTACTCGGTGATCCAGTGGTCCTTCCACGACTTGTCGTACTGCTGGAGGTTGCAGCGCGGCTTGTAGACCGAGATCAGTTCCTGGGCTATCTGCTCGCGGTGGGCGCGGGTGCCGCCCGGCACCTCGAACGTGGCGATGTGCAGCTGCCACTTCGAGCCCGCGCGCTTGATCCAGCACGCCGACCGACGATGCTGGAACGGGAAGCGCTCGGCGGACAGGTCGTCGCTGTGGTCCACATAGGTCACCGCGTACCGGTCGGGGCGGCCCTCGGCGTCCGGGCGGTACAGGATGACCCAGACCGCGGCCACCGGCGGCGGAGTCCAGCCGCCGAGCAGCCGCGGGCCCTCGAAGAGGTACCCCGCAAGGGAACCCAGCCGGATCATCCGGACTTGAAGCCGACCGTCTCGTGCAACCGCGAGCGGCGGGTGCCGGACGCGGGCTTGGCCACCGGCTCACGGGCCGGCGTCGGCGACACGTTCGCCACGATGCGCTCCGCGAAGCCGTACAGCAGCGGCAGCGCGGACGCGACCACCTTGCCCGTGCGGTTGATGTGCTCCACGCCCGGCTCGATTTCCACCGCGTGCTTGTTGATCGTCTTCACGTGCGCCGAGCACTTCTCGAGGTTCGTCGCGATCCGGGTCAGCAGCGAGCCGATCCAGAACAGGAAGAACGCGAGCCCGGCGATCAGCACCACGATCTCCACGACCGTCAGCACCACCAGCGTCGTCTGGCTCATGAGGACTCTCCCGAGGACGCGGACGGGGCCGTCGCCAGCGCGGCGCGGCCGAGGAACAGGTGGTGCTGCAGGCCTTCCGCGAGCACCGCGTCCACCCGGTCCGCGGTCTGCGGGATCAGCGCCGCGTGCTGGGTGTTCTCGGTGACCCGCTCGAGCGTGTCGCGCACCGCGGCCACCCGCTTGTCGATCAGCTTCACGTAGTACACGAGCAGGCTCAGCAGCGCGACGACCGCGAGGATCACGATCAGGCCGAGCAGCAGGATCACCGACCAGTAGGTGATTTCGTTGTCCGCCATGGTCATCCTCCCAGCCGGTGCCGGCCGCGCTCGAGACCGGCGACGATGGTCTCCGCGTGGTCCATGGTCGTCGTCAGCGCGGCGAGCGGCGCGGTGTTCGTCTCCGCCTGCCGCAGCGCCGCGTCGATCCGCGGCGCCTGCTTGCCGATCCGTTGTGCCAGCACGATGATCGGCGTCACCAGCGCCACCACGGCGACCACGACGACGAGCCCGATCACCAGGCCGACGTTCCAGCCGGTGAGGTCCGCGTCCTGTGCGAGGTTCACGTCAGACCCCCTCGGCCCAGTCGCGCACCGGCTTCAGCGTGGCGTTCACCGAGACGAGCCGCGCGGGCACGGTGCTGGTGCGGTCGGCGATCGACTCGACGCCGCCGATGGTCGAGTCCAGCGTGCGCTTCACGTGTGTCAGGTGGACGATCACGCGGAGCAGGGCCACCGCGGTCAGTCCGATGATGAGGGTCGCGCCGGCGAGCGTGACCCAGGCTACGGCAGGCATCAGCCCTCCAGGATTTTCGCGACGCTGCCGGCGTAGCGCACCGCGCCGACCTGGACTTCCTTGATCGTCTCGTCGGTCGTGGCGAGCAGGCCCGCCACCGGCTCCAGGCCGTCGTTGAGCGCGACGCCGTCGGCGAGGATGTCGTCGGCGGCGTCGCGGATCCGCTCGACCGCGGCGAGGATCCGGTTCAGCAGCGCGATCACCACCGGCAGCACCACGACGATCAGCGCGATAGCACCAATCCACCACAGAGTCATGGCTAATCCGCCTCCCCGGGATTCAAACTCGTGGTCGCCTTGGGTTGATGTGTTTCGGTTCGGCACGTGCTTGTGGCTGGGTTGCGTCCCGTCCCCCTTAGGTGCGGTTGACAGACACGCGGCTCGTCCATGGCTGTCATGTCAACCTCCCATCGCTGCGCGGCGTCGGGCGTTGGAACCGAAGAAACGCCAGAAGACGCGGGACAGTGCGGCCATCGCGGCCGCGATGCCGATCGACAGGCCGCTCGCGGACTTCGCGGGCCCCGCCGCGCGTTCCTCGCCGCGCATCCATCTCGGGATGTCGTCGGCCGCGTTGCGGGAGAACTGCTGCACCAGGACGTTGGTGACGTCGGTGATCATGCCGCGGCCGTACTGCGCCGCCGCGCCCGAGATCTGCAGGTCCTGGGCGATCGACACCTTCGTCCCGCTGCCCGCCCGGGCCAGCGTCGCGGTGAGCACCATGGCGGCCTGGCCGCGGCCGCGCTCGTCCGCGCCCGCGGCGTTGATCACCGCGCGCCGGTTCGCCTCGTCGCGCTCGACGATCTCCACGTCGCCCGCGAACCGCATGGACACCGGGCCCATCTTGATCGTGACGCGGCCCTTGTAGTTGTCCGCGTCGATGACGTCGGTCAGCTCGGTGCCGGGCAGGTTCGGCGCCATGCGCGGCACGTCGAGCAGGTAGTCCCAGACCTTCTCGACCGGCGCGGGCACCTCGAAGTCGGCGTTGATGATCATTACCGCCTCCCCGGAATTTCTATGCGGTGGCTGCGCTGGCAACGACACCTCGCGGGACCCGGCCGACTGTGGTCGGCCGCCGTCACGTTCCCCTGAGGTTCCGTTGCTCGATGGGCACTTTTCTCAACCACTAGTCAGTCCGTCCTAACAGGAGGCGCGCCCGAGATGTCCGCGCGCGTGTTGATGGCCTCCCACACCCGGTCGGGCAGCAGCGGCATGTCGATGTTGCGTACCCCGGTGTCGGACAGGGCGTCCAGCACCGCGTTCACGTACGCCGCCGGCCCGCCGACCGCCGCGCACTCGCCGACGCCCTTCGCGCCGATAGGGTGGTGCGGGCAGGGGGTGACGACCTCGTGCAGCTCGAAACCCGGTGTCTCCCAGGCGGTCGGCAGCAGGTAGTCCATGTAGTTCGAGCCGACGCAGTTGCCTTCCTCGTCGAACGTGATGAACTGCATGTTGGACATGGCGTACGCCTCGGTGAGCCCGCCCATGATCTGTCCCTCGACGATCATGGGGTTGATGCGCACGCCGCAGTCGTCCACCGCGACGAACCGCAGCACGTCCCACACACCCGTCTCCGGGTCCACCTCGACCGTCGTGATGTAGCAGGCGAACGGCCACGTGAGGTTCGGCGGGTCGTAGTAGGCGTTGTTCTCCAGGCCCGGCTCCATGCCGTCGGGCATGTTGCCGTACGCGGCCATCGCGCACTCCTGGATCGTCACGCCCCGGTTCGGTGCGCTGCGCACGTAGAACCGGCCCAGCTCCCACTCGACGTCCTCTTCGGACACCTCGAGCAGGTGCGCGGCCAGCTTCCGTGCCTTGGCCCGGATCTTGCGCGACACCATGGCGACCGCGGCGCCCGCGACGGGCGTGGACCGCGACGCGTAGGTGCCCATGCCGAACGGCGCGGTGTCCGTGTCGCCCTCCTCGACGAGCACGTCCGCGGCGGGGATGCCCAGCTCGTGAGCGACGATCTGGGCCCACGTCGTCTCGTGGCCCTGGCCCTGCGACTTCGCGCCGGTGCGCAGGATCGCCTTGCCGGTCGGGTGGATCCGCAGCTCGGCGGAGTCGAACATCTTGATGCCGAGGATGTCGTACTCGCGGCTGTTGCCCGCACCCAGCGGCTCGGTCATCGTCGAGATCCCGATGCCCAGCCGCCGCCCGCGCTTGGCCGCCTCCTCCTTGTCCTTCAGGAACTGGTCGTAGCCGATCGCGTCCAGTCCTATTTGGAGGCACTTGTGGTACTGCCCGGAGTCGGTGAGGAAGCCGAACGGCGTGCGGTAGGGGAACTGGTCGTCGCGGATGAGGTTGCGGCGGCGGAACTCGGCGGGGTCCAGGCCGAGGTCCGCGGCCGCCGCGGCGATCATCCGTTCCTGGAAGAACATCGCCTCGGTGACCCGGAACGAGCAGCGGTAGGCGACTCCGCCGGGCGCCTTGTTCGTGTACGCCCCGCGCGCGGTGATGTGCCCGACCGGGACGTCGTAGCAGGCGAACGCCGAGTGCACGAGCCCGATCTTGAACTTGCTGGGCTGCGCGTCGGCGAAGAACGCGCCCTGGTCGGTGTCCGCGTGGAACCGGGCGGCCAGGATCTTGCCGTCCGAGCGCAGCGCCAGCTCGCCGTCGAAGTACATGTCGCGGGCGAACCCGGTGGAGATCAGGTTGCCGGACTTGTCCTCGATCCACTTCACCGGCTTGCCGAGCAGGATCGAGCAGAGGATCGAGCACACGTAGCCCGGGTAGACCGGCACCTTGTTGCCGAACCCGCCGCCGATGTCCGGCGAGATGATCCGGATCATGTGCTCGGGCAGCTCGGCCACCAGCGCCACCGCGGCGCGGATGATGTGTGGTGCCTGCGATGTCATGTAGACGGTCAGCTTCTGCGTCGCCGGGTCGAAGTTGGCGATCGAGCCACAGCACTCGATGGGCGACGGGTGCGAGCGCGGGTAGTGCAGCTTCAGCTTCGACACCACGTCCGCCTCCGCGAACGCGCGGTCGGTGCCCTCCTTGTCGCCGACCTCCCACTGGTAGCAGACGTTGTCGGTCTGCCCTTCCTTGTCGTCGCGGATCAGCGGCGCGTCCGCGGCCAGCGCCTGCGCCGGGTTCACGATCGCGGGCAGCGGCTCGTACTCCACGTCGATGGCCTCGCAGCCGTCCTTCGCGATGTACGGGTCGTCGGCCACCACGCACGCGATCTCCTGGCCCTGGAAGCGAACCTTGTCGGTGGCGAGCACGGCCTGCGTGTCGTAGGACAGCGTGGGCATCCACGCGAGGTTGCGCTGTGCGGCCATCTCCCCGGTCAGCACCAGCCGCACGCCCGGGATCTGCCACGCCTTGCTGGTGTCGATCGACTTGATCCGCGCGTGCGCGAGCGGGCTGCGCAGGATCTCCATGTGCAGCATGTGGGGCAGCTTGATGTCGTCGGTGTAGTTGCCGCGGCCGCGGATGAACCGGTCGTCCTCGACCCGCTTGCGGCTCGAACCCAGGCCACCGATCTTGATCTCGTCCAATGCGGTCATGTGATCACGCTCCCGCCGGCTGCATCTTCTTCGCCGCCCACAGCACGGCCTTCACGATGTTCTGGTATCCCGTGCACCGGCAGAGGTTTCCCGACAGGGCCCACCGGATCTCCTCCTCGGTGGGGTCGGGGTTGCGCTCCAGCAACGCCATCGCGCTCATCATCATGCCGGGCGTGCAGAAGCCGCACTGGAGTCCGTGCTCCTCTTTGAAGCCCTCCTGGACCGGGTGCAGCTGGCTCGCCTTGGCCATGCCCTCGACCGTGCGCACCTCGTGCCCGTCGGTCTGCACCGCGAGCATCGTGCAGGACTTCGTGGGCCGGCCGTCCACGAGCACCGTGCACGCACCGCAGTTGGTCGTGTCGCAGCCGATGTGGGTGCCGGTCAGCCCGAGACCTTCCCGCAGCAGGTGCGCCAGCAGCACCCGCGGCTCGATGTCGACCACCTGCTCCTCGCCGTTGACCGTCACGGTCACGCGTCGCTTCTCCATGAAGATCTCCTTACGCCGCAACGGGAACGGCGGACTCGAGCGCGCGGACGACGAACGTCGCCACCACGTGGCGCTTGTACTCGGCACTGCCGCGGTGGTCGGTGCGCGGCCGGGCGATCTCGGCGGCCAGCCGGCCCGCCTCCCGCACGGTCGCCGCGTCCAGGGTGCCGCCGACCAGCACCTGCTCGGCCTCGGCGGCCTTGAGGTTGTTGCCGCCCACCCCGGTCAGCGCGATGCCGGCCCGGGTGACCGTGCCGCCGTCGAGGTCCAGCGCGACCGCCACGCCGACCGTCGCGAAGTCGCCGACGCGGCGCTCCAGCTTCAGGTAGCGGCCGGCCGGCGTGCCCTTCGGTGCCGGCACGCGCGCCTCGACCGCGATCTCACCCGGCAGCAGCACCGTCTGGAACGGCCCGGTGACGAACTCCGCCATCGGGATCGTCCGGCTGCCCGTCGCGCTCGCCGCCACGACCTCGCCGTCGAGCGCCAGCATCACCGACGCCCAGTCGCCCTGCGGGTCCGCGTGGCACAGCGATCCGACGAGCGTGCCGCGGTTGCGGACGATCGGGTCGGCGATCAGCGGCGCGGCGCTCGCCATCAGCGGTCTGCGCTCGCCGAGGATCTCGGAGTACTCGAGGTCCACGTGCCGGCACAGCGCGCCGACCTCCAGCGCCCCGTCGGCCGCCTCCCGGTGGTAGCCGAGGCCGGGGATGTTGTTGATGTCGACGAGCAGCTCCGGCGCGGCGAACCGCAGCTTCAGCAACGGGACCAGGCTCTGCCCACCGGCGAGCACCTTCGCCTCGTCGCCGTAGGTCGCCAACAGGTCGAGCGCCTCGTCCAGCGTGCGCGGCGCCTCGTAGCGGAACCGAGCGGGATACATGGGGCCCCCTATTTCTCGGGTTCGGGTTCCGGCACGGCGACCGGCAGCCCTTCGTCGGTCGGGTCGGGCCGCGGTTCCTGGTGCGGCGGCCACGGCCCCTGCACCGGTTGCCCGGCGACCTTCAGCCACTCGACGACGGCTGGGAACGCCCAGATCGTCGGGCTCCTGCCGGTCTTGGGGGCGTGCTCGATCAGCTCGTACATGCGTGGGTTGCCAGCATCAGCGCCGGCCTCGCTGCCAGGCTCCATGAGGTTGATCGTCGTGACGGCCCTCACCCCGCGGCAAGGCCGGCGTAACCGAATGCTTAATCGCGCAGTGTGAGCGAGAGCGACGGAGCGTTCGCCGTCTGGACTGACGCTCGCGCGCAGGCGCGTCAGCGCCGAGCCCGGAGGAGGGAAGACGGCGGGTAGCGGAGGAGCGAAGCGAACCATGAACACCGTGAGCGGGAGTGACGGAGCGTTCGCCGTCTGGACTGACGCTCGCGCGCAGGCGCGTCAGCGCCGAGCACGGAGGAGGGAAGACGGCGAGTAGCGGAGAAGCGGAGCGAACCATTGGGCACTGTGAGCGGGAGCGACGGAGCGTTCGCCGTCTGGACGTAGGAGAAGCGCAGGCGCGTCAGCGCCGAGCATCGCACGGAGGAGGGAAGACGGCGGGTAGCGGAGGAGCGGAGCGAACCATGAACACCGTGAGCGGGAGTGACGGAGCGTTCGCCGTCTGGACTGACGCTCGCGCGCAGGCGCGTTAGCGCCGAGCACGGAGGAGGGAAGACGGCGGGTAGCGCAGGAGCGGAGCGAACCATTGAACACTGTGAGCGAGAGCGACGGAGCGTTCCGGGGAGGCGGGACCTTCAGCTCCACAGCGTCACGTATACGGGCGGGCGGAACTTCGACGGTGGTACGCCTGCGCCCGGTTCGCGCATCACCCGCAAAGCGGCCGCCGAGGACAGGTAGTGGCGGAACGTCTCGGCCGCGATCGAGCGGCGTTCCGGGGTCAGCGTGGTCAGGTACCAGGTCGCGTCGGCCGGGGTGGCCGCGGTGTTCACCACCCGCAGCTCGCCCCGCCGCAGCCGTGCGGTGACCAGGTGGCCGGGCGCGATCGCGACCCCGGCGCCGTCCGCGGCCGCCGCCCACGCCGCGGTCATGCTGCCGAACACCCGCAGCCGCGCCTCCGGCACGTGCAGCCGGTGCAGCAGCCGGCCCGCGTCGCTCGCCGGGTCGGTGGCCGTCGAGTCGACCAGCCACGACCAGTGCGCCGGGCTGCCCGGCAGCCGCGCGGCGCCGGCGACCACCACGAGGTGGGTGCGGAACACCGGTTCGGAGATCAGCTCGCTGCCGCGCTCGGTGTCCGCCGTGTCGCCGACGGTCCGGCCGAGGTTCGGGCCGAGCGCCACGTCGGCGAACCGGTTGGCGAGCAGCACCGGCATCTCGCTGGTGGCGGCCATGCCGACGGTCGTGTCGATCTTGCGGCCGGACCGCTCGGCGAACGCGTCGACCAGCGGCGTGGCCACGAACTCCATGACCGTGCCGGACGCGACCACCCGCAGCTGGCCGGGCGCGCCCTTGCCGGCCCGGACGGCGGCCTCGGCGTCGGCGCCGAGCGCCACCATCTGCGAGGCGATCGGCAGCAGCCGGGTGCCGGCCGTGGTGAGCCGCATCGTGGCGCCCCCGCGCACGACGAGCTGGTCGCCCAGCTGTTGACGGAGCGCAGCCAGTGCCTGGGACACGGCGGGTTCGCTCACGCCGAGTGCGGTGGCCGCGGCCTTCACCGAACCCAGCTTCGCGACCAGCACGAACGTGCTCAGCTGCGTGAGCGTCATGCCGACATTATGTCGGCACTGTGGCGCGGCGGTCCCTTAAGGGAATACTTAAGCCTGGATTGTGTGGCGTTCCGTAACCGCATGACCATGCCCCAAGGAGGGCTGATGCAGGTACCCGCCTCGTTCCAGTACCGGAAGGCGACCAGCGTGGAGCACGCGCTGGCGCTGCTGCGCGACTACGGGCCGGAGGCCGCGGTCGTCGCCGGCGGGCACAGCCTGCTGCCGATGATGAAGCTGCGGCTGGCTCACCCCGAGGCACTCATCGACATCAACGACCTGAGCGAGCTGGCCGGCATCCGCGTCGAGGGCCGTGGAGAGGACGGTGGACAGGGCAGTGGAGAGGACGGCGAGCTGGTCATCGGCGCCATGGCCCGGCACGCGGACCTGCTCGCGAGCGCCGAGGCCGGCCGGCACTTCCCGATCCTGCACGACGCCGAGCGGGTCATCGCCGACCCCATCGTGCGCAACCGCGGCACGGTCGGCGGGTCGCTGTGCCAGGCCGACCCGTCCGAGGACCTGTCCGCCGTGTTCGCGGCGCTGCGCGCCACCCTCGTCGTGCACAGCCTCGACGACGACGGGGTCGGCACGCGCCGGGTCCCCGCCCGGGACTTCTTCGTCGGCCCGTACCAGACGGTCCTGGCCGACGGCGAGCTGCTCGGCGAGATCCGGGTGCCGATCACCGGGTCGGCCAGCGCGTACCTGAAGGTCGACCGGCGCGCGGGGGACTGGGCGGTCGGCGCGGTCGGGGCCGTGGTGACCATCGCCGACGGCGTGATCGGGGAGGCCGGCATCGGGCTGACCGCGCTCGGCGCGAAGCGGTTCGTCGCGGCGGAGGCCGAGGACCACCTGCGCGGCGGGCCGCCTGCCGAGGAGCGGCTCGCCGAGGCCGGCCGCATCGCCGCCGAGCACTGCCGCCCGGCCGCCGACCAGCGCGGTCCCGTCGAGTACAAGCGCCACCTCGCCGGCGAGCTCGTCACCCGTGCGCTGCGGCGCGCACTCGGGCGGGTGGGGTGATGCAGATCGTGGTCACCGTCAACAACGACGAGTACGTCCGGGACGTCGAGCCGCGGCTGCTGCTCGTGCACTTCCTGCGCGAGGAGCTGGGGCTGACCGGCACCCACTGGGGCTGCGACACGTCCAACTGCGGCGTGTGCGTGGTGCAACTGGACGGTGTGCCGGTCAAGTCCTGCACCGTGCTCGCGGTGATGGCCGACGGGCGCGACGTCCGCACGGTCGAGGGGCTCGCCCGCGGCGCCGAGCTCGACCCGGTGCAGCAGGGGTTCGTCGAGTGTCACGGGCTGCAGTGCGGGTTCTGCACGCCCGGCATGATGATGACCGCCCGGTGGCTGCTCGACCAGTGCGCCGACCCGTCCGACGAGGTCATCCGCGAGGCGCTTTCCGGGCAGCTGTGCCGCTGCACCGGCTACGAGAACATCGTGCGCTCGATCCGCTGGGCGGCCGAGCACGAGGCCGGGGCGGCGTCATGACCGTGCACGGCTTTGGGCGGCTGCACCGCAAGGAGGACGCCCGGTTCATCCGCGGCCGCGGGACCTTTGTGGACGATGTGCGGCTGCCCGGCATGCTGCACGGCGCGGTGCTGCGCAGCCCGCTCGCGCACGCGCGGATCGTCTCCGTCGACACGACCGCCGCCGAGGCGCACCCGAAGGTCCGCGCCGTGCTGACCGGCGAGCAGCTCGCCGAGCGCGGGCTGGCGTGGATGCCGACCCTGTCGTTGGACCGGCAGGCCGTGCTCGCCACCGACAAGGTCCGCTTCCAGGGCCAGGAGGTGGCGTTCGTCGTCGCCGAGGACCGCTACTCCGCCCGCGACGCGCTCGCGCTGATCGACGTCGAGTACGAGCCGCTGGACCCGGTCGTCGACGCCCGCCGCGCGCTCGACGACGACGCCCCGCTGATCCGCGACGACCTGAAAGACAAGCGGGACAACCACATCTTCGACTGGGCGGCCGGCGACGAGGCCGCCACCGACGCGGTGTTCGCCGCCGCGGACGTGGTCGTCGCGCAGGACATGCTCTACCCGCGCGTGCACCCGGCGCCGCTGGAGACCTGCGGCGTGATCGCCGACCTCGACCCGGTGACCGGCAAGCTGACCGTGTGGGCGACGAGCCAGGCGCCGCACGCGCACCGCACGATCTTCGCCATGGTGACCGGCATCCCCGAGCACCGCATCCGCGTGGTGTCGCCGGACATCGGCGGCGGGTTCGGCAACAAGGTGCCGATCTACCCGGCGTACGTGTGCGCGGTCGTGGGCTCGATGGTCACCGGGCAGCCGGTGAAGTGGTCGGAGGACCGCTCGGAGAACCTGATGAGCTCCGCGTTCGCCCGCGACTACCACATGCGCGGCGAGATAGCGTCCACATCGGACGGAACGATCCTCGGCCTGCGGGTGCGGGTACTCGCCGACCACGGGGCGTTCAACTGCACCGCCCAGCCGTCGAAGTACCCGGCCGGCTTCTTCCACATCGTCTCCGGTTCCTACGACCTCAAGGCCGCCCACTGCGCGGTCACCGGCGTGTACACGAACAAGGCGCCCGGCGGGGTCGCCTACGCGTGCTCGTTCCGCGTCGCCGAGGCGTCCTACCTCGTGGAGCGCCTCGTCGACCTGCTGGCCCGCGAGCTGGGCGCCGACCCGGCGGAGCTGCGGCTGCGCAACCTGCTGCGGCCCGAGCAGTTCCCGTACCCGAGCGCCACCGGCTGGGAGTACGACTCCGGCGACTACCCGACGGCGCTGCGCCTCGCGATGGACATCGCCGGCTACGACAAGCTGCGTGAGGAACAGGCGCGGCGGCGCAAGGACGGCGAGTACCTCGGCATCGGGCTCAGCTTCTTCACCGAGGCGGTCGGCGCCGGGCCGCGCAAGCACATGGACATCGCCGGGCTCGGCATGGCCGACGGCGCGGAGCTGCGCGTGCACCCGACCGGCAAGGCCGTGCTGCGGATCTCCGTGCAGTCCCAGGGACAGGGCCACGAGACGACGTTCGCGCAGATCGTCGCGCACGAGCTCGGCATCAGCACGGACGACGTGGACGTCGTGCACGGCGACACCGACCTCACGCCGTTCGGCCTCGGCACCTACGGCTCGCGGTCCACGCCGGTGTCGGGCGCGGCGGCGTCCGTGGCGGCGCGGAAGGTGCGGGACAAGGCCAAGCTGATCGCGTCCGCGATGCTGGAGGTCGACCCGGACGATCTCGAGTGGACACCCGGCCGCTGGGCGGTGCGCGGCGACCCGGTGGCCGGCGCGTCGCTGGCCGAGATCGCCATGGCCGCACACTCCAGCCTGGACCTGCCGGACGGGCTCGAGGGGCAGCTCGACGCGTCCTGTGTGTACAACCCACCGAACCTGACGTTCCCGTTCGGCGCCTACATCTGCGTGGTGGAGGTCGATCCCGGCACGGGCAAGGTGTCCGTGCGCCGGTTCATCGCGGTCGACGACTGCGGCGTGCGGATCAACCCGACCATCGTCGAGGGCCAGGTGCACGGCGGCCTGGCCGACGGGATCGGGATGGCGCTGATGGAGCTGATGGCCTTCGACACCGACGGCAACTGCCTCGGCGGGTCCTTCATGGACTACCTGCTGCCGACGGCCGTGGACTGCCCGTCGTGGGAGCTCGGCGAGACGGTGACGCCGTCGCCGCACCATCCGCTGGGCGCCAAGGGGATCGGGGAGTCGGCCACGGTCGGCTCGCCGGCCGCGGTGGTGAACGCGGTGCTCGACGCGCTCGAGCCGTTCGGGGTGCGCCACGCCGACATGCCGCTGACCCCGGCGGCGGTGTGGTGCGCCATCCAGGGCCGTCCCCTGCGGCACGACCTGGCGATCGAGTAGGCCCACATGAGACATTCTGCCCGAGCCGTCCGCCCCGCCCACCGCACCCGAGGGGAACGGGACGCAACCCAGCCACAAGTACGCGCCCGAGCTGAACCGCATCGAACCAACGCGACCAACACCTTGAATCCCGGGGAGGCGGAATGAGCGTGCTCACCAGAGTGGACGCCCTGCGGACCGGGCGGACTCCCTTCGTGCTGGCCACCGTCGTGCGTGCGGAGCGGCCGACGAGCGCCAAGCCGGGCGACCGCGCGCTGGTGCTGCCGGACGGCTCGATGGAGGGGTTCGTGGGCGGCACGTGCGCGGAGTCGACCGTGCGGCTGCAGGGCCTGCGGCTGCTGGCCACCGGCGAGTCGACGCTGCTGCGGATCACGCCGACGGCCGAGGCGGAGACGGTCAGCGAGGGGCTCGTGACGGTCGGGAACCCGTGCCTGTCCGGTGGTTCGCTGGACATCTTCCTGGAGGCGATGCTGCCGCCGATGCTGGTCCACGTGCACGGCGACGCCCCCGTCGCGCGGGCGCTGGTGGACATCGGCCGCGCGATCGGCCACGACGTGCGCCGGCCGGACCTCGACGCGGGCCTGCCCGCGGACCTCGGCGCGCTGGTCGTCGCGTCGCACGGCCGGGACGAGGAGCCGGTACTGGAGGCGGCGCTGCGCGCGGAGGTCCCGTATGTCGGGCTGGTGGCGAGCCGCAAGCGCGGCCAGGCCGTGCTGGCGTCGCTGGACGTCACCGACGAGCGGCGCGGGCGGGTGCACACGCCGGCCGGGCTGGACATCGGCGCGCGCACCCCGTCCGAGGTGGCGCTGTCGGTGTACGCCGAGGTCATCAGCACCCGCACGCCGCTGCCGGCCCCGGCCCCGGTCCGCCTGGCGGCGGAGGCCGTGGACCCGGTGTGCGGCATGACGGTCGCGGTCAGCGAGACCGCTCTGTCCTATAAGGACAACGAGCTGACGGTGTACTTCTGCGGCCCCGGCTGCCGCACGGCCTACGCCGACGCCCCGGAGAGATACAGACCCTGAGCGCCCGCGGGACACCGCTGGCCCGACGGGTTGCGCCGGACCAGCGGGTCGATCAAGGTGCCCGGGTGGGCACGTCTACTTACAGGGCCTGTGGCACGGGACGCATCGCGAGCGCGCCCAGCATGTCCCGGCCCCGCTCCGCGTTGCGTGGCTTGGCGAGCACGTCGTAGCGCCGCGCGACGAGCTGGCTGTGCGACACGAAGTCGCGCTGCCCGCGGGTCGCGCCGTAGCGCACGGCGGCGGAGGCCACGCCGAACACGACGCCGGCCACCAGGCCGATGAGGATCGGGAACAGCCCGGCACCGGCCGTGAACAGGCTCAACAGCAGCCCGACGAACAGGCCGAGCCAGGCACCGGACGCGGCGCCGCCGCCGAGCACGCGGCCCCAGGTGAGCCGGGCCGACACTCGCTCCACGACCATCGGCTCGACGCCGACGATCGTCACCTCCTGGACCGGGAACTCGTGGTCCGCCAAGTGGTCGACCGCCCGTTGAGCCTCCTTGTACGTGTCGTACGAAGCAATGGGCCAGCCGTCGGGCAGGGTCGGCAGGTTGATGGCCGACGGGTTGGTCGCGAACGCTGCCGTCATCTTCGGTCACCTCCGTGGGTGTCTCTCGTACCCAGCACAACGCGGCCGAAAACCGCGATGTGCCCGTTTGTACCTACTTCACAGGGACTTCTCAGTCCGGTCACGCTGTGCGCCCGAGCGGACACCCAGTGCGAGAACATAGTGTCTGACCCGTGAAGGTCGCTGTCCTCGACGACTACCAGCACGTCGCGCTGTCCTACCCGTACTGGGCCACGCTCCCGGCGGGCGTGTCGGTCGTGCCGTTCCACGAGCACGTGCCGCCCGCCGATCTGCCCGCCCTGCTCGAGCCGTTCGACGTCGTGGTGGCGATGCGCGAGCGGACCCCGCTGCCGGGCTCGCTGCTCGCCGCGCTGCCACGGCTGAGGCTCATCGTCACCGCCGGCATGGGCAACGCCTCGATCGACCTGGCGGCCGCGCGGGCACGCGGCATCACGGTGTGCGGCACGGCGTCGGCCGGCTCGTCGACCGTCGAGCTGACGTGGGCGCTGCTGCTGGCGCTGGTGCGCGGCATCCCCGCGGCCGACGCGTCGCTGCGCGCCGGACGGTGGCAGGCGGGCTCGCTGCCGGGCGCCGACCTGGCCGGCGCCACGCTCGGCGTCATCGGCCTGGGCAGGCTGGGCTCGCAGGTGGCCGCGGTGGCCCGCGCGTTCGGCATGCGCGTGGTGGCGTGGAGCGCGAACCTGACGGCCGGGCGGGCCGCCGAGTGCGGCGCCGAGCCGGTCACCCTGACCGAGCTGCTGTCCACTTCGGACATCGTGACCGTCCACATGCGCTTGTCCGGCCGCACCAGGGGCCTGCTGGGCGCGCCGGAGCTGGCGTCGATGAAGCCGACCGCGTACCTGGTGAACACGTCCCGCGGCCCGATCGTGGACCAGCGGGCGCTGATCGGCGCGCTGACCGAGGGCCGCCTCGCGGGCGCGGGCCTGGACGTGTACGACCTCGAGCCGCTGCCCGCGGACCACCCGCTGCTGTCCGCGCCGAACACCGTGCTGACCCCGCATCTGGGCTACGTGAGCAGGCGGACGTTCGACGTGTTC
Organism: Actinophytocola sp.; assembly: GCA_035995025.1. Classification (GTDB taxonomy): domain Bacteria; phylum Actinomycetota; class Actinomycetes; order Mycobacteriales; family Pseudonocardiaceae; genus Actinophytocola. The sequence continues at coordinate 264,653 of DASYKY010000057.1, forward strand.
TTCCGCGACATGGTGGCCGACATCGCCGCCTTCCACGCCGGGGAGCCGGTCCGCGTGATCGGCTAGCCGCGGTGGCCGTGCCGCCGCGGTGTCAGGCGGACGTTCGGCAGCTCCGGAGCGGGGACGCGGGCGCCGCCGTGGCCGTGGACCACGCCGAAGCGCGGGTGGCCCGGCGCCTCCCAGTCCGCGCGGGCGGCGGCGATCTCGTCGTGGCCGCGGCCCACGAAGTTCCACCACATGACCAGTTCGTCGGCGAACGGCGCGCCGCCGAGCAGCACCGCGCGGGCCGGCGAACCGGGCGCGGACAGCATGACGTCCGGCCGCCCCGTGCCGAGGTAGAGCAGCCGGCCCGGCGGCACCTGCGTGCCGGACACGACGAGCGGGTGGTCGATCGCGAGGACCGCGTGCTCGAAGTCCGGGCGCAGCGGGATCGTCGTCGGCGGGCCGGCCAGCTGCAGGTCCGCGCCGACCAGCGGCGTGTGCACGGTGGCCGGCGACACGGCGTCGCCGAGCGTGCCGGCGAACACGGTGCCCGTGACGCCGCCGGCGTCGAAGCCTGGCAGGTCGACGTGCTGCTCGAACGCGGGGGCCATGGCGGCCTTGTCCGCGGGCAGCGCCACCCACAGCTGCAGCCCGTGCACGAGCGCGCCGCCGTTCGCGGAGATCTCCGAGTGCGCGACGCCGCGGCCGCCGGTCATCAGGTTCAGCTGACCGGGCCGCACGAGCACGTCGCTGCCGACGCTGTCGCGATGGTGGATCTCGCCGGCGAACGGCCAGGTGACGGTCTGCAGGCCGGTGTGCGGGTGCGGCAGGACGGTCATCTGCGTGTGGCTGGGCCCGAACACGTCGAGGAAGCACCAGGCGCCGACGGTCGGCAGGCCGCGCTGGGGCAGCAGCCGGTCGACGTGGATGCCGCGCAGGCCGCCGAGTGGCACGTCGCGCGGTGCGTACAGCACGGCGACGTGGTCGTCGGCGGCCGTCCGGCAGACGGTCTCCTCCGGATGCGTGTCGAGGTTGCTCACCGTCGGGCGCTCTCGGGCGGCGCCTCGATGTGGCCCCGGTAGGTCTCGAGGTGCTTGCGCACGTAGGCGGCGATGAACGGGCACAGCGGCACGATCACCTTCTCCCGCGCGACGGCGTCGTCGAGCGCGCCCGCGGCGAGCACCTTGCCCAGCCCGTGGCCGGAGAACGCGTCGTCGATCTCGCTGTGGGTGAACACCACCCGGTTGCCGCTGTCGTGGTACTGGGCGAACCCGGCGAGCCTGTCGCCGACATACAGCTCGTACCGGTACCTCTCGGCGTTGAGCTCGACCCGCGCGTCCTCGGCCATGGGCACCTCTTCCTCCGGCTCTACCGCGATGTGGCTGTACCGCGAAGTGGCTCTACCGCGATCGTCCCAGAGTTTCGGCCGCGGTGCGCAGACGCTCGTCGAGGGCGGCGCGGTCGTCGAGGAACCAGATGTCGCTGCCCCGGTTGATCTCGTGCACGAACGCGCGGAAGGAGTCGCTGGCCAGGTGCTCGCCGAGGTCCCCGAGCACGACCAGCCGGATCCGGTACGCGCCGAACTTCCGCACCACGTCCCCGGCGACGCGCGTGCTGAGGGTGAAGAACGCCGGGTCGACGTGCTCGACGGGCACGACGACGAGGTCGGCCTGCTCCCCGAACGCCAGCCCGACGAGGTCGAGCGCGTCCGCCTCGCTGCCGAGGGTGGGTACGTCGGGTGCCACGGTGAGCACCCGCAGACCGTGTGTCTCGGAGATGCTGTGCATGGCCCGAAGTGTGACCGCGCGTGCCTCCCGCCGCCACCGGGTATTGCCCGGGCTCAGCCCGGGATGGTGATCACCGGGCCCAGCGGGCCCGGCAGTGCCGAGAGCGCGCGGACGCGCTGTGGCGGGAAGTCCGACCAGTGGTCCGTGGGGTCGCGGCCCTCGTGGAGGTGGCGGTCCAGGAACAGTTGCCAGCGGCGCAATGCGTCGACGGCCGTCGAGGTGTCGAGCTTGCGGTGCTCGATCGCGTCGGCGAACCCGCTCAGGTCCACCATGCGCTGGTGGCGGCCGTCGGTGGGGACTATGACGTCGATGTACAGGTCGCGCAGGACGATCCGGTCCTGCTCGTGCGCGACCTCGATCAGGTCGACGTACCACGTGCGCGGCTCGTCGAGGGTCGCGTCGATGCCGTCGACCTCGCCGTCCGGGGTGCGCATCCGGCGCCAGCACGGGCGGGCCATGCTCACACCGAGGTCGAGCAGCACGAACACCCGCTCCAGCAGCGTCCGCCCGGGCCAGGGCACGAAGCGGTCCGGCAGCTTGTACTCGTAGGCCAGGGTGTCCCCGATCCGGATGCCGGGCAGCGGGCCGAACGGCGGCACGGGATCTCCGTGCGCCCCCCGCCACACCTCGACGTGTCTCATGCGCTATTCCTACACCGATCTCATGATCGTTGTCCGCTATCGATCTACGACCTGGTCGCCCGCCCGCCCGGTCCGCCACAGCCACCACAGGCCGAGCACCGGCAGCACGAGCGGCACGTACCCGTAGCCCTGCCCGTAGCCCGACCACACCGTCGCATCCGGAAACGCCTGCGAGTCAACGAGACTGAGCGTGCCGACGGTCAGCACGCCGACCAGCTCGACCACAATGGACACCGTGGCCACCCGGCGCGACGTGCGGCCCCCGCGGGCCAGGCACACCGTCGCGACGATGTAGACCACCGCGGCGAACGCGGACAGCAGGTAGGCGAGCGGCGCCTCGTCGAACTTGGTCGCGATCTGCACGGCCGAGCGCGCGGTCGCGGCCAGGGCGAAGATCGCGTACACCGCGATCAGGATGCGGCCGGGGCCGGACCGGGTGCGGGCGGCGGTGTCGGCCGCTGTGTTGGTCGCTGTGTCGGCCGCTGTGTCGTCAGAGATGTCGTCAGAGGTGTCGTCAGGCATTGGCGTTCCAGATCTGCCCCAGTCGCAGGATCAGCACGGGGATCGCGAGGCTGCCGATCACCAGCACACCCGGCCCCCACCGCGTCCGCTCGGCCAGCGCCCAGAACACGGCCAGCGGCAGGACCACCAGCGCGCCGACGAGGTACCCGGCGAACGTGAGCTTCTCCAGCTCGCGGTCTGTGCCGAACAGCTTCACGAAGCCGGCCACGGCCTGGACCAGCAGGCCGAGCTCGAGCAGCGTGAGCACGCCCAGCACGCCGAGGCCGTGCCAGCGGCGGTACTCCAGGGGCTTGCCGGCGATCAGCAGGACGAGCGCCCAGAGCGCCGCGCCGAGCGCGATCGAGGTGAGCGTCGTCGACAGGGCATCGATCACCCGCCGACCCTATCCGGTCGCTACTCGGGCCGGCCGGTCCAGCCGCTGCCCTCGATGGCCCGCAGGCCGCGCCGCACGATGGCCTGGGTGAGTGCGGCGGCCAGGTCCGGCTCGTGGTCCTCGTAGGCCCGCAGCAGGCGGCTGTGGTCGGCAACCGAGGACCGCACCGCGCCCGGGAGCGAAAGGCTCAGGTGCCGCAATTGCAGCGTGCGCACCCCCATGCTGTCCAGAACTCGGCGGACCGTACCGTTGCCCGCGATCACGGCCTCATTGTTTCGGAAACGCACATTCTGCCAGAAGTAGCCGTCGACATCGCCTGCCTCCGCCGCCGCTTCGAGTTGTCGCTGGCTCTCCCGAAGTATGGACAGGTCGGACTCCGTTGCATTGTGCGCAATACGTCTGCTCACCATTGCATACAGCGTCGCGCGCAGCTCATAGATTTCCCGCACCTCGTCGAGCAGCAGCCTGCGCACCCGCGGCCTGCGGTGCGCGGTGATCTCCACCAGGCCCTCTCTTTCCAGCGTGAGCAAGGCCTCCCGCACCGGCGTCCGGCTACTCTGGAACGTCCGGGCGAGCTCGACGGAGTTCAGGTCGTCGCCGGGGCGCAGCCGGGCCTCCACAATGGCCGTGCCGACCGAGACGAGGATCTGGTCGACGACGCTGTTCGCGTTCTCCGAGCGGCCGAGCACCCGCAGTATCTCGCCACGGCCGGCGGACGGCGCGGTACCGAACGGCCGGAATACCGTGCCGCGTTCGGATTCGCCGTTCGTCATGGGGGTGATAATAGCGTGGAAAACATCGCGCACCGCCAGCACTCGCGATAAAAGAAAGAATGAATCAGAACCAGCCGGCGTCCCGAACGGACCGCCGCGCGACGGCGATCTTCGTATCGCGGCCTCGGCGACGTGGCGCCCGAGAAACGTGGCGAGCCCGGCCACGGCGCCTCCTCAGTGGACGAGGCACTACCGTGCCACCCCGGGCCGCGCAGTGGCGGGGTCCCGGCTGCCGTTGCGGGTCGTCACCGTCCTGAGCGGAGTTGACGATACAATCGTGCCTTGCAAATCGCAGGTCAGGAAGGGTGTGAGACGCGGTGAGCCAGGATCTGGAGCTGGCGTCCGACCGAAGGCTGCTCGGCCGCACCAGCACGGTCGAGCGGCTGGCCGACATCCTCCGGTCGCGGATCACCGAGGGCTATTTCAAGCCGGGGGACCGGCTGCCCGAGGACTCGATCGGCAAGGCGCTGGAGGTCTCGCGCAACACGCTGCGAGAGGCGTTCCGCCTGCTCACCCACGAGCGGTTGCTGGTCCACGAGCTCAACCGCGGTGTCTTCGTGTGCAAGCTGACCGTCGACGACCTCATCGACGTCTACCGGGTCCGCAAGCTCGTCGAGTGCGGCGCGGTACGCGGCCTGTCCGGCCGCCCGCCGGTCGGCGAGATGACGCGGGCCGTGGCCGAGGGCGGCCAGGCGATGCGGGCCCAGGACTGGCGCGGGCTCGGCACGGCGAACATGGTGTTCCACCAGGGAGTCGCGGCGCTCGCCGGCAGCCCCCGTGTCGACGAGCTGATGCGCGGCGTCCTGGCCGAGCTGCGCCTGCACTTCCACTCGATGGCCGACCCGCGCCGGTTCCACGAGCCCTACCTGGAGCGCAACCGCGAGATCCTCGCGGTGATCGAGTCGGGCGACGGGCCCGCCGCGGAGCGCCTGCTGCACAAGTACCTGGACGACTCCGAGCACCAGCTCGTGGAGGCCTACCGGGCCGCCGCGGACTGACCGGCTTCACCCGGGGCGAGCCGGAACCGCACCCGCTGCCCGGGCCGGGCCTGCGCCAGCACGGGCAGGTCCGCCGACGTCACCACGGCGAGCACCGGGTACCCGCCGGTCACCGGGTGGTCGGCGAGGAACACCACCGGCTGGCCCGCCGGCGGCACCTGGATCGCGCCCGGCACCATGCCCTCGCTGGGCAGCTCCTCGTGCCGGGCCCGCGCGAGCACCGGACCCGAGAGCCGCACGCCGACCCGGTTGCTGTCGGCCGACACCGTGAACGGCTCGGCCAGCAGGGTCGCGAGCGCCTCCGGCGTGCACCAGTCCGCCCGCGGTCCCGCGAGCACGCGCACGGTCAGCTCGCCCGCCGCGGGCGGGTTGACCGGCGCCACCTCCACGCCCGGCGGCGGTCCACTGTGGTCGGTCCCGATGGGCAGCAGGTTGCCGGGGGACAGCGCGGGCAGGCCCAGGCCGGACAGCACGTCGGTGGACCGGGAGCCCAGGACCGGCGGCACGGCGACGCCGCCGCGCACTGCCACGTACGTCCGCACGCCCGACGCCGGCGCCCCGATCGTCAGCGTCCCGCCGGCCGGCACGGTGAACGGCGCGTTCATCGCGGCCGCGCGGTCCAGCAGGCACGGCGCCCCCGTCACCGCGACCCGGGTGTACCGGTGGAACAGCAGGGTCGCCGAGCCGAACGTCAGCTCCAGGCAGGCCGCGCCCTCGTCGTTGCCGACCAGCCGGTTCGCCAGCGCCGCGGCGGGGGCGTCCGCGGCGCCCGAGCGGCCGACGCCGAGCGCGGCGTACCCACGGCGGCCGCGATCCTGCACGGTCGCCATGGGTCCACAGTGGACGATCTCGAGCCCGGGCGGCCCGGTCGAGGCCGGCGTGGCCTGCGGGGGAGCGGAACGCAGCGCCGCCACCGGCTCGAAGCGCACCCGGGTGCCCGGCCGCAGCAGCGCGGGCGGCGTGCGCCGGGGGTCCCACAACGGCACCGACGTGCGGCCGAGCAGGTGCCAGCCGCCGGGCGAGGACCGCGGGTACACGCCGGTGAACTCGCCGGCCACCCCGACCGCGCCGGCCGGCACCCGCACCCGCGGCGTGCCGCGCCGGGGCAGCCGCAGCCGCGGGTCCAGCCCGGTCAGGTACCCGAACCCCGGCGCGAAGCCGGAGAACGCCACGACGTAGCGCGCCGCGGCGTGCGCCTCGATCACCCCGGGCACGCCGAGCCCGGTCAGCCTGCCGACCTCGGCGAGGTCCGCGCCGTCGTAGTGCACGGGCACCGTGACCAGCTCGCCGCCGCCCGCGGTCACGGGCACCGGGCGCACCTGCGCGAGCCGCCGGGCGAGGTCCGCGGCGGCGGTGGCGGCCGGGTCGAAGCGCACCAGCACCGTGCGCGCCGCCGGCACGAGGTCGGTGACCCCCTCCGGGGGCCGGTCGAGCAGCGCCGCGTACACGCCGAGCGCCGCGTCGCCGGCCTCCACCAGCAACGCGGCGTCCCCGCACGGCAGCACTCTCACACGAAGCTCGCCAGGGTCACCCCCGCGCCGACCAGGGCCGCGCGGGCCGCCCTGGCCAGCCCGAGCGCGCCCGGCGTGTCGCCGTGCACGCACACCGACCGCGCGTCCACCGACAGCACCGTGCCGTCGGCCGCCTCGACCTCACCGGTGGTGGCCAGCCGCACCACGCGCGACGCGACCACCGCCGGGTCGGTCAGCACCGCACCCGGCTCGCCGCGCGCCAGCAGCCGTCCGTCCGATGTGTACGCCCGGTCCGCGAACGCCTCGGGCACGGTCGGCAGCCCGGCCGCCGCGGCGAGCGCGAGCCACCGCGAGCCGGGCATGCCCAGCACCGGCAGCGACGGGTCGAACTGGCGCACCGCCTCGACGACCGCGCCCGCCTGCCGTTCGTCCGAGCCGATCGCCCCGTACAGCGCGCCGTGCGGCTTCACGTAGCCGACCCGCCCGCCCGCCGCCGCGGCGAACGCGGACAGCGCGCCGAGCTGGTAGAGCACGTCGTCGGTCAGCTCGGCCGGGTCGACGTCGAGGAATCTTCGGCCAAACCCGGCGAGGTCGTGGTAGCCGACGTGCGCGCCGATCGCCACCCCGTGCCGCACCGCGGTGAGGCAGGCCCGGCGCATCGCCGACGGGCCCCCCGCGTGGAAGCCGCACGCGATGTTCGCGCCGGTGACCACGGTCAGCAGGGCGTCGTCGTCGGCGATCCGCCACGGCCCGAGCCCCTCGGCGACGTCGCAGTTGAGATCAAGAACGGTCATGCTGTTCCGCCTCCCCGGATTTCATGCCGTCGCCACCTCTGCGACCGTGGTGTCCTCTTCGGACTCGACGACCGGGTCGCGGGCGAGCACCAGCCCGATACCGGTCAGCACCGCGGTGACCACGAGGTACGCGGCGATGATCCACCAGCTGCCGACCGCGGCCAGCAGCGCGGTCAGGATCAGCGGGGCGGGCGCGCCGCCGATGACCCCGGCCAGCGTGTAGGCCAGGGAGGAGCCGGTGTAGCGCAGCCGCGGGGAGAACTGCTCGGTGATCAGCGCCGCCTGCGGGCCGTAGAGCAGCGCGTGGATCGCGAGCGCCACGACCGTGCCGAGCACCAGCAACAGGAACGAGCCGCCGCCGATCATCGGGAAGAACAGGAAGGGCCACACCGCGGCGGCGATCGTGCCGTAGAGGTAGAGCCTGCGCCGGTTCATCCGGTCCGACAGCGCGCCGAACGCGGGCATCAGCAGGAGCTGGCACGCGGAGCCGATCATCACCGCGGCCGACCCTTGCCCGCGGGACATGTCGAGCTGGGAGGTGATGTAGGTCAGCGTGAACACGGTGAACAGGGAGTAGAGGACGTCCGGGCACACCCGCACCAGGATCCCGGCGACGAGCGCGCGCCGCTCCCGTCCGGCCACTTCGGACAGTGGGGCGCTCGGCCGCTCGCCGCGGTCGGCGATCTGGCGGAACACCGGGGTCTCCTCGAGTCGCAGCCGCAGCCAGAGCCCGAACAGCACCAGCACGGCCGAGAGCAGGAACGCGACCCGCCAGCCCCAGGACGTGAACGCGGCGTCGGTGAGCGTCACGGCCAGCAGCGCCAGCACGCCGTTCGCGATCAGCGTGCCGGCGGGCGGGCCGATCTGCGCGGCGGAGGCCCAGAACCCGCGGCGCCGCGGGTCGCCGTACTCGCTCGACAACAGGACCGCGCCACCCCACTCGCCGCCGACCGCGACGCCCTGCAGGAAGCGCAGCAGCACGAGAAGCACGGCGGCCATGCCGCCGACCGCCGCGTGCGTGGGCAGCACGCCGATGAGCGTCGTCGCGATGCCGGCGAGTAACAGCGTGTAGACGAGAACCTTCTTGCGCCCCACCACATCGCCGAGCCGGCCGAACACGAACCCGCCGACCGGGCGGGCGAGGTAGCCGACGGCGTAGGTGGAGAAGGCGGCCATGGTGCCGACGAGATCGTCGCCGGAGGGGAAGAACAGGTCGCCGAAGACCGTCGCCGCCGCGACCGAGTAGGCCGCGAAGTCGTAGTACTCCAGTGCTGTTCCGGACACGCTCGCCGCGTAGGCCCGGCGCAGGGACCGTGGATCCACGGTGTTCCGGGGAGAGGTCATGGTGTTCACATCCCATCTACGGCGTGGGCTGGATTCCCAACTGAGGCTAGATTTCGTTGAACGATCCTGCAATACTACGTTTCACATCTGGCACGTGAGCTGCGCCGTTGATGAAAGTGGGTGACCCCCAGCATGAATCCCGAAACCCTGGACGGTCCGGCCTCGTGCCGCTCGGTGCGCAATGCCTTCCGGCTGCTGGAGATCCTGGCGGTCAGCCCCGACGGCCTGCGCCTGGCCCGGCTGGTCGACGCGACCGGCCTGCCGAAGTCGTCGGTGCACCGGATCCTCGCCACGCTGGAAGACCTGGACATAGTCTGCCGCGACGACACCACGGCGAACTACCACCTGACGGCAAGCTGGCGCCGGATCGTGCTGCCGCCGCGACCGTCGGAGTTCACCGCCCCGGTCCTGGGCCACGACGGCCATCCGGTGGCGGGCCTGACGTTGCGGGTGCGGGGGCATGTGGCACCGGGGGCCGCGTCGGCGCGGCTGACCCGGCTGGTGGCCGATCTCGCGCACGCGGTGTCCCGGCGCATCGGCGGTCAGGTCGGCGGCCGGGACGCACCCGCCAGCCGCGCCTCGTAGCCCCGCAATCGTTTGCCTCAATGGGCAAACGGGTCCGAGAGCGCAAGGGGGACCCCTGGTGCCAGCCTATCGGCGAGCGCCGACAATTTCGGTGTCCGCGAGGAGCCTGTGGATAACCTGACCGATTGAATGGTCCATTCAATCGGCCCGGGGGCCCCCCGATTTCCACACTACCGGCGGGGTCCGACCTTTCCGGCCCCCTGCCACCCGAACCCCGAAATCTGTGGACACCTGCGTGAGTTGTGGATAACCCGATTTCTGTCGGTGCCGTCGACTGGCGTGGAACACGGGGACGCCGTGGACGGAGTCCTAACGGATTGTCAGGCCGTAGCCCAGGGTCAGGCGGGATTCGGCGTTCTGCAGCGCCACCACGGAGATCACGTGCAGCACCGCCGGTTCGGCACAGCCCGCGTCGCGCAACGCCTGCAGGTCCGCCGGGCCCATCTGCCAGGGCCGGCAGCTGAGCTTTCGGGCGAAGGCGTCCAGGACGGCGTCGCGGTCGTCGCGCGGGCCGTGCTCCTCGAGCTCGTCGGCCTGCCAGCGGTCGCAGCACTCCTGCGCGGCAGCTCGCGCGAGCAGCCGGCGTTCCCGGCGGGTCAGGGGCTCCTCGGAGTCGAGGACGTACTCGCGCCAGTGCCGCCACGACTCGCTCATCATCGGGAAGCCGGGCAGGTTGCGGTCCTCGGCGACCACGGGCCAGGACTCCCGGTCCGGCCGGGGAACGGGCTTCTGGTCACGTTCCGGCTGGAACTCCGGCAGCGGCGAGGCGTAGTCGAACTCGATGCCCGACGCGTCGGCCACCCGGGTCAGGTAGTTGAACATGGCCGCGACGCCGGTTGCCGTCCGGACCGCCTGCGCGTCAAGGCCGTGCTCGGCAAAGAGGTCGGCGATGTCCGGCGTGATCGACCACGGCTCGGCGGTCAGCAGCGCGGCATACCGCGCCAGCACGGCGCTCCGCCCGGGCAGCTGGTCGTCCTGGCCCGTGAGCACCGCCTCGGGCAACGCGGCATCGCCGCTCGCGACACGCAGAAACTCTGCGTGGGCCGACGTTCAATAGAAGCACTGGTTGGTGCGCGACGTGACGCTGCTGATCAGCTCGCGGTCCGCCCAGTCCAGCGCGGACTGGTGCAGCCCACCGGAGACCTGGAACGTGCGGCTCAGCAGCTCCGGATCCAGGCTGTGGGCCCGCATGATGCCCGGCGCGTTGTCGTGCGGCGGCCGGTAGGCGTCCGGCGTCGGCCGGTTGGCCATCGCCGTATAGACCTCCGCGAGCCGCCCGCCCGCGTCCTGCCGCGAGACCGTCCCCAGCCATGCCATGCCCGCGAGGCTAGGTGATCCCGCTTGAGCCTTAACAGAGCCAACCGGGTTTCCCACCACGACAGAGAAATCTGTGAATGGCCGCCCCAGTTGTGGACAGCCGCGAGGGGCCCCGATTTCAACGCTACCCGCCACCACCGGCAGTTTCCCTTTGCCGCGCAACGGAGTCTGTGGACCAGCTATTCCTTCGGCCGTGGCCGCAACGCCGCCAGCTGCTGCTCGAAGGGGATCACCGTCTCCTCCGCGGGCGGCTGTGTCGGCGGACGGCCCTCCATCAGCTCCGCGAGCTCGCCGGCCGCCCGCGCGATCCGGTGCGCCAGGTCGTCGGAACCGGACGACGCCCAGTCCTCCGACGCCGCGTACACGGCCGTCGGGACCACCACCGCGCGCAGATACGTGAACAGCGGCCGCAGCGCGTGCTCGAGCGCCAGCGAGTGCCGTGCCGTCCCGCCCGTCGCCGCGATCAGCACCGGCCTGCCGGTCAGCGCTTCCTGGTCCAGCACGTCGAAGAACGACTTGAACAGGCCCGAGTACGACGCCGTGAAGATCGGCGTCACCGCGATCAGCCCGTCCGCGTCGGCCACAGTGGACAGTGCGGCAGCCAGGCGGGGCGAGGCGAAGCCGGTCACGAAGTTGTTCGCGATGTCGCCCGCCAGGTCGCGCAGCTCCACGATCTCCACCGTCACCGGCGTCTGGCCGCCGACCGCCGCCGCGAGGCGGTCGGCCAGCAGCCGGGTCGAGGACGGCACGGTCAGGCCGGCCGACACCACCGCGAGTGTCCTCATTCGACACTCACCGCCGGAGCCCGGGAAGCGGCCAGCAGCGACTGGTGCGTCGGCGCATCCGGCACCGACTCCGGCCGGCCGACGGCGAACTCCTTGCGCAGCACCGGCACGACCTCCTCGCCGAGGAGGTCCAGCTGTTCCAGCACCGTCTTGAGCGGCAGCCCCGCGTGGTCCATCAGGAACAGCTGCCGCTGGTAGTCCCCGAAGGACTCGCGGAACGTGAGCGTCCGGTCGATCACCTGCTGCGGGCTGCCGACGGTCAGCGGCGTCTGCTCCATGAACTCCTCGAGCGACGGCCCGTGCCCGTATACCGGCGCGTTGTCGAAGTACGGCCGGAACTCGTTCACCGCGTCCTGGGACCGCGGCCGCATGAACACCTGCCCGCCGAGCCCGACGATCGCCTGCTCCGGCGTGCCGTGCCCGTAGTGGGCGTAGCGCTGCCGGTACAGCCCGATCAGCCGCATGTAGTGCTCCTTCGGCCAGAAGATGTTGTTCGCGAAGAAGCCGTCGCCGTAGTACGCCGCCTGCTCCGCGATCTCCGGGCTGCGAATGGAGCCGTGCCACACGAAAGGCGGCACTCCGTCCAGCGGCCGCGGCGTCGACGTGAAACCTTGCAGCGGCGTGCGGAACCGGCCCTCCCAGTCGACGACGTCCTTGCGCCACAGGTCGTGCAGCAGCGCGTAGTTCTCGATCGCCAGCGGGATGCCCTGCCGGATGTCCTGCCCGAACCACGGGTACACCGGGCCCATGTTGCCGCGGCCCGTCATCAGGTCCACCCGGCCGTCGGCCAGGTGCTGCAGCATCGCGAAGTCCTCGGCGATCTTCACCGGGTCGTTCGTCGTGATCAGCGTGGTGGAAGTGGAGAGGATCAGCCGCTCGGTGCGCGCCGCGACGTAACCCAGCATGGTCGTCGGCGAGGACGGCACGAACGGCGGGTTGTGGTGCTCACCGGTGGCGAACACGTCCAGACCGACCTCCTCGGCCTTCAGCGCGATCGTGACCATCGCCTTGATCCGCTCGTACTCGGTCGCCGTGGTGCCGTCGGTCGGGTCCGTGGTCACATCGCCGACGGTGAAGATCCCGAACTGCATCACTACTCATCACCCTCAACTAGTTGCTTGCTCAACTACCCGCGTCAACGACCGCACCGGCCACGGTATTCCGCAGTTCCTTGCGATAGATCCGGAAGTCGCATGGAGTGGCCAGCAGCGGCGCCAGCTCGGGGTAGGTCTCGCCGACCGTGCCGACCCGGACCAGCCGGTAGCCGAGGCGGCCGTACCAGGCGGCGAGGAACTCCTTGGACGGGTGGGACCACTCGCGCGGCACCAGCAGCTCGAGCTGCATCACGGGGCGGCCGGCGTGCTCCTCGGCGAAGCGCACGAGCGCCCGGCCGACGCCCGTGCCGCGGTGCGCCGGCGCGGCGGCCAGCATGCCGAACTCGCCCAGCTCGTCGTCGAGTTGCTGGAGGCGCACGCACCCGGCGAGCTTCTCGCCCAGCCGGGCCACGACGATCTGCCCGGCCCGGGTGAGCCGCGCCATCTCCGCCGGGCCGGTGCGGGCGCCGCCGAGCCACAGCCCGTCCTCCGCCACCGCGTACACCTCGTTGACCAGGTCGGACAGTGCCGTCATCGCCGCCGGGTCGGCCGCGGCCGCCGGGGCCAGCGGCTCGACACGCAGCTGCTCGTTTCTCATCCACCCCTTCCTACCGCCGCGGGCCGGTTCGCTGCCACTTCGGTGAATTGGACTGGACAACTCGGCCCCATTGGTCTAGACATTTAGGTAACGCGCGGTGCCTCCCTGCTCACCGCGCGCCTTCGTGGAGGTCGTCATGAAACGTCCCCTCGTCCTGCTCGTCGCCGCGCTCGGCACCGTCATCGCCGCCTGCCTCGGCACCGTCGCGCCCATCGCGAGCGCCACCGGGGAAGGCGCCACCTTCGCCAAGGTGTCCGACTGGGGATCCGGCTGGGAAGGCCGGTTCACGGTCACCAACGGCGGAACCACGCCGGTCAGCGGCTGGCACGTCGAGTTCGACCTGCCGGGCGGCACGAGCATCGGCAGCTTCTGGGACGCGCTGCTGACCTCGAGCGGTACGCACCACACGTTCGCCAACCGCGAGTACAACGGCAGCCTGGCGCCCGGCGCGAGTGCGACCTTCGGGTTCCTCGGCACCGGCCCGGGCGCGCCGCTGAACTGCCGGATCAACGGCGCGGACTGCGGTGGCGGGGGCACCGATCCGCAGCCCGGCGTGCCGGGGGTGCCGGGCGGCGTGCGGGTCACCGGGACGACGGCGTCGAGCATCACGCTCGGCTGGACCGCCGCGTCCGGCACGGTCGCCGGCTACCGCCTGTACGAGGGCGCCACCGCGCGGGCCACCGTGACCGGCACGTCGGCGACACTCAGCGGGCTGGCCGCGTGCACCGGCCACACGCTCGCCGTCGCGGCCTTCAACGACGTCGGCGAGTCCGCCCGCAGCGCGGCCGTCACCGTCACGACGGCCGGCTGCCAGACCGCCGACCTGCCCCGGCACTTCCTGACCGGCTACTGGCACAACTTCGTCAACCCGGCCACCGAGCTGCGCCTGTCGGCCGTGCCGGACGAGTACGACCTGGTCGCGGTCGCCTTCGCGGAGGCCGCGCCGACGCCGGGCGCGGTCACGTTCGGCGTCGACCCGGAGCTGTCGAGCGCGCTCGGCGGCTACTCGAACGACCAGTTCAAGGCGGACGTCGCCGCCCTGCACGCGCGCGGCAAGAAGGTGATCCTCTCGGTCGGCGGCGAGGCGGGCCGGGTGTCGGTCGGCGACGGGACGTCCGCGGCGAACTTCGCGAGCAGCGTCCGGTCGATCATGGCCGAGTACGGGTTCGACGGCGTCGACATCGACCTGGAGAACGGCCTCAACCCGACGTTCATGGCCCAGGCGCTGCAGAGCCTGCGCTCCCAGGTCGGGTCGAGCCTGATCATCACGATGGCCCCGCAGACCATCGACATGCAGTCCACCGGCGGCTCGTACTTCGCGCTGGCGCTCGCGATCAAGGACATCCTCACGGTCGTCCACACGCAGTTCTACAACTCCGGCTCGATGCTCGGCTGCGACCAGGCGCAGGCCTACAGCCAGGGCACGGTCGACTTCATCACCGCGCTCGCCTGCATCCAGCTGGAGAACGGGCTGCGGCCCGACCAGGTGGCCGTCGGGCTGCCGGCCGGCCCGGGCGCCGCGGGCGGCGGCGTGGTCGCCCCGTCGGTGGTCAACGACGCGCTCGACTGCCTGGCGAGCGGGACGAACTGCGGCACGTTCCATCCACCACACACGTATCCGGGCATCCGGGGCGCGATGACGTGGTCGATCAACTGGGACGTCGCGAACGGCAACGGCTTCGCGCACACGGTCGCGCCGCACCTGGACACGCTGCCATGAGCGAGCTTGCGAGCGAACAAATGTCACTGAGCGAGCTTGCGAGCGGACAAATGTCACTGAGCGAGCTTGGGAGCGAATCAAATGTCACAGGGCGACCGCGAGCGGCGCGACCGAGCCTGCGAGGAGCGGTCATGAAGCGCATCTCCGCGGTTGTCGCCGCTCTGGTTGTCCTCGTCGCACTTGCCACCCCCGCAACCGCGGCGAACCTGCTGACCAACGCGGGCTTCGAGGACGGCTCGCTGTCCGGCTGGTCGTGCACCGGCGGCGCGGTCGTCGCCACGCCCGTGCACTCCGGCTCGCACGCCCTTGCCGCCACCGCAACGGCGTCCGACCTCGCGCAGTGCACGCAGAGCGTCGCGGTCGTGCCGAACACGACGTACACCGTCTCGGCATGGGTGCGCGGCAACCCGGTGTACCTGGGCGTCACGGGCGGACCGTCCACATGGAACGCCCCGGTGGACTACGCGCAGCTGTCGCTGACCTTCACCACCGGCGCCGGCCAGACGTCGGCCCAGCTGTACCTGCACGGCTGGTACGGCGCCGGCACGTACTACGCCGACGACGTGGTGCTCGACGGCCCCGGCGGCGGCACCCCCGGCGCGCCAGCCGCGCCCGGTTCGGCGACCGTCGGCGCGGTGACCGCGTCGTCGATCGCACTGTCTTGGCCGGCCGCGAGCGGGGCGACCGGGTACCGCGTGCACGAGGGAACGTCCGTGCGGGCAACGGTTTCCGGCACGTCCGCGACGATCTCGGGGCTCGCCGCGTGCTCGACGCACACCTACACGGTCGCGGCGTACAACGACGCGGGCGAGTCGGCCCGCGGCACGCCGGTGTCCGCGACGACGGCAGGCTGCCAGGCCGCGGACCTGCCGCGGCACGCGCTCATCGGCTACCTGCACACGAGCTTCGCGAACGGGTCGGGGTACGTGCGGATGGCCGACGTGCCGGACGCGTGGGACATCATCGACCTGGCGTTCGGCGAGCCGACCTCGCCCACGTCCGGCGACATCCGGTTCCAGCTGTGCCCGGTCGCCGAGTGCCCGAACGTCGAGTCGGAGGCCGACTTCACCGCGGCCGTCCACGCGAAGCAGGCGCAGGGCAAGAAGGTGCTGCTGTCCATCGGCGGTGCGAACGGCCAGGTGCAGCTGACCACGGCGGCCGCGCGCGACGCGTTCGTCTCGTCGGTGTCGGCGATCATCGACCGGTACGGGCTCGACGGGCTGGACGTCGACTTCGAGGGCCACTCGCTGTACCTGAACCCGGGCGACACCGACTTCCACAACCCGACGACGCCGGTGATCGTGAACCTCGTCGACGCGCTGCGCACGCTGAAGTCCCGCTACGGCGGCGACTTCGTGCTGACGATGGCGCCGGAGACGTTCTTCGTCCAGGTCGGCTACCAGTTCTACGGCGGCACGGGCACCGGGGACAACCGGACGGGCGCGTACCTGCCGGTGATCCACGCGCTGCGCGACGCGTTGACCGTGCTGCACGTGCAGGACTACAACTCCGGCCCGGTGATGGGCCTGGACAACCAGTACCACAACATGGGCGGCGCGGACTTCCACATCGCGATGACCGACATGGTGAAGGCCGGCTTCCCAGTCGCCAACACCGGCCAGACCTTCCCGGGCCTGCGCGAGGACCAGATCGCGATCGGCCTGCCCGCCGCGGTCAGCGCCGGCAACGGGTACACCCCGCCCGGACCGGTGCAGGATGCGGTCAATTGCCTGGCACGCAACCAGAACTGCGGCGGTTACACGTTGCGCGGCGGCGCGTCACCGGGCATCCGCGGGTTGATGACGTGGTCGGTCAACTGGGATCGTTACTACGGATGGGAGTTCCAGAACAGCCACGAGCCGTTCCTCAACGGCCTTCCGTGACCTCCGGCGCTCGCGCCGACACCAGCCGCGCGTAGCGGGCGCCGGCGCCGAGCAACAGCAACCCGGCGACCAGGAAGGCGGCGACCCGCGCGAATCCGTCCAATGAGGACAGGTCGAACAGCACCAGCTTGACCAGCGCCGCCCCGACCAGCGACAGCCCGGCAACGCGTAGTGGCACGGCGTCGATCCCGCGCAACAGCAGAACCAGCGCGGTGGCCGTCCACGACACGGTGACCAGCACGTGGCCGAGCAGGAACCCGGTGCGGTCGGGGGAGATCAGGAGCCCGCCGGACAGCACAGCGCCGGTCTCGCCGTAGAGGGCGACGAGGCCGCCGAGCAGCCAGCCGACGCGAGCGCCGTCGCCGGCGAGCGTGCCGAGGCGGGTGGCAACCCAGCAGGTCGCGAGCATGGCGGCGGCGAGCAGCAGGCCGGTCAGCCCCGCGGTCGCGATTGTCCCGGTTGGCAACCGTCCGGCGGGCGGTGTGCCGACGAAGGTGCCCGGCAGCGGGCCCGCGGCAGCGGCGATCAACCCCGCCAGCGCGAACAGGCAGGCGGCGGCGAGCGCGTGCGGGTAGCGCATGCCGCGCGCGGCGAGGGCGAGCAGGAGCGCCTGGGCGAGCAGCACCATCGCGAGCGCGGCCCCGTCGAACGCGATGACGGTGGCCTCGAGCAGCGCGACCGACCCGGCGGCCCCGGCGGCGTTTGCGAACGGTGGTGGCAACGTCACGTCGGTGAGCCGGCCCAGCGCCCAGGCGAGGACGAGCAGCGCGCCGGCGGTGCCGGGCAGCGCGATCGCGCCGGCCTGCGGCAACAGGCTCGCGGCGACCATGGCCGGTGCCGGGGCCAGCAGGACCAGCCCGACCGAGCGCAGGTCGCCCGGCCGCCGCAGCGCCCCGATGGTGGCGACGACGACCTGTGCCGCGGTGGTGAGCAATGCCAGGTAGGCGACGACCGGCGCATCGTTCTGCTGGCCGACGCCGATGCTGGCGAGCGAGGCGACCACCGGCGGCACCCCGGCCGCGAGGGCCAGCCCGCCCCAGCGCCGCGCGAGCTGTGCGGGCGTCGCCCCGATCTCGAGTACGAGGAGAAACCCGACCAGCAACGGCACGAACCCACCGGTGACGAAGGGCGCCGCGCAGGCGGCCCCGAGCACGACGAACACGGCGAGCCCCTGGGCGTTCCACCGCACCGCGAGCGCCAGCCCCAGCCCGGCGACGCCAAGGCCCGCGCCCAGTCCGGCCGCCGCCGGCAGGTACCCGAACAGCACGGTGGTGGCGACGACGTCGAGGTAGAGCACCGCGAACCCGGTGGCCACGAGCGCGAACGCGCCGGTCCGCGCGTGGGGGTTGCGGTGCAGCCGCATCCCGATGCCGGCGAGCGCCAGTCCCAGCCCGGCGCCGAGCAGCAACCGGGGGAGCGGCCCGAGGTACCCACGCTGAACTGCGAGCACGAGAAGCAACACGACCCCGGCAAGGGTGACGATCGCGCCGACCCACGCCAGGACGCGGCTCCCGTCACGGGTCGCGCGTTCCCACAGGGACGGGGTGGGCGGAATGTGTTGCGGGGGCGGCAACTGCGGCCAGCCCGGCAGCCCCGCCCAGGAGGGCACACCCCCGGCCAACGCCCCGCCGCCGGCCGCCCTCGCGCCCCCGGCCGACGCCGCACCTGCTCCGGCGCCCGGTGCGGCGCTCGATGTGGCGTCTGGTGTGGCGGTCGGCGTTGTGTCCGGCCCGGCGTTCGGTGCGGCGCCCGACGCGGCGCTCGGCGTGGTGGTCGGCGTTGTGCCCGGCCAGACGTTCGGTGCGGCGCCCGATGTGGCGCTCGATGTGGCGTCTGGTGTGGCGGTCGGCGTCGTGCCCTGCCAGGCGTTCGGTGCGGTGCTCGACGCGACGCTCGGCATGGTGGTCGGCGTCGTGCCCGGCCAGACGTTCGGTGCGGCGCCCGGTGTGGCGCTCGATGTGGCGTCTGGTGTGGCGGTCGGCGTTGTGTCCGGCCCGGCGTTCGACGCGGCGCCCGACGCGGCGCTCGGCGTGGTGGTCGGCGTCGTGCCCGGCCAGACGTTCGGTGCGGCGCCTGGTTGCGGAGCTGGCATGGCGTCCAGCGTCGCGTCCGATCCTGCTCCCGGCGCGGACAAGGGCGCAGCTGGTGCCGCGGTCGGCATCGCGCCCGTTCCGGCGCCTGGCCCGGAGATCGGCCCAGCGGGCGGCATCGCGCCCGTTCCACCGCCCGGCGCGCCCGCGTCGAAGGGCGACGCCGCACCAGATCCGGCGCCCGGCCTCGCACCAGACCCGGCATCCGTCCCGGCGCCCGTCCCGGCGCCCGGCCCGGCGCCCGGCGTGGCCGTCGGTATCGCGCCCGGCCAGACATTCGGACCGGGGCCTGGCTGCAGAGTCGGCATGGCACCCGGCGTCGCACCCGATCCCGTGCCCGATCCGGCGCCCGGCCCGGACAAAGCCGCGCCGAACGGTGCGGCCGGGGCCGGTCCCGCCGGTGCGCCCGGCTCGAGGGTGAGCAGCTCGGCGCTGATCTGGTGGATGCGGTCGCCCACCTCGCGCAGGGCGTCGGCGAGGCGGGGCAGCGGGTCACCTGTGGCCATGCGGCCGAGTCTCTCCGCCCCGCGCCCCGGCCGAATCCGTACGACTACTCAATAGCGCCCCGCGAGCCGCGCCAGCTTCAGGCTCAGGTGCAGCATCAGCCGCTCGTCGCCGCTCTTCAGGTCCGTGCCGGCCAGCTTCTCGACCCGCTGCAGCCGGTAGTACAGCGACGTCCGGTGCAGCCGCAGCGCCCGCGCTGTCGCCACCACGCTGCCCGCCAGATCCAGGTACGTCTCCAGCGTCTCCAGCAGCGACCGGCACCCCGGGTCGGCGAGCAGCCGCTCCAGCCCCGGATGCAACTCCGCGGGCCGCGTCGACAACATCCGGTACACGCCGAGCGACTCCCACGCCGCCGACGGCCCGTGCCCCGGCACCCGCAGCGCCACCTCCGCCGCGTGCAACGCCTCGCGGTACGAGCCCGCCGCGTCCGCCGCCCGCGCCCGCGCCGCGCCGACGCCGACCACCGACGGCAGCCCCACGAGGGAGCGCACCTCGTCCGGGTCCGGCGCCCGGCCGGGACACAGCAGCATCCCGTGATCGCCCCGCACGAAGTGCAACGGCCGCGTCGCGAGCCGTGCCCGCGCCGCAAGCAACCCGTGCTCCAGCTCGCCTCCCGCCGAAAGCACCCCGGCCGAAAGCACCCCGGCCGAAAGGTCGCCGGTCGAAAAGGCGCCGGTCGACAAGGCGCCGGTCGGAAAAGCGCCGGACGACAGGGCGCCGGCCGTCGACGACTGCGCGCCCGACGCGGCCGGGTGCCCGCTGACCGCGACGACGGACGCGTTCGCCGCAGGCGCGGCCGGAAGAACGCCCGCAGTGGGCCGCACGACCAGCACGGTCACCGGCCCGGTGAACCCACCCTCGTCGGCCAGCAGCCGCGCGCCGTCCTCGGCGGCCGCCCGGTCGCCGAACAACACGGCCGCCACCGCCTCCAGTTCGCGGCGTGACGTCAGCCCGGCGGCGAGGCTGTCGTGGAACAAGGTCAACGCCAGCGCGCCCGCGGTCTTCGCGGCGATCGCCACGTCCTCGTCGGACATCGGCGGCCCGGCGTCGATCAGCCACACGAACCCCAGCAGCCGCTCGCGGTGCCGCGCCGGCACGCAGACGCGATCGAGCGCGCCGGCCGACCCCGGAATGCGCAGCGGCCCGCGGGCCGCGAGGATCCCCGCCCCGCGATACCGTTCGCGCACGTCGGGCGTGGTGTGCCGGCGCAGGATCGACTCGCGGCGGATGTCGTCCATCGGACCGTCCTGCTCGCTGTAGGCGAGCACCCGCTGATCATGGTCCTCGAGCAGCACCGGCCGCCCGATGCGTAAGGCGAGATCGTCGACGAGGCGTTGCAGGTTCTCGGGCACGTCGAGCCTCCGCACGGTGAGCAGGCCCTTTCGACGATTGTCGGAAACGCCTGGAACACGTTCCCTACAACGGATCGATGAGTTGGGTCAATAGCGGGTCTAGCGTCCTGTTTCGTGACCCGCCACACCCTGCTGGTGGCGGCGCTGTTCTCGGCCACGGCGCTTGTCGCCGGGGTCGCCGTCAGCCCCGCCGCCGCATCCGCAGCACCCCCGGCCGCCCCCGCCCACCCCTGGCAGTACGACCACTGGCCGCAGCAGCAGCCGTGGCAGACCTCGGCGCCCGGCGCGCAGCCCGCCGACGCGAAGCGGGTCCAGCAGCGGGGCTTCCCGGCCCCCGTCGACCCGCAGAACTGGCAGAACCCCGACGACATGACGTGGGCGGACTACCGCAAGCCGCCGCACACGAACTGGGTGGACCCGTCGAAGGAGGGCTCGACGCGCCAGTTCCGCGGCGCGCTGGTGCTCACCGACTACCCGAACCAGTCGTTCGTGGTGACCCAGCCGCAGAACTCCACGGTGTTCGGCAACCCGACGGCGGAGGCGCACGACATCCCGCGCGAGAACGTCGCGCAGTACTACCAGGACTTCCTGAACAAGCCCGGGGCGCTCAACCACGGCCACACCATCCACGAGTACTGGATGGAGGACTCCGGCGGCCGCTACGGCGTCGACCTGACCGGGTTCGGTCCCTACCAGATGCCGGGCAAGTCCCACGAGTACGCGATGGAGTTCCAGGGCGACACCGGCTGCCCGGCCGGCGACACGTGCGACCGGGACATCCGCACCGACGCGCGCGCCGCGTGGGTGGCCGACGTCGGCGAGGACGTCGCGGACAGCTTCGACTTCGTGTTCTTCCTGTCGGCGGGCCAGGACGAGTCGTCGACCTGGCAGGAGTTCGGGCCGATGAAGTTCGAGACGAAGGAGGAGGTCACCGACGACCTCGGCCCGCCGGACGACAGCCTGCCGAACTGGGTCGACACCCGGTACGTGGACTGGACGTCGTGGGCGGCCGGCTCCACCATCTGGCCGAACGCGGGCGGCGGCACGTCCACCCAGGCCGAGAGCTCGGGGCAGAGCACGTACGCGCACGAGTTCAGCCACATCCTCGGCATCGGGGACAACTACAACAACCCGTTCAGCATCCCGGCCCGCCGCGACTACTCCGGCCCGTGGGAGATGCTCTCCCGCGGCACGTTCAACGGCCCGGGCGGCCCGCACAGCCGATGGATGATCCCGGCGACCGGCGGCAGCTCGATGGGCGCGCAGCACATGCTGCGCAACAAGATCAAGCTCGAGATGGTCGACGAGCAGAACGTGCTGCGCCTGTCCCGCGAGGCGCTCGCCGACTCCGGCATGGTGATCGCGCGGGTCACCGCCCGCAGTGTCCAACCAGGACGCAACGACCTGTCGGGCATCAACGTCCAGATGGACACCGGTGACCTGGATCCGGCGTGCGACGTGGACACCGATCCGTTCTGCGACGGCGGCGGGTACAACAACTACACCGTCGAGGTCGTCGACCGGATGGGCTCGGACTCGTTCACGCCGGACGCCGGGGTGCTGCTGGCGAAGACGAAGAACGAGGACCGCGCGCCGTTCGAGTGGGCCATCGACGCGAACCCGCAGGACATCGGGATGACCGACTTCGTGCGGCCGGACGGCACCCGCGTGCCGATCACGATCGGCGACTACCGGCAGCTGTCCGACTCGCTGTTCCACGCGGGCACCGACTCCGGCAGCGAGTACGAGTACACCGACGAGGCGAACCGGCTGCACTTCTACGTGCTCGACGTGCGGCGCAACCGGTCCGGCGAGCTGTCGTACACGGTGGCCGTCAAGTCCCTCGACGGCGCCGGCCCCCAGCGGCACGGCGTCGCCGTGCTGCCGGCGGCCGGCAAGGCGAACCACAGCGGACTCGCCACGTGCAAGTTCCCGCTGGTCAACACGGGGCGGTCGGCCGCGCCGGCCGGCCAGCACCCGGAGGACGTGCGCAAGTACCTGAACGGTGACGTCTACCGGCTTTCCGCCACTGTGGACGGTCGCGGATGGACGGTCGACGTGCCGAACCAGCTCACCACGGCGGACTTCGGCAAGGACGTCCGGGTGCCGGTGTACGCGTTGAAGAGCGGGTCCGGTTCGCGGCTGGCGAAGGTGACGCTGACCGCGTCGTCGGAGAGCGACCCGTCGAAGACGGACACCGCGACGTGCACGGTGCTGTCGCGATGAGACGCCTCGCGGCCGCCGCGCTCGCCATCCTGACGGGCGCGGCGGTCGCGGTGACCGCCGCGCCGGCGCACGCCGA
>DASYKY010000058.1:0-67167 GCA_035995025.1 Actinophytocola sp.
CTGGAACACCGGCCCAACCTCGTTCACCTGGACCGCCACCGCCGAGGAGATCCTGGCCAAGGTCCGCACCGTCCAGACCAACATCAAGAAACTCGTCGACAACAACGCCAAGTAAAGACAACAGGATCACGAGACACTAGTCGGTGAACACCGCGCGACTCTTCCTTCGCTCACCGCATCACGTCGTCAGTGCGGTTCGCGGCGCAAGCAGTTCCTAACGGCCGTAGGGGATGTTCTGGGGCATTTGCTCGCTGATCAGCCAAAGCACGCTGTTGTCGCCACCCAGACCTGGACAGTGCGGCAGCACAACTTCGCAGAGTTCCCGCAGGTGCTGGGTCATCGACCGGTCTTTGGGGAATTCGTAGTACTCGAACGTCGGAGCGGCGTGCATACCGCGGTAGGGCCCCTCGGTGATCGGAGTGCGGACCAACTCTTTGATCACCCCGAACAAGAGGCCCTGCATCGCCGCGATGAAGGTGCGCTCCAGTCCGTATCGTGGGCTGGTGGCGCCCGGCTTCACGTCATTTCCCGTGGTGTTGTACAGCGCGTCCAGCATGGCGAGCACATAGGTGTAGGCGGCGGACGCCAATCGCCCGAGGTCTTGGACGGGTCCTTTGGGGTAGTCGGACACGCGCGGGTTCTCCGGCATCGAGTAGACGTCGCCGATGGATTCCCAGCCGTCCGCGATGCGCTTGAACTTCACGTAGTGCGGGAACTCGAACAGGCCGGCTTGCTGCTGCGACACCGGTTCCTGCGGGGCGATCGGTACCTCCTGCTGGTCCAGGTCCATGCCCTCGCCCTGCTCCACGATCACGTTGATCGCGGTGAGCGCCGAATGCAGGTCGTGCACGATGACCGGCGCGCCGCCACCACCCTCGTTCCAATAGGTGTTGGTGTACTGCAGGTCGAGCCTGTTGTGGCTGAACAGCGCCGTCTCCTTGGCCGGATCCGGCCGGCCGGAAGGGCCCGGGCCGACACCGCACAGCCGCTGGAACCCATCGAAGATCGCCTTGTAGAACTGGCCGATCGTCTGGTACTCGCCGGACTCCGGCGGCGCGTCCACCTTTGCCGGGAGTTCCAGCGGCATGAAGACGTCCCGCACCAGCTCCGTGGTCAGCGGGGCGAGCTTGAGCTCGAGTTCCGGCACCCGGTGCAGCATCGGCGCGGGAAAATCGGGGATGAACGCCTTGTGCTGGAACTTGACGTGGTCGCCGTAACCAATGGCGACGATCAGGTTGCGCACCAGGGACAGGTGCAGCATCTCCTCGATGACGATGCTCTTGATCAACCGGAACGCGCCCGGCCCCGACGACCACTGCGACACGTTCTCCGTCTTGATCGAGTACGCGGAGTACAAGTACAGCGGAATGGTCGACATCTCCAGCCGGGCGGCGTCGTAGAGATGCGAGAACAGCGATTCGACGGTGTCGATCGGGCGGTTCGCCTTCGGGATCACATACGCTGCGGGCATCTCGGTGTAGGTGGTCGTCATCGGTGCGCTTTCCTTCCGTTGATTCCGACGATCAGTCGTTCGGCCATCCAGGTGCGCAGGCACGTATCGGTCTGGTGCGGGGTCAACCCGGCGTCGTCGCCGGCCCGGCCGAGGGGCGTGCCGGCCCGCAGTCCCGCCAGTAGCCGGTAACGCGGTTCGTCGAGTTCGGTCGCGGTGACCACGAAGTCCTTGCGGGCCAGCGCCAACCGGACCTCGCGCTGCGGCGGCAGCGGCGGATCCTGCTGAGCGCGCACCGCGACCGCGAAGGTGTGCACCGCAGAACCTGCTCGCATCAGCCGCAGACACTCCACAGTGGACACAGCAGTATCGGGCCAGCTCGGCGATTCCGGCTCGGGCGCGGCCCGCGGCGGTTCGCTGAACTCCGCACCGGCCGCGGCGTGCGCCTCGGTGAAGGCCCGCTCGAACCGGACGACGTCCAGCAACAGGTCGACCCACGGCTCGCGCTCCGGGGACATCGCGTCCGGACGAGTGGCGGCCAGGTGGTCGGCGAACCCCGCGCCGAGGGTCTCCAACGTGTAGCTGCGTGAGGGGCGAGCCCGCAGGTAGTCGCGGGCGAACTCGGTGAACAACTCGGCGCCCAGGAGGCGCCGGACGACCGGGTAGTGCGCCCTCAGGCAGTCGATCAACCTGGTGAGATACCCGTGCTGGTAGATCGCCAGCCGCCGGGCCGCGGGCAATCGAGACGTCGCGACCACGAAGTCCGCCACGTCGCCCGCCTCGGCCGGGTCCATGATCGCGCCCTGCAACCAGGTCTGGAGCTGGCTCAACCGCTCAGCCGGCACGGGTCCGCTCCCTCGCCTTGTCGAGCTCGGCGGTCAGGACCGGAAATGGCGGAATGTGGTCGTCCCACTCGAGCAGGACCGACATCGCCGGCAGCCGACCGGTCGTGAAGGTGTACAAGTCCCACACCGGGTCGGCCACCGGCTGGTCGTGCGTGTCGATCAGGTGCGTGCCGCAGTCGGTGTGCCCCGCCACGTGCAGGTGCACGATCCGATCGGGCGGCAGCGCCCGGATGTAGTCGTAGGGGTCGAACTCGTGGTTGACGGCCGACACGTAGACGTTGTTCACGTCCAGCAGCAGTCCGCAACCGGCCTCCTCCGCCAGCCGCGCCAGGAACTCGCCCTCGGGCACGGTCGACTCGGTGAAACCCAAGTACGTGCTGGGGTTCTCGAGGACCAGCGGCCGCTCCAGCACGTCCTGTGCGACGCGGACCCTGCGCACCACGTGGCCCAGCGACTCCTCGGTGAGCGGCAAGGGCAGCAGATCGTGCGTGTTCAACCCGAGCACCCCCGTCCAGCACAGGTGATCGGAGACCCACGCCGCGCCCGCACCGTCCGCGAGCCGGCGCACCCGTCGCAGGTAGTCCAGGTCAAGCGGATCGGTGCTCCCGATCGAGAGCGAGACACCGTGCAGAGCGACCGGGAACCGCTCGGCGACCTGGTCGAGCAGGTACCGGGCGTAACCGCCGTTGTCCAGGACGTTCTCGGTGATCACCTCGAACCACTCGACCCCGGACGGTTCCCCGAGCAGGTGGTCGGCGTGACCCGCGCGCAGGCCGACGCCGAACCCCAGATCAGGCAGGCCGAGCCGGTCGGTCGAGGTCATCAGGTGCGGCCCACGTAACGCGGAAGCGCGACCTCCGAGCTCGACCCGTTGCCGTCGGCCAATCCGGCGTAGAGCGCCTCCCGATCCGACTCGTACTCCGGCACGAGGTCGTTCGGGTAGCCGATGCCGGGCGCCGGGCCGAACGGGACACCGGCTTCCCACAACCGGGACTCGAACCGCGTGCGCGCCAGTTTCCACACGCTGGTGCCCTTGAACGGCCCGGCCGATGCCACCCGGCACTCGTTGATCGGGCTCGCACAGCTGCCGTTGTAGCTGCACGTCTGCTCGCCTGGCTTGGTCTGCTCGAACTCGCTGCCGGCGTAACCGCACCCGCCCTGCCCCCGGCACTGGTTGTCACCGTGGCAGACGTGCAATGCGGTGGCGCACTGTCCGGTGCCCGGCAGTGCCGCCGTGGCGGCGGCGCCATGACCCTTGCAGGCGTTCAGCCCCATGCAGACGTGCAACTCGAGCACTTGCGTGGTCGCGATCACCGACCGGCGCGCGCCGCCTGCCTCATGGCTTCCTTCCCGCAGTTGGCTACCTGCCGCCCCGCCGGTCAGGAACAGCGCCGCCTGATCCGCCGAAAATCCGTCATGGACATGACCATTACCTTGGTCGCCCATCATCGAAACCACCTTCCCCGCGAAGCGCCAACCAGCTCCCGACCAGAATTGGCCAAAATCACTTCTACACCTCCGATACGACCGAAACCACAGGCAACCAGCGCGCCGACCCGGTCGAGGACGAACAATCACCAACCTGAGGCGGGGCCTAACACATCGAGTGGAACGATCACACACCAATGGGTGGCCCGAATTGGGCGATCTGATGGCTTTCGCGGAAACGAAGAATGATTGCCACCACAGTTCTCGCGCTCGCCACGAGCCTGCTTGTCGCCATGCCACCACAGCCGGCCGCTACCGCGACCACGGACCGTCCGCCGATCTTTCGGTCACGTTCGGGGCACACGCACTAAGTAGCCGATGAACGAGCGTAGGGCCAGCGAGCCGCTCCAGGATCCGAGTCGTCGCGAGGTCCGGCGGCGACCGAGTTCCGTGTGACACTCCGACGCTGCCCGGGAGAATCGACCGGAGTTGTCGAATCCGGGCCGCGTTGTTCGTCGCTAGATTGAGAGGTCGCCCACCAGGGCGCCGTCACGACCACAGGAGATGCCGACCGATGCCGCACTCACAGGCCAAGGTCCACCGCATGTTCGAGCTCGTCGAGCCGATCGCCACCATCACCTTCTCCGAGGTGCCGAACGAGGCGTTCCTGGCGCTGGGCATGCGCAACTACTGGGACGGGTACTTCGCGGGCCGGGCCGCGCCGCTGGGGCTGGCACCGGCCGAGGTGGTGCACGCGGTCTTCTACAACTTCGCCAACGGCGAAGTGGCACGCCACATCCCCTGGGTCTGGGGCAAGACCACCCCCGAGGAGGCGATCGCCGTGCGCGAGCGGGGCAGCGCCACCGCGCTGCGGCAGACGATCGGACAACTCGCCGACTCCCCCTCCCTGGTGCGGGTCGCCGACCTCGCCACCCGAGCAGCGCTCAGCGCGCCAACCGAAGGCCGAGCGCTGTACGCCGGGCTCCGGGCGCTCGCCGTGCCCGAGGAGCCGGTGGCCAGGCTCTGGCACGCGGCGACGCTGCTGCGCGAGCACCGCGGGGACGGCCACAACGCCGCCCTCCTCGCCCACGGCATCGGCGGCACCGAAGCTCACGTCCTCATGGCTGTCTCCCTCGGCATGAAGGCGGAGGAGTTCGGCCGGATCCACCACCTGCCCAAGGCACAGCTCGCCGCTGTCGTCGACGGGCTGCGCGGCCGCGGCCTCACCGACGCCGCCGGCGGTTTCACCGACGCCGGCCGGGAGACCAGCGAGCGGATCGAGGCCCTCACCGACGAGCTGGCGGCGCCGGCGTACGACGTGCTCACCGCGGACGAGCTCGACGAGCTGATCGCGGGGCTCGAGCCGATCGCCGCCGCGGCACAGGCCGTCGACGACTGAGCAGGCGCATCAGGCCACGGCCCCCAGCTCGGCCACCGAGATGAGCAGGGCGTTGCGCGGGATCGCGCCACTCCAGCGTCAGACCACGGGAGCGGTTCACCGACGAACGCCGGCTCCGCCGCGATAGGGCGACGCTGGATCAGCGCCTTCCACGAACGCGCGCTCATGCCGCTGATCGGACAGGCGCGAGCCGTCCATGTCAGGCCACCGCCTTCTTGATGAGCGCACGAATCTTGGCTTCCGTCGCGGCGTCCAGCGACGTGAGTGTCCACGCGACGGGGTGCATGTGGGCGCCCTCCTCACGAGCGGGGTTCACGACTTCGCCGAAGCCGAATGCGATGAAGTCCTTGTCTACCTTGATGTAGCAGACGTCCTTGCCGTCCTTCACATAGAACGGAAGCCCCCACCGCACGATCGGCTCGAGCGACGGCGCGCTCTCCCGGATGATGCGGTGCAGGCGCTCGCCAATCTCCCGATACTGGGCAGGGGCATCACCGAGCTTGGCGAGGACAGCCGCGTCACCCTTCTTCGTGAACATGTGATCAGGCCTCCTTGATGGATTCGATGGAAGTCACGGCGTTGACCCTAGTTCCGGCTTTGTGCTGGATGCTTCTCGATTCCTGACCGGGTTGGCCTGACTCGACACATCCTTCAGGCACGTCATCGTTTCCATGGGCCGACAGGGACCCGCGCGGCAGTCGGGCGATCGCACTGTGCCTTCCGGTTGTCCACTTGCGGACTGGTGGGATCGCGCAACTTCGGCCTTGCCACGTGGTAGGGTTTGTTCTATAACTTATATAACAGTAGTGGAGGTAGGTCCGTGATCCTCAACGTCGACCTGGCCAGCGAGGTGCCGATCTACCAGCAGCTCCGAGACCGGATCGTGGAGGCGATCGCCGAGGGCGTGCTGACCCAGGGCAGCCCGTTGCCGGCCACGAGGGCGCTCGCCGCGGACTTCGGGATCAACTTCCACACCGTGAACAAGGCCTACGACCTCCTGCGCCAGCAAGGCCTGATCCGGCTCAACCGCGGAACCGGCGCGGTGGTGAACCCAACAGCCGCCGACCCGCCGTTCCACACGGAATGGACCGCGCGGGCACGGACCCTGCTGGCGGAGGCCATCGCCAAGGGACTACCGGCCGACGAGGTTCTCGCGACCTGTCGGTCCGTGCTCGATTCATTCCGTACCACCCAGCAAGAGGACACGCCATGACCGTTGCCATCGTCCTGAGCTCCACGTTGTCAGCACTGGTGCTCGTACTCGGCCTCGTGCTGCCCTCGATCACCAGTCAGACCGTGCCCTTCGGCGTTCGGGTACCGGCCCAGCACGCCGACGACCCAACGGTGGCCAGACAAACCCGCATCTACCGATGGCGGGTACTCCTCGGCGGGATCGTCGCCGCCGGGGTCGGCGTCCTCATCTACGCCTTGACCGGCGAAACGCTGCTGCTGCCGTTGACCGTGCTGCTGCTCGTCGGCGTCTGGTATGGCTGCTTCTTCCTGGCCCACCACGAGGTCCAGGCCGCCAAGGCCGCCGGAGGCTGGTACGAGGGCCTGCGCCAAGGCATCGCGGCGGACACCGAACTGCGGACCGACCCACCTCGGTTTCCCTGGCTCTGGCTGGCACCAGCGCTGATCGTCACGCTCGCCACGGTGGTGATCGGCGTGCTCCTCTACCCCTCGATGCCCGAGACACTTGCCGTGCATTACGGCGCGAAGGGCGTGCCCGACCGATTGGCCGCCAAGTCGGTCGGCACCGCGTTCTCACTGGTGTTCGTGCAGATCGGCGCGACCGCCCTGCTCGTAGGCATCGCGGCAGCCATCGTCTTCCGCAGCCGCTCCGATATCGACCCGGCGCACCCGGTCGCCTCCGCACGCTGGCATCGCCGGTACATGTCACTGGGCGCCAAGGCGCTGCTCGGACTGGTCGCGATGGTCGACCTCGGGATGCTTGGCTCATCGCTGCTGATGTGGACCGGAACGGTCACGTCGTGGGCGCCGCTGGTGGTCGTGCTCCCGATCCTGGCCGGCGTCGTGACGGCCATCGTGGTCCTGGCCAGAAACAACCGCGAGCGCGACAAGGGCGAGGAGGACACCGGCCTGACCCACCGCGACGACGACAAGTACTGGCGGGGTGGACTGTTCTACATCAACCGCGAAGACCACGCGCTGTGGATTCCACGCCGGTTCGGTCTGGGATGGACCCTCAACTTCGGCAATCCCAGGGCAGCGATGCTGCTGGCAGGCGTAGTCGCACTGATCGGCCTGGTGATCACCCTCCGTCTCGGCGACTGACCCCACCACCAGCGTCACACCACGTTTCGACTGCCGCCACCTCGTCCTGCAGCCGATCAGCGGGGTCGGCGGTCCTCGGTCGCAAGCACAACCGATTCGGTCCGAAACGCGCCTCAGCACAGGCCGGATCGGTAGGCGAACACGACGGCCTGCACCCGGTCACGCAGGTCGAGTTTGGCCAGGATCCGGGAGACGTGGGTCTTCACCGTCTCCGGGCTGATCACCAGGGTGGCCGCGATCTCTGCGTTGGACATGCCGGCGGCGATCAGCTTCAGCACCTCGACTTCCCGCCGGGCCAGTGCGTCGACCGGGCCGGCTCCGTCCGGCGGGCGGACCCGGTCGGCGAACCGGCCGATGAGCTGCCGGGTCACCGCGGGGGCGAGCAGCGACTCGCCCGCGGCGACGGTGCGCACCGCGGTGATCAGGTCGGCCGGTTTGGCGTCCTTGAGCAGGAAACCGCTGGCGCCTGCGCGCAGCGCGTCGTAGACGTACTCGTCCAGGTTGAACGTGGTGACCACGAGGATCTTGGCTGGATCCGGCACGCCGGGCCCGGCGAGCAGCCGGGTGGCCTCGATGCCGTCGAGCAGCGGCATCCGCACGTCCATCACCACCACGTCCGGCCGGAGCCGCCGTGCCTCGGACACCGCAGACCGGCCGTCGCCGACCTCTCCGACCACGGCCAGGTCGGGCTGCGCGGCGAGAATGGTGGCGTAGCCGGTGCGGACCAGCTCCTGGTCGTCGCAGATCAGTACCCGGATCGGCGCGGTCACGTGCTGGTCCGCAGCGGTAGGCAGGCACGCACCTCGAAGCCGTCGGCTCCCGGCGTGGCGGACAGCTCGCCACCGGCCGCGGCCACCCGGGCCCGCAGACCGGCCAGCCCGCGTCCGACGCCCGGGTCCGCGGTCCGGGACCGGCCGTGCGCTCGGTCGTTCGTCACCCGCACGGTGATGTCGTCCTCGGCGTAGTCGAGCTGGACCCGGGTGTTGTGGCCGGGCGCGTGCTTGACCGCGTTGGTCAGCGCCTCCTGCACCACCCGGTACACAGCCAGCGCGACGCCGTCCGGGGTGTCCGGCCGGCGGGTGCCGCGCTGGGCGAACTCCACCGGCTGCCCGGCCGACCGGACCCGCGCCACCAGTTCGTCGATGGCGTTCGCGGTCGTCGACGCAGGCGTCGAGCGGTTTCCGTCCAGCACGTCGAGCAGGTTGCGGAGCTCGGCGAGGGCGCGACGGCCGGTGTCGCCGATCGCGGCCAGCCCGTCGGCAGCGCGTTGCGGGGCTTCGGGGAGCAGGAACTGGGCCGCGTCGGACTGCACGACCATCGCGGTCACGTGATGAGTGACCACGTCGTGCAACTCGCGGGCGATCCGGGCGCGTTCCTCGGCGACGGCCAGCTGCGCGCTGTGCACCCGCCGAGCCTCCGCACCGGCCCGCAACGACCGCATCCACCGGCCGGCCGCCCAGCACACCGTGATCATCAGGAAGAAGGAGGCGTACTGCGCCGGCTGTTCCGGCGAGCCCATCACGTGCAGTGTCAAGCAGAACGCCAGGTAGCCTGCGACGCCCGCACCGAGCAGCCACCGTCCGTCCACATAGGCGCCCGCGGTGTAGAGCACCACGAGCAGGCCCGTGCTGCCGAAACCGGTCGGGTAGGCCAGGATCTGGTCGGTGGCGAACGCGGCGACGACCAGGGTCAGGCACAGCAGCGGGGCCGTGCGGCGCAGCACCAGCGGCACGCACTGCGCCAGCCCCAACGCGATGCCGAGGGCGTCCAGCGGGCGGTGCGGGAACTCGGCCAGGTCCGTGCCGTTGTCGATCAGGCCCGGCGCGAAGGCCAGCGCGGCCAGCGTGAGAGCGAAGATTCCGTCCTGGGTAGGGACTCCTCGAGCCCGCCACCACGCGATCACCGGGTCAGCGGCCCGTCGGAACATCACGCGACTGTAGCCCACGCCGACTCCTCAGGCGGACGCCCGAGCAACGATGACGGCCCGGCGGAGTACGCCGACGGCGAGCATCGTGATCCCGGCCGCGCCGCCGAGCGCGAACAGCCGTTCGCCCAACCCGCCCAGTCCGGCGCCGCCCAGGATGCCGTCCAGCAGAAGCAACGCGAGGATCGCGATCGCGCCGTAGCAGGTGGGGCGGGACCAGCGCTGCCATTCGGGCAGCCGCTTCATCGCGGCGGCGAGGACGAGTCCGCACACCGGCAGCGCGAATGCCCCGAAGGTGCTCAGCGTGGCGTCGGCCGCGCCACCGAAGGTGGCGGTCTGCGCGTCGGGAGTGCAGCCCGCGTCGGCGAGCCGGCATCCCTGCTGCTCGAACACGGACAGCAGGTCGCCGAGCCCGAAGATGGACAGTCCCAACAGGAGCACGCCAACCCGGGCCGGCCAGCCGGCTGCGCGCAACGCCGGCCACAACGACCGGAACGCGAACAGCAGGACGGCCGCGCCGCACAGGGTGAAGGTCAGGACGAGGAACCACGCGCCCGGTGCGCCGTCGGCGTACATGTCGCTGATGGTGTGCTCGGCGACGCTGTAACCGGTCCCCTGCCAGGTGGCGGCGAGCAGCCAGGCACCGACGAACACGAAGTTGGCGACGATGACCAGGCGCGCCCAGCGCCGCGTTCCAGGATTCATGCGTGAAACGTATGAGGAATGCGTGGCACGGAATATCCCCGGCGAGAGCTCATTTCCGGGTAGCTCGCGCGAGGGACAAGCCAACACCTTCAGGGGGTGTGGTGAGCAGCCCGGCGGGTGGTGCCACCGCGACTCGCGCGCATTCAACGAGTCTGAGATCGTCGACATGATCTGTTCCTACGTCGAGGCGCGGCAGCGCGGGAACTACCCACACTTCACCCGCCGGGTGACCGAAGCCGAGGACGCCGACCCGCGACAGCGGTTCGAATTCGGCCTCGCGGGTCTGCTCGACGGAATCGTGGCCCGGGATGCGCGACACCAGATCTGCCTGATACGGCGCCGAAACGGCCACCAGGAACAGCGCACACCCGCCATCGCAGGGCCCGGCCCCTTGCTCCGCGGAGGCGACCACACGAAGGACGCTGTGCTCGGCCGGTTCCACGACTGCCTCGGGGATGGTCTTTGCGCAGGTGGATCAGCAGCAATGACGCGTCGCGAGGTAGTGGCTTGTCACGACGTAGCACCTTCGGTGCGTCCTCAGCCGGGTCCTGCCGTCCTCCGAGACGTCCCCTCGCAGCCGCTCAGCGCGACGGACGAAGGGGGGCCTGTTCAGCGCGTTGCGTGGTCAGGCTTGTGGGCGCCACCCCGCCGCCGGCTGGCGGAGCGCTACCGGGCATGTCCTTCGGTGTCCGGTTCGGGCTTTTGCGACACGGTCGGGGGCGCTGAACCCGCTGCCACGAACCCGTTTCGCTCGAGGTCATGGCTGGTTGACACGCCAATCCGACGCTCGTACCCTACTACGAACAGCGTTCTCTCAAGAGACCACGCTCGACCAGTTGCCCCAAACGGAGGCCAGCAATGAAGCTGTCGGCGCGTCTTCTCTACCGGCTCCGCGCGATCGCCGCGATCCTCTGCGTCCCGGCGCTGGCCTTCGTCATGACCGCCTGCGCGGGTGCGGGCGACTCCGGCGGGCAGGGGGCCGCGGGAGCGTGGAAGCCCACCCGGGCGGTCACCTTCCTCGTCCCGGGCAATCCCGGTGGCGGCGGTGACCTGCTCTTCCGGAACCTGCAGCAGTTCATGAAGGACAAGCACCCCGACGTGAAGACCGAGGTCGTGAACCGGCCGGGTGCCGGCACGGCGGTCGCCTACACGGAACTCAAGGGCGAGAACGGGAACCCGCACATCCTCTCGCTGCTGTTCAGCGGGCTGATCACGCTGCCGATCGACCAGAAGGTCGCGTACTCCTGGACAGACTTCACGCCGATAGCCATCACCGAGCTGGACACCCAGTTCCTGGTCGCGAAGGCCGACGCGTCCTGGAAGGACTTCGACGGCTATGCCGACCACGCGCGGCAGAAGGGCGCGATGAACGTGGGCGTGGCCGGCGCGAGCAGCCGGTCGGACATCAGCTCCCGGCAGGTGGCCGACAAGATCGGTGTCAAGTACAACCCGGTGTACCTGCAGAGCGGCGGCGACATCATGCGCGCGCTCCTGGCCGGCGACATCGACATCGCGTCGCTGAGCAGTCAGGAGTTCATCGGGCAGCTGCAGTCCGGGGACGTCGCGGCGCAGCTCACGTTGAGCGACAAGGTGGTGCCGATCGCGCCGCTGGACAAGATTCCCACCGCCAAGGACGTCCTGGGCATCACGCCGGACGGCGTGGACTTCAAGGGCATCATGACGGCGGGCGGGCTCTCCCCGGCGGAGAAGGCGTACTGGGAGGACGTGGCCAAGGAGTGGTCCGCGTCGGCGACCTACGACAAGCACGTCAAGACCAGCCTGCTGTTGAAGAACGTGCTGCTTGGCGACAAGGCGACGCAGTACCTGAAGACGTTCGAGGACAACTACCAGGCGACCAAGTAGGCAACCGAGAAACGGCCACCCGAACAGGAGTCTGACCAGTGGCAG
Source organism: Actinophytocola sp. (assembly GCA_035995025.1). Lineage (GTDB taxonomy): Bacteria > Actinomycetota > Actinomycetes > Mycobacteriales > Pseudonocardiaceae > Actinophytocola. The sequence goes on from DASYKY010000058.1 coordinate 11,955, forward strand.
CAGCAGAACACTGGGAGCGTGCGGGCGCGGCAACGTTGTTCGCGATCGGTGTCGGCGCGGCGATCGGCGGCGTGCGGTACGGGCTGAGCCAGGACACCGGCGCCGTCGGTCCGGGCTTCATGCCGCTGCTCGCGGGCATGCTGCTCGCCGGCGGTTCGCTGACGGTCTTGTTGCGGGTCGGCAGGCAGGCGCCGTCGCCCGGGAACACCCCCGCCGAGGCGGTCCCCGCGGACGGAGCGGAGCGCCCGCCCGTCGACCGCCGGGTCGCCATCCGGCAGATCGTGCTGGCCCTGGTCATCATGGGCATCGGCGCGGGTCTGATGTCTCTGGTCGGGTTCATCATCGCGGCGGCGGGCATCGTCTTCTGCACCCTCGTCGTGGTCGAACGGCTCGCGCTCTGGCGGGCGGTGACCGCGACGGTGGTGATCACGGCGATGCTGTGGCTCGTCGTCCACTTCCTGCTGATCCCGGTCCCGGCCGGGCCCTTCTTCCTGGCGGGCGGGCGATAGCCGGATGGACTTCTCGACGCTCCTCGGCGGCTTCCAGGAAGCCCTGTCCCTCCACAATGTCCTGTACTGCGGCCTGGGCGTGCTGATCGGGACGATCGTCGGGATGTTGCCCGGTCTCGGCGCGAGCAGCGGGATGGCGCTGCTGCTGCCGCTCACCCTCGGCCTGTCCCCGACGACGGCACTGATTCTCCTCGCCGGGATCTACTACGGCACCCAGTACGGCGGGACGATCAGCTCGGTCCTCGTCGCCATCCCCGGTGAGGCTTCGACGGTAGTGTCCGCTGTGGACGGACATCAGCTGGCCCTGAAGGGACGGGCCGGTCCCGCCCTGGCGATCGCGGCCATCGCGTCGTTCGTGGCGGGCACGATCTCGATCGTCCTGCTCATGGTCGCCGCGCCGCTGGTGAGCCGGATCGCGCTGAAGTTCGGGCCGCCGGAGACGTTCGCGCTGCTGCTGTTCGGCATGCTGTCGATCTCGAGCTTCTCCTCCGGCCGCATGGCCAAGGGCATCGCGATGGGTGGTCTCGGGTTGCTGCTCGGCACGGTCGGCATCGACGCGCAGTCGGGCGTGGCGCGGTTCTCGTTCGACTCGACCCAGCTGCTCGGTGGTATCGGGTTCATCGAGGTCCTCATCGGACTGTTCGCCGTCAGTGAGATCATCAAGTCGCTCGGGCAGGGTGCGCCACCACCGATCCGCACCCGCTTCCGAGACATGATGATCACCCGGACCGACCTCCGGGAGATGACCGGACCGACCCTGCGGCAGAGCGGGCAGGGCTTCCTGCTCGGGATGCTTCCGGGTGCCGGTGCGTCGGTCGCGTCCTTCCTGGCCTACGACGTCGAACGCAGGATCTACAAAGGACCAAAGAAGTGGGGTACCGGCGTTGTCGCGGCGCTCGCCGGCCCGGAGGCGGCGAACAACGCGGCGGCGAACGGCGCGTTCGCCCCGACGCTCGCGCTCGGCATCCCGGGATCGGGTGCGACCGCGATCCTGCTCGGTGCGTTCCTGCTCTTCGGCATCCAGCCCGGCCCGCTCGTGATGGTCGAGCAGTCGGACCTGGTATGGGCCCTGCTCGCGTCGTTCTACATCGGCAACGTGCTGCTCCTGATCCTCAACCTGCCGCTCGCTCCGGTCTTCGGCTCGCTGCTGCGCGTCCGCTACGCGTACCTGTACCCGGCGATCGTCGTCTTCGGGTTCCTCGGCGCGTATGCGGTGGAGAACCGCATGTGGGGCATCTGGGTGGCCTTCGTGGCGGGCATCGTCGGATACGGGCTCGACCGCCTCGGCTATCCGCTGCTGCCCATCGTGATGGGGCTGATCCTCGGTCCGATGATGGAGGAGGCCTTCGTACAGACGCACGCGATGGGCGGCGAGAGCTTCGCGGTGTTCCTGCACCGCCCGATCGCGCTGGTGATCCTCGCACTCTGCGTGGTCGCAATCGTGATGCCGGGCCTGCTCCGCATGCGACGCCGGCTGATCGCCCGCCGGGCGGCACCCGATGACACGACCGACGACGAGCCACGGATGTCCGCCCCCGTCGGTCCACACGGTCCCGCCTAGCATGGACGGATTGCGCAACGATGACACGAACGACGGCTGAGTCGCCGGGAAATCTCGAACGCAGGCTAGCGGAGTCCGTTGTGGACACAGTCGGCGAAGCCATTCCCGAAGCCACGATCGACGCGGCGCGCCGGCAGGTGGTGTGGACGCTCGGGTCCTGCCTGCTGGGTCTCGGCCGTGATCGGGAGGCAGGCGTCGTCGCGGCTCTGCGGGATCTTGGCGGGCCGGGAACGGCCAGCGTGATCGGGTCCACGGCCGGTGCGTCACCGGTGACGGCGGGCGCTGTCCACGGCTACCTGGCGAAGGTGCCGGAGTACGAGGACAAGTACTGGATCGGCGGCAGCCACGGCTACGCGGTCGCGGCAGGCGTCGTGCCAGCGGCCTTCGCGATGGCGGACGCACTCGGTGGCGTGTCCGGTAAGCGACTGCTGGCCGCGATCGTGCTCGCCGTCGACCTCCAGGCGCGCCTGCTGGTGTCCACTCCGGACTACACGACCGACACCGGCTGGAACGCCACGTACCTGTACTCCTCCCTCGGCACGGCGGCCGCGGCGGCGCGGCTCATGGAGCTGGACGCCGCCCGCACCCTGGACGCGCTCGGCATCGCCTTCGCGCAGGCGGCTGGCGCGATGCAGTGCAACGCCGAGCGGGCCGGGGTGATCCCGGTGCAGCTGGCCTTCGGGGTACGCAACGGACTGTCGGCGGCGACGCTGGCCCAGCGGGGGGTGACCGGCCCGCACGAGTTCCTGACCGGCGGGTACGGGCTGTACAACCTGCAGATGGCCGGCCAGAAGCTGGACCTGGACCGGCTGCTCGACGGACTCGGCAGGCGATACCTCGGGGACCGGATCGCGTTCAAGGCCTACCCGTGCGGGGCGGTGGCGCACCCGGCGCTCGACGCCGTGCGCGAGGTCGTGGGGGAGGGCCTCGCCGCGGAGAACATCGAGCGTATTCGCGTGGTGGGGTCCACCCGGCTGGGCGTGATGCTCCGGGCGGCGGAGGCACCCGGGCGGAACGGCGTGACCGGTGCGTTGTTCAGCCTGCCGTGGGTACTGGCGTGCGTGGCCGTCGACGGCAACCTCGGCCTCGGCCACTTCGAGGCGGCGGCGCTCGCGGATCCCCGGTACGGGCGGGTGTCCGAGCGGATCGAGGTCGTCGCCGAGGACGCGCGGGACGACGTCGTGGCGACGGTGGAGCTGACCGACGGGCGCACGCTCGCCTCGCCGCCGGTGCGGATTCCGCGCGGCCACCCGGACCGGCCGCTGACCACCGACGAGATCATCGCCCGGTACTGGGACTGCTGGCGGCACGGCTCGCCGGACGTCCAGCAGGCCGACGCCGAACGGGCGCTTCGGCTCATCCTCACCCTGGAACGGGTCGGCGACGCGTCCGACGTGCTCGCCTGCCTGCGCGCGAAAGGAGACGCGGGATGACCGTGATCGACGAGCCCGTCGACGAGCCGGTGCGCGAGGCGCCGCGTGGGTACCCGCTGACCGAACGGCTCGCCCGGTACTGCGTCGAGCGGTCCACTGACCTGCCCGCCGCGGTGTCCGAGCAGGCGAAGTGGGTGCTGCTGGACGAGCTGGGCTGCGTCGTGGCCGGCCGGGGCCTGCCGCCCGGCCGGCTGATCGCCGAGTACGTCGCCGCGCTCGGGGGCAGCGAGCAGTCGACCGTCGTGGGAGTCGGCGACCTGCGCGTGCCCGAGGCGAACGCCGCGCTGGCCAACGCCACCTCGAGCCACGCGGACGAGATCGACGGCTCGCATGTGACGGAAGGTCACCCGGGCGCGTCCATCGTGGCGACCGCGCTGGCGGTGGCGCAGGCACGGCAGCGCACCGGCAAGGAGCTGCTGTCCGCGATCGTGCTCGGCTACGACATCGGCACCCGGCTGGTCGAGGCGGCGGGCGGGCGCAGGCACCTGATCACGACGCGGCACGTGCACAGCGACTTCCTGCACACGTTCGCCTGTGCGGCCGCGGCGGGCACGCTGCTCGGGCTGTCGGTCGACGAGATGCGGCACGCGTTCGCGCTCGCGGCGGCCTGGTCGCCGGCGACCCCGGCGGTCTTCTTCGCCGAGCGGGAACACCTGAGCAAGGCGCTCAACTGCGGGATCGTCGCGCAGGCAGGCACCTCCGCGGCGGTCCTGGCCGCGAGTGGTTTTCAGGGTCACGACAGCGCGTTCGAAGCACCGGACGGCGTGCTGGACGTCTGGACGGGCGGGCACGTCGGGCCGGAGTGGTTCGCCGATCTCGGCACCCGGGCCGCCATCGAGGACGTCAACTTCAAGTTCTTCTCGGCCGGGTACCCCATCCACGCCCCGCTGCGCGCGGGGCTTGACCTGCTGGCGGAGCACGGGATCGAGCCGGTCGACATCGTGCGGATCGAGGCGCACCTGACCACCAACTCGGCGGAGATCGTCGACGACCGGGCCATGCCGTCCATCTGCCTGCAGGACATGCTCGCCGTCGGGCTGGTGCACGGCAGGCTCGGGGTGGCCGAGGCGCACGACGCCGCTCTCCTGGACCTCCCGGAGGTCCGCAGGCTGCGCGAGCTGATCTCCGTCGTGGCGGCTCCCGACCTCGACGCCGCGAACCCACGCGGTCGCGGCGGTCGGCTGCATATCTGGACCAGCGACGGCACCGAGCACGCGCGGCTCCAGGAGTATCCGCCCGGCCATTGCCGGGCCGGTGATACCTCCTGGGACGCGCTCGTGGAGAAGTTCCTGGACAATGCGGGCGCGACGCTGGGACGTGGCCCGGCCGAGGAGGTCGTCGCGGCGGTCGCCCGCCTCGACGCCGGTGGCGACGTGGCCGACCTGGTCGCGGCGCTGGGCGCGGCGGGTCCGCGGTAGCCGGGTCAGGTACTGGCCGGATCCCTTGGCGCCCAACCCTCTTCGGGACTCTTCGGGTGGCGGTACGGATGCGAACGGACCGCGGCGATGTCCGGGCCGGCGACCGCGGCGAGCCCCGCGGTCGCCACGTGCCAGGCGTCGATCAGGGCATCTTCGGCCGGGTAGTCGAACCGGTCCTGCAGTCGTGCCTCCTCCTCGCCGCCGGGCGCGGGCGGGTTCGCCACCAGCCACGCCACGGTCTCGCGCAGCGCGGTGGCGGCGTCCACCACCGGCGTGTAGCCGAGGACGCCCCGCGCCTTGTCGTTGCGGACGACCCGGTGTTGCGGCTCGTGTCGCAACAGGGCGCGGCTCGGGGTGGCGTACAGGTACGGAATGTCGACGAGTTCGAGGTCGTCGACGCCGAGCACGGTGGCGGTGAACTCGATCCGCTGGCGGATCGTGTGCACCTCGTCGTCGGTCACGAGAAACTTCTGACCCGCACCGGACTCCGGCGCGTCGACGGCGCGGAGCAATGCCGCTACCGCGTTGCGCACGAACAGCCGGCTCTCCAGCTTCTGCCCGCCGTCCGCGACGACGATCCGGCGCCTGCCGTCCAGCAACCTGCGCACCACGCACCAGTCCTGCGGTTGAATCTGCCGCGGCCCGTAGACGATCGGGTACGCCAGATAGGTCGCGACATAGTCGCCGGCGGCGTGCGCGCGAAACAATGCGCGCTCCGCCTCCGCCATGCGGTGTCCGAACTTGTTGGCATGCGGGTCAACTTCCAGATGTTGGGTGGCCTCGTCCAGAATCACCGGACGGCCGAGTCCGGGCCACCGGCCGTCGGTCGCGGCTGCCGTCGAGCCGGTGGCTCCGCCGACGGCGATGAGGCGTTCCGTCCGTCCCCGGAACACGTCCGCCACCAACCGCAGGCGGCCGTACTGGGCGACGACGAGGTCGAACCGGCGGTCGCCGACGCCGTCCACAAGGGACTCCTGAAAATGCGGATCCGCGTGAATATGCTGCACGTCCTGGGGGAGCGGCACCTCGTGCTGGCCGCCGTGCAACACCGTGACGTGGTAGTCCCGATCGAGCAAACCCCGCACAATGTCCGGACCGGTCGGCCCGGTCCCGCCAACCACGAGCGCCGTCCTCATTCCGAATCGCGGCCCTTCGTCCCGGCCCGGCGTTCCTTGACAGATATCCGGGCGACGCATTACTCTCCTGAGAGAACAGTGATCTCTCTACGATACAGCGGCCTTGAGGCAAGAGAACGAGACGCCGTTGCCTTTGGGGGGCGCGACATGACGGCGTCGGCGAACGACGGAAAGGCCGACGGGAAATCCTCGCCCGCCCCTGCGGTCTCCCGCGCGATTCAGATTCTGGAATACCTCGCGGTGGTCAAGCCACAGGCAGGCGTCTCCGAGATCGCGTCCGCGTTGCACATCAACAAGAGCACCTGTTTCAACATCCTGCGCACCCTTGCCGACGAGAGCATCGTCATCAAGGACTCCCGGTACCCGGTGTACCGCCTGGGCCCGAGGCTGATCGAGCTGGGCACGGCCAGCAGGCGCAACTTCTCGCACCGCGGCCAGATCGCGGAGGTGGTCCGGCCACTGGTGGAGTCGCTCGGCCTCACCTGCCTGATCGCGCAGGCGCTGCCCGCCGACCGGGGCGCCATCGTCGTCGACCGCATCGTGCCGCGCGGCAAGGCGGCACTGACCGCACCGATCGGCCACGTCTACCCGTTGACCGTGCCCGCCATCGGCCGCGTCATCCTCGCCGCGCGCGACATCGAGGACGTGCTGGCCTTCAGCCACGGGCTCGACGCGACCGAGGAGGAGACGTCGGCGCTCCTCGCCGCGCTCGACGTCGTCCGGGCCCGCGGCTTCAGCTCCTCGGCCGAGGAGTACCAGGAGGACGTGAACGCGGTTGCCGCCCCGGTGTACGGCCCGACCAGGGAGATCGCGTTCGTGCTCGCTCTGATCGGGCATCCGGACGAGTTTCCCGCGTCGAAGATCGCCGAGTTCGGGCCCGCCTTGTGCGGTGTCGCGGAGCAACTTGGGGACTCATTCGCTCGAGACGGTAGTTCGTTCGGCTTCACCGGCTGAGGGTTCACTCGCCGAGGGCTCACCAGCTGAGTCTTCGGCGTGCAGGCCCGCGTTGAGCACGCCGGCGGCCTCCAGCTCGTCGAGCCGCTCGTCGTCCCAGCCGAGCAGAGTCGCGCAGATCTCCCTGCTGTGCTCGCCGAGGCGCGGGGACGCGGCCAGCTCGCCGGGCATCGCCTCGCCAGCGAACCGGATCGGGCTGCGCACCTGCCGCACCGGTCCGGCGGTCGGGTGGTTCATGACCGCGATGGCTTCGCGTTCCCGGAGCTGCTCCTGTTCGAGTGCCTCGAGCACGTCGAGGATGGGACCGTGCGGCACGTCGGCGCGCTCGAGGATCTCCGTCCACTCGGCCCGCGTGCGTTCGCGCATGATCGCCTCGACCGCCGCTTGCAGCTCGACCCGGTTGTGCTGGCGGTCCGCGGTCGTCGCGAAGCGGGGGTCCTCGAGAAGATCGCGGCGGTCGATCGCCAGGCAGAACCGCCGCCAGAACGCACCCACGTGCAGCGCGAGCACCAGGTGTCCGTCGGCCACCTCGAACCGGCCGTACGGCACGATGTGGTGGTGGCCGCTGCCCACGCGGCCCGGGCTCTGCCCGGTCATGAACGCGAGCTGGCCCAGGTAGCCGAGGAGGCCGACCAAGCCCTCCAGCAGGCTGAGGTCGACGTGCTGCGCCTCGCCCGTGGCGTGGCGCCGGTTGAGCGCCGCGAGCACGCCGATCGCACCCCACAGGCCGCCACCGAGGTCGCCCATCGGCAGCCCGAGCTTGGTCGGCGGACCGTCCGGCTCGCCGGTGATGCTCATGGCCCCGCTGCGCGCCTGGGTCACCAGGTCGAACGACGGGCGGTCGCGCATCGGTCCCGTGCTGCCGTAGCCGCTGATCGAGCAGAGGATGATGTCCGGCTTCCGCGCCTTGAGCTCCTCGAACCCGATGCCCAGCCGGTCCATCACGTCCGGCCGGAAGTTCTCCACGACGACGTCGGACTTCGCGGCCAGCTCGAGCACGAGTTCGCGGCCTTCCGGTTTCTTGAGATCGACGACGATGCTGCGCTTGTTCCGGTTGATGGCAAGGAAATAGTGGCTCTCCCCGCCCTCGTAGAACGGCGGCAGCGTCCGGACGTGGTCGCCGCCCGGCTCCTCGACCTTGATCACTTCCGCGCCGAGGTCGCCGAGGATGCAGGTCGCGAACGGGCCGGCCAGGACGCGGGAGAGATCGAGAACGCGCACGCCCGACAGCGGCAGCCGGCCGGTGCCTGCCCCGTTGCCGTTGGCTCGCGCGTTCCCATCGGTCTCGGTCACGAGGACTCGATCCGTCGCGTGATCGACTTCGTGGTGCCGAAGCTCGCCATGTAGAGGGCGTGGATGCCGGGCCCGCCTGCCACGATGATCGGGATGTCCTCCCAGCGGTCGACGACGGGCACCCGCGCCTCGTCGCACCACTGTGGACGCCGCACCCGGATCAGCTCCCGGAACGGCGCGGGCATGCCGCGCATGTCGATCCGGGAGTACTCGAACAGGATGCGCGCGGCCGCGTCGGGGTCGAGCCCGCTGTCCGCGACCTGCCGGGCCTGCTCGGGCGCGAGGATCACCAGTGCCTCGCCGCCCATCGTGTGGTTGTTCGTGCCCACCGCCGCCATGCCGCGGCCGATCACGTTCAGCGCCTCGTACCCGTTCTGGCCGGTGACGTCGATGACGTTGTGCTGCGCCTGTACGCCGAAGATGCTGACGGCGTCGTCCCCGGCGGCCAGCCCGCGCCTCGCGTGGAACGGCGCCCACGGGGTCTGCGCGGCGTTCTCCGCCGCGCAGAACGTGTACTTTCCCGGCCAGCCGTGGGTGGCGTGGTCGGTCAGTCCGGGGATGCCGCCGCCGAGGTTCTGCATGATGAACCGCACCGCGCGGCCGATGACCGCGTTCGCGTAGTTGCCCGGGCCGAAGCAGCCGGTCCCGGCGTTCATGCCGAGCCGCTCGGTGATCGGGCCGTGCACGATCACCAGCGGGGCCACCGGATTGGTCGTCGGCTGGATGGCGAACAGGTTGAAGCCGGGGTCGAGCAGTGCTTCCGACGCGGCGACGAGTACCGGCATGTGCTCGGGGGCGCAGCCCGCGAGGACCGCGTTGACCGCGATGTAGTGCGGGGTCACCAGTCCCTGCACGGGCGGCATGAAGCCGATTTCCTCGTCGGGGTCCCGGTCCACGGCGGCCAGCATCTCGGCCACCCGGCCGGCGGTGGCGGGCACGACCGGCAGGCCGTCGCCGATGTTGCGGGCCGCGAGGTCGCGCGCGAGCCGCGCCGGGTCGCCCGCGACCTCCAGCACCGGCATGGCGGGGGCGGCCATCAGTGCGCCCCGGTCAGGAGGTCGACGACCTCACCGGTACGCGGCGCGCCCCACTCGTCGGCCAGGACAGTGGCGGGAAGCTGCGCGAGCGGGTGGCCGACCACGAGAATCGCCAGGTCCGGCACCTCCAGCCGGCGCGCCCAGAGCCGGCTCATGTCCTCGAACGGGCTGCTGACGAACACGACGCTCGGGATGCCGCGCTTCTCCAGCTCCGTCCCGTCGTGCACGGCGTAGGACGAGCACGACCCGCAGTCCCCGACGGCGATCACGGCGGCGTCCCACACCCCGGTGAGCTCGTCGAGGAAGTTGGCGCCGACGGACGCGTGCGGCTTGAACCGGAAGTCGAAGGTGGCGTCCGGGTACCGCTGCGCCAGCGCCAGCCTGATGCCGGCGAGCATGTGCTCACCGCCGGGCTTTCCGTTGTGCAGCAAGCCGATCCGCTTACCCTCGAGCGAGTCGATCCGCGCGGCACCGCGATTGCCTGCCACGCTGCGGCGCGGCGACACCGGGTCGAAGATCTGGATGAGCTCGGTCGCGGCCGAGGTCCGGTCGATCGAGGTTGCGGTCACCCTCAAACTCCTTTGTCGAAGCCGATTTCTTCAGGCGGACACCGTCGACGCGTTGAGAGAGGCGTCCGGCATGGAGCGTCCTCGTTCTGTTGGCTGAACGTTGTTCCAAGAATACGACATGCCTCTGTGCTGGTCAATTGCGTTCCGCGTGGTCCCGCGGGGTACGGCGAGCTTGATGTCGGCGCAATTCGCCCATACACTCGCCGAGTATATAGAACGCTGGTCTGCATAGAGAACGAGGTGTCCGATGTCCGAGGCCGTCGAGGAGACGTCACAGCAGCCGGAGGTTGCACCGCTGGTGGACCCCGCGGCCCTGGCGGCGCTGCGGGCCAAGATCGGCCAGCGGGTCAAGGTGAGCACCGAGCCGTATCTCACCGAGATCACCACCGACGCCGTGCGGCACTGGGCCGCCGCGCTCGGCGATCGCAACCCGCTGTGGCGGGACGCCGAGTACTGCCGGCAGTGGGGCTTCCCGGACCTCCTCGCCCCGCCCACCATGCTGTTCGCGTTCGACCGGCTGTCGATCGGCTACCGGGGCGGCCTGCCCGGCGTGCACTCGTTCTTCGCCGGCTCGAACTGGACCTGGCACGAGCCGCTCGTCCGCGGCACGTCGATCGACGTGGAGGTCGTGTTCAAGGACCTGGTGGAGCGCAAGAGCACGTTCGCCGAGGTCACCTACCAGCAGATCTCCGACGTGTGCTACCGCGCCAGGGGGGCCGGTGTGGTCGCCGAGGCCGAGGCGTGGGGCATGCGCGTGAGCAGGCGGGCCGCGCGGGAGGGGAAGCGCTACGCCGCGTTCGAGACCGCCACCTACACGCCGGAGGAGATCGCGGGGATCGCCGCCGAGTACGCCGCCGAGCAGGTGCGGGACAGCCCGCTGCTCGCCGGCGACGTGGCGGTCGGCGCCAGCTTGCCGGGTATCGTGCGCGGCCCCTACACGGTCACCACGGCGGTGGCGTTCGAGCAGGCGTGGGGCGGGCTGTTCGTCAAGGCGCACGGGGAGTGGTTCGACTATCTGCGTAGGCATCCGGCCGCCGGGCTGGCCAACCACCTCGGCATCCCGGAGCCGCCGGAAGCCGTGCACTGGGACCGCGACTTCGCCCGGATGGCCGGTCTTCCCGAGGCGTACGACTACGGCCCGGAGCGCGTCGGCTGGGTCGGGGTGCTGCTGACCAACTGGATGGGGCCTGCCGCCCGGCTCCGGCGGCTCGCGGTGCAGGTGCGCAGGTTCAACATGGTCGGCGATCTCACCCGCTGCGGCGGAACCGTCGTGGCGAAGGGCGATCCGGTCGGCGGGTACTGCCCGGTCACCGTCGAGGTGCTGGCGACGAACCAGCGCGGCGAGCGGACGGCGATGGGCCGGGCGGAGGTCCTGCTGCCGGTCGCCTGGCCGGTCCCCAGCTGATGACCCGGCTGCGCGAGCTGGTGCGCGACGGCGACGTCTGCTTCGTGTCGACCGGCGGCGGCGAGCCTCGCCTGCTGCTCCGGGAGCTGGTGCGCGAGGTCGCGCCCTATCGCGACAACCTGGGGTTCCTCCAGGTGCTCACCGGCTCCGCGGGGGAGCTGCTCCGGGTCGCCGACTACGGGCACACGATCTCGACGCCGGTGCCCGCGGGACTCGTCGGCGCAGGCGGCGCGCCGGGTGTCCGCCTGCTCGACGACTCGATGCGGCAGTGCGCGGCGGCCATCGCGAGCGGCGTGCAGCGACTCGACGGAGTGCTGCTCACCGTTCGCCGGTCCGGCGACCGGCTGTATCCGTTCCCGGCGGTCGATCTGGCGATGGTGGCCTTCGAGCGGGCCAGGTTCCGGGCCGTGGAGGTGATCGCGGACGGCCCGGCCGCCCCGCGCGGACCCTGCTTCCCGGTCGGGGACGTGGACTACCTCGTCGACGCGGAGGAGCCGCCCGCCGGCCTCGCCGCCCAACCCGAGGACGACGCGTCCGTGCTCATCGGCGCGCGCGTGGCCGAGCTGGTCCCGCCGGACGCCGTCATCGAGCTCGGCGTCGGCCGGGCGCTGGCCTCCGTCGCGGGCGCGCTGGTCGCCGCGGGCAGGCCGCTGGCCGTCCACACAGGACTGGTCTCGGACTGGACGCGGACCCTCGTGGACGGCGGCGTCGTCACCAGGCCCCTGGACTGCGCGGGCGGCGGCTCGGTCATCGGGACCATCGCGCTCGGCTCGGCGAGCTTCCACGACTGGCTGGCGGCGACGGACGCCGTCACGCTCGCCGAGTCCCGGCACGCCCAGGACCCGCTCCACCTCGGCGGGCTGAGCCCGTTCGTCGCCGTCAACTCCGCGCCGGTCGTCGAGCTCACCGGGCAGGTCGGGCTCCCGTCCGGGGTGCGGGACGGGCCGGGATCCGGTGGCCTGCTGGACTTCGCCGTCGCCGGTGCGTACGGCGGGCTGTCGATCATCGCGGTACCCGCGGTGAGCTCGACCGGGCGCAGCAGGCTGGTCCCGCGACTGTCCACTGTGCACCTGCCGAGCAGCCTCGTCACCCATGTCGTCACCGAGTACGGCGCGGCGGACCTGCGTGGTCGTACCGCGGCGGAGCGCCGCGAGCAGCTGATCGCCATCGCGCACCCGGATCACCGCGACCGGCTGCGCCGCGACGAGGAGAACGGAGGCGAGCGAGGATGAGCGGAGTCAGCGCGGTCCTCATCCGCGGCGACGGGATCGGCCCGGAGGTCGTCGGCTCGGCGGTCGAGGTGATGGCCGCCGCGGGCGCGGAGATCGACTGGGTCGACCTGCCGGCCGGCGCGGCGGCGTACGAGGAGTTCGGCGACCCGGTTCCGCCGCGGACGCGGGAAGCGGTGCGGGAGATCGGCGTGGGCCTGAAAGGGCCGATGGGCAACCCGATGTCGGGATACGCGGGTCCGAACCAGACGCTGCGCGGCGTGATCGAGGCCTTCGCCAACGTCCGGTCCGTCCGGCACTACCCGCACGGAGGCCACGCGAGGTGGCCGGGCCTGGACGTCGCGATCATCAGGGACCAGACCGAGGACCTGACCCGCGGCGCGTCACAGCGCACGGCGGACGGGGACACCGGCATCGCGATGAAGGTCACGACCCGGACGGCCGCGGAACGGGTGACCCGGTTCGCCTGCACGTGGGCCGTCGAGCACGGCCAGGAGCGGATCACCATCGGTCACCTCGCGCCGAGCCAGCGGGCCACCGACGGCCTGTTCCTGGAGAGCGCGCTCGCCGTCGCGACGGAGTTCCCTTCGCTGTCGGTGCGAGAGGAAGCGGTCGATCCACTGTGTACACACCTGCTGCAGGACCCGACCGGGTACCAGATCCTGCTGACGCCGAACGTCTACGGCGGCATCCTGTGCGGCGTCCTGGCCGGGCTGGCGGGATCGGTGGGCCTCATGCCGGGCGGGATCTTCGGCCCGGGTGGCGCGCTGTTCGAGGCGGGCCACGGCAGCGCACCCAAGTACGCGGGCGCGGACACCGCGAACCCGGTGGGCTGCATCCTTTCCGGCGCGATGCTGCTCGACCACGTGGGACAAGGCACGGTCGCCGACCGGATCCGCCGCGCCGTCCACGACGCGATCGTCGAAGGCTCGTCGAGCACCCGTGACCTCGGCGGTGGCGGCGGTACGACGGCGTTCACCAAGCGGTGCCGCGACCTGCTCGGCTGACCGGACCCGCGCCGGTCATTAGTCATGCGAAAGACCTGGACTCTGTTCGCTCACTGAACTACCGTTTCACCTATAGATCGCCCACCTCGACGTGGAGATGGCCATGCCGATCACCGTGCTCAGCCCCGCACCGTCCCGTCTCGAAAGCACCCGCACCGGCGCACCCCGGCCGGAAGGTCTCGGCGGACTGACCGTCGGCCTGCTGGACAACAACAAGCCAGGGGCGTCGATCATCCTCACCCACCTCGGCGAGCTGCTCCGCCAACGAGGCGCCGCCGACGTCAAGTACTGGTGCAAGGCGCATCCGTCCGGTCCGAGCCCGTACGTCGCCGAGGCCGCCAAGCAGGCGGACATCGTGATCTCCGGGGTCGGCGACTGCGGCTCGTGCTCCTCGTGGAGCCTCCGCGACGCGCTGGACGTCGAGGCCCATGGCCGCCCGACGGTCACCCTCGTGTCCACGCCGTTCCTGGCGAAGACCCGGATCGAGGCCGACGCGATCGGCCTTGCCGGGGCACCGATCTTCGCCGTCGAGCACCCGATGGCCACCCGCTCGGACGCCGACCTGCGCACGGAAGCGGAGAGCCTGCTCGGCGCGATCGTGACCTCGCTGGTGCGTGCCGGATGACCGCCACCCTGACCGCCGAGCGCATCGAGGTCCGCGACTTCGACGACTTCCAGGCGCTCGCGCTGCGCAACACCTGGCAGGACGGCCTGCCGCTGGTTCCGCCGACCGAGGACCGGGTGGCGGCGATGCTGACCTACTGCGACCGGGACCCGTCCTACTCGTACGGCACGGTGGCGCCGTTCTACGGCAACGCCACCGTGGAGAAGCTGGCGATCATCGCCGTGATGGCGGGCTGCGCGCCGGAGTACTTCCCGGTCGTGTGCGCCGCCGTCGAGGCGGTGGTGCAGCCCGAGTTCAACCTCTACGGGCTGCAGGCGACCACCAGCCCGGTGACCCCGCTGGTGATCGTCAGCGGCCCGCTGGCCGACGAGATCGGGGTCAACGGCGCGGACGGCGCCTTCGGGCACGGCAATGTCGCCAACGCCACGATCGGCCGCGCACTGCGCCTGGTGCTGGTCATCCTCGGCGGCGGCACGGTCGAACCGCAGGTGGACCGCTCGACGCACGGATTCCCCGGCAAGTACAGCTTCTGCGCGGCGGAGAACACGGCGGCCACGCCGTGGGACCCGTTCCCCGTGCAGCGCGGGTTCGACCGGTCCAGCTCGACGGTCTCGGTGTTCGGCGTGCACGGCTTCCACAGCATGGTCGACATCGTCAGCGACGACGCCGCGGACCTGATGCTGACCCTGTCCGCGGGCGTGGCGGCCACCGGCACCAACAACATGACGCACGGCGGCGAGGCGTTGCTCGTCATGTGCCCGGAGCACGCCGCGATCGTCGGCAACAGCGGCTGGTCGGTGTCCGACGTGCAGCACTTCCTTTTCGAGCACGCCCGGATCGACATGACCAGGCTGCCCGAGGGATTCCGCACCTACCTGCGCTCGCGCCGGCCGAAGTGGGTCGACCAGGACCGTTACCCCGTGGTGGACCGCCCGGAGCAGCACCAGATCCTGGTGGTCGGCGGCACCGGCATCCACAGCGTGTACCTGCCCAGCTTCGGTTCCACCATGGCCGTCACCCGGCCGATAGTGGACGCGGGCGGCAACCCGGTACCCACCCTCGCCGCCCTGCGGTCCTGACCGCGGAGGCGAGTGACGGCATGGTCGTGATCGACGCGCAGGCACACGTCTGGGCCGCGGAAACCCCGCAGCGCCCATGGATTCCGGATGGCGCGAAGTACGCGCACCGTCCCCTCCCGCTCGGCGCCCTCGAGCTTCTGTCCGAAATGGACAAAGCAGGGGTGGACCAGACCGTGCTCATCTCGCCGACCTGGGAGGGCTACCGCAACGACGTGGTGCTGGACGCCGCGAGCATGTACCCGGACCGGTTCCGGGTCGTGATCCGGCTCGCGCCGACCAGGCCCGACCTCGAGCAGGCGCTGACCGAGTCGTGGGCGGACCCGAGGGTGCTCGGCGTGCGGACGGTCTTCATCCGGGACGAGAAGCCGCTGCTGACCGACGGCACGGCCGAGCGGTTCTGGACGCTCGCCGAGCGGGTCGGCATCCCGGTGCTGGCGTTCGCACCCGGCAAGGTGGCGGTGCTCGAGCAGGCCGCGGAGCGCCACCCGGGACTTCGCATGGTCGTCGACCACCTCGGCATCGACCCGCGGGTGCGGGACGGCGACGTGGCCGGGCACATCGACACGATCGTCCGGCTGGCCCGGCTGCGCAACGTCGCGGTGAAGGCGACCTGCCTGCCCAACCTGGTCACCGAGCCCTACCCGTTCCCGTCGCTGCACGACCACGTCCGGCGGGTGGTGGACGCGTTCGGCCCGCGGCGGGTGTTCTGGGGCTCGGACCTGTCCCGGCTGCGCTGCGCCTACACCGAGGTCTGGGCCCTGCTGTTCGAGCAGCTGGACTATCTGTCCGAAGAGGACAGAGCGCTGATCGCCGGTGACGCGCTCGCCGGCTGGCTGCGCCGGCCGGCGGCGGACCCCGTGGGAGGACCGCGATGACCGGCCGCGTGATCACCATCGACCCGCGGGCGTCGATGGTCGTGCCGCAGGCCTCGCTCGCCGACCGGCCCGCGGCTCTCGACGGGCAGCGGGTGCTGTTGCTGGACAACGGAAAGCTGCGACCGTCGTTCGGCGGCTACGCCGCGGTGTTCGAGGTCCTGCGGCCCATGCTCGCTGACGACCACCACGCGCGGGTCGAGTCGCAGACCGCGTTCCTGCTCGACTTCACCCTCGACGACCTTCGCGTGCTGGCCGACAAGATCGCCGGCAGCGGTGTGGTGGCGGCCGTGCTGGCCATGTGCGACACCGGGGTCTCGATGCCGACCGTCGTACTGGCCACCGAGCTGGAGGCACGCGGGGTGGCCACGGTCGCGGTCTGCCACGGGATCGGCTACACCACCGCCAGGGCCACGGTCGACCGGCTGCTGCCCGGGCTGCCACTCGTCGAGCTGCGTGCGGACCGCACCAGGTCGGCCGACGCGGTGCGTGCCGAGCTGGTCGACGGCGCCGCCGGGGCGGTGCTGCGGGGCCTCCTGACCGCCGCCGAGGAGCTGTCGGCCGGTGCCGGGGCCGACGACCGGCAGGTGCCGGACCGGTACCTCGAGCTGCCCGCCGAGGACGCCACCGCCGCGTTCACCGCACTGCTGCGGGAAAGCGGGTACGGCGACGGCCTGCTGTTCACCCCGCCCACCCCGGACCGGGTCGCCGCGATGGTGGCCGGGATGGGGGAGCAGGCGGGCCTGGAGATCTGGCCGGCGCTGATCCCGCGCGGCGCGCCGGTCAGCGTCGAGGACATCGCCGTCGTCGCGGTGATGGCCGGGTGCACGCCGGTGCTCGGCAGGCTGGTGCTGGCCGCGTACCGGGCCATGGCCGCCGACGAGTTCCGGCTGTTCCAGGCGGCGATCACCACCCACCCGAGCGGCACCCTGGTGCTGGTCAGCGGACCGGAGGCGGAGCGGGCCGGCCTGGTCAGCGGGTTCGGCGGCATGGGACCGGGCAACGCGGCGAACGTCGCGCTCGGGCGCGCGGTCGCGCTGTCCTACAACCTGCTGCTCGGCGTCCGGCCGGGAGCGGGCGACCTCAGCCAGCAGGGCAGTCCGGCCGAGTTCTCCTACTGTGTGGTCGAGAACCTCGCCGACAGCCCGTGGCCCGGCTACCACGAGCGGCTCGGCGCGCCCATGGACACGGCCGTGCTCGTGCTGAAGTGCGAGGGCCCGCACAACGTCCTGGACAACGTCAACACGGACGCGCACGGTGTCGCGGCCACCGTCGCGCACGCGCTGCACCGGGTCGGCATGAACAACAGCTACAACCCGGCGGCGCAGACCGTCGTATTCCTCAACCCGGAACACGCGAAGATCATCGCGTCCGGCGGCTGGACCGCGGACGACGTCCGCTACTTCCTGTACGACACCGCCCGATCGCGGCGGGAGGACCTGCTGGCCAGCGGCATCTCGCCGAGCTGGCCCGCCTGGTTCTGGGCGGCGGAACGCATCCCGATCGTCACCGATCCCGCCGACATCGTCGTCGTAGTGACCGGCGCGCCCGGGCCGCAGTCACAGGTCGCGGTGCCGTGGGGCTACTCGCGCGGCGCGGTCACCATCGTGCCTGCGTACGAGCGGTGACCGTGGGTTTGACACACGGCCTAATCGGGCCGGTTCGGCGCCAGCGCCTGCAACGCCAACGCGGCCGCAGAGTCTCGTGATCAGCGGGTCTACTGTGGACTAGAGTCCGGCGGGTGAACCCGCTGACCAGGCTGGCCCACCGGCTGGGCCGGTACCCGTGGCTGATGAAGGTCGCGCCGGTGGTGATCCCGGTGGACCGGGTGCTGCACAGGGTGAGCAGGGGAAGGCTGAGCCTGGTGGGCCTGGCCGGGATGCCGTCGTTGCGGCTGGTCACCATCGGCCGTAAGAGCGGTTTGTCCCGTACTCACGACCTCTTGTACACACCGTGGGGTGACCGCTACGTGCTGGTCGGGTCCGGGTGGGGCAGGCCGGCTCATCCGGCGTGGACGCTGAACCTGGTGGCCGACCCGAACGCGACCGTCATCGTGCGAGGCCGGTCCATTCCGGTGGTGGCGCGTCAGGTCGACGGGGCGGAGCGGGCCGAGGTGTGGGCGCTGGCCGTGCGCAACTGGCCGGCCTATGTGATGGAACGACGGCTCGCGGGGCGGGAGTTCCGGATCTTCGTGCTCGAGCGCAGCCCGGACCGGTGAGCAGGGAAGGCGCCGGTGGCCACGGCTGGCCGCGGCCAGCCATCGGCAATCCGCGGCCTGTGCCGCTATGACCGCACCTACCGCGACCCGGAATAGTCGACCAGCGGCCCATGTGGGGACCCTCGAGCTCGGCGGCAAGTCGCCGAACGTCGTGTACGCCGACGCGGACCTGATCGGCGAGCAGCAGCAGCTGCTTGGCCGGTCGATGGCGGAGAAGGAGGTCTATCTGGGCGTGCAGGTGCAGACCCGCAACATGGTCGACCGGGCCGTGGAGCGCGCCGCCCCGCTGCTGCGCCGGATCTTCCCGTCTACTGGCCCGCGGTGGACTCGGCGGCCCCCTCGGCAAACGCGTCGGTGTGTTCGGCCGGCTCGTGGAATCGGTCTGCGACCGGGCGGATCAGCAGGTTCGCGACGAAGCCGACGGCGAGCACGCCCACCATGGTGAACAACGCCGGCCGGTAGTCGGCGGCGACCAGGTCACCCGGTTTGCCCTGCGCGTCGAGGAAGCCGTTGATGATCAGCGGCCCGGCGACACCCGCGGCGGACCACGCGGTGAGCAGGCGGCCGTGGATGGCACCGACGTGGTAGGTGCCGAACAGGTCGCGCAGGTAGGCAGGCACGGTGGCGAAACCACCGCCGTAGAAGGAGATGATGATGCCGGCCAGCAGCACGAACACCGCGGTCGAGCTGGGCCCGGCCACGGTCAGCAGGATGTAGAGGATCATGCCGCCACCGAGGTACATGACGTAGGTCGGCTTGCGGCCCAGGAAGTCCGACGTGGACGACCAGGCGAACCGGCCGGCCATGTTGAACAGCGACAGCACGCCGACGAACGCGGTGGCCGCCGCGACGGCCACACTGGACTCACCGCCCTCGCGGAAGAAGTCCTGGACCATCGGACTCGCCTGCTCGAGGATGCCGATGCCGGCGGTCACGTTGCAGAACAGGACCGTCCACAGTAGCCAGAACTGCGGGGTCTTGATCGCGTTTTCCGCGGATACGTTCGCACTGGTGACCAGCGGTTTGGCCGTGACCTTCGCCGGGTCGAACCCGGCCGGCCGCCAGCCGGGAGCGGGCAGCTTCACGGTGAACACGCCGAACATCATCACGATGAAGTAGACGATGCCGAGGGTGACGAACAGCCCGGCCACGGCGCCGCCGGAGGCGACCGAGGTGGAGACCGACGCGTCGTAGCCGGGGTCGTAGAGGGCCATCAGCTCGCGGGACAGCGGAGAGGCGATGAGCGCGCCGCCGCCGAAGCCCATGATCGCCATGCCGGTGGCGAGGCCCGGCCGGTCCGGGAACCACTTGATCAGCGTCGATACTGGGGAGATGTAGCCGATACCGAGGCCGATGCCGCCGATGAACCCGTAGCCCAGATAGACCAGCCAGAGCTGGCCGATGGCGATACCGAGCGCGGCGATGAGGAAGCCAGACCCCCAGAAGCAGGCAGCGGTGAACATCGCCCGGCGCGGCCCGGCCCGCTCCACCCAGGTGCCCATCACCGCGGCGGAGACACCGAGCATGACGATCGCGAGCGAGAAGATGACCCCGACCGCGGTCAGGCTGGTGTCGAAGTGTTTGACCAGCGCGGTCTTGTACACACTGGTCGCGTACGCCTGACCGATACAGAGATGGATCGCCAGCGCGGCCGGCGGTATCAGCCACCGGTTGAAGCCGGGACGCGCCACCGTGTTCTCGCGATCGAGGAAGGACAGCGTCACGACACACCTCCTCTGTCGGCAGGCTGTATGCAAATTACCACCAGGCCAGCCCCGCTGGCACGTTAGCGGGGCAAGTTCAGGGGTCCTGGGCTTGCGAACCAGCAGTTGGGCCTCTTGGAACTGCCGGTCGTCTTCGTGTGGTTCGCGCAGCGACCGGGCGACCTCGACGAACCCGGCCTGGCGCAACAGTTCCGCGAGACTGTCCGGCGACCATCGATGGACGAGCATGACTTTGTGGTCGGCCGCTGCTGCGGGTCCTTCGGGATCTCGCTGCGGGACGCGCTCGCGATGGCGGAACGTCTTTCCGCGCGATCCGCGCTCACCTACACCGCCGCGGCGTTACCGCGGTCATCCCGGACCCGGTGACAAG
Source organism: Actinophytocola sp. (assembly GCA_035995025.1). Lineage (GTDB taxonomy): Bacteria > Actinomycetota > Actinomycetes > Mycobacteriales > Pseudonocardiaceae > Actinophytocola. Next base: position 32,394 of record DASYKY010000058.1, read on the forward strand.
GACGAACATTGCAATCTCTCGTGGGCGACAGGATCGGAACGTGATGCCCACGTGAGTTCGCATCGGAGCGAAGCGGAAAGACCTGCGTCCTCGACAGTGCCGTCCCCGGCGAACGGTCAGGGACGTAGCAGTGCCCAGACACGGCTCGGCGGCAGAAGCGGATGTTCGCCGCGCTGGGCCGTTCACCGACCGGTCACTTGGTCTGCTCGGCCAGCGCGACGATGATGCCTGCGGGGCCGCGGAGGTAGCAGAGCCGGTAGCTGTTCTCGTACCGCACCAGCTCGCCGACGAGTTCGGCTCCGTGTGGCCGCAAGCGGTCGAGGATGTCGTCGATGTCGTCGACGGCGAACATGATGCGATGCATGCCCAGCGTGTTCGCCGGAGCGCGCGGGTCACCGCCTCGGCTCGACGGCGTCTGGTACTTGGTCAGCTCGAGCCGTCCGTGGCCGTCTGGGGTGCGCATCATCGCGATGTCCGATCGGACTCCCTCGAGCTCAACGAGGCGATCCACCGCGCCGCCCTCGACTGTCGCCTCGCCCTCCAGCTCCAGACCGAGTTCGACAAAAAACGCGATAGCGGCCGCGAGGTCGTCGACGACGATGGCGACGTTGTCCATCCGCTGGATCGCCCCGCGCCCAGGTTGGGGGCCCCGCTGGTCGGTGTCGTCCATGGTGATCTCCTAGTCAGGCTGGCCGCCGGGTTCGGCGGCGCGTGTGCGTGTTCAGGCGCGCTGGCGTTGTTTCTGTTGCCGCATGAGCTCCTCGATGGCGGTGGGCAGGGTTGTCTCGAAGTCGATCAGTTTGGCCCAGGTCGGCTTCACCACGACCCGGACCATGCCGTCGTAGAGCGACTTCACGCCGTCCTCCCACTCGGCCCGTTGCTCGGGCGTCATCTCGTAGGTGCCGTTCCACTGGAAGTACTCGTCCGGGATGCCGTCGACGACATCTAGCTCCGCCTGGCCGCGGATGAGCAGGACCTTCGGCGGGTGCGACTCGGTGTCGATCGTCAGCGCGACCGCGGGATTGCGGCGCAACGCCGGGAGTTTCCGCGCGTTCGTCGCGGTGCACATGACGATCTCCGTGCCGTTCCAGACAATTCCGATCGGGATCGACCGAGGGGTGCCGTCCAGCGCGACGAAGGCCAGCCTGGCCAGGTCACGGGCCAGCAGTTCCTGGCTGAGTGGGCGGTTCAGTACCTCGTCGATGGCGTGCTGGTCCATGGTTCGAGCCCCTCAGTTGTAGTAGCGGCGGGCGCTGGACCCGACGCGGGTGATGTCGGTGCCGTAGATGTGCAGGCTGATGGCGGTCTCGTCGCCGACGTTGCGGATGCGGTGGATGTCACCGGGCGGCGCGAAGCCGCTGACCTCGCCGGGAGGGTTGTCCCGCGTGCCAATGGGTTTGAGCGTTTCGTCGAACAGGTCCTCGTGCTCGATGCCCGACAGCACGCCCACGACGCACCAGGTGATGTGGTCGTGGATCCGGGTGGTCTGCCCGGGACGCCAGACCAGGCCGAGGATGGAGAACGCCCCGTCGGGCTCGGCGTGCAGCAGGTGGCCCGCGACCCGGTCGGGCCGACCGAGACGCTGATCGGGCGTCAGGATCTCGGGGCCGGGCAGGTGCGCGCGGAGCTGATCGGCGACCAGTTCCGCGGTGTCCGTCCAGCCGGCCCGCACGTCGATCGCCTGGCGCACGGCCGGGACGAGATCGGTGAGCGTCGCCAGTGAGCGAGCTTGCGAGCGAACCATCAAACACAGGGTCATGGCCGCGTCCTCCTTCGCAGAGCGGGTTTGTCCCGCTCAGCGTCCCGCGGGCCGACTCATTCGTCCAATGCCAATACTTGGGCGAACTCATGACTATTCTTGATGAATGCTGGATATCCTGCGATTACGGGTTCTCGCGGCGATCGCCGCGCACGGTTCGGTCACCAAGGCCGCCAAGCAGCTGAACTACTCCCAGCCCGCCGTCAGCCATCATCTGGCCAGGCTGGAGGCCGAGACCGGGGCCAGGCTGGTCCAGCGGATCGGCCGGGGCATCCGGCTCACCCCGGAGGGCGAGCACCTGGCCCGCCGCGCCACCGAGATCGTCGGCCGGGTCGACACCGCCGCCGCGGAACTGTCCGCGATGGTGGGCCTGCGCACCGGCCGCGTCCGGGTCGCCGGCTTCCAGTCGGCGCTCGCCGCACTGGTGCCGCACGCCGCGGGCACCCTGCACCGCGAACACCCCGGCATCGACCTGCACCTGACCGAAGCCCACCCGCGCGTGGCACTCGACCTGCTGCGGGCCGGGCAGGTCGACGTCGCCGTCGTGTTCCGCTACGACGACACGACCCCGCACGACATCCGCGCCACCCGTCTGTTCGACGACCCGATGTACCTGCTCAGCCTCGAACCCGGCCAGACACTGGCAGGCAACCGTGACTCCGCCTGGATCGCCGGCTGCGAGAACTGCCGCCGCGAGTTCCTCGACGCATGCCAGCAGGCCGGGTTCACCCCGCCCATCGCCTACACCAGCGACGACATCATCGTCCAACAGGCCCTCGTCGCCGCGGGCATGGGCGTGACCACCATGCCCGGACTGGCCCTGCGCACCCACCACGCGCCCGGAATCCAGGCCAGCGTCCTTCGCGACTTCCAACGACGCGTCTACCTGGCCACCTACGGCGACCCACCGGATCCGCCCGCGACCACGGCCTTCATCACCGCACTGCACGACGCCGTCCAGCAGGCCCGACCAGGCGAGCCGACCCCACCCACGTAGGGTCCCGGCGCCAGGTGCGACACGTGCCATGACCGCGGAGAGCCGGCCTCGCTGGTGGCGCCGGTCGTATTACGGTGGCCGCGTTTGGTGTGGCTTGAGTGAGTCGGAGCGGAGAGCCGATGGGTGGCGCGGCGGGCGGGATGAACGAGTCTGAGACGCTCGTCTTCGTCAACTACCGGTCCTCTGATGGAGCATCCTCTGCGCAGCTCGTGCACGAGAAGATGAAGATTCGTTTCGGCGAGGAGGCCGTGTTTCTCGATCACGAGTCCCTTCATCTCGGTCGTGATTTCGAACCGGAGTTGTTGGCTCGGCTGCGGGGCTGTGCGGTCTTGCTGGTCGTGGTCGGTGATCGGTGGCTCGACGGTGACATCGACGGGCCACCGATCGACCGCCCGGACGACTGGGTGCGCAGGGAGATCCTGGAGGCATGGGAGCACGACATTCCGGTGGTCCCCGTCCTGTTCCCGGGGGCGAGACTGGATGCGGATCGCTTGCCACCCGAGTTGACCGGTCTGACCACCGTTCAAAACCACGAGGTTCACCGGCTGCAAGGCTCCGACATCGAAGAACTCGGGGAGCGCCTGGCCAGGCAGATCCCGCGGCTCGCCAAGCGTCAGGCAAATCGTCAGGCACGACCGTGCATGGCTCCGCGGCTGCCGGCCAACTTCGTCGAGCGCCCGCGACTCGGAGAAGAATTGACCGCAGCCCTGCGTTCTGAGACGAACCAGTCAGGTGTAGCCACACCAGTTGTGGTGACCGGTGCCGGCGGTTTCGGCAAGACCAGTCTGGCGGCTTGGGCCTGCCGGCAGATGGACGTACTGAACCGCTTTGCCGACGGCGTGCTGTGGGTCAAGCTCGGCCAGGAGCCCAGCGAGGAACACCTGGTGACGATGCTCGCCGATCTCAGCGCGAGGCTCACCGGTGAGCGGCCGTCGTATGAGACGGTTCAGGTCGCCGCCGATGCCTTCGCCGCCGTGCTCGACGAGCAGCGGCTCCTGCTGGTGGTGGATGACGTCTGGCATAAGTCGGACGTCGAGCCGTTCCTCACGGGTGGGCCGCGTTGCGTGCGCCTGGTGACAACCCGGCGTCCCCCAGTGGTGGCCGGTCACGAGATTCGGGTCGACGCGATGTCAACATCCGAAGCGGCAGCGCTGCTGCGGCAGGGTTTGCCGGATGCGACCACGGACGAGCTCGCGCCGTTGCTGGAACGGTCCGGGCGCTGGCCGCTCGCGCTCAGCCTGCTGGGAGGCACGCTTCGCAGCCTGCATCAGCGGCACGGCATGACTGCCTCGGATGCCGTCGATGCCCTCGCCGCCGACCTGGGCCAGTACCGAATCGACGAGCTGACCGACTCGGGTGACGAACGCACCATCGAGGCAACGTTGAACCTGAGCCTGAAAGGGCTGGCCGCCGACTTCGATCCGGCCGCGGTCGACAGGTACGTCTCGCTCGCGGCATTCGGTTCCGGCGAGCTGGTCCCCAGACGCCTGCTGGAACGACTGTGGCGCATGAGCAAGGTTCGCGTGCAGCACGAGTGCGACCGGTTCTTCGACCGCTGCCTGGTCGCCTCGGCCGACGCCGGAGGGGTACGGCTGCACGACGTGATCCGAGACGAGATGCGCCGCCGGTTCCCCGACCGGGGTAAGGAAACCAGCCGGGAGTTGCTGAACGCGTGCCGACCGCCCGACGGCTGGCACGCCCTCCCGCGCGGCGACGAGCTGTGGCCACGACTCGCGTACCACCTCATCCAGGCGGGGGGCGGCGCCGAACTGGCTGAACTGTTGCGCGACCTGCGCTTCCTGGTGGCCCGGCTCGACCACGGCGGCCCGCTCGCACTCGAGTCCGACCTGCGGGCATACCAGGCCACTCACCCTGGCGATGCGTACGCTCACTCGCTGGCGGCCATCCTGCGCCAAGAGGCGCACCTGCTCATCGGCCACTGGACCGTCGGCGACCTCGCGTTGACCCTGCATAGCCGGCTGTTCAGCCGCCCTGAAGTGTTCTGTGACATCGGCCATGTCGAGGAGGCGCTGCCTGAGCGCGGCCTGGTGGCAGCACATCCGCTGCCCGATCGCCCCGACCCGCGCCTGGTACGGAGTCTCGCCGGCCACCGCTGGGGCGTCGCCTCCCTCGCATGGTTGCCGGACGGACGGCTGGCGAGCGTGGGCCGCTACGACGGCACGCTGCGGCAGTGGGACACCAGCACCGGCGAGCAGGAGTCGGTCCTCGCGATCTCCACGGACCCCCGCCTGGGCGCCCGGGTCGAGGCTCGGCTCAGCCCGGACAGGCAGCATCTCGCCGTGGTCCAGGAGCACAAGGAGCGCAAGGAGCTGAAGGTATACGTCGTGGACGTGCCAACCGGGGCGGTCGTCGCCGAGTGGCCAGCGGTGCACCCGTGGTCCTCCCCGCTGAATGTCTGCTGGGGACCGGACTCGGCGACGCTGGCGATCGCCCATCGCGCGACCGTGGAACTGTGGCGGCCGTTCGATCGTGGGCGGTCGCGCACCCTGGACCTACGCCAATACAGCACGGCCGGCGCGGTGGCGTGGCATCCGCGGGCCGGCCTCGCCTGCCTGGCGGGTCCTGCCGGGAGTCTGCTGTGGTGGCCGGACCCGGCATCCACGGACTCCGAGGAGCCCTGGGACCTCCACCTTGGGAGTTGGCCCGCGACCGCGCTCGCCTGGCGACCCGACGGCGACCGGCTCGCCGTGGCCGACCAGTCTCGGCTCCTCCTCATCGAGCCAGCTCGGCGGCGCGTTGCGTGGGAGGGAGTCGCGCCACCACAAGCAGCAGGGCCTCGCGCGCTCGCGTGGCGGCCTGACGGGACAGCCGTCGTCGGTGTGTGGTCCGCCCACGAAAAAGGCCTCGTCACCGTGTGGGACGAGCAATGGGAACAGTCCCCGGACCCCACCGTCGTGATCGAGTCGCACGGGCACGCGGTCGGCTTCAAGGATGTCGCTTGGCACCCGTCCGGCGAGTTCTTCGCGGTGGCCACATCCGAATCAGCGATCCGGATCTGGCGATCCGCAAGCACCGACACCCCAGCCGCGACTAGGTTCGGTGCCTCCCCGGCCGTCGTCTGGCAGCCGGGAGGAAAACGGCTCGCCGTCGTCGCTGAAAACGGAGTTCTGACAGTCGTGCCTACCGACGCGCCGGGCACTGTGGCCTGGACGCGGGCACACAACGACGCCCAAACCGTGACCGGTAAATACGACCACTACTTCGTGACTGTGGTCTGGTCTCCCGACGGTCGGTTCCTGGCCCACGATTCCTGTTCCAACCGCGCCGAGGACACCGATGAAGCTGAACCGATCAGGATCAGGGACGCGGAGACAGGCGAGATCGTCCGGGAACTGCCCGCCAAAGCCGGCCACGAGACACGCATCATCGGCTGGCCGACACCGCGGCGACTCATGACGTACACCTCGGATGGAATTGTCTCACTGATCGACGCCAAGAACGGCGAAGAAGAAGCCAGCGTCGACGTCAGCCGCGCTGGCCGCGGAGGACACAGTTTCAGCACAAGCGCGGACGGGTCCCTGGTCGCGGTGCAGCGCCCCGACGCGGGCGTGGACGTGATCGAGATGCCAACCGGGACGCGTACAGGGCTTGAGGACACCACCGCATACTGGGACACCTGCTTCCTGCCCGACACCGCGCACCTCGTCGGCAGCAGGCTAGGCGGCGAGCTCAGGCTGTGGGACATCCCCGCGCGGAAGGTCGTCGCGCGGACCCAATGGGATGTCGCGTACCGGGTCGCGGCCGATCCCGTCGGAGCGTACGTGGCTGCGATCAGCGGGCCAGGAAAGATCGCACTGTTCGACGCGCGCACCCTGGAGCGGGTCTGCCAGCTCGTCGTCGATGGAACCGCCATCCGGTGCGCTTTCGACTCCACAGGTGAGCGGCTCGCGGTTGCGGGATCGGCCGGGCTGTACCTGTTCCGTGTACGACGCGGTCAGCATTGCCCCTGAGAGGCATGTCGGCGGCGACGAACAGTCATTCCAGATCCCGCCGGCCACGATTCTAGTCGCCACGGTGCTGCTCGCCGGCGCGCCACCCGCACCGCGCATGCCCGGGTTTGTTGCCCGTCAGCCATTTCCGGCCACCGTCGCGCTGGTCGGTGTGCTTGCCGGGATCATCGTCGTGGTCGCGCAACGCGTCACCGACCGCCACGATCCCGGTCACGGACGCGGGGTCGGCGGACGCCTGCTGCGGAGAGACGGCCTGCGGCACGCCTGGCAAGCAGGCCGAGGACCCGTCGACCACTGACCTGGCCGCTTCGCGGAGCCGGCCATCCGGGGATGATCGGCATGCCGATCATCCCCGGGGTCGGTGCGGTTGTTGGTGCGTGCCAAGCGATCCAGCGAGGCGAGCTTCGTGCGGGCGGCTTCCAGACCGACCTGAAGTCCTTGGACTTTCTGGAACTCGGCCCATTCCAACCTCGCGTCGATGGCGCGGGGGTGATCACCAGGCGTGGGCCACGTCCACCACCAGCTTGCCGGGCAGCGTGAAGGCGCGGAACGGCAGCCGGGCGCGCACGCCCAGACCGGTGGACGTATAGCCCTCGAAGGAGCCGACCCAGGCGACCTGCCGGAAGGTCCGGTAGCCGGTCACGTTCACGAGCTCCGCCCTGTTGGCGAACGTGTAGGTCGGCCGACCCGCGAGGTCGTAGGCGGACGCCTGCATGGAGATCGAGAGTTTCGCCCCACCGCGCAGCGGGACCACCTGGCCGGACCCGTCGACCGTCATCGTGTTCACGTATCTCACCCAGTACCCGGCGACATGTTCACCGCGCGTGTCGAAAACGAGCCGGTCGTAACAATCGTGGCGCCCAGCACGAATGTTCGTCAATTGCGGTAATGCCGCAGTATTGCCTTCCTTCTGCAGGGATCCCCACGTGATCCCGCAGTACGGCGCGGGAGCCGCGGTCGCCGACGTCGCGGCGGCCGGCACCGCCCCGGCTGCCACGATGAAGGCGGCCGCCACCATGATGCCCGTTCTTCGTAACATTTTCTCCAACTCCCTCGAAAACCCCAAACCGCGCATTTCACGGTCGCACTAGTAAGACGTGTGCCGCGCTCCGGCGTTGTTTTTCCAGTTGTTCGAGCTGGCACGACGCAAGCCGACGGCTGCGAGCCTGGCGGCACCGCACTGAACCAACGCGTATCCATGGGCGCGCACCTTCACCGACCCGAGGCTCTGCGCCGCGATCGTCGACCGGCTCACCTTCGACGCCTCCATCATCGAGACCGGCACCGATTTTTACCGGCTACGCACCACCAAACGCCGCCGCACCAACACCCGGGCCAGCTGACCCCTCCCCGGCCCACCCTGCCGCACAGTCGCCGCGGGTCGTTGGTCACACAGCCCCGCTCGTGATGCGGTCCGTTGACACATTCCGATATAGGCATATGATGGCGCCATGGCACGAGCGGCGACGACCTCGGACGCGTTCAACGCGATCGCCGAACCGCAGCGGCGGGAGATTCTGGTGCTGCTGCGGGGCGGCGAGCGGCCGGTGACCGACCTGGCGCGGGACCTGGGGATGACCCAGCCGCAGGCGTCCAAGCACCTGCGGGTCCTCCGGGAGGTCGGGCTCGTGCGGGTCCGCGGGGCGGGCAAGCAGCGGCTGTACGACCTGGACGCCCGCGGGCTGCGGCCGGTCCACGAGTGGGTGGGCGGCTTCGAGCGGTTCTGGAGCGAGAGCTTCGACCGGCTGGACGAGTACGTGCAGGAGTTGAAGCAGGCAAGGCAGGAGGGACCACACGATGGCGACGACCAGTAGCGGCGGCGAGGCTGCGCACGCGACCGCGGACCGCGAGATCGTGATCTCCCGGGTGATCGGCGCCCCGCGGGAGCTGGTGTTCGAGGCATTCACGCGAGTCCGGCACCTGTCGCGGTGGTGGGGACCGGAGGGCTTCACCACCAAGACGCGGTCCTTCGAGTTCCGCGTCGGCGGGGAGTGGGACTTCGTGATGCACGGGCCGGACGGGACCGACTACCAGGAGTGGATCACCTGGCGGGAGATCGTCCCGCCGGAGCGGATCGCGCTGCTGCACGGCGAGTCCCGCGACGACCCCGACGCCTTCGAGTCGGTCCTGGCCTTCGAGCCGGCCGGCGAGCAGACCCGGATCGTGATGCGCACGGTGTTCCCCACCAAGGAACTCCGCGACGAGGCGGTGGAGAAGTACCACGCGATCGAGGGCGGCGAGCAGACCCTGCGCAACCTGGCGGCCTACGTCGCCGAGATCGTTCGGAAGGGAGCGGAGAGCTGATGGCCGGGAAGGTGTTCTTCAGCGTGACGATGTCACTGGACGGCTTCATGGCACCCGAGGCCGTGCCCGTCGAGGACGTCTTCTCGCCCGAAGGTCAGAACGACCCGAGGGCCCAGCGCTGGATGGCGAAGTGGTCGGAGCTGCAGGCGTGGCTGTTCCCGCAGCGCTGGTTCCGGGAGAACCTCAAGCTCGGCGAGGGCGGCGAGGAAGGACCCGACAACGACATCGCTCGGGCGACCTACGAGCGCACCGGCGCGAGCGTCATGGGCAAGCGCATGTTCGACGGCGGCGAGCTGGCATGGCCGGAGGAGGCGCCGTTCCACACCCCGGTGTTCGTCGTCACCCACACCAGGCGCGACCCGTGGGAGCGGCCGGGCGGCACCACCTTCCACTTCGTCAACGACGGCATCGAGAGCGCGCTGCGCCAGGCCCGCGAGGCCGCCGGCGACCGCGACGTCCGCATCGCCGGCGGCGCCGAGACGATCCAGGAGTACCTGGACACCGGCCTGATCGACGAGTTCTCGGTCACGCTCGCGCCCGTGCTGTTCGGCACCGGCATCCGCCTGTTCGACCGCGTGGACCCCGCCCGCCTCGCGCTGAACCAGGCCCGCACGGACGCATCGTCCCGGGTGACCCACCTGACCTACACCGCCGTGAAACGCTAGCCCGCGTCCCCGCGGCGTGACGGTGGCCGACGGGTCGTCGTACACCTGGGAGTCGAGCTCGCCCGGCGCATGCGCTGAAGCGCGGCGGTCCTCGGCCCGCGGGGACGGCGGTGTTCGCCACAGCCTGGTGTCGGTGACCACGCGGTGCGCGGCGAGGCACCGACATCGGGTGCGCTGCGGAGATGGTCGGCTGTCAGGCCTGCATCGCCCTGTTCCCATCTCTTTTGGCAGGCCGGCGAACTACCAAGCGAGCACGGCAGTGGAGGCTCGAGAATGCGTGCTGCGGTATCAATAGCCGGTGGGGGTTTTCGGGTACGCCAGGTTTCGCTGGCTTGCTATCGCGCGCACCACCGGTTTCCTCGGCAACGCCGTTGCGCCAATCGCGCTGTCGTTCGCCGTGCTCGACCTGACAGGTTCGGTCACCGACCTGGGGATCGTGGTCGGCGTCCGGTCGATCGCGAACGTCGCGCTCCTGCTGGCTGGTGGCGTCCTGGCAGACCGGCTGCCGCGTGCGCTGTTGCTGCAGGGCTCCAGTCTGGCCGCGGCGGGAACCGCCTCGCTGATGTCCATCGCGGTGCTGACCGGGTTCGCGTCGGTTCCGCTCCTGGCCGGGATCGGATTGCTCAACGGCGCGGTCTCGGCCGTCGCACTGCCGGCGTCGTACTCGATCACGCCGGAGACCGTGCCGGCTGAGATGTTGCAGCCCGCCAACGCGGTTCTGCGAATCGGCACGAACACGGCGGCGATCACTGGCGCGTCGCTCGGCGGCCTGCTGGCAGCGACAGCCGGTCCCGGCTGGGCCATGCTGGCAATAGCCGGCGCGTTCGCGATCGAGGCAGCATGTTACGGCCGCGTTGGCGGCACGCGAGTAGCTCGGCCGGGTGCGCACCCGATCACGGAGCTGCGCGAAGGCTGGTCAGAGTTCGTGTCTCGGCGCTGGGTGTGCGTTGTGGTACTCCAGTTCATGATCGTGAACGCTGCGATGGTCGGCGGCCAGCAAGTGCTCGGCCCGGCGATCGCGGACGAGACGTTCGGGCGTACGGCGTGGGGCTTCGCGCTGGCCAGCCAGACGGCCGGCGCGATGGCCGGCGGACTCGTCGCAGCCCGTTGGCTGCCCCGACGCGCGCTGGTGTTCGGCGTAGCACTGGTAGTCATGGATGCGCCGCCGCTGCTCGCGCTCGGCACGGCACCGCAGTTGACGGTGCTCGTTCCGGCGATGTTCCTGTGCGGGCTGGCGGTCGAGCAGTTCGGTATCGCGTGGGACGTGTCGCTTCAGGAGAACGTCCCTGGCGAGAAGCTGGCTCGTGTCTACAGCTACGACATGATCGGCTCGTTGATCGCGGTGCCCGCCGGGCAGCTCGCGATCGGCCCGATCGCCGCAGCCATCGGCCCCACCGCGACACTCAACGGCTGCGCGGCGCTGATCCTGATAGTGACATCGGTGGCACTGGCCAGCCGGCAGGTGCGATCACTGCACCGACGCCCGCAGATCGCGAAAACGACCGTATGAAGCCCACATCACGTCGGGATCGGCAAATGTCTCCTACGGCTTGTCGTCCCCGCGCCGGCGCATCTGCTGCCCCTCGAGCCTGGCGAGCGCGAAGAACACCGCCGGCAGACCGGCTTCCCGGCGTGCGAGCCGGCCGTCGTCCTCATGCCGGATGTGGATGCGGCACGGTCAAGGGCCGGCGCGATCCACGCGCGGTCGTGGAGACGGTGTTCAACGTCCTGATCAACGGTTGGCACACCGCACCTTGAGTGATCGAGCGCGCTCAGACGATGGCGAAGCCCAGCACGACCGCCGCGGGCACGACGACCCGTCCCGGCACCACGGCCACCGAGCCCACCGCGTACGCCTCGGCCGCGCTCACCTCGCCGAACCGCTCGGCGGCGACGTCCTCGATGTGCAGCACGGCGCCCAGCCGCACCCCGGCCGCGTCGGCGTAGAGCTCCGCCGCGCGGCGGGCGTCCTCCACCGCCCGCCGCCGGGCCAGCGCGCGCGGCTCGTCCCTGTCGGCCACGTCGAACTCGAGCGCGTCGACGTCGGTGACGCCGGCCGCGACGAGGTCCACCAGCAGCTGCTGGACGCCGTCGAGGTCACGTGACTCGACGGCGAAGCTCACCTCGCACTGGAAGCCGGTGACCTGCGCCGAGTATCCGCTGCGCCGGCTTTCCAGGCCCAGCCGCGAGGACGCCACGTCCTCGTCACGCACACCGTGCCCGCGCAGCGTCTCGCGCACCGCACCCGCCGCGCGCGCGGCCGCGGCGAAGCTCAGCGCCAGCGTCTTCTCCGCCCGGCCCACCCGGAACCGGACCCGCGCGAGGTCGGGCACCACCCGGACCATCGCCGTGCCCTGGACCGCCACGCCCCACGGCCGTTCCACCACGCCCATGCCGTGATCCAAGCAGACCCCTATTCCCAAGGCTGGAGCCGGTCCTGTGATCGCCCTCGTCGCGGTGGCGAGCGTCTGCCGCGCGGGATAGAGGACAGCCCGGTCGCGAAGGCCCCGCCGACGCCCACACGGAACGCGTTGAAGCAGCTCGCCTTCAGGACAGATGGTGCTTGAGCGGCTCGCATATCGGGCCACCAACCGAACGGGGAAGTTCACTATGGTCCACCTCACCAGTCAGTCGGCAGGCCAAGCAGCCGCTCTCGACGAGTTCGCCGGCCTGCTTCCGGGCACCCCGTATATCGTGCTCGGTTACCTCCTCGTCCGAACTCCTATCCCCCTTCTACTCATCACCGCCGCTACGCGGGCGTCTACCCCCGCACAGCGAATCGGCCTGGTCCGCGACGACCTCAACGGCCGACCGTTCCGCGTCACCCTTGTCGGCGGCGGTAGCAGCGCCGGCGGTGACGCAATTCCAGCAGCAGTTTCTTGGCGCCGACACGATCCTGCACGCTGGCCGGCAACACCAGCACGACCAGCAGCAGCCCCAGGGTGCCGGTCACGATAAACCGCTTCCGACCGTTGATCTTCTGCCCGCGTAGTAGCCCCGGCTGTCAGCACCGACCGTATCGGCATATGCGTTCGATCGGATGTGTGACAGGGTCGCTAGTTCAGGTCGGCTCCTGCGGTTATCGCGATGGCGAGGATGGCGGCGGCGACCCAGTCGACGACGGCGCAGAACGGTGGCCACCAGCGGGTGTTGGCGACGAACCGGGTGTGTTGTTGCCACAGATCCTTTATGCCGTGACCCGTTAGGCCGATCACGATGAGCCACGCCGGTCCGGTGACGGCGGCCGCGGCGATGACCACGAAGATCGACGCGACGCCACATTCGACGGCGATGACCTTCCTGCGTCCGTCCGCCACGCTGAATCCGATGTAGACAGCCGCGATCAGGGCCAGCCCGAGGGCGTAGACGGTGGCCGGTTCGAGCCACCAGAAGCCGATCGGCGACGCGGCCTGGAGCACGCCCACCACGGCTCCCCACATGATGGGCCTGCGCAGCGTGCGTGGCGTGCCGGTCAGGTGCGGCGTGTCAGCTCCGGGCGGCATGGTGAGTTCGTTGGCGGGATTCGATCTGTTCGGCCAGGTATGCCGCGTCGTTGCCCACCCATCCGAGTAGCGCGGAGCCTCTGGTGTGTTGCCAGGTCAGGCCCAGGGTGTAGAGCCCGGGGGAGGGGGTGATGCCGCGGGATTGCCGCAGCTGTCCACGCTGGTCGAGTACGTCCGGGATGTCGATCCAGGAGTAGTCCTTGGTGAATCCGGTGGCCCAGACCACCGCGTCGTACTCGCCGGCGCCGCCGTCCGCGAAGGTCACCGCCCGGCCGGCGACGTCTGTCACCTTGGGACGGAGCCGGACTCCGTGGCGGCGTGCCAGCTGCCGCGGCCCGGTGCCGATCACCTGGTCGCGTCCGGCCAGGCGGCGGCCGAGCCGGGAGTCCGCGGTGACCCGGTCCAGACCGAGCCGGGTACCCCAGGACCAGACGTCGCGGCCCAGCGGTCGCTGCGGAATGGTCGGGATCCGCCGGCCGGCCGACAGCTCGACGCTTCGGGTGGCCGAGAGTTCCAGCGCGATCTGGCATCCGGAGTTCGCGGCGCCGACGACCAGGACCGTTCCTGGCCGGAGCGTGTCGGGGCGCCGGTAGTCCACGCTGTGGATCTGGTGGACCTCGGGGTCGAGTTTCGCCGCGACCGGCGGGGTGAACGGCACATCGAAGGGTCCTGTTGCGACAACCACCTGCCGGGCCTCGACCATCTCCTGGCCCGCCTTCGCGATGAACACACCGTCGGGCCGGGTCAACGACGTCACCGGTGTCGCCAGGCGCACCGGCAGCCCGAACCGGGCGGCGTAGGCCCGCAGGTACGCCGCCACGTCGTCCTTTCCGGGGTAGGCGTCCGCTGCCGCGGGGAAGGGCAGTCCCGGCATGCTGTCGTAGCGGCCCGAGGTGAACAGTCGCAGCGAGTCCCACCGGGAGCGCCACACCTGCCCGATCTCGGCGCCGGCGTCGACGATCTCGAAGCGGCGTCCGAGACGGCTGAGCTCCTGGCCCATGGCCAGGCCGGCCTGCCCCGCGCCGATCACGAGCACGTCCAGCGGTGGGGTGGTCATCGGACCGGCTCCGGCTTGCGGGCCACGTTGAAGCTGAACATCATGCCGCTCTCGGCGTGTTCGGCGATGTGACAGTGCGCCATCCACAGGCCGGGGTTGCTGACGTCGAGCAGGATGTCGACCGTCTGCCCCGCGCGCACCAGCACGGTGTCCTTCCACACCAGGTTCGCCTCCGGTTCGCCGTCCCGGGACAGGATGAGGAAGCGTCCGGCGCCGTGGATGTGGAACGGGTGGTGCATCGGGTGATCGGAGTCCATCTCGTTGACCAGCCGGATCTTCACCCGGTCCCCGACGGTGAACGCCCACTCGATGGCGCCGTTCTCCGCGCCGGTCTCCCGGTCGATGAGCTGCCAGATCATGTTGGTCGGATCGGATGCCCGGTTGATCTGCGGCATCAGGTCCTCCCACTCCAAACCATCACCGTGACCGTCGCCGTCGCTGTGGTCGTGGCCGGCCGGATCACCCGGTTCCGGCGCGGCCGTGGAGGGCACGAGTTTCATGCCGCACTGCGGGCAGCTTCCCGGCGCCGTTGCCGTCACGCCTGGGTGCATCGGGCAGGCGTAGGAGGACGCGGTCTGGTCGTCGGTTCCGTACAGCAGGGGCATGCGGGAGAAGAAGGCGAGCACCTTGTCCGGCGATCGTTCCAGGTCGTGCCGCATCGACCGCCGTTCGGCGGTGAGTTCGGGGTCGAGGCGCAGCGTCGGGAACGACGCGGCGGCCGCGCCGCCGCCGTCGGACGCTGCGACGGCGAACGCACCGAGGTCGTAGACGCGATCCGGGGTCCGGTGCTCCAGCCGCGCCTCTCCCTCGGTGTCGAACAGGACGTCGAGGACCGCCCGCTCCGACGGCGCCAGCAGCACCTCCTCGACGAACGTCTCTCGTTCGTACCGGCCGCTGTCGCCGCCGACCAGCTTCGCCGTCGCGCCGCGCACCGCGAAGTTGAAGAGCCGGGTGTTCGCGGTGTTGACCAGGTAGAGCCGCACGACCTCGCCCACGGCCGCCGCACCGGAGAACGCGGTCTCGCCGTTGATCAGCAGGACGTTGCCGAACCGGCCCATTGCCGTGAAGTTCGGCCCTGACCTGTGGAACGGCGCGATCTGCCCGTCCTCGACGAGCAGGTCGTCGAGTGTCAGGGTGAGCTGCCGGTCGACGGCCGGCCAGTAGCCGGGGTCGGTGGGCTCGACGACGATCGTGCCGTAGAGGCCCATCTCCTGCGCGAAGTCTTCGCGGATGTGCGGGTGGTACCAGTAGAAGCCGGCGTCGGGGAACTCGATCTGGCAGCTGTAGCCGCCGCCGACCGGGATCGGTTCCTGGGTCTCGTGGGGGACCCCGTCGTATCGGTTCTCCAGTCGCAGGCCGTGCCAGTGCACGGTCGTTTCGACGTCGCCGTCGTTTCGTGTCCGCACGGTGAGCTGCGCCCCCTGCTCGACCTGCAGGGTCGGCCCCGGTATGGAGCCGTTGTAGGCGAGCATCCGCAGCTCGGCGCCGTCGAGGTTCTTGCGCACCGGGCCGATGTCGAGGTCGAGGGAGTCACCGGACTGAAGTGGCATCAGGCGAGGCCTCGTGACCTCCGGCAGTCCGGTGGTGTCGGTCGTAAACCGATCCAGATCGGTCATCGTTCGTCCTTTCCTGGCGGCGCCGGGCAGTGACGCCTACTGCGTCGCCAGTGGCGAGCCGGTGCGCACCGACCGCACGAGATCGTCGATGGCGCGCGCGGAGATCTGCGAGCCGTGCTGTTGGTCGAGCAGGGCGGCGTGTGTGACGGCCGCGGTGCGGTGGCTGCTGTTGCTTGACAGCGCTGCCAACCGGTCCTGTGCGGCGGGCCAACCTTCCAGCGCGTCGTCGGTGGCGGTCACGACAACGAGCGGTTTGCCGTCCAGAGTGGACAGTGCTTGCGACTGCCGGAAGACATCGTGGTAGGTGGAGAGCTCGTCGCGCTGGCTGCGCATGTCCCGGGCGCTGGTCGCGAACGCGCGTGCCTGCGTCGCGGCCGGTTCAGGAAGGTCCGAGCCGGCGGCGGAGTAGAGCAACTGTCCGACGCCGAGCCGTCCCAGGCTGGGGAGCAGCGCGGTCAGGCGGCGCGCGGTCGAGTAGAAGCCGGGATATTCCGGCAGCGCCGTGAACTGGTAAGGGCTCGCCGAGTCCAGCAGCACCATCCCGGCGACGTCGGCCGGATACCGGGCGGCGTAGGTCAAGGCATACGTGCCGCCGGTGGAGTGGCCGACGAGCACGTACGGGCCGTGCTCACCGGCGCGCCCGAGCAGGGTGTGCAGGTCCGCGGCGACTTGCAGTCCGTCCTGCGGGTGCGGGGCGTCGTCGCTCCATCCCTGCCCGGCGCGGTCGTAGGCACACACCCGGGTGACGCGGCCCACCGCCGGGGTGATCCAGCTCCAGAACGGAGACGTCTCGCCCAGCCCGCTCTGCAGAACGACGGTGGGACTGCCCGATCCGCTGCAGTTCAGGTGCAGTCGGTAGCCGCCGACGTCGTAGGACGTGCCGGGCATGGCATTGCTGCGCCGATCCTGAGCGAGCGCAACGCTTTCGTACATCCCGCCCACGGCACCGGCGGCGAGGAACAACACAACCGGGTAGACCAGCCAGCGGCTGCGCCCCTTCAGCGCGCGGCGCACCTGGATGGTCATCCAGACGGCGAGTCCGAGCACAATCGGTGGCCACACCCAGCCGGCCGTCGTCAGCGCGCCGTTGCCCGGTGCGAACACAAGCAGGGCGGCTCCCACGATTCCCATGCCCACGGCGGGCACCAGTGCCCATCGCTGCGGCTGCCTGGTTCTCCGCATCGACAGCACCGCGAGCATCGCCCAGCCGAACGCGAACGCGAGCATGGCCGCACCTGTGATGACGTGCTCGCGGGCGCCGGCGAAGACGACCAGGACGAGCAGCAGCGCCAGGACCAGCCCGGTAACCAGGGAGCCGGTCACGACCAGACCGGTACGACTATCGCGGCCTAACGGGGGCGACCCGGGCGCGAGCGGTGGTTGGCCGATCAGCGGTGGAGCCGTGCGCGCCATAGGAAACTTCCAGACGGTCGGTCTGACAGCGTCGGAAGTCGACCTCGCTCGGAGCCGCCAGCGGCGCATATGACGAAGACTCCACCGGTGACTGTACGCACATATTTGCCCCACGGATAATCGACAGCCTGTGCATATTGGTGATCGCCGTGAGATCGAGTCAACGGTCTGCGCCGGGGACCCGTTCAATCTCCGCCTCTCGTCATCTGAGCACAGGCGGCACCTGGTGACCGAGCGACGCGACCGGCCGGCGAACGAGTCACCTGCGACGACCACAGCGGGAGCGGAGGCGGGAGCCGTCACGATGCGGGCGATCGTGGCGGACGAGAGATCGCCGACGACGAGGTGCTGCTGCGGGTGCGCGCTGCTGGTGTTGAAACGTCCGGAGCACGCTCGAACGCATCCGGCGTACGTTGGAAGTGCGGGTCCCTGGACGCCGACGACCTGCGCGCCACGACGGCCGCGAGCCCGACGACGCTGGGAGGCCTGCTCAAACACCTGGCCCTACGCGCTCGATGGTCGTGTGGGGGTTGTCGATGAATTCGTATTCAGACCACGACGTTTGTCGCCGGAAGATCTGGGTGCCTGGCGCGACGTAGTATGCCCGAGGCGATGTATTTGGGGCCCTTTTTCTCCTACTTCGCGCGCCTGAGGCGGTTTCGGTGTAGGCATGGTGGCACCTACGCTCCCGGAACCGCGACCGTCCCGTTTTGCGGGCGCGCGTGTAGGTCGAGGACACGCTCGGCGGTCAGATTCAGTGCGGATTCCAAGAATTCTTTCGCAGTTCACCGCCGTGCACGCCAGTGTTGAAATGTGTGCCGACGCATCTGGAAGGTGGCGACCTCCGCCAAGAAGGACAACGGGCCGGCCACGCGCGACATCGACGACCTGGTGCTCCTCCTGGGCGTCGCGGACGTCGCCGCCAGCAAGCGGTTCTACGTCGACCACGGGTTCGTCGCCGGGAAGAGCCGGGAATAGTTTGAAAATTTCCGAGAGCCATACTGATCGGGAATGACGGCTGGTGAGAAAGCAAATTATCTGCCAAGTGCAGCCTTTTGGCTGTACGGGCGGCTTCGATGGCGTGGTAGACCTCTAAGGTTCACGCATTCCGCTCGGGGACGTGTTTCGTGCGCTCTTGACCTTGAAGCCACCCTTGACCCGCGCGGAGGTCGTGTTGATGAGTGCCGAGTCGCCCGGTTATCAGGAATTGTTCGGCGAGCTTGACTTCAGGGGCGACGGCGATGCGCGGTCGGTGTATTCGCCGGCCGCGTATTTCGTTGATCTCCTCGCGCTGCTGGAGGGCACGTTCGACCGCCCATCGCTGCTGGAACGCAGGCCGGATCTGAAGCAGGTGCTGCTCGACGCCGACAACACCTTCACCGAGGCGCCCTACCTCGACATCGTGAACGAGGTGCTCGAGCGGCTGCTCGGGGACAACCCGTACACCGTGCTGCGCAAGCAGCACCATCCGCTGAGCCTGCCGTTCTCCCTCGACGCCGCGCAGCTCGCGACGTACCTGCGGTACCTCCACGTCACGCCGCTCGAGCTGTACCGGCTCTTCGCCCCGCGGCCCGACGGCGACATCGCCGCGCGCGAGTACCTGGAGCTCTGCCAGGAGGACGTCGACGTCATCACCTCGGCGGCCGCCGACGAGGCCGCCTTGAAAGTCCGGTACGGCGTCGACACCCTCGACGAGCTGCGCGATGCCGAGCGGTTCGCCGAAGCGACCGGGCTCACCGGCGCCGAGGTGCGCGAGCTGGTCGGTGTCTGGCCGCCCGTCACCGTGAGCGCCGACGGGACGACCCTCGAATGGGGGCCGGCCGTACCGACGCAGTGGCTCGACGAGGTCAACCGGCTCGTCCGGCTGGCCCGTCGGACCGGGCTGACCCTCACCGACCTCGGCCTCGCCGTGACCTCCTGCTGCGCCGGGAAGATCGACGAGCCCGGACTGCGCAACCTCGCCACCGTGCTCCGGCTGCACCGCGACCACGACCTCACCGTCACCGACGTCTGCCGGCTCGTCGTCCCCGTCGAGGCGCCCGAGGTGGTGGGCTGCGCCGGCGACATCCTCGCCGCGCGCAACGACGACTACCGGTTCCGGCTGGCCGCCGCGATCGAGGTCGCCGAGAGCGACATCACCGCCATCGTCCGCCGCTACCGCGAGCACTACCACGACGAGCAGGCGAGCCCGTTCGACCACGGCGATGTCGGGCTCGCCGAGATCGGCCTCCTGCACCGCGCCGGGCGCATCGCCGCCGCGCTCGGCGTCACCACCGACGACCTGTTCAACGTCCTCGTCGCGCTGCAGACCGACCCGTCGGCGCACCGGCAGGACTGCTTCGGCATCCTCGCCGGCGGCAACGCGGACCAGAGCCTGTGGCTGGCCCGCACCTTGTTCGAGCTCGTCACCTGGATGCAGGCGGCCGGGTTCGCCGGCGCCGACCTGACCGAGATACTCGGCGGCCGCCCGGACACCGACGACGCCGCCACGTTCATCGACGGCGTCCGCTCCGCCTTCGAGCAGGCCGCCTTCGACGCGTCAGCCTTCACCGGCGCCCGGTTCGGCGAGCGCGCGTCCGCCGTCATCCACGACGTGCTGACCGCCTACGACGACGGCGTGGTCTCCACCGCGGACGACCGGCTGCTGCGCCTCGCGCCGGACGTCGCCGAGATCGCCGCGTTCGACGGCGTCACCGACCTCGGCGTGCTCGTCGCCGAGGACTTCCTCGGGCTCGGCCTCGGCGAGCGCCTGCAGACCAAGGTCTTCGCCAACCTGGTCTACCTCGGCATCCTGTACGCGGACGGCACCCTCGCCATCGCGTCGACCGGCGACCTGCTGATCGCCAGCGACTTCGAACCCTTCCGCGAGACCCTGTTCAAGACGATCGGCACCGCCGTCAACGGCAGCGGCGCACTATTCCCGTCCGACCTCGCCACCTTCGACACGCTGACGCCGGAGCAGCAGTCCGAGCTGTACGACAACCTCATCTACAACGGCTACCTCGACGATGCGGGCAACCTCACCGACCCGGCCTTCTTCCTCGACGAGGCCAACCTGCCGGCCTTCGACGTCAACGCCGACCTGGACGACGCCGCCGACGCCGTGCTCGCCCTGCTGGACGACCGCATCGCGGCGTTCACCGACGACCCGCCGACGCTCGACCCCGGCATCTTCGCCGAGCTGCGCCTCACCGACGCCGAGCTGGTCGCGCTGGTCGAAAGCCTCATGTTCAACGGCTACCTCGACGACGACGGCACCTACCGCGACACGGCTACCCTGGCCGTCCTGCCGGTCACCGGCTTCGCGCTCTCGATCGCCTTCCACCAGCGGCGCCAGGCGATCCTCGACGCCATCCAGGCCCAGCTCCTCGACTACCAGGCCGCGCTGCAGACGCTCACCACCGACGACCTCGCCGCGCTCGCCGACGAGACCGTGAGCCGCCGGGCGATCGGCGCGCTGGCCGACGGCGGCTACACCGCGGGCGGCCGCCTGGTCGACGGGGACATCGAACTCGGCGCCGGCTTCACCGGCCCCGAGCAGGACACGATCGTCACCCGCATCGGCACGGTCCTCGAGGACGAAAGGCCCTACCGGCTGGAGCACGCCGCGCTGACCGACCTCGGGTTCACCGACGACGAGCGCGACTCCCTGCTGGCCAACCTCATCGAGTCCGGCTACCTGATCGAGGGCCTCGCGGTCGCGCAGGAGTGGCTGCCGTACTTCCGCAACCTCAACAACGGCTACGACTTCGCCATCCCCGGCCTCGAGGACTACAGCACGGACATCTTCCTGCTGCTGCACGCCGTCGCGAACGAGCTGGCCGCGGCCGTGGCCGAGATCGTCGACGCGCTGACCGTCCGCGCCGAACAGCAGCGGCAGGCCCTCTACGGGGCGCTCGCCGACGCGTCCGGCATCCCCGCCGCCACCGCCGCCGCCATCAGCGACGCCGTGACCGGCGGGCCCGGGCGCGCCCTCGACGTCCTCGTCGCGTCGGTGCTGGACACAGACGAGCCCGGTCCGCGCTTCCGTACGACGCACCGCCGGATCCGGCGCTTCGCGCTGCTGGCAGCCAAGCTGGGCCTCGACCCGACCGAGGTCACCGCGGTGTTCACCGACCAGGACCTGGTCGGCAAGTTCCCGGAGAGCCTCGTGCTCCCGCCCGGCGTGTCCCGGTTCGACGCCCTTCTGGAGAGCGCGGACGGCAAGGTCTACGTGTTCGCGGAGGCCGGCTGCTGGATCTACTCGGCAAGCACCTTCGCCCTGACCAACCCGGTCGCCACCCCGCTCTACGAGCTCTCCGCCACGCTCGGGCAGCTGACCGGGGTCGACGCCGCGTTCGCTCTCCCGTCCGGCGTCGAGTGGCTCATCGGCCACACCGACGAGGGCACCACGCAAACCTTCACCCGCGAACCCGGCGGCACCCGCTGGGCGCCCCGCGACCAGGTCTGGGGCAAGGTCCGCAACGCCTTCGACGACCCGCCGCGTATCGACGGCGCGTTCGCCGACACCGACGGCCGCACGTTCCTGTTCACCGGCGACCAGTACGTCCGCTACTCGACGTCCGACTTCGCCGTCGTCGACGAGGGATACCCGCGCCCGGTCACGGAATGGGAGGAGCGCGAGGGACTCGACGAGGCGCTCGCCGGCCCGCTCGACGCGGTCCAGGTGCCGGACGGCCGCGTCTTCCTGCTCACCGGGGCGAGCGGCTGGGGACGGGTCCGCAACGCCTTCGAGAACCTGGCGAACCTCGACGCCGCGCACGCCACCGGCGCCACCGTCCAGCTGTACGCCGCCGGCCAGGTCCTCCAGTACTCCGACAGCATCGAGAACGACGGCGTGCGCGGCGACGAGGGCTACCCGCGCGCGATCCACGAGGTGCCCGCACCGTTCGAGGGCGGCGTGGACGCGGCCTTCACCGACCCCAGCGGCGTCCTGCACCTGTTCAGGGCGGGCCGCACCGCGTCGGTGGGCGGGGCGGACGCCGCGATCGTGCCGACCGCGCAGCGCTGGGGCGTGCTGCCCCCGATCCTGCCCAGCGGCGTCGTCGACGCCGCGTTCGCCGGCCTCGACGGCCGCACCTACCTGTTCAGCGGCGGCACCTACCTGCGGTTCTCGACCGCCGACTACTCGCTCGTCGACCCCGGCTACCCGCGCGCGATCGACGCCGACTGGGGCGGTCTGTCCGCTGTGGACGCCGCGTTCGTCATGGAGGGCGCCACGTTCCTCTTCGGCGCGGGTGGCCTGCTGTTCGACCTGCCCCTCGAGCTGCGCGACGACGTCACCGAGGCGAACCTGACCCCCGCGCTGCGCGCCCGGTTCGCCGAGAACGGCCTGACGCCGACCGCGATCAGCGGCGAGGAACCGGCCTGGACGCTGACCACCGAGCAGAACATCGCCCTCACGGTGACCATCGAGGGCACCCGGATGAAGGTCCGCGCCGACGGCTCCCGGTTCTACGTCCGCTACGCCACCAACGACTACCGCACGCCGGACGCCGGCTTCCCCAAACCGATGTCGGACAACTGGTGGAACATGCCCGACGGCATGAACCTCGGCCCCATCGACGCGGTGTTCACCGGCAGCGACAACCACACCTACCTGTTCGCAGGCCGCCGGTTCGTGCGTTTCGATGCCCGGCACCGCTGGTGGTCGGAGCCGATGGAGCTCGCCACGCAGTGGGACAGCGTGCCCTTCGCCCCGCTCGACGCCGGGTTCGTCGGCCAGGACGGGCGCACCTACCTGTTCTCCGGCACGCAGTTCGCCCGCTACTCGACCGACGACTACACCGAGGTCGACGACGGCTACCCGGCCAACGTCGCCGGCCACTGGGACAACGTCCGCAACAACATCGCGCGCACCGGCACCGTCGACGCGGCGCTGGTCCGGCCGGTCATCGAGAAGGTCGACGGCGTCGACGTCGCGCGGACCTACACCTACCTGTTCTCCGGCGACCAGTACGTCCGCTACCTCGGCACCGACTACGCGCAGGTCCAAAGTGGATATCCGCGTCCCGTCGCGGACCTGGCCACCGAGCCCGGCATGGCCGACCTCGACGCCACCCTCGACCACGTCGACGCCGCGTTCGCCGACCGCCGCACCACGTACCTGTTCCGCGGCACCGAGTGCCACGCCGTCTCCGCCGCCCCCTACCGGCGTTACGACGACCTCGAGATCGGCGAGGTCGGCTGCGCGTTCATCGAGAACGGCAGCATCGTCATGGAGGGCAGCTACTACAACCAGGGCTGGCGGAAGGTCTCCGCCCTCGAGGGCCTCGACGTCGTGACGCCCGACTTCCGCCCGCGCACGCTGCGCACGGTGCCCGAGGAGTTCCAGTCCGGCCTCGACTCCGTGCTGTTCGGCGCCGACGGCGACGTCTACCTGTTCAAGGGCGCCACCTGCTTCAACACGCAGCTGGGCCGCGCCTACCCGCTGGCCGAGGAGTGGGGGAGGCCCCGCAACCTCGTCTACTCGCAGAGCCGGGTCGACGCCGCGTTCGTCGGCCGCGACGGCAAGACCTACGTCTTCGGCGGCGACCAGTTCGTCAGCTACACCGGGACGGCGACCACGACCGACGGCGACCCGCGGTCCATCGAGGACCAGTGGGGCGGCCTCACCGGCGTGGCGCTGGCCTACGTGCAGGACGAGACGACGTTCCTGTTCGAGCCCCCGGACGACGAGGGCGCGATCCGCTACGTCGTCTACTCCGGCACCGACTACACCACACCGGACGACGGCTACCCGGCCGTCGCCGACGAGACCGTCATGGGCGCCCCGGACGGCTTCCCGTTCCCCGACGCCGTCCTCGTCCACGGCGAGACGCTGATCCTGCTCAGCGGGGAGCACTGCGTCTCCTTCACCGCCACGACACAGCGCTGGTCCGCGGTGCGGCCGATCGAGCGCCTCTTCCCGGGCTTCGGCCAGGGCGTCGACGCCCCGGACGGGCTGCGTGCCGCGTTCACGGCCACCGACGGCGCGACCTACTTCTTCTTCGGCGAGACGTTCGCCCGGTTCGCCGACGACGCGTTCGGCGCGCTCACCCCGACCCGCGACCGGTGGGGCCTGTCGGCCAACCCGTTCATCACCGACGGCGACGTCGTCGACGCGGCCTTCGTCTGGCGCGAGCAGACGTTCCTGTTCGCGGGGGACCGCTATGTCCGCTACACCGGACCGGACTACCGGGCCATCGACCCCGGCTACCCCAAGAAGATCACCTCGAACCTGCGCCGGGAGGAGCCGTTCGCCAACCTGCCGGAGGTCTTCGAGGACGCGCTGTACCGGCGGATGGACGCGGTCATCGGCAACGACCGCACCATCCACGTGATCATGGGCGCTTCCGTGCACACCGTCTCGGTGGCCCCGGCGGCCACCTACCCGCTGGACCGGATCGGCCTGGTGCGCAACACCTTCGCCGACGACGCCGGTGTCGACGCGGCCTTCGTCGCCGAGCGCCGCGTCTACCTGCTGCACGGCGACCAGTACGCCCGGTACTCGACTGCCGACCTCTCCTTCGCCGACGACGGCTACCCCCGGCCGCTGCCCGACCTGGCCGGCGAGCTGCGGATGGACGATCTGCCGGTGGCGTTCGCCGACGGCGTCGACGCCGCGTTCTGCGGACCCGACGGGCACGTGTACCTGTTCAAGGACAGGCAGTTCCTCCACGACGGCGCCGTCGCGCCGGTGAACGCCACGTGGGGCAAGGTCCACAACGAGCTGGCCGATCGCGGCCCGGAGGCGGCCTTCGCGTCCCCCGCAGGGGAGCTGTACGTCTTCGCGGGCGGCCAGTACGTCCGCTACGCCGCGGGCAGTCCACTCGAGACGGTCGACCCCGGCTTCCCGCGCACGGTCGACGACGACTGGGGCGACCTGCCGACGGACTTCGAGGCCGGGCCGGACGGCGCGTTCCTGTTCGAGGGCAACACCTACCTGACCAAGGCCGGCAGCTTCGTCCGCTACTCCGGCGACTACGACGAGGTGGACCGCACCTTCCCGCAGGAGTTCACGCACCGGTGGTCGGGCACGGCCGACTACCGGCTCGGCGACCTGCACACGATCGTGCGGTTCGTCCAGCTGGCCCGGTCCTGCCCGGACGGCCTCGCGGCGCTGTTCGTCGACGGCGCGGACGACCCGTACGAGTACCTGGCCACCCTGTTCGGCTGGGACGCGGCCGAGCTGCGCTGGGCGCGCCGCAACAGCGCGCTGATCGAGCCGGGCACGGCGGAGGGAAAGGCCGTCGAGATCGAGTTCCTGCTCCGGCTGGCGGACCTGTTCCCCACGGCGCGCAAGGTCGGCACCGGCCTGTCGCGGGTCCACGACGACGTGTGGACGAAGCTCTACGGTCCCGAGCCGGACGTGGCGGCGGCGATCACCGCGCTCGCCGGCCTGCTCGAGCGCCGGACCGCTCCCCAGGAGTGGGTCACGATGTCGGCCACGATCCACGACGAGCTGAACGTGCTCAAGCGCGACGCCCTCGTCGCCGCGATCGTCCGTGACTCAAAGGAGCTGTTCGAGCGCTACCTCATCGACGTCGACATGGGGCCGCGGGGCACGACCTCCCGCGTCCGGGAGGCCATCGCGGCGACCCAGCTGTTCCTGCACCGCTACCTGATCGACCTCGAGACGGTCACGCTGCCCGGCGGCGCCGACCCCGACGAGGTCAGGACCAGGCTCAAGGCCTGGTGGGCCTGGATGCGCGACTACCGGACGTGGGAGGCCAACCGGAAGGTCTTCCTCTACCCGGAGAACTACCTGCGCCCCGAGCTGCGCACGCGCAAGACGCCGGCGTTCGCCTCGCTGGAGGACGAGCTGCTGCGCAACGAGATCACCGCCGAGTCGGTGCAGGCCGCCTACCGGCGCTACCTCGACGAGTACACCGAGGTGTCGCGCCTCGCGATCGCCGGCGGCTACGTCTACACCGAGGACGGCGCCCCGGCAGGAGTCCGCAAGCTGGTCGTGTTCGGCCGGACCAGGACCGAGCCGCGCCGCTACTACTACCGCGGCGCCGAGTTCCGCGACGGCGAGAAGCTGTCCGCGACCTGGGACCCGTGGCTGAAGGTCGACGTGCAGATCGACGCCGAACGGGTCGACCCGGTGCACGCGTTCGGCCGGGTGTTCGTGTTCTGGCCGGTCGTCGAGGTCGTCACCCCGGACGACCCGGCCAAGACGACGATCGTGACCACGGCGTCGGACGGCGGCCAGCAGGTCGAGGCGCCGGCGCCCCGCTACCGGGTCAAGGTCTGCTACTCGTTCTACAACCTGAACCAGGAGTGGGTGTCCGCCCAGGTCCTCGCGGTCGACGTCGAGCGGCCCGGCGCGATCACCGACATCGAGCTGCACGTCCAGGCCTCGCGGAACGTCGCGGGCGTCAGCGACCACGACTCGATCCTCGTGCAGTGGACCTACTCGGCCGGCGACGAGCGGCCCACCACGGCGTACACGCTCACCCCGGAGCTGTACGGCCTGCCGGCCACCGGCACGGCCCTGCCGCCGCGCGCGGCGGACCCGGCCCGCGTCCTCGACGAGCCGTCGACCACCCCGATCGACCCGGCGGCGATCGTGCCGTTCAACGCGCCGGTGGACACCACGGACAACCCGTGGTCGGCCATCGACCACAAGGGCGGCAGCTTCCTGTGCCGCCCGGTCACCGGCCCGGTCGAGGCCGCCCCGCGGTTGTCGCTAGGCGGCAACCAGGACAACCTGCCGACCACCTGGGAGCGCGTGGACGCCGGCGTCCAGCTCGGCGACGGGACGCGGTACTTCTTCGGCGAGGTCAAGGAGCTGTCCGGGGCGGCCTTCGCGCAGGTACCGGCGGGCAAGCTCACCTACCAGCAGACCAAGCGGCCCACCGCCGGGACGTTCGGCGTGGTGCGCACCAACCTGTTGGCCACCGGCGTCGTCGACGCCGTGCTGGTGCGCGACACGACCGTCTTCCTGTTCTCCGGCAACGAGTACTACGGCCACTCGACGACCGCCTTCGGCACGCTCAGCGCAGGCTACCCGCGCAAGCTCGCAGGCAACACGCAGGACCTGCCGGCGTGGCAGCGGATCGACGCGGCCCTGTCCGGGGCGGCGGGGGCGCCGCGGAAGGAGATCTTCTACAACCGCGACCTGGACCGGTACGCCATCTCCGGCGCGCTGCAGAACCTCGTGCCGGTCACCGAGCTGTGGCCGATGGTCCCGCCCGACACCAAGCTCGACGGCGTCGTCGTGCGCCGCGGCCGCACGTTCCTCGTCTTCGGCAAGCAGTACCTGACCCTCGGTCCCGACCTGCGCGCCGACTCCAACCACCTGCGTGACCTGGCCAAGAACCCCGACGGGGTCCCGGAAAGCGGTGTCGTCAACGGGCCGTCCGCCACGATCGGACAGGGCACCGTCGCGTTCAACAACATCGACGCCACCTACGTCGTCGACGGGCCGGGCGCGGACGACCAGACACTGTCCACACGGGACCTCGGGCGCGTCGGCACGCTGCTGGGCCAGGGCGGCCAGATCAACGCGGCCTACCGCGACGGCGACAAGCTGTTCCTGGTCACCGGCGGCCAGTTCGTCCGCTACACGCTCGACAAGGACACCGGGCAGATCCCCGCCTACATCGACGCGGGCTACCCGAAGTCCACCGCACACGGCACGGTCAACGGCGTGTTCCGGCGCGACGAGGTCCGGTACGTGTTCAGCGGCGGCGGCTACGGCGTGCTCCAGGCGGGGCAGGAGCTGGACTCGCCGTACCCGGTCCACGGGTACGGCGACAACTGGCGCTGCCTGCCGGACGACTTCACGAAGGACTTCACCGGGCTGCTGGAGACCGACACGGCGCTGTTCCTCCTCCTGGGCGGGAAGAACGAGTACGCGAGCTACCCGCTCGCCGACGCCGTGCAGCGGCCGTACGAGATCGCGGCGCTGCCCAACGAGATCATCCGGCTCACCTCCAGCACCGCCTACGAGCTCAACCGGCGGCTGCTGGTCGGCGGCATCGACGAGCTGCTCGCGCCGGAGACCCAGGAGCTGGACGAGCTGCCCGCGTTCAGCTCCACGATCTCCGACGCCACCACCGTCAAGGTGCGGGCGCGGACCTCGAAGGCCGGCATGCCGGTCGGCTCGCACCTGGACTTCGACAGCTCGAACGGCCTGTACTACTGGGAGATCTTCTTCTTCGCGCCGATGCTGATCGCGGGCGCGCTCAACGACGCCCAGCGGTTCGACGACGCGAAGCGCTGGTACGAGTACGTCTTCGACCCGACGCGGCGCGCGAGCTACTGGCGGTTCCTGCCGTTCCTCGCGGTGGACGTGGACGCGCTCGTCGTCGGCTGCCGGGCCGACCTGGCCCGCCTGCCCGCCGGCTCCGTTCCCTCGCTCGACGCGATCCTGACCGGCATCGAGGTGCTGGCGCCCGCGTTCCTGCAGCAGCGCGATCTGACCGGGCCAGAGAAGGAGTACCTGGACACCCTCGCCGGAGCGGGGCTCGACACCGTCCGGACGGAGCTGACCGGGGTGGGCGACTCCGAGGCGAAGCGCAGCCTCGCCGAGCGGGTCGCCATGATCGGGCTGCTCGGACGCCAGTACAACCTGATGGGCGACCGCGACAGCCTCATGGACGCCTACCACAACGACCCGTTCGACCCGCACGCGATCGCGCAGCTGCGCCCGGCCGGCTACCGCCGCGAGACGGTGATGGCCTACATCGACAACCTGCTGGACTGGGGCGACCTGCTGTTCCGCCAGTACACCGGGGAGAGCATCGACGAGGCGCGGATGCTCTACATCTTCGCCGCGGACCTGCTCGGCGAGCAGCCGTACGACCTCGGCCCGCGGGCGCTGACCGCGGCGGCGAGCTACGACGCGCTCGACGGCGACGACAGCGAAGACAGCGAAAGCGACGACGACAGCGAGAGCGGCAGCACGGCGGTCGCGCAGCTGACGCTCGACGGGGCGCTGCTGGAAGGAACCGGCGCGGTCCACGCGGGCGTCGCCAACCCGTACTTCTACGTGCCGGACAACGACACGTTCCTGGCGTACTGGACCCGGGTGGCCGACCGGCTGGGCAAGATCCGGGCTTCGCAGGACATCACGGGCGTCAGCAGGCCGGTGCCGCTGTTCGAGCCGCCCGCCGACGTGATGGCGCTGGTCCGCGGCGCCGCCGCGGGCGCGCCGATCGACGCGCTCACGGCCGGCCTCGCGGCACCCGTGCCGACGTACCGGTTCGACTTCGTGTACCGCAGGGCCACCGAGCTGGCCGACCAGCTCAAGCAGCTCGGCGCCGACCTGCTCAGCGCGTTCGAGCGCCGCGACGCCGAGGAGCTGAACCTGCTGCAGAACCGGCAGGAGGCAGCGGTCCTGGAGCTGACCCGCACGGTCATGCAGAACCAGGTCGAGATCGCCAAGTCCGGGCTGCTCGAGCTGCAGGCCGCACAGGCGGGCACGAACCAGCGGGTCCAGCACTATCAGACGCTGATCGCGAACGGGCTGTCGGCGCTGCAGCAGGCCCAGCTGGCCATGATGGCGGCGGGCGCGGCACTGCACTTCACGGCCGGCGGGCTCAAGATCGGTGCGGCGGTCGCCTCGGGCGTCCCGGAAGTCCTCATGGGACCGTTCATCATGGGTACCTCGGTCGGCGGTGAGGAGCTCGGCGACGCGCTCAGCGAAACCGCCGAGATGTCGTCGGCGTTCGGCGAGGCGTTCAGCATGCTCGGCGAGGCGCTGGGCGTGCGGGCCGACCAGGAACGCCAGTCCGAGGACTGGAACCTGCAGCTGACCGAGGCGCAGACCGACGTGACCCAGATCGGCCACCAGGTCGCCGGCGCGGAGCTGTCGGTCGCGGTGGCGCAGCGGGAGCTGGAGATCTACGAGCGGCAGGCCCGCAACCTCGACGAGGTCACCGCGTTCCTCACCGGCAAGTTCGCCGGGTCGCAGCTGTACGGCTGGATGGCCGAGCGGCTGTCCGGTGTGTACTTCCAGACCTACAACCTGGCCTACGAGCTGGCCAGGTCGGCGGAGAAGGCGTACCAGTTCGAGCGCTGCACGACCAACGGGACCTTCATCCAGCCGTCCTACTGGGACAACAAGCGCAACGGGATGCTCGCGGCCGAGAGCCTGTACCTGGACCTCGACCGGCTCGGGCAGGCGTACTACAACGGCCAGGGACGCGGCCTGGAGATCACCAAGCGGGTATCGCTGCTGGCGCTGGACCCTTTGGCGCTGCTGGCGTTCCGCACCGAGGGGCGGTGCGAGTTCGCGCTGTCGGAGGAGCTGTTCGACCGCGACTTCGCCGGCCACTACCGCCGCCAGGTCCGGACGGTCACCGTCAACTTCGAGACGCCGGACGGCGTCGCCGGGGTCAACGCGACGCTCACCCAGCTGGACAACAAGACCGTGCTGACGGCGGACCCGAAGGCGGTCAAGTACCTGCTCGACCCGAAGGGCTCGCCGCCGGAGTCGCTGCGCGCGGACTGGCGGCCCGGCCAGCAGATCGCGCTGTCCGACCTCGAGGACGGCCGCGACAACAACGGCCTGTTCGAGCTGCGCTACGACGACGACCGGTACCTGCCGTTCGAGGGCACCGGCGCGGTGTCGCGCTGGCGGCTGGAGGCCCGGCGGGTACCCGCCGAGCTGATCGACGTCACGGTCATCGTGAAGTACACCGCCGAGCAGGGCGGCGACACGTTCGCGACGGCGGTGCGCGGCATGCTGCGGCCCTACCCGTCCGCGCGGTACGTAGACGTCGCCGCCGAGTTCCCCGACGAGTGGACGGCGTTCCTGGAGACCGGTGCCGCCGACCTGCACCTGCCGATCACGCCGGACTACGTGCCCGGCATGGTCGGCAGGCAGATCACCGGCGCCCTCGCCCAGTACCAGCTCGAGGGGGAGGGGGACGTCCGGTTCCTGCTCAACGGCGACCAGGCGCTGACACTCGACGACGGCCGCCTGGTGTCCACCCCCGGCCTTGTCCTCAATGGACTGACACTGGTGTGTGAGGGAGACAAGAGCCTTCTCGCCGACGTCGGCCTGATCCTGACCTATCGCGCGGCCGCCCAGTGAGGGGAACGACATGACCTCCGCCATCTCGAAGCTCAAGAAAAAGAAGAAGACGAAGACCGCCGACACATCGGACGACAACAGCCGCAAAGAGGCGCGCACGACCACCACCAAGAAGGACTCTCCCGAGACGAAGCTGGTCAAGATCGACCCGGCGCCGCGGCTGGTGCGCACGACCGCGCTCCCGGACCGGACCGATGTGGCCAAGCGGACGGTGGCGAACCTCAAGGACAGGCAGGACGACGCGTCCTCGTCGTCGTCCTCGTCGTCGGATGCCAAGCGCAAGGCGGTCCAGATCGTCGAGACGAAGCCGGTCAAGTCCACGCAAACGTCTCCGGCGCCGCCCGACGCCAAGTCGAAGCGTGACGCGCTGGTGTCCGACTCGTCGGTGCTCCGTGCGGTGAACGCCGTGCTGGACGACCAAGATCTGGCGCGCGTGTACGACAAGTACTACGACGAGAACGGCAATCGCAAGAAGCTCGGCGCCACCAGAGACGACCTGTACACCATGCTCGTCGACGACGACCCGGCGTACGTGCGGACACCGGTCACCGACGTCGAGTTCGCCGAGTTCACTCGCGCGAACCCGGTGATCGAGGCCCAGTCGATGTGGCCGGAGGAACAGGAGGCATACGGCAAGGCCCTGGACGAGTACACGGACGAACTGGCCGCCTATGTCGCCGCCCGTTCGGCGTTCAAAGAGGACTTTGCGACGTACAAGGCGGCCAGGGACGAATGGTACGCGGCGCCCGACGACGACAAGCCCGAGATGCCGGTCACGCCGGAGCCCCCGATGCAGCCGGAGGAACCCGCGCCGCCGCCGAAGACCGTCGAGGAAGCGGTCGAGCGCGGCGACTACTTCCACGTGCACAACACGAGCAAGCTGCGGCCGAAGAAGCAGGACACGACGGCCCGTGCCCGGCGGATCGTGGTCAACGTGACCACCCAGGAAGCCGGTCTCAAAGCCTCCGCCGGCATCAGCCGCCTGTTCACCGATCGCGACGTGTCGCCATATCTCGACCACTACAAGATCTACCTGTCCCAGGACCCCGACGACGGCGGCGTGAAGCGCGACAAGCTGGTCATCTACTACGAGGTGCCGCCCGGCGCCACGAACGACCTGGACCCGGTCGGCGACCGGATCGCCACCGTGGTCGACCAGTCCGTCGACGGCAACGAGGTCAGCGAGGACTTCGCGCCGTTCTACTCCCGGATCGGCCGGGGCATCGCCTGGGCAGAGGAGCCGGCGGCGTACGTCAACGACCTCAACGACAGCTTCACCGGGACCCGCTCCACGATCATGCAGTCCGTGCTCGACAACAACGCCACAGTCGTGAGCCCGGACGCCTTCATCGCGCTGGTCCGCACCGCGCTCGCGAGCAGCAACGTCAACCCGCAGGACCCACACCGCCACCTGCCGGGCAAGGAACCGGCGGCGTACATCAGCAGAAGGCAGTCCGGCCCCGAACCCAAGCCCACCCCGGCCAAGCCCCCGGTGCCCGCGCGCAAAGCCCCGCTGTCGAACGTCCCGCTGTCGAGGTCCGCCCAGCGCCAGGCCAGGATCGAGGCCAGGAGAGTGGCCACGATCCCGGTCACCAAGATCACGGCCAAGGTCCCGGCCAAGCCGCTGCCGCCGGTGCCGGTGCAACGGATCCAGACGACCACGGGACCGTCGCCGCTGAAAACCGGCAACAGGTGGTGAGGGTTACCGTCGGTTCGTGCCTTGCTGGGAAAGGACTGGACGGGGTGATGCCCGGGCTTGTAGCTTGCAGTGGACCGTGACACCCCCCGAGGAGGTGAGACCCATGAACGCTGTATCGACGTGGGTGCTCCCCCTTCCCGTCACGGTCGGGCGATTGACGTAGGTGTCGCCGGGAGCGCCTCGACAACAAGGCACTCCCGAAAGGCAACACCTATGGACTCTCCGCAGTTCACCGCCGGGCCGTCGTCGAACGATACGGTCGAGCGCGACCTCATGTTCGACGTGATCATTGTCGGGTGCGGGCCGACTGGCGCGATGCTTGCCGCCGAACTGCGGCTGCACGATGTGCGGGTACTCGTTCTGGAGAAGGAAACCGAGCCCGTGTCGTTCGTCCGCATAGTCGGTCTGCATATTCGCAGTATCGAGCTGATGGCAATGCGCGGACTGCTGGATCGCATTCTCGAACACGGAAGACAGCGTCCGGCCGGCGCATACTTCGCCGCCATCACCAAACCCGCGCCCAAGGGCCTGGATTCCGCGCACGCCTATCTGCTGGGCATCCCGCAGCCGGTCATCGAACGCCTGCTCGAAGAACATGCGATCGAACTGGGTGCGCAGGTTCGGCGCGGTTGTGCGGTGGCCGATCTCGAGCAGGACGACGAGGGTGTGACCGTCGAGCTGGCCGACGGGGCACAGCTGCGTTCGCGCTATCTCGTCGGCTGTGACGGCGGGCGCAGTACCGTCCGCAAACTGCTCGGCGTCGGCTTCCCCGGCGAGCCCTCGCGGACCGAGACGCTGATGGGCGAGATGGAAGTGGGTGTGCCGCAGGAGGAGATCGCCGCCAAGGTGACCGAAATCAGCGAGACCCATCAGCGATTCTGGCTCCGGCCCGCAGGCGTCGGGGTCTACAGCGTCGTGGTCCCCGCCGCGGGAGTCAGCGATCGCGCGGAACCGCCCACCCTCGAGGATTCAAACAACAGCTGCGCGACATCGCCGGCACCGATTTCGGCGTGCATTCCCCACGCTGGTTGTCCCGCTTCGGGGATGCCACCCGGCTGGCCGAACGTTATCGGGTCGGGCGGGTGCTGCTGGCCGGCGATGCGGCACACATCCATCCACCCACCGGCGGACAGGGCCTCAACCTGGGCGTTCAGGACGCGTTCAACCTCGGCTGGAAACTGGCCGCACAGATCCGCGGCTGGGCGCCGGAAACACTGCTGGACACCTACCAGGCCGAACGTCATCCGGTCGCCGAGGACGTGCTGGACAACACCCGCGCCCAGATGGAACTGTCGTCCACCGAACCGGGCCCGCAGGCCGTGCGCAGGCTGCTCACCGAACTGATGGACTTCGACGAGGTGAACCGCTATCTGATCGAGAAGATCACCGCGATCGGTATCCGATACGCCTTCGGCGGAGCCGAACATGTACCCAGTGGCGGAGCCGAACATGTACCCAGCGGCGGAGCCGAACATGTACCCAGTGGCGAAGGCCCCGACCTGCTCGGCCGCCGCCTGCGCGACATCGACGTGAAACAGGGCCACCTCTACGACCAACTACATCGCGGCCGCGGCCTGGTACTCGACCGCACCGAACGCCTGACCGCCGGCGGCTGGTCAGACCGGGTCGACTACCTCGCGGATCCCACTGCGGTACTGGATGTTCCGTGCGTCCTGCTACGCCCCGACGGCCACGTCGCCTGGATCGGCGACGATCAGCAGGACCTGGACGACCACCTCTCCCGCTGGTTCGGCAAGCCCG
>DASYKY010000059.1:0-44501 GCA_035995025.1 Actinophytocola sp.
GTCCGCGCCGAGCAGCTCCGCCTCGTGCGGGCCGGCGAGCGCGGTCTCGATCGTCTCCTCCGCGTGACCCATCTCGACGTCGTAGCGCTCGCGCAGCACCTGGTACAGCGAGCCGCCCGCGGACACGTACTTGCGCAGCCCCCGGAACCGGCCGAGCGGCAGGTGCGAGGTCTCGATCGCCATCGGCTCGCCGTCGGCGAGGCGCAGCCGCTGCATGCGGAGGATCTTCGCGCCGGAGCGGACGCCGAGCAGCGCCGGCAGCTCGCCCTCGGCCGGGATCTCCGCGATGTCGAGCAGCCGCGAGGACGGCTCGCGGCCCTGCGCGCGCATGTCCTCTGTGTACGAGGACAGCTGGAGTCGTTGCGCCACCTTGGGTTCCGCCGCGAACGTGCCCTTGCCCTGCACCCGCAGTAGCCGGCCTTCCACCGTCAGGTCCGCGAGTGCCTGCCGGACGGTCGTGCGGGAGACGTCGAACTCCGCGGCCAGGGAGCGTTCGGTTGGGATCGGCGCGCCCGGCGGCAACGAGCTGAGCAGCTCCAGCAGGTGCCGCTTGAGCCCCCAGTACTTGGGCTCGCGCAGTGCACGACCGGTGTCGGGCTCGTGCGCGGCCGACGTTTCCAGCATGGCTCCTCCAGACGACGACTTCCCTGTTACAGGATGCCTTCCCATCCCCCACCGGCGCGATCACACCCGCAGGATTTGGGAAACCCGTTACTCCGGTGCCTCTCCCGTGGCGTGGGACCACCCTACAGCGCTAGCATGATTGGTCTAGACCTGCTTGGGTGAGCCGGTGGTGACTGGAGGGTGAATGAGCGCAGGCGAACGGATGGCCGCGGAGATCGCCGAGCAGCCGGCGGTGTTCGCCTCGGTCGTCGCGCGGCGGGCGGAGCTCGCGGCCGTCGCCGAGCGGCTGGCGGCGCGCGGCCCGCGGTTCGCGCTGCTCGCCGCGCGCGGCTCCAGTGACCACGCGGCGTTGTACACGAAGTACCTGATCGAAGTACTCCTCCAACTTCCAGCTGGACTTGTCTCCCCGTCCACGACCACCCTCTACGGCGCCGAGCCCGACCTGACGGACGTGCTGTACGTGACGGTCAGCCAGAGTGGCGGGTCGCCCGACCTGGTGGAGGCGACGAGGGCCGCCCGCGAGCGGGGCGCGCTGACCGTGGCGGTGACCAACACGCCCGGCTCGTCGCTGGCCGAGACCGCCGAGTACGCCGTGTCGATCGGCGCGGGCGACGAGCTCGCGGTCGCCGCGACCAAGACCTACACCGCCACGCTGCTCACCACGTACCTGCTGGTCGACGCGGCGCGCGGCGGCTCCGGCGAGGCCGTGGCGGACATCGGCGACCTGGCGTCGGAGGCGCTCACCGGGTCGGCGGGCGCCGTGATCGAGGCGGCGGCCCGCTTCCGGCACGTCGACCGCGTCGTGACGACCGGCCGCGGCTACTCGTCGGCGACCGCGGCCGAGGCGGCCCTCAAGCTCGCGGAGACCAGCTACCTCGGCGCCCGCGCGTACAGCGGCGCCGACCTGCTGCACGGCCCGGTCGCGGCGATCGACGCGGGCACCGGCGTGGTCGCGGTGACCAGCCGGGGCCGCGGCGGCGACGCGATGCGCGACGTGGTGGCGGCGGTCCGCGCCCGCGGGGCGGACGTGCTCGCGGTCGGCTCGGCGGCCGCGGACATGCCGGCGTCCGCGCGGATCGAGGTGCCGGCGACGGCCGAGGAGGTGGCGCCGATCCTCGAGGTGCTGCCGCTGCAGCGGCTCGCGCTGGAGCTCGCGCTGGCCCGCGGCGGCGATCCGGACCAGCCGCGCGGGCTGAGCAAGGTCACCAGAACACGGTGACCGGGGGTCGTTGTGGCCCCTACACTGTGCGAGGTGCGAAGGACCTCGTTCGCCCGCTGGCCGTGTTCCGTCGCAAGAACCATGGACCTGCTCGGCGACCAGTGGACGCTGCTCGTGCTCCGCGACGCGTACCACGGTGTCCGCCGGTTCGACAAGTTCCAGGCCTCGCTCGGCATCGCCCGCAACACGCTCACCGAGCGGCTGGACCGGCTGACCGGCGCCGGCCTGCTCGACCGGGTCCGCTACCAGGACCGTCCGGCCCGTTACGAGTACCCGCTCACGGACATGGGCCGCGACTTCTTCCCCGCGCTCGCCGCGATCATCCGCTGGGGTGACACATGGCTCGACGACGGCGCGGGTCCGCCCGCGCTGCTGCGCCACCTCGACTGCGGCAACCACACGGCCGCCGACGTGCGCTGCCCGCACTGCGGCGGCACGCTCGACGCGGAGGGGGTCGCCTTCGAGCCCGGCCCCGGACTGTCCACTATGGAGGAACAGTGAGCGGGAGGGACGGAGCGTTCTGCGAGGACAGTTCCCGACCTCGCCGGCGGTGGCTACGCGGGTGGTTGCGTTCGGAGCCGGCTCGTCGGGAACTGTCCTCGGTCTGGACTGACGCTCGCGCGCAGGCGCGCCAGCGCCGAGCACGGAGGAAGGAAGACGGCGGGTAGCGGAGGAACGAAGCGAACCATGGATACAGCCAGTTGCGTGGTCGGGGTCGACGCGGGTGCCACGTCCACCCGGGCCCTCGCGGCCGCACCGGACGGCACGGTGGTCGGGCGCGGGGCGGCCGGCGGCGGCAACCCGAACTCGCACCCGCCGGAGCTGGCCGGGAAGCGGGTCGCGGAGGCGGTCCGGGACGCGATCGCCGGCGGCGGCGAGGTGCGGGCGTGCGTGCTCGGCATGGCCGGGGCCAGCAAGTTCACCGACCCGGCCGTGGTCGAGACGTTCACCTCGGCGCTGCGGCACGTGGGCGTGAGCTGCCCGATCGAGATCGTCAGCGACGCGGAGGTGGCGTTCGCGTCGGGCACCGCGGAGCCGGACGGCGTCGTGGTGATCGGCGGCACGGGCTCGGTGGCGGCGCGGATCGTGGACCACCGGATGGTCTCGTGGGTCGGCGGCCTGGGCTGGATGCTCGGCGACGAGGGCTCGGCGTACTGGATGGGCCGCGAGGCGGTGCGGGTGACGTTACGGCGACTGCAAACGGGCGAGCCGCCGTCGCCGCTCGGCGAGGCGGTGCTGCGCGCGTCGCTGCCGGGCCTCGCGTCGATGGACGAGCCGCGGCTGGCGAACCGGCTGATCACCGCCGCGAACGCGGAGCCGCCGATCCGCCTGGCCCGGTTCGCGTCGACGGTCAGCGAGCACGCGGCGACCGACCCCGTGGCGGCGGCGATCGTCGCGGCGGCGGCCGACCTGCTCGCCCGGCTGGCCACGGACGCCCGGCCGGCCGAGGAGCGCACGCCGATCGTGCTCGCGGGCAGCGTGATCGGTCCCGGCAGCCCGGTCGGCGTGGCGCTGCGCGCGGCGCTCGCCGGGTACACGCCGGTGACGTTCGCGCCGGATGGCACGGTGGGCGCGGCGTGGCTGGCCGCGCTCTCGGTCGACGGCCCGGACGCGCCGCGCCCGGTCGTCTCGGCCTAGAACGGAACCCTGAGCACGATCGCGGTCGCGTTGTCCTGCCCGCCCCCGACGTCCGCGGCGGCGAGCAGCCGCTCGACGATGGCGCTCGGCTCGATGTGCAGGTGCAGGATCTCCCGCATACGCGGGTAGGGCACCTGCTCGGCGATGCCGTCGCTGCACAGGAGGTAGAGGTCGCCGGGCGCGGGCACGACGCTGAGCACGTCCGGCTCGGGGCGCGCGGCGTGCCCGACGTAGCGGGTCAGGTTGTAGCGCGCGGCCTTGGCCTGCGGGGAGTCGAGCGTGTACAGCCCGTGCGCGATGCCGAGCCAGGCCATCGTGTGGTCGACGGTCAACAGGTCCAGCAGGTCGTCGCGGAAGCGGTAGACGCGGGAGTCGCCGATCTGGGCGATCCAGAGGGCGTCCTCGTCGCCGGCGAGCAGCGCGGTCAGCGTGCAGCCGGCCAGACCGACGTCGCGCCTGGAGATCTCACCGACCTGGTCCTGGGCGGCCGCGACCGCCTCCCGGATCGTCTCGGGCCCGATCTTCCCCCGCGCGTTCCTGACCCCCTCGACGAACGTGTCCACAGTGGTCCGTCCGGCGAGCGCACTCCCGTCGCTGTCGCCCATGCCGTCGGCGACGACGGCCAGAAGCGGATCGAGGTCGAGATGCGCGACGTCGAAGTTGGCCCGGTACCGACGGCCGACCTCGCTTCCTACTGCCCCAGTTAACCCAATCACGTCCGCATCCTAGGGTGCCGAAGCCCCGGATGACCCACCGGAAGTGAGCGGCGAAATACAAAGGCGCTGGCCGCGACGGTGGCCGCAACGAGCGGCCAACTGAGCGCGACACGGGCGACACCGAGTGCGACCACCCAGCCGGACCACCACAACAGCCCGAACACGACCACTCGCACGGTGTATTGGGCGAGAACCCAGACCCAGCTGGCGCGCCCGTAGGCGCGGACGAGGTCGGGATCCCGCCGCCAGCGAGTCTTTTGTCCCAGCAGCACACCGACGACCACACCGAGCAACGGCCACCGGACGAGGATCGAGACGGTCCAGGCGAGCGCACTGGCCACATTGGACAGAAGCTGGATGAGGAAGAAGTCCTGCGCGCGACCGGTGTACAGCGCGATCAGGGCCCCGCCGGCCACCGCGGCGACGCCGGCGAGCGCGGCGGTGACCCGCCCACCGCGAACGAGCCGCACCCCGGCGACCACCGCCCCGGCGACGACCGCGGCGAGCGCCCCCCACCCGATCGATCGGCCACTGAGCAGCCAGCCGAGGACGAAGACGGCCGGCGGAATGGACGCGTCGATCGCGCCCCGCCGGCCGCCGAGCAGCTCGGGCAGCGAGGTCCCGGTCGCCTGATCGGTCACCTGCCCAGCCTGCCCGATCCCCGCTGACTTAGGTAGCCCTAACAAGGACGTTCCCGCACCCTGAGCCCCTGCGAAACCGAGGTGCCCGATTCGCCCGAGTGGTGCGAACGGTCCATTCGCACGGCCCGGGGGTCCCCCCGGTTTCCACACTACGGGGCGGCACCGACAGAACCCGGGCTCGCGAACCCCCTGTGGACAACCAGTCCGATTGAACGGTCCATTCAATCGGCCAGGGGTCCCCCTGATTTCCACACTACCGGCGACCACCGACAGAATCCGGGGCCGCGGCAGCCCTGTGGACAACAAGACCGATTGAATGGTCCATTCAATCGGCCGGGGGTCCCCCGGCCTTCACGCTACCCGCGACCACCGACGATTCTGGCCGCCGCGAGCTCGCCGAGGCGGTGCGCCAGCCGGAAGTTGTCCGCGGGCCACAAGGTCACCCAGTCCTCGCCGTCGCGGCCGCGGGCCATCGTGGTGGCGTAGCGGCCGTCGTCGGTGTCGAACCAGGCGATGCCGGGCAGCCGGTGTCGCCTGCCGGCGTCGTCGGTGCACGTGACGCCGAGCTGACCGGCGCGCCGGACAGGCTTCTCCAGCACGGCGGTGATCGCCCGCAGCTTGGCGTCGACCGCCACCGCCGGCGCGACCTTGTGCAGCACGCCACCCGGCTGCGCCCGTCGTGGTCTGTCCGGGGCGGCACGCAGCGCGGTGGCCGGCTTGGTGATCGAGTTGCCGATCGCGGCGCGGGTCGCCGGCAGGAGGCCGACGAGCGCGCCGATGGTCAGGATGTCGCGCATGCGAGTCAGCCGCAGCGTGAGTTTCCCTTGCACCGCAAGGATCCCGTGCCGCCCCCGAGTGGCGGCGAGCGCCTTCACCGGGTCGGCGTCGGCCATGTCGAGCAACGCGACGAGGTCGACGGTCGTCGTCGGATCGGCGAGCAGCCGCAGATCCTCGACGAGCGTGTCCACCGGCCGTTCGCCGCGCGCCAGCCCCCGCCGACCGAGATCCGCGTAGACGGCGGCCCTGATCCGCGCGCGATCGTCGAGGGT
This sequence comes from Actinophytocola sp., assembly GCA_035995025.1. Taxonomy (GTDB): domain Bacteria; phylum Actinomycetota; class Actinomycetes; order Mycobacteriales; family Pseudonocardiaceae; genus Actinophytocola. Next base: position 5,888 of record DASYKY010000059.1, read on the forward strand.
GTCGCCGTGACTACCAACCTGCAGCGGAAAGGGGATGCGGCCGAGCCGAAGGTCGGCCCAGAGCACGTCGAAGGCGGCGAGCGAGAGCTCGAGGCTCATTCGTCGTCCGGCCCCCCGATGACGGCAGGCGCGGTGAGCACGTCGCTGTCGAAGAGACCGTCTGGGTCCGGCTCCTGGAGGAACTCGGGCCGCCGGTGCTCGGCATCGTCGTCCCGCCGCGCGCCGCCGCCCATGGGCAGCCCACCGACAGATCCACCCCGCCCGCGGGCCGCCGCGGCCTCCGCGGTCGCCGACCCGGGCATCGCCTTGCCCACCCCGGGCCCGGCGCCCCGCGCGCCGCCGCCTTCGGCACCGCGGCCACCCGCACCTTCGCCACCACCCGCACCACCGCCGAACCCACGCGCGCCACCGAGACCACCGGCACCCTCGCCGAACCCAGGCGAGCCGCCGGATCCGCCGAGGTCGCCGAGCCCGCCGATCGGCCCGAACCCCGGCGCCGCGCCGGGCGATGGCGTGCTCCCAGCAACGCTGACCGGCTCGCGCGGCGTGACCGCCCCAGGCGTGGTGATCCCCGCCGGTGCCCCACCGCCAGGCGCCTCGTCGCCGGAACCACCAGGCGTCCCGCCGCCGAAACCGCCGCCCGGCGCTCCGGCACCAGGCGCCCCGCTGCCAGGCGTTCCGCCAGGCTCCCCGTGGCGCGGCGCGCCGTCACCCGAACGACCAGGCCGAGGCTCACCACCGGGCCCACCCGAGTCCGGCTTCCCCGCGCCGGGCCCGCCGTCCCCCTGCTCCCGGCCGTCGCCCCCGTCCAACCGAGGCGGCGCCTGAAAAACGGAAACCTGCCCGGCGGCCGAGTTCATAGTGTTGTCCCGCCCGGAAACGACACGAACGGCTTCCTCGTGCGCGGCGTTGCTCTCCACGTAGCGCTGATGAATCAACTGAGGCAATGCGACAAGAGCGAGCAGCCCATTTCCAGGGGCGTCGCGAATAATGTCGCCGGGATTGTAGGAAACTGGCTCTGGCATGGCCCGCCGAGCCGCATCGGCGGCCTCACTCTGCCGGGAAATAGTCTGGCCAGCGCCGGAAATCTGCGCCCCGGTTCCGCCGCTCCAGGCAGCGATCTGCCCGAGCCGCGCCCGCATGGCGTCGGCGGCCTCACCGGCCCACCCGGCCTCGGTACCCAGGGCTGCCCGTTTCAGGGATTCCGCCGCGTCGGCCAGCACGGACCCGGTCCGGGTCCATTCGTCGGCAAACGCCTGCGAGGTCGCGGGGTCGGCGTCATCCGTCCACTGCTTGAGCTGCGAATGCTCAACAGCCGCATGACTAACCGTCTGCGGCGGAACGCGCCGGCCCCCAGCCATCAAACCCCATTCCGTAACCACCCAATAACCCAGAGCAGCATACCGACGCGAGAACCACCAGACGCCGCCTCAAGGCACATTCACCCGGACGCAGGACGCCCATCACTCCCCGACACCAAATCGGGGTCAACCTCATAGACAGCGATGGCGCCAGGCCGGTGGCTAAGGCAGCTTGGGTTCGACGAGTTCCGCGACCTCGTTCGCCTTGTCGCACGCCTTCGGGGTGTCGTCGCCCGCGGTGGTCGTGACGTCGACGTACGACGAGTCGCTGACGACCACGAGGATCGCGCAGCTTCCCATCGCTCCCCCTTGCTCCTCCACGCGGAACGCGTCGTGCGAGCCGACCGTGACCGGGACCGGTGTGGCACCCTGCAGGTTGGCCTCCTCCGCACCGAGATCCGGGCTCAACCCGATGAGTACCCCGAAGTCCGCGCTCTTGCTCCAGTCGCAACCGGGCGAGTCACCGAAGTCCGCCTCCTCGCCGTCACCCAGGCCGAGCCGGGACAGGTCCTCGCCGGACAGCAAGTCGCACGGTTCGATCTGGTTCAGGCTCGGACCGTCGCCTTCGGATGTCACCGCCGGATCGGCTGCTCGAGGCGAGCCAGCCTCGGTAGTCGAGCAGGCAGCCAGCACCAGCGCCAGCCCACCCGCCGCCAGCCAGCGGACCACCGTGCTCATCGACCGGCACGCCTGATGTTCTCGGCGCCCGCCGCGTCGTCGCGTTCGTAGGTCGCCATGCACTTGCGCACGGCCTCCTCGAGCCGCAGGAGCTCGCTCTGGAAGTCGGTCAGCATCATGAGCGCCGAGCCGTTCGCGCCGGAGGTCCACTCCTGGTTGAACGAGTCGATCTGCTGGGCGTAGCCACCACCCAGCTTCGTCTGCCGCCCACCACGGGCCATGCGACGTAGCGCCTGCTCGATCTCGTCCCGGACGCTCGTCAACGCGCGGATGGTGGCGTCGCCGGTTGCCGGGTCCACACGGAGAGTGCCGTTGTTCGCGGCCGTCACGATGTCGGCCAGCGACGAGCCGGCTCGGCCCACCATGTTGCCCGTTTCCTGCACGCCCGGTGCCGGGGCGTTCGGGTCGACGTACACCTGTCCCCCTCGGTGATCGATCGGTGACATTCTGCAGCATAGTGGCGCGGGGTTCACACAGATTTGTGCGCATTCACCCGATAAGTCCATTGAGGACGTCACTGAAGGGTGACACGAAATTGGGGCGCGGATCGAAGCACGTAGTGCCAGTGTGGCAGCCGGCGCTGATGCGGCCTTGCTACGACTGGGCGAATGCAGGGTGGAGAGGTGCTGACCGACGGTGGCGTAGGTCGGGAATCACACGGCATCCTGGATGGTTAGAGCGACGGGGACACAGAGGGGAGACGGCTGTGGCTGGGTTGTCGAGTTGGGTGGCCATCGGGGACAGCTTCACGGAAGGGCTCAGCGACCTCGGGCCCGACGGAACCTACGTGGGCTGGGCCGATCGGCTCGCGCAGACGCTCGCCGAGCGGGACACCAAGTTCCAGTACGCCAACCTCTCCCTGCGCGGCAAGATGCTGCGCGAGATCATCGACGAGCAGATACCCATCGTCGAGCAGGTCAAGCCCGATCTCGTCACGTTCTGCGCCGGTGGCAACGACCTCATCGTGCCCGGCAGTGACGTCGACGAGCTCGCCGAGGAGTTCGAGCAGGCCGTGATCTCGCTGCGACAATCGGGATGCGACATCGTCCTCTTCACCGGGCCGGATCCGCGGAAGCAGCCGGTCGTGCGCCGCGTGCGGGGGAAGGTCGCCATCTACAACGGGCACCTGCGCGCGATCGCCGACCGGCACGGCTGCATGCTCGTCGACCTCTGGGCCATGTCCGTGCTCGTCGACATCCGCGCCTGGAGCGACGACCGGCTGCACTTCTCGCCGGAGGGACACCGGCGGATCGCCTTGCGTACCGCGGAAGTCCTCGGTGTCCAGGTCGCCGAGGACTGGCGCGAACCGTGGCCACCCGTCGCGCCCACGCCGTGGATCCGTTCGCGCCAGGCCGATCTCGCGTGGACGCGCATGCATTTGTTGCCGTGGGTACGCAGACAACTACGCGGTGAGTCCTCAGGCGACGGTCTGCACCCGAAGCGCCCCGAGCTGCAACCGTTCGCGGACAACGCGGAAAACGGAAGGACCGCGGCGGTCTGAAAAGCGATAACCGACCGGCACAGTCCCCCTCCGCGCCGGCCGGTTCGCTGGGCAGCACACCCCCACGTTGGCCGTGCCGCCCCGGCGCTCGCGTCAGGCTCCGGGACGTCGAACACCGCGCGCAGCTTTTCACCCGGCGGCGCGGATCGGCTAAACGTTCGCTAAACGACCAGCCGGACAGCCCGCCCGAGAACCACCGGACCGAGCGTGCGCGTCCCGTCCGCGAACTCGCTCGCCAACCGCGCGAGCCGCACGATCTCCTGGTCCTGACCGGTTTCCTGACCGGACTCGACGATCGCGAGCAGGTTCGCCCACTCCCTGTCGATCCAGTCGATCGCGTCCGCGGCCGAGTACATCGGCACCCGCGGCGCGTCCGGGAACTCCTCGATCGCCGGCGGCTCGTCAGAATTTCCCGTACGCAGCCGACGTTTCGCCAAATCCGCACCTACCACGTAGTAGCGCACCAGTCTGGTCCACGCGAGCCCTTTGTCCACTTCGGACAACTCGTGCTCGGCGAGCTCGCGGGCGTGCAGCCGGACGAGGTCGTGCATCACGAACACGTCACGGCTCGTCTCGGTGACGACGAACGAGCCGGCGAGCGTGCGCAGCCGCCGCTTGGCCTGCTCAACGTCCACCCCGCACAGCGCCGCGAGGGGGTACGGGCCGATCATCGTGCCGGGGAACAGCCCCAGCAGCCGCACGGAATGCGCGTGTTCGGGCCGCAGGGTGCGGTAGGTGACGTCGAACGCGACGCGCACACTCGTGTCGGCGTCCTCGAGGTCCAGCGCGGACAGCCTGCCGCGTTCGTCGGCCAGCTCGGCCACCAGGTCCGCGACTGACCACTGTGGACCGCCGGTCAGCCGCGCGCCGGCGATCCGCAGCGCCAGCGGCAGATGTCCGCACAGCCGCGCGAGCCGCCGCCGGAGCTCGCGGTCGCGGCCCTGCGCGGGCGTGCCGGCCATGTGCTCGAGCAGTTGCTCGGCCGCGTCGGCCGCGAGCGTGCCGAGGACGCGCAGCCGCGCGCCGGTCCACGCCACGAGCGCGTCGAGCCGGACCCGGGTGGTCACCACGACGAGCGACGACGTGCCGGCCGGCAGCAGCGGGCGGATCTGCTCTGAGTCGCGCGCGTCGTCGAGCAAGACGACCACGCGGCGGTCGGCGAGGATCGACCGGTACAGCGCGGCCCGGTCGTCGACCTCGGCCGGCACGTCCTCGACGCCGACACCGAGCGCCAGCAGGAACTGGGTGAGCACGTCGGCGGCGGATGCCGGCGCGTGCTGCGGGTCGAACCCGCGCAGGCTCGCGAACAGCTGCCCGTCGGGGAAGCGGTCGGCCACCCGGTGCGCCCACAGCACGGCGAGCGCGGTCTTGCCGACGCCGGCCTGCCCGGCGAGCACGGCGATGGCGGGTTCGCCCCGCTCGGCGCCGGCCGGCAGCTGCCGGGCGAGCCAGGCCAGCTCGTCCTCGCGCCCGGCGAACCCGGACGGCGCGCGCGGCAGCTGCGCGGGCACGAGCACGCCGACGCGCGGCGCGATCACCGGCTCCGGCGACGGCTCGAGCAGCGTGGTGTCGTCGCGGAGCACCCGGACGTGCAGGCTGCGCAGCTGCGGGCCGGGGTCCATGCCGAGCTCGTCGGCGGCCCGGTGCGCGAACCGCTGGTAGGCGGCGAGCGCGGTGGCGCGGCGCCCCGAGCGGTACAGCGCGAGCATCAGCTGGCCGACGAGCTGTTCGCGGAACGGCTGTTCGCCGACCAGGAGCGTCACCTCACCGATGATCTCGTGGTGGCGGCCGAGCTCGAGGTCGGCGTCGAACCGCGCCTCGAGGACGGCGAGCCGCAGCTCGGTCAGCTCCGGTGCGCTGAGCCTTCCGCCGAGGTCGGCGAGCTCGGTGCCGCGCCACAGTGCCTGCGCGCGCCGCAGCAGATCGGCGCGCCGTGCCGCGGTGGCGCCGCGCGCGTCGGCGAGGAGCGACCGCGCGATCGTGACGTCGATAAGCGCCTCGTCGACCTCGAGCCGGTAGCCGGGCGGGGCGGTCGCGATCCCCACGTCGCCCGCGTCGATCGCCGCGAGTCGCTGGCGCAGCCGCGACACGTAGCCCTGGACCATGGTCCGCGCGCTCGCCGGCGGCTCGTGCGACCACAGGACGTCGACGATCCGGTCGAGCGGCACGACCTGGTTGGGTTCGAGCAGCAGCATCGCGAGCACGCCGCGCATGCCGGTGCCGCCGATCTGCACGCTGTGGCCGTGCGCCAGCACCTGCACCGGCCCGAGCAGGCAGAACCGCAGCCCGCCGGCCGTCGCGGCGGCTCGTGGGCCGTCGTCGTCGGCCACGGGTCACCACCCCCAGTTACCGCCGGGCGTGCCCTTTCGCCCGGCTTACACGTGGACAAGGTACGGGTTAACGTGCCACGAACGCGATCTCCGACGGGCGCCGGTCATCCGGATGGCCTAACGCGATGGTCACCGAGCGCTGCCCTAGCAGTGAGCCCTGACGGTTCGGCCCGATCGGCGTCGCGCCTGTGGACAACTCCGCGGCCCCCGGATTCGAGCCTGGCGACGCGGCCTGACGGTTCCGGCGCGCACGGCCGCCGGCCTGTGGACAACAGGTCACACCTGCTCGCCTGCGCAAACAGCACCCGGCGCACGCGGGGGCCCCCGATTTCCAGTCTATGCGCGAGCACCGACGGAATCGGGGGGTGCGGGTGGGCCTGTGGATGAACGGCCGGCGCGAATGGCGCGCGCCGGCCGTTTTCCGGACCTTCTCAGCGGGCCAGCGGGGTGAAGTCGCGGTCCGCCACGTGCACCGGCCGGGGCGGGGTACCGCCGAACGGCTCGACCAGGACGTTCTCCACGCTGTTGAACACCAGGAAGATGTGCGACCGCGGGAACGGCGTGATGTTGTTGCCCGAGCCGTGCATCAGGTTCGCGTCGAACATCAGCGCCGAGCCGGCCGGGGCGGTGAACTGCTCGATCCCGTACGCGCTCGCCAGGCTCGTCAGGTGCTCCGCGGTCGGCACGCCGATCTCGTGGTCGATCAGCGGCGAGCGGTAGTGCTCCAGCGGCGTGCGGCCGGCGCACGGCACGAACGTGCGGTGCGAGCCCGGCATCATCATCAGCCCGCCGTTGAACGGGTGGTGGTCGGTCAGCGCGATCGACATGCTCACCGCGCGCGGCACGGGCATGCCGTCCTCGGCGTGCCACGTCTCGAAGTCCGAGTGCCAGTAGTGCCCGCGCCCCTCGAACGCGGACAGGTACGTCGCCCGGCTCTGGTGCACGTACACCTCCGAGCCGAGGATCTGCCGGGCCCGGTCCAGCACCCGCGGGTCCCGCACGAGCTCGGCGACCAGCGCCGACGCCCGGTGGACCCCGAAGATCGTGCGGACCTCGCCGTCCTCGGTGACGAACACGTCGTGCGTCGGGTCCGTCGCGAGCCGGTCCAGCTCGTGCCGGAACGCCTCCACCTCGGGCGGGCTCAGCAGGTCGGCGTGGACCGAGAAGCCCCGGCTGTCATGTGCCGCCATGGTGGCCAGGTCGATCGGACCCGCCGCCCCCGTCGTCCACACCGTCGGCTCGATGCGTTCGAGCAGTTCGGGATCGCCGGCAGTCCTTGTGGGATACGGGTCGGCGGTCCCGGTGTCGGTGAGCGTCATGCGCTCGTCTCCTCCATCTCGGGTTCCTCGGAGATCAGCGGGTAGACGCCGTTCTCGTCGTGCACCTCGCGGCCGGTCACCGGAGGGTTGAACACGCACACGGTGCGCATGTCGGTGCGCGGCCGCAGCTGGTGGTGGTCGTGCTTGTCGAGCAGGTAGAGGCTGCCGGGCCGCAGCTCGTGGGTCGCGCCGGTCTCCTTGTCGAGCAGCTCGCCCTCACCCTCGACGACGAACACCGCCTCGACGTGGTTGGCGTACCAGAAGTCGTTGACCGTGCCCGCGTACAGCGTCGTCTCGTGCACGGAGAACCCGACGCCCTCCTTGGCCAGCACGATCCGCTTGCTGCGCCAGTTCGGCGTCTTGATGTCGCGATCGGTGTCGTCCAGGTCCTCGACGGATCTCACCAACATGTGCTCGTCCCCCTCCTCACGCGCAGACGTCGTGCACGGCGGCCACGAGCCGGTCCAGCCCGTCGGACAGCTCGTCCTCGGTCACCGTCAGCGGCGGCATGACCTTCGCGACCTCGCCCTCGGGACCGGAGGTCTCCATCAGCAGGTGGCGGTCGAACGCCGCGCGGCACACCTTCGACGCGAGCTCGCCGGTCTCGAACGACAGCCCGCGCGCCAGGCCGCGGCCCTTCGCGCGCAGCGGCGTGCCGGGCAGCGCCTCGACGAGCCCGTCCATCACGCGGCCGACCTGCTCGCCCTTCGCGAGGGTGCTCTTCTCGAGCTTGTCGTCGGTCCAGTACGTGCGCAGCGCCTCGGTCGACGTGACGAACGCCGGGTTGATGCCGCGGAAGGTGCCGTTGTGCTCGCCGGGCTCCCAGATGTCCAGGTCCGGGCGGAACAGCGTGAGCGCCATCGGCAGGCCGTAGCCGCCGATCGACTTCGACAGGCAGACGATGTCCGGGGTGATGCCGGCCGACTCGAAGCTGAAGAACGGCCCGGTGCGGCCGCAGCCCATCTGCACGTCGTCGACGATCAGCAGCATGTCGTGCCGCCTGCACAGGTCGGCGAGGCCGCGCAGCCACTCGTCGCGGGCGACGTTGATGCCGCCCTCGCCCTGCACCGTCTCGACGATCACCGCGGCGGGCTCGTTGAGGCCCGAGCCACTGTCGTCGAGCAGCCGCTCGAACCACAGGAAGTCCTCGACCTTGCCGTCGAGGTAGTTGTCGTAGGGCATCGGCGTGGCGTGCACCAGCGGGATGCCCGCGCCGCCGCGCTTCATCGAGTTGCCCGTGACCGACAGCGCGCCGAGCGTCATGCCGTGGAACGCGTTGGTGAAGTTGATGATCGACTCACGGCCGGTGACCTTGCGGGCGAGCTTGAGCGCCGCCTCGACCGCGTTCGCGCCGGCCGGACCCGGGAACATGATCTTGTAGTTCAGGTCGCGCGGGCGCATGACGACCTCGGTGAAAGTCTCGAGGAAGTCACGCTTCGCGACGGTCTGCATGTCCAGGGCGTGGGTGACCCCGTCACGCTGGATGTAGTCGATCAGCGCCCGCTTGAGCACCGGGTTGTTGTGGCCGTAGTTGAGCGCGCCCGCTCCGGCGAAGAAGTCGAGGTACGGCGTGCCGTCCTCCCCGTACAGCCAGGAACCGGCGGCCCGGTCGAACACGATCGGCCAACTTCGGCAGTAGCTGCGTACCTCTGACTCGACGGTTTCGAAAACGTTCACGTTTCTCCTCGAAACTGGGACATACCACGGATGCGCATTTGGCGCATGACCAATAACGTCCGTTAACGGAATGTGACTAGGCGGACATCGATCTGATGGCCGGTGCCCCGGCGAACGGTCCGATGCGGAACCGCACTTCGGACTCGTGCTCGTCCGGGAACTCGCCGGCGTCGAACGTGCCGGCCCGGTTCATCGCGGTACTCCAGCGCTCGGCGAGCGAGGTGAACAGCGCGTTGGACGGAGCGTTGTCGGGCGTGATCGTGGTCTCCATGTGCCGCACGCCGTCGGGGGCGAGGAGGCTGACCAGCGCATCCAGCAGCGCGGCGGCCGTGCCCCGGCCGCGCTGGGAGCGATCCACCGCGATCTGCCACACCACGACCGTGTCGGGAGCGGTAGGCCTGCGGTAGCCGATCACGAAGCCGACGACCTCGTCGCCAACCCGGGCGACGAGGGAGGTGTCGGCGAAATCGTGGCACCACATGAGGTACGCGTACGAAGAGTTCAGATCGAGCTTTCCGGAATCGCGCGCGATTCGCCAGATTGCTCCTCCGTCCTTTATGGACGGTTTGTTGATCACTCGCTCCGACGGCCCCCGTATGTCACCGTTGGCACGGTTGGCGTGCTTTCCGGACATACTCAAAGAACGTAACAGAGAATTTTCCGACGCTCAGAACGAGCAAGTCAGCCAGTGGTGGCCACCTGCGGGTTCGGACAAAACAGTGTGACAACCCTCGCAGCTTTGTTGCGATCACAACCAACTACGTGGTATATAGCCCGGTGGCCATTAGGATCTTCTTGGTTGACGACCATGAGATCGTCCGGCGTGGGATCGGCGACCTCTTCGAGGATCACCCGGACCTTCAGATCGTCGGCGAGGCGGCTTCGGTCGCCGAAGCCATGACGCGCATCCCCACGAGCGGCGCCGACGTGGCCGTCCTCGACGTGCGGATGCCCGACGGCAACGGCGTGGAGCTGTGCCGCGACCTGCGCTCGCAGCTGCCCGGGCTCCGCTGCCTGATCCTGACCTCGTACTCCGACGACGAGGCCCTGCTCAACGCGATCATGGCGGGCGCGTCCGGTTTCGTGCTGAAGGAGGTCCTCGGCAACGACCTGATCAGCGCGATCCGCAGGGTCGGTGCGGGCGGCTCCCTGCTCGACGGCCGCACGACCGAGGCGCTGATGAAACGCCTCCGCCGCGGCCGGGACGGCGAGGGCCCGCTAGCGGACCTGACCGAGCAGGAGCGCGCGGTGTTCGACCTGATCGGCGAGGGCATGACGAACCGGCAGATCGCCGAGCGCCTGTACCTCGCGGAGAAGACGGTCAAGAACTACGTGTCCCACCTGCTGGCGAAGCTCGGCATGCAGCGCCGCACCCAGGCCGCGGTCCTGGCCGCCGAGCTCAAGTCCCGCAAACCCCAGGATCCGTAGTTGTCCACAACCCGCTGAGTTGTCCACAGCGAGGCCGTGACCAGCCTTTTTGTCGGGGGGTGCCGGTAGACTGGCATCGAGGGACGCCCCCGGGACAGGGTGGGGGTCTGCGTTTCTTGCGTTCTGCACGCGCGTGCGTGCGCGCGGGAGGTATCGCCGGGTCGGGTCAGGTGGGGAGCGGGACTCGCCAGGTCAGGCGGGTGCCGGACGTCGGGCCCGGGGCCAGCAGGAAGGAGCCGCCGAGTTTGGCGGCCCGGCCCTCCAGGCCGAGCAGGCCCGAGCGGGCCACGCCCGGCAGGAGGCCCACCCCGTCGTCGACCACGTCGATGACCAGGTCCGTGTCCGCCTCGACCGTCACCACGATCGACTCCGCGCGGGCGTGCCGGACCGCGTTGCTGACCGCCTCCCGCAGCACCGCCGTCGCCTGCCCGGCCAGCTCTTCGTTCACCAGCGTGTCGATCGCGCCAGAGATCCGCACCGACGGCGACACCTCGGCGTCCGTCGACAGCTCGTCGACGATGTCCAGTAGCTGCCGGCGCACGCTCGCCTCCGGCGCGGTGCCGATGGTGTGCAGGTCGAAGATCGACGTCCGGATCTCGCGCACCGTCTCGTCCAGCTGCTCGACCGCCCGCGTCACCCGGCCCCGCAACTGCGGGTCGGCGATCCGCCGCACCGTCCCCTGCAGACTCATGCCTGTCGCGAACAGCCGTTGGATCACGTGATCGTGCAGGTCACCAGCGATCCGGTCGCGGTCGGCCAGCACGTCCAGCTGCCGCTGCGCCCGGTGCTTCTCCGCCAGCTCCATCGCGAACGCCGCCTGGTCGGCGAACGACGCCAGCACCGGCACCTCGTTGCGCACGTACTGCGGCGCACCCTTCTCGCGCATCGCCAGCAGCACGCCGCGCACCACGTTGCCCGCCCCGAACGGCACCGCCACCGCCGGCCCGAAGTCGACGTCGGGCACCCAGCCGTCCGGCTGCACGTTCGCCAGGTTCGGGATGATCTCCGAGGTCCGGCTGCGGAACACGCCCGCCACCAGCGGCTCCGCCGCGTTGATCCGCACGCCGGCCAGCTCGGCGCCCCGCTCCCCCGCACCGGCCCGCGCCATCACGTGCCCGGTCAGGTCCGCCAGCAGGATCAGCGCACAGTCCGAACGCGACAGCTCGCGCGTCTTCGCCGCGATCATGTCCAGCGCGTCCTGCCCGGACGCCCCGCCCAGCAGCAGCGCGTTTACCTCGCGCGACGCCTCCAGCCAGCGCTCGCGCATCCGCGACTCTTCGAACAGCCGGGCGTTCTCGATCGCCACGCCCGCCGCCGCGGCCAGGCCCTGCAGCACGACCTCGTCGTCGGCGGTGAACTCGCCCGCGCCGCGCTTCTCGGTCAGATACAGGTTCCCGAAAATCTCGTCCCGGACACGGATTGGCGCGCCCAGAAAGCTGCGCATCGGCGGATGGTTGGGCGGAAAGCCGACCGACGCAGCGTGCTCCGTGAGGTTCGCGACACGAATCGGGTACGGGTTCTCGATCAGCACGCCGAGCAGGCCCCGCCCCTCGGGCAGGTCGCCCATCAGCTCTTTCGTCTCGTCGTCGACGCCGACGTGCACGAACTCGGCCAGCCGCTCCAAGTCGCCGGAGCTCAGCACGCCCAGCGCGCCGTAGCGGGCGTCCACCAGCTCGACCGCCGTGCGCACGATCCGGTCCAGCGTGCCCTCGAGCTCGAGGCCCGCGCCGACGGCGACCACGGCGTCGAGCAGTCCCTGCAGCCGGTCCCGGGTGCGGACGATCTCCGCCAGCCGGTTCTGCAGGTCGCCGAGCAGCCCGTCGAGAATGAGGCCGTCCGGTTGCGCGCCGTCGCGCTCGCGAGCTGACGACCGAGCCTGCTGCTCCGGCATGGCGATCCCGACTGTCCAGGGATGAGGTGACGGCCGGCCCGCCGCCTGCCGAGAGGACACCCTCAGCAAACCGCCTATCGGCAGTGGTCAACACAGCGTTACCACGGACACGGAGTGTGATCCAATGGTTGATTTTGCGTCGCGCTGCCGGGTACCCGTCGTGGAATGACACAGGTGCACCACGTCACGTAACACCAGGGCCGAAGGTCACGACTGGCACGGTGTACTTGTGCCCTGGTGGGCATACTGAATCCCGCTCATGCTCTAGCAGCGCCGGAAACGGAAAAGGGAGGTGACCGGTTGCGCAGCGAGCCGCTCATGCTGGCGGAGCTGCCGCGTCCGGAATGCCTCCGCCTGCTGGATCGCGCGCCGGTCGGGCGCATCGTCTACACCGTTCGCGCACTGCCGGCGATCGTGCCGGTAACCCATCTGGTCGACAACGGCATGATCGTCGTGCGCACGCACGTCGGCGCCGAGTGCGCCGGCTCGGTGGTGGCCTACCAGGCGGACGAGCTCGCCACTGACGAGCGCTGGACCGTGACGGTGACCGGGGTGGCGCGGCGCGTGCTCGACCCCGACGAGCTCGCCGCATACGAGCAGCGACTCAGCCCGCTCGTCGCCGCGGGCGAGGTGGAGACGATCAGGATCTACCCGGAGATCGTGACCGGGTACCGGCTGCTGAGCATGACTCCCGCCGTTTGACGGTTACGGCGCCCACCGACGTCGCGTTAGGTTCCGACGCATGCGTCGTCAGGCTATTGCCGCCCTGGCCGCGGTCGCCGCCGTCGTGGCCACCGTGCTCACCACGTCGTCCCCGTCCGCCGCACCCGAGGCGCGTGCGGCGGCGCCGACGGACGTGATCGTGCACCTGTTCGAGTGGCCGTGGACGTCGGTCGCGTCGGAATGCCAGGATGTGCTGGGGCCCAAGGGTTTTGCGGCCGTGCAGGTGTCGCCGCCGCAGGAACACGTTGTCGTGCAAGGCTTTCCGTGGTGGCAGGACTACCAGCCGGTGAGCTACCAGCTGAACTCACGACGAGGCGATCGGGCGGCGTTCGCGTCGATGGTGCAGACGTGTCACGCGGCCGGCGTGAAGATCTACGTCGACGCGGTCCTCAACCACATGGCTGGCGGCGCGTCGACCGGGCCGGGCAGCGGCGGGTCGGCGTTCTCGCAGTACGGCTACCCGGCAGTGCCGTACGGCGACGGGGACTTCCACCACTGCGGCCGCAACGGCAACGACGACATCGTGAACTGGGGCGACCGGTGGGAGGTGCAGAACTGCGAGCTCGTCGACCTGTCAGATCTCAAGACCGAGTCGCAGTACGTGCGGGACAAGCTCGCCGGGTACCTCAACGACCTGCTGTCGCTCGGCGTGGACGGGTTCCGGGTGGACGCGGCGAAGCACGTGCCGACCGCGGACCTGCAGGCGCTGTACGGGATGCTGAACGGGAATCCCTATATATACCAAGAGGTTATCGAGGGCGGCCCGGGCGAGATCAGCCCGACCGAGTACACCGGCATCGGTGACGTGACCGAGTTCCGGTACGGCGAGCAGGTGAGCGCGGCGTTCCGCGACGGCAACCTGCCGCGCGCCGCGTCGGTGGCCGACTCGATGCTGCTGGGCAGCGACGACGCGATCGCGTTCATCGACAACCACGACACGCAGCGCAACGGCAAGCCCGTGCTGACCTATAAGGACGGTGCGACGTACGCGCTGGCGGAGGCGTTCATGCTCGCGTGGCCGTGGGGGCGCGCGCAGGTGATGTCGAGCTTCTCGTTCGGCGGCGCGGACCAGGGCCCGCCGGCGGACGCGTCCGGCCGGACGAACCCGGTGTCCTGCGGCAACGGCTGGGAGTGCGAGCACCGCTGGCGGACGACCGCGAACCTCGTCGGCTTCCGCAACGAGGTGTGGGGCACGGCGGTGACGAACTTCTGGACCAACGGCGGCGACCAGCTGGCGTTCGGCCGCGGGGACAAGGGTTTCGTGGTGTTCAACCGGTCCGGCGCGCCGCTGTCCCAGACGTTCCAGACGAGCCTGCCGGCGGGCGCCTACTGCGACGTCGCCCAGGGCGACCCGGGCCCGTCGTGCCCGACCCTGCAGGTGGGAGCGGACGGCCGCGTCACGGCCACGGTCGCCGCGAACAGCATGCTGGCGCTGCACACCGGCGCCCGCTCGTAGCGCCTGTCCGCAAGCGGTTCTCGTCGGCGCCCGCCGGTAGGCTGGAAAACAGGGGGCCCCCTGGCGGTTGTCCACAACTCGTCTGGCTGTCCACAGATTCGTTCGCGCGGACCGGAATTGTCGGTGTCCGTCGGTAGACTTGAAACCCGGGGGACCCCCGGGCGGTTGTCCACAGGTCGTTCGGTTGTCCACAGTTTTGGTTGTGTGGGCCGGAATCGTCGGTGGCCGCCGCTAGGCTGGTGATCGGGGGACGGAGGCCAGACCCGCGAAGATCACCTGCAGCGTCCGGTGCCGCAGGTCGTCGCTCCAGCCGCCGTGCAGCGCACCCTGTGCCGTGGCGGTCAGCAGCGCCATCACCTCGTCCAGCCGCACGTCCGCACGCACCGCGCCGGCCGACCGGGCCCGTTCCAGCAGCACGCCGATCGCGTCGCGCAGCGTGCGGACCGGATCCGCGACGCCGACCTGCACACCCCCCTGCGCCAGCAACTCGACGACCGCCTTCTTCGCGGACGCCTGCTCGACCACGCGGGTGAAGAAGTCGAACAGTGCCGTCGCCGGGTCGCCGTCCGCGAGCTCGGTCACCTCGGCCGTGAGGCGCGCGAGCAGGTCTTTCACGATCGCCGACAGCAGGTCCTGCTTGGTCGGGAAGTGCCGGAACACCGTGCCGATCGCGACCCCGGCGAGCGCCGCGACGTCCTCAGTGGACGCCGCGCCGCCGCGCCGGGCGAAGACCTCCCCGGCGGCCGCGAGGATCCGTTCCCGGTTGCGCCGGGCGTCGGCGCGCAGCGGCTTGCTTGACAAAGTGAGTCTCCACTCATAATCATTAACGTGAGCGCTCACTCATCTTACTGCGACGACGGGAGCGACGATGACGAACGACATGCTCAAGCGGATCGAGGACTACTTCCTGGGCCGGCGGCACGAGCCGATGTGGGCGCCGGAGGCGGTGATCGAGGACCCGTTCGCGCGGCCGGGTCAGCCGCGGCGCTACGAGAACGCGGCCGCGTTCGAGGAGGCGACGCGGGAGTCGCGCGAGTCGCTGCCGGTGCGGTTCGAGTCGTTCCGGTACACGGCCGTGCACGAGACGGCGGACCCGGAGGTGATGGTGCTCGAGTACGAGCTGGGCGGCACGGTCCTGACCACGGGCCGGCAGGCGACGGCGCCGTTCATCGCGGTGATGCGGGTGCGCGAGGGCCAGATCGTGCTGTGGCGCGAGTACCAGAACAAGCTCGCGATCGCGGAAGCCCTAACCTGACCTCCCCCGCGCACGCACGCGCGTGCAGAACGCAAGAAACGCAGACCCCCACCCTGTCCCGGGGGCGTCCCTCGATGCCAGTCTACCGGCACCCCCGGACAAAAAGGCTGGTCAGGCGCGAGCTGTGGACAACTCGCGCGGTTGTGGACAGCTAGTCCGGGAGTGGGACTGTGGCCAGGGCTGCCAGTCGGGTTCGGATGCCGGTTCTCGCCTGGTCGTAGGCGGTGTCGTCGTCGTGGAGGACGGCTCTCGCGTTCGCCGCCACGCCGAGGGCGTCGACCTCGAAGGCCAGCTGCCGGGTGTCGCATGTGGACTCGAGTTGGCCCAGCTGGCGGGCGTCCTCGGCGGCTCGTTCCAGCAGGGCCGCCCACTCGGCCAGGGCCGCGGCGACCGCGTCGCGGACCCGGCCGGGGCGGGCGTCGTACTCGGCGGCGGCCGCGAAGAAGAAGCAGCCACCCGGAAAGACGCGCCCCCGCGCGTAGGAAAGCCAGCCGTCGCACAGGCGCCACAGGCGCCCGACTCCCGGCGGCGTCTGCAGCGCCGGCGCCACCACGCGGTCGACGAACACCTCGCGCGCCGCCGCCACCGTCGCCACCTGCAGCTCCTCCTTCGAGCCGAACCGGGCGAACACGCCGCTCTTGCTCACCTCGAGCTCGCCCGCGAGCCTGCCGATCGACAACCCGTCCAGGCCCTCCACCGACGCGATGTCCATCGCGCGCGTCAACACCAGCGCGCGGGTCTGCTCACCGCGCAGCACGCGACCGTCCGAGGACACCTCAACAACATAGACGATCGTACGATGTTCTTCCACAACTGTGGACAACACCTGTGGACGAACGTTATCTTGCCGTTGAGCAATTAGCACGATCGTTCATAAAGAGGAGTAGTCCGTGGATCTCATCGACCTGCACCGCCAGGCGGCGGCCACCACCGGCGCGATCATCGACCGGGTACCCGGCGACCTGCTGGACGCGCCGACGCCGTGCGCGCACTGGGCGGTCCGGGACGTCATCGCGCACCTGGTCGACAACCACCGCGGCCTCGTCGCCCGCGCCGGGAGGTCCGAAATAGACAGTGGCGGCTTCGCGGCGACCGCGCGGGTCTTCAACGAGACGTTCGCCGATCCCGCCGTGCAGGACGCGCCGTTCGAACTGGCCGGCATCCCCATCGACGGCCGCGGCGTGATCGCGGTGCAGTTCGCCGACGTGCTCGTGCACGGCTGGGACATCGGCCGCAGCGCCGGACTCGACGTCTCCATCCCCGACGACCTCGCGACCGCCGCCATGCGCATCACGTCCGGCTTCCCCGAGAACCTGCGCGGCCCGGATGGCGCGTTCGACCACGCCCGCACCACACCAGCGGACGCGCCCGCCGGCGTGCGGCTGCTCGCCTTCCTCGGCCGCGATCCCGAGTGGACCGGTCCGCGACCCGCACGGTCGAACTCACCGAACTAGCTCTCGAGCGCGGCGCGCCGGCGAGCCGCGCGCCGAAAGCACCAGCCACACCGAACCCGCGCACGTGAGCATGCCGACGAGGCCGGGCCAGCCGATCCGCTCGCCGAACATCGCCAGCGCCAACAGCATCGTGGTCGGCGGCGTCAGGTACAGCAACGTGCTGGCCCGGGTCGCGCCGAACGTGCGCAGCGCGAGCAGGTAGCAGCCGTATCCACCGAACGTCGACAGCACGACCACCCACGCGACCGCCCACCAGAACCCCGCCGTGGCGGGCGGGGCAAACCGGCCGGCCACCGCCGCGGCGGCGACGAACACACCGGCCGACACCAGGCAGTGGATCGTCAGCGCGTCGAACAACGGAGTCGCGAGCCGCCAGCGCCGCTCCAGCAGCGTGCCCGCCGACAGCGCCAGCATGCCGCCGGCGACCAGGGCGTACCCCACGACGGGCCCGCCCGCCGCCGCGTCGCCCGCGACGACCAGGCCGACACCGCCGAGCCCGGCCGCGAGCCCCAGCCACTGCCGCGCGCGGACGGGTTCACCCAGCACCGGCCCCGCCAGCGCGCCGACGACCAGCGGTTGCAACACCGCGATCAGCGCCGCGACGCCGGCCTGCACGCCCAGCCCGACCCCGGTGACCACGCCCGCCAGGTACAGGCTCTGGCAGAGGAGGCCGAGCAACGCCTGCCGGGGCAGCTCGGCGCGCCGCCACCGCGGCCGCCGCACCATCAACACCGCGAGCAGGATCGCTGCCGCAACCAGGTAACGCCAGGCCAGCAACGTGCCGGCGGGTGCCTCGGCGGTGCCGAGCCGGGCTCCGACGAAGCCCGAGCTCCACATCACGACCAGTCCGATTGCGGCGACGGCTGCGGTCATGCCGACAGGTAAACACACCGGTCGGTATACTGTCAGTGGAGGTGCGACCGTGACGACGATGACACCGGCCGCCGAGCGGCTGCTCGCGGCGGCGAGCGACCTGTTCTACACGCGCGGCATCCACGCGGTGGGCGTCGACCTGATCGCCGAGGTCGCCGGCACCACGAAGAAGACGCTGTACGACCGCTTCGGGTCCAAGGACCGGCTGGTCGCGCAGTATCTGCAACGGCGGTTCGAGCGGTGGCGCGCGTTCGTCGAGGCCTGGCTGGCCGAGCACGGACGCGGGCCTTTGCAGGTACTGGACGCACTCGAGGCGTGGCTCACCGACAACACCTGCGGGTGCGCGTTCGTCAACGCGCACGCGGAGATCGGCCGCGCCGACCATCCGGCGATCGGCGTGGTGCGGGCGGAGAAGCGGTGGATGCGGGAGCTCTACGAGGAACTGGCGCCCGGCCGCGGCGCCGCGCTGCACCTGGTCCACGAAGGCGCGATAGTCGCGCAGTCGGTCGGCGGTCAGGCGGACGCGTTGGACAACGCCCGGGCCGCCGCGCGTGACCTGCTCGGTAATGCCGTGCGCCGGCCGTGATCATCGCGGTATAAACGGCGCGTGGACTACGTGCGGCTGGGCAGGTCCGGGCTGAAGGTGTCGCCGATCTGCCTGGGGATGATGAGCTACGGCGACCCGGATCGGCGGCCCTGGTTCCTCACCGAGGAACGGGGCGAGCCGATCGTGCGTCGCGCCGTCGACGCGGGGGTGAACTTCTTCGACACGGCGGACATGTACTCCGCCGGGCAGACCGAGGAGATCACCGGACGACTGCTCGGCAGACTGTTCGCCAACCGTGACGATTACGTCCTCGCGACCAAGCTGTACTACCCGACGGGTCCCGGCCCCAACGACCGCGGGTTGTCCCGCAAGCACGTGTTGTCGGCGATCGACGGTTCGCTGCGCAGGCTCGGCGTCGACCACGTCGACCTGTACCAGATCCACCGGTGGGACGTGGAGACGCCGGTCGAGGAGACCATGCAGGCGCTGCACGACGTGGTGCAGTCGGGGAAGGCGCGCTACATCGGCGCGTCGACGATGCCGGCGTGGCGGTTCGCGAAGGCGCAGCACACGGCGCGGGCGCACGGGTGGACGCCGTTCGTGTCGATGCAGAACTACTACAACCTGGTCTATCGCGAGGAGGAGCGGGAGATGATCCCGCTGTGCCTCGACGAGGGTGTCGGGCTGGTGCCGTGGAGCCCGCTTGCACGCGGCATGCTGGCCGGCAACCGGGAGCGCGGCGGGGTGCGGAGCACGACGCGGGCCGGGAGCGACCAGTTCGCCGAGGAGCTGTACGCCGACGAGGACTTCGACGTGGTGGACGCCGTGCGCGCGGTGGCCGCGGAGCGCGCGGTGCCGGCGGCGCAGGTGTCGCTGGCGTGGCTGCTCGGCAACCCGGCGGTGACGGCGCCGATCGTCGGCGCGACCAAGCCGCACCACATCGACGACGCCGTCGCGGCGACCGAGCTGACGCTGGACGCGGACGAGCGGGCGCGCCTCGAGGCGCCCTACCTGCCGCACGCGGTGCGGCCGAAGATGGAGTGACCGTGATGGCCGGGCGGCCTCCGGCCCCCGGAATCCACGATACCGGCGGGGTCTGACATTTCCGGCCGGTCGACGCCGTTCTGTGGATTATCGAGCGAGTTGTGGAATAACACTCGGTCGGCGTGTAGTTATGGCCGTTGCCAAGAGAGGCCACGCGCCTACTTGACTACTTTGCTTGGTCGTCTGTCAGGATTTCGTCGGTCAGAATGGCGTGGCTCAACTTGGCCCCGATTACGTCAGCCTCGGTCATATCGGCGGTCCGACGGGTTTCGAGTTCTTGGACCAGCCGGTCGTGTTCTTTGCGGTCGTCGGCCGTAGCGTTCGTATCGACGCTTGGTGGGTTGGTGTAGGGCATTCGGAGGTACGCGCAGATGACGTTGCTGATGCTCGTGTTCGGTGGCCTTGTGTGCTTGCTCGGTGGACCATTGGCGTCAACCAGCAGTGGCATGACCCAGAAGGCCGCAATGGTCAAGCCGACGACTGGTACGACGATTACGAGGATCGCCCACAACCAGGTGCCGCTCCGGTCATGCCACAGCTCGCGAATCGTGCTCACCTCTCGTCGCGTCATCTCTGGAGCATCGTCTTGTCACTCAATGCGTTTCGCATGGCACGGCGCATCGCTCAGGAAGTCTGTCCGAAGTGGCGAACATCCGGCACGTGGACACCGCCCGGGGTCCCCCCGATTTCCACACTACCGGCGAGGACTGACAATTCTGGATTGTGCGCACGGATCTGTGGACAGCCGGGCGAGTTGTGGACAACTCCCCAAGGGCCCCCGATTTCAACGCTACCCGGGAGGACCGACAGAACCGGCGAGTGCGTTAGCGGATCTCGTCCACGTGCCGGATGTTCGCCACGTCGGCTTCCTCTTCGCTGGCCGCGCCGGCGAACCAGCCGTCCAGGATCTCGGCCAGTAGCGGCGCGCTCGTCAGCCGCAGGGACAGGGCCAGCACGTTGGCGTCGTTCCAGCGCCGCGCGCCGCGGGCGGTTTCCGCGTCCGCGCACAGGGCCGCCCGGACGCCGGGCACCTTGTTGGCCGCGATCGACGCGCCCGTGCCGGTCCAGCACGCCACCACGGCCTGGTCCGCGCGGCCCTCCGCCACGTCGCGCGCCGCCGCCTCGCTCGCCCATGCCCAGTCGTCGCGTTCGTCGTCTTCGTCGTCGTTCAGGGCGCCGTGCGGGACCGGGTCGTGGCCCCGGCTGCGCAGTTCCTCGACGAGCAGGTCCGCCACGCCTACCCGCTCGTCGGCGGCCACCGAAATCCTCATGCCTACAGTTTGCGGTACATGATGTGCAGCCCGACGAAGCCCTTCGAGGGGTGCTCGAACGCCTCCGGCAACGTCGTCATGATCTCGAAGCCCAGCGACCGCCAGAGGGCCACCGCGCCGGTGTTCGTCTCCACCACCGCGTTGAACTGCATCGCGCGGAACCCGTCCGCCCTCGACAGATCCAGCACGTGCTCGCCGAGCGCCCGGCCCACGCCGCGGCCGCGGGCGGCCGGCGCGACCATGAAGCTCGCGGTCGAGATGTGCGACGCGGGGCCCATGTGGTTCGCGCCGGTCTTCGCCGTGCCCAGCACCGTGTCGCCCGCTACGGCGACCACCGTGTGCGCGGGCGGCTCGGCCATCCATATCGCGCGGGCGCGCTCCTCCGTGATGTCCCGGTCGAACGTGTAGGTCTCGCCCGCGGCCACGATCTCCCGTAGGAACGGCCAGATCTGCGCCCAGTCGTCGCCGGTGGCCTCACGAATACGCATGGCGCCAGCATGTCACGCTCCGCCAACGGTTTTCGGCACCCGAGACACGATCGGGCGTTACCGGTCGGTCAGGCTGCCGCCCCGCGACGGCGGGGTCCACTGTGGAAGCATGACTTCGTACCGGCTCGGCGGCGTGCTGCTGGCCGCCGCGACCCTGCTCTCCACCGTGCTGGCCGGCAGCGCGAGCGCCGACCGCCCGTGGTCCATGCTCACCTTGACCGTCGCCGCCCCGCACGGCGCCGGCAGCACGGTGCACCTCCAGTGCCACCCCGCCGGCGGCTCGCACCCGAACCCCGAGAGCGCCTGCCGCGCGGTCGGCACCGCCCACGGCGACTTCGACGACCTGCCCGGCTCACCGCAGTTCGTCGCCTGCACCATGGAGTACCGGCCGGTCACCGCGTCCGCGCGTGGCAGCTGGCACGGCCGGCACGTGCGCTGGAAGCACAAGTTCGCCAACCCGTGCACGCTGCGCGCCGACACCGGCGTGGTGTTCGACTTCTAGAAAGACCCGGCTAGGCCACCGCCAGGAATTCCGCCACGTGCAGGCCGCCGTCGTGCACGAAGCCGACGTCGCCGGTCCGCAGGAAGTTGTCCGTCGACCCGGTTAACCGCGCGCAGAACCGGTGCTCGCTGACGTCCGGCCGGCCGAGGTAGCCGACCGCTACGTTCGGGCCGGACACCCAGATCTCCCCCGCTGTGCCGTCGGGACAACGGGTCCCGGTCAGCGGGTCCACGATCGCCACCTCGAGCTCGTCGGCGGGCCGGCCACGGTCGAGCACCGGGGTGCCCTCCGCGCGCGGCTTCGCCAGCCTGCCCGGCGCGAGCGTGTCGACGTCGAACGGCGTGGCGACCGGGCCGCGGCGGCCGGCGACCAGCGCGGTGGCCTCCGGCAGCCAGTAGCACGGGAAGAACGACGTGCGACGGAAACCGTTGCGCACGAACCGGTCCGCGAACACGTCCATCGTGGCCGTCGAGCCGTCCGTGAACGCGATGTCCCATGTGGACAGATCGAGATCGTCGAGGCCGTCGGCGACCGCGGCGCGCGCGAAGTCCCGCTCGGTGCCGCCGCTCACCCGCGCGCCCCGGTCGGAGATCGCCCGCAGCCACTCGTCGGCGCCCGCCCGCGGGGACAGCAGGGTGGCGCGGGCACCGGCGAGGACCGGGTGCAGCACGCCGGTCACCAGGCCGCGGCAGGCGCCGAGCCTGGTCACCACGCCGGCGTCCGCGCCCGCGCCGAAGAGCCGCCCGGCCTGCCGCGCGCCGGCGACGAGGTTGCCGTGCGAGACCATCACACCCGGCCCGCCCGCGTAGTGCAGCAGGGCCAGCGAGTCCGGGCCGATGTCCGGGCGCCGCCACCCGTCGGCGGGTTTCGTCAGCTCGGCGAGGGTCAGCGAGGCGACGCCCGGCAGTGGCATGCCCGGCGGGACGATCGCGGCGGCCGGGTCGGCGTCCTCGAGCACGAAAGCCAGCTCGCGGTCCGGGCGGGGCACCGCGACCGCGCCGGCGTACCAGCAGCCCAGCACGGCCGCCACGAAGTCGAGGTCGGGCGGCAGCAGCACGAGGATCCGCGCGCCCGCCAGGCCCTGCGCCACCAGCGACGCACCGATCGAGCGCGCGCGCTCGTCCAGCTCGTCAAAGCCGAGCGACACGTGCCCGGAACGGTCGACGAACTCGAAGGCCGGGCCGGCCGCCGCCGCGGCTCTTTCCCCCAGCACGTCGACGAACGTCGGTCCCATGTCCGCACCTCCTGATCGAGTCGAGAATCGCTCGACCATGACATCGCGACCGCCTCGAACCGGGCTCGAGTCCGGCTCAGGTCACCTGGACGATCCGCGCGGACACCAGCTCACCGGCGGCGACGTCGAGCACGCCGAGGGTGCCGTGCGGCTGGCGGCGGCGGTCGGTCGGCGAACCCGGGTTGAAGATCCGCACGCCGTCGCCGGTCTCGTCGAGCGGGATGTGCGAGTGGCCGAACACCACCAGGCCGGCGTCGGGAAACCGGCGGCGCAGCCGCGCGGTGCGGCCGGCCTTCTGGCCGCTGTCGTGGATCATGCCGACGCGCAGGCCGTCGAGGTCCAGCGTGAGCGTCTCCGGCGCGCCCCACGCCACCACGTCCGGGCCGTCGTTGTTCCCCGCCACCACGTGCACCGGCGCGAACGCCGCGAGCTCGTCGAGCACGGACGGCACGCACACGTCGCCCGCGTGCAGGATCGCGTCCGCGTCCCGCAGGTGCTCGGCCACCCGCGGCGGGCAGGTCCGCCACCGGCGCGGCGCGTGGGTGTCCGCGAGGACGACGACTCGCACGATTCCCTCCTTATATAAGGCACGACTGTTATTATGGGTCCGTGCACGCCTTCGACGTCCTCGGCGACCCGGTCCGCCGCCGCATCCTGGAGCTGCTCGCCGACGGCGAGCAGGCGGCCGGCGAGGTCTCCGCGGTCGTGCAGGAGGAGTTCGGCATCACCCAGCCCGCGGTCTCCCAGCACCTGAAGGTACTCCGGGAGAACGGGTTCGCCCGGGTCCGCGCCCAGGGCACGCGGCGGCTGTACGCGGTGGACCCGGAGCCGCTGCGCGAGGCCGACCAGTGGTTCGCCGACCACTTCCGCCGCTTCTGGACCCCGCACCTGGACGCGCTGGCCACGGAGGTCGCGCGCGGCAGGAAGCAGCGCCGGAGCTGACACACGCCGAGGCCCCCGCGGGCCCCTCGCCGCGACCGGCTCAGCGAGTGCGCCGTTCGCCGATGAACCGGCCCGTCGCGGGGTCCACGATGAACTCGCTGCGCGTGCCGTCCTCGACCGCGCTGAACGAGGTGCGTCCAGCCCGGCTCGATGTGCGCGGGTGCGTTGGCACGCAACCACTTCCGCACCCTGTGCAGCCGGGAGCGGACGGTACCGGGCGGGATGCCGAGCGCGTCGGCGACCTCGGCGGGCGTGCGGCCCGCTCACGACGTCAGCAGCGGCACGTCTCTGTCCCCTTCGGACAGTTGAGCGCGCCGGAGCGGGTTGCTGGCGATCCCCGTGGAGCCAGGAGCGCGCCACGGCGAGGGTCGTAGCCGTGCCGCCGGCCGAGCGTTCGCGGGGCTACTCCGACAGGAGCTGGGCGCAGCGGATCAGGCCCAGGTGCGAGTACGCCTGCGGGTGGTTTCCCAGCGAGCGCTCCGCGACCGGGTCGTACTCCTCCGGGAGCAGGCCCGTCGGGCCCGCGGCGTCGACGATCTGGGCGAACAGGTCCTCCGCCTCCGTGCGGCGGCCCGTCAGCAGGTACGCCTCGATCATCCACGCCGCGCACAGGTGGAAGCCGCCCTCGTTGCCCGGCAGGCCGTCGTCCCGGTGGTAGCGGTACACGGTCGAACCGCTGCGCAGCTCGGCCTCCGTCGCGGTGACCGTGGCCTGGAAGCGCTCGTCCGCCGGGTCCAGCAGGCCGACCATGCCGATCAGCAGCGTCGCCGCGTCGAGGTCGGTGCCGTCGTAGGCCGTGGTGTAGGAACGAACCTCGTCGTTCCAGCCGTTCGTCAGCACGTCCGCCGCGATCTGGTCGCGCAGCGCGGGCCACGACGGCTCCACCTCGCGGCCGTACGCGTCCGCCAGCCGCACCGCCCGGTCGATCGTCAGCCAGCACATGACCTTGGAGTACACGTGGTGGCGCGGCCGGTGCCGCTCCTCCCAGATGCCGTGGTCCGCCTCGTGCCAGCGCCGCGCGACCGCCTCGGCCATCGCGCACACCATGCGCCAGTCGTCGTCGGTCAGCTTGCCGCGGGCCTCCGACAGCGCGGCCACGAGGTCGACGACCGGGCCGAACACGTCCAGCTGCACCTGCTGGTTCGCCAGGTTGCCGACGCGCACCGGCCGCGAGCCGGCGTACCCGGGCAGCGTGTCGATCACGGCCTCGGCGGGCAGCGTGGTGCCGGCGATCGTGTACAGCGGATGCAGCAGCTCCGGGCCGGGCAGCGTGGCGAGCACGCCGTGCAGCCACCGCAGGAAGCCCTCCGCCTCGGCCGTCGAGCCGACCGACACCAGCGCCTTCGCGGTCATCGCGCCGTCGCGCAGCCAGCAGTAGCGGTAGTCCCAGTTGCGGATGCCGCCGAGCTCCTCGGGCAGCGACGTGGTGGCCGCGGCCATGATCGCGCCGGTCTCCGCGTGGTACAGGCCGCGCAGGGTCAGCGCCGAGCGGGCCACCAGGCCCTTCTCCACCGGCGGCAGCGTGAGCCCGTCGAGCCACTCCGACCAGTACGCCGCGGACCGTGCGGCGCGGTCGCGCTCGGGCACCTGGTGCGGGTCGAGGTCGTTGGTGCCGCAGCGCAGCTCCAGCACGACCGGCTCGTCCGCCGTCGGCGCGACGACCGCGCGGGCCGTGTCGTGCATGCCGTCGGAGGTGATCTCCCAGGTCACGCCCGGGGCGCGCAGTGCGACCGGGTCGGAGGTGCCGAGCACGCGCAGGCCGTCGCCGGACGGGATCAGCCGCACCTGGACCTGGGCGAACTCCGGGCGCGGCGCGAACTCGACGACCGCGGGCGCGGTGCCGGAGACGACCCGCACCAGGTCCGTGCGGTGACCGTAGGAGTAATGGTCGAGGTAGTCGGTGACCAGCAGGCCCGACCAGCGGGTCTCCACAGTCATCGTGCCGGCCAGGTAGCGCTGGCCCAGCGGCAGGCCGCCGCGCTCCGGCGTGACCGAGAAGTGCCCCGCGCCCGCGCCGCCGAGCAGGTCGGCGAACACGGCGGCCGAGTCCGGCTCGGGATGGCACAGCCAGGTCAGCCGGGCGTCCGGGGTGAGCAGCGCGACCGACCGCTCGCTCGCGAGCATCGTCAGCCGCTCGATCGGCGGCGCCTGCTCGCCGTAGAGCCAGTTGCGCCGCTCCTCCAAGAGGAACGCGAGCACCATGCTGACCTCGGCCGGGTCGGCGATGTGGAAGCCGGCGAGCGTGTCGCCCTCCTGCCCGACCTTGACGCCCAGGTCCGGGCCGGACAGCCGGGCGAAGGCCTTCTCGTCGGTGACGTCGTCGCCGACGAACACCGCGGCGGTCGCGCCGACCTGGTGGCGCAGCACGTCCAGCGCGTGGCCCTTGTCCGTCTGCACCACGGCGAGCTCGATGACCTGCTTGCCCTCGGTGACCTGCACGCCGCCCCACCGGCACGGCCCGGAGCGCAGGGCCTGCTGCACGCGGGCGGCGACGTCGGGCTCGGCGCGGCGGGTGTGCACGGCGATGCTGGCCGGCTTGACCTCGAGGTACACGCCGGGCTCGGTGCCGGTCAGCCGCTCCAGCTCGGTCTCGAGCCTGCGGTGCAGGTTGCGTGCCCCGCCGTCGAGCGCGTGCACGAACCCGATGTCGAACTCCGAACCGTGGCTGCCGACCAGGTGCACCTCGGACGGGAGGCGGGACAGCGTCGCGAGATCTCTCAGCGCCCGCCCGGAGATCACCGCGGTGGTGGTCTCGTGCAGACCGGCGAGCGAGCGCAGCGCGCCCACCGACTCGGTCATCGGGCGGGCCTGCTCGGGGTTCTCCACGATCGGCGCGAGCGTGCCGTCGTAGTCGCAGGCGACGAGGAGGCGGGGCGTGCGGGCAATCTGCACGATCGCCCGCCGGAGCTGACCGGGCAGGGTCTCAGCGGTCATGGCGCGGACCTCGTGCTCGAGCGCAGGGGTTCAACGATCACGGACGGTCGACTCTCTTGCGGAAGGGGTGTGTGCACACGTTCGTCCCAAGGCTGGCACACGGTGGCAGAGCCGAACTGTATCGCCCGTCCACGGCGCCGGGTCGCGCCCCGGCAGATCAGACCAGCGCCTCCTGCGTCGCGGGCGCCAGCGCGTCGAGGAACGAGCGGGCCCAGCGGTCGACGTCGTGGGTGAGCACCTGGCGGCGCAGCGCCCGCATCCGCCGCCTGCCCTCGGCCGGGTCGAGCGTGAGCGCCGAGTGCATGGCGTTCTTGACCCCGTCGAGGTCGTGCGGGTTGACGAGGAACGCACTGGTCAGCTCCGCCGCGGCGCCGGCGAACTCGCTCAGCACGAGCGCGCCGCCGAGGTCGTGGCGGCACGCGACGTACTCCTTGCAGACGAGGTTCATGCCGTCCCGGACCGGGGTCACGAGCATCACGTCGGCCGCGGAGAAGAACGCCACGAGCTCCTTGCGGTCGATGGACTGGTGCAGGTAGTGCACGACCGGGCGGCCGACGCGGGCGAACTCGCCGTTGATGCGGCTGACCACCTGCTCGATCTCGCCGCGCATCCGCTGGTAGTGCTCGACCCGCTCGCGGCTCGGGGTGGCGAGCTGGACCATGGCGACGTCGGCCGGGTCGAGCCGGCCCTCGGTGAGCAGCTCCTGCAGCGCGTAGAGGCGCAGGTCGATGCCCTTGGTGTAGTCGAGCCGGTCCACGCCCAGGATGATCTTCTTCGGGTTGCCGAGGTCGGCGCGGATCTGCTTCGCGCGCTGGATGCACTCGCGGCTGCGGGCCATCGTGTCCAGCCCCGACGCGTCGATGGAGATCGGGAACGCGCCGACCCGCACCGAGCGGTCGCCGACCTGGACGACGCCGGGCCGGGTGCGCACGCCGACCGCGCCGCGGCTGGGTTCGAGGCCGATGAGGCGGCGGGCGAGCCACAGGTAGTTCTGCGCGCCGCCGGGGCGGTGGAAGCCGACGAGGTCCGCGCCGAGCAGCCCTCGGATGATCTCGGCGCGCCACGGCAGCTGCATGAACAGCTCGGTCGGCGGGAACGGGATGTGGAGGAAGAAGCCGATGCGCAGGTCCGGCCGCTGGTCGCGGAGCATGGCCGGGACGAGCTGCAGCTGGTAGTCCTGCACCCACACGATCGCGCCGTCCGCGGCGACCTGGGCGCAGGCGTCGGCGAATCGTCGGTTGACCTTGACATAGCTGTCCCACCAGCCGCGGTCGAACACCGGCGTGGCGACGACGTCGTGGTAGAGCGGCCACAGCGTGGCGTTGGAGAAGCCCTCGTAGTAGTCGCGCACCTCGTCGGCGCTCAGCGTGACCGGGTGCAGCCAGATGCCGTCGTCGGCGAACGTGTCGACCTCGACGTCGGGCACGCCGGGCCAGCCGACCCACGCACCGCTGTGCGAGCGCAGGAACGGCGCGAGCGCGCTGACCAGCCCGCCGGGGCTGTGCTTCCACCGCTTCGTGCCGTCCGGCAGCTTCTCCAGGTCGACGGGCAGCCGGTTGGCGACGACGATGAAGTCCGCGCCGCCCCTGGGCGAATGTTCGGTCGTGCTGTCGGTCGTGCTGTCGGTCGTGGTCACGCCGCGCGATGCCTCCCTCGAGCCCCGTACGGACCTCGACATTAGTCAAAGGCTGTCCGGCGTGGGTGACGAGAAGTCCCGCGTCACAAAGGAAGAAGCGTCACAGTGCGTGCCCGTGCGGATGCACGCGTCATTCGAGCCTGCGCCGCGTCGGCCGCAACGGGCCCGCCATCCGCGGCCCGGACAGCCGCCGCTCGAGCCGGCCGAGGCCGTAGCGGACGGGCTGGGCGAGGTACTCCCCCAGCACCACGCCCGCGGCGAGCGCGAGCGCCACCGACACGGCGAGCATCAGCGTTGACATGCCGCTGGTCGAGCGTGCCACGGCCAGCTCGTAGAGCGCGCGGTACGTGGTGAGACCGGGCAGCAGCGGCACCATCCCGGACACGGCGACGACCAGCGGCGGGATCCCGAGCCGCCGGGAGATCACGCCGCCGGCGAAGCCGATCACGGTGGCGGCGACCGCGGACGCCGCGATCGGGCCGACGCCGCCCAGCGCCAGCGCGCTGTAGCCGCCCGCGCCCGCCGCGCCCGCGACCCCGGCGACCACGACCGCGCGCCGCGTCGCGTAGCTGGCCAGGGCGAAGCACCCGGCCGCCGCGCCGCCCGCCACGGTCTGCAGCGGCAGCCGCAGTGCCGACGGGACCAGCGGGTCGGCCAGGCCCTGCGACGGCAGGCCGAGGCCGACCGCGATGTTCAGCGCCAGCACGACGCCGGCGATCAGGCCGGCGGTCATCAGCGACACCTCGATGGTGCGGCCGGCCGCGGTGACGTTGTAGCCGGTGATCGCGTCCTGCACGGTCGACACGACCGACAGGCCCGACAGCAGCACGGTGATCGCCGCGGCGACGGCCATCGTGGGCCGCTGCCCGGCCAGCGCGCCGCTCGCGACCAGGGCGAGCGCGGCACCGGTGGCCAGCGCGCCGCCGACGAGCTGCTGGAAGAAGAACGGCAGCGCGCGCCGGTTCAGCAGCCTGCCGACCCGGTCGACCGCCGCGGTGATCAGCCCGGCGAACGCGGCGACGGCGAGGTCGCCGCCGATCAGCAGCGAGATCGCGGCGGCCATGCCCCCGTAGGCGAGCGTGGCGACCCAGCGCGGGTACGGGTGCGGCGCGGTGGTGATCTTGTTCAGCTCGACGTGCGCGTCGCGGACGCTGATCCGGCCGCGGGTGATGTCGCGCACCAGCCGCTCGACCAGTGCCAGGCGCGTGTAGTCGAGGCTGCGCGAGCGGACCACGCGCAGCGACGTCACCGGCGGTTGGGCGACGCCGCGGTGGCAGGTGACCGTGATCGAGGTGAAGATCACGTCGACCTCGCAGTGCGGCAGCCCGTAGGCGTTCGCGACGGCGATGATCGTGGCGGTGGCGTCGGCCGCCCCCGCGCCGACCGACATCTGCACCTCACCGATGCGGATCGCCAGGTCGAGTACGAAGTGGACGGTCGATTCGTCCTGCAGGGCGGGACCCTGCACGGCGCCGGGGTCGAGTCCGGCGACCCGTCGCTCCCGGACGAACCGGGGTGGATTGTGTGCCCGCGCGGACCTGTTCCGCTGCGCGAACCACACGGCTGTCACCTCCATGTCGATCGCTCCGTCCGACGGTATCCCAGGGCCTATCGATCAAGCGAAGCCCGGCGTTAAGGCGGCGGGCCCCACTGTGGCGCACGTGACCTACGATGAGCACCGGCCGCCGCTGGCGGCCGCGCCGCTGTAGCTCAATCGGTAGAGCACTCGCCTTGTAAGCGAACGGTTGCGGGTTCAAGTCCTGTCAGCGGCTCCGTCACGCGATCAGGTGATCTTGTCCCTGTTTGCGGTTGTCTGCGCAGGTCACGGGATATGTCTGGGGGTAACGCGCGTCCAGTCACGGGCGCGCCCGTGCCTGGAAAGGGGGCGGTGGCGTTGGCAATCGCGGCCGTCGACTTCGGTCAGGGGATCTCGAACGCGTGGAGTTCGATCGCGACGTTCGTGCCCAAGCTGCTTGCGTTCCTCGTGATCATGTTCATCGGCTGGCTGATCGCGAAGGCGATCGCCAAGGCCGTCGGCAAGGTGCTGGCGCGGGTCGGGTTCGACCGCGTCGTCGAGCGGGGCGGCATCAACCGGATGCTGTCCGGCAGCCCCGTCGACGCGTCCGGGATCATCGCGAAGCTGCTGTACTACGCGATCCTGCTGATCACGCTGCAGATCGCGTTCGGGGTGTGGGGGCCGAACCCGGTCAGCTCCGTGCTGACCGACATCGTCAACTGGCTGCCGAAGGCCGTCGTCGCGGTCGTGATCGTCGTGGTCGCGGGCGCCATCGCGCGGGCGGTGCGTGACCTGCTGACGAACGCGCTGGGCAACCTTTCCTACGGGCCGGTCGTCGGCACGATCGCGTCGGTGTTCATCTGGGGGCTCGGCCTCATCGCCGCGCTCAACCAGATCGGCGTGGCCACGACGGTGACGCTGCCGGTGCTGATCACGGTGCTGGCGACGATCGGCGGCATCGCGGTCGTCGGCGTCGGCGGCGGGCTGGTGCGCCCGATGCAGGCGCGCTGGGACCGCTGGCTGAACCGCGCGGAGAGCGAGCTGCCGCAGGCGAAGGCGGCCTCGCAGGCGTACTCGCGCGGCCGCGAGGACGCGGCTCGCATGGGCTCGGCGCAGTCCAACCGGATGCCCGCCTACCCGCGGGGCGGCGCGCAGTCCGACGCCCAGTCCCACCCGCAGTCGCACCCGCAGGGCGGCGCGGCCGACCACACGCGCGGTGGCATGTCGGGTCACCTGCGGAGCGACTCGCCGGACCATCCGCGCGGCGGCATGCCGGACCATCCGCGGGGCGGGCCGGGTCAGCCGCCGCAGGGCGGCATGCCCCGCTAGCTGGTCACACGCGACGGCCGGTGCCTCCGGGCCCGGCCGTCGCGGCATGTCCGGGCCCGGTCAGTCGCGGCCCGGTCAGTCGCGGCCGGTCAGTCGCGGCCGGTCAGTCGCGGCCCGGTCAGTCGCGGCCGGTCGGGCAAGCGCGGTCAGGCAGCGCGGGTCAGGCAGCGCGGTCAAGGCAAGCGCAGTCAAGGCAAGCGCAGTCAAGGCAAGCGCGGTCGAGCAGGCGCGGTCAGGCAGCGCGGTCAAGCAGGCACGGTCGGGCAGGCGCGGTCAGGCGATCGAGGGGAGGCCGTCGGTCGAGCCGAGGTGGTCGCCCGGGCGCAGGCTCTTCGCGAGTGAGCACACCGCGAGCAACCGCACGCTCGCCCAGTCCGCGTGCAGCCACCCCGCCGGGTCGCCAGGCGCCTCCAGCGCCGCGCCCGTCTCCCGCAGGTGGTCGAGCACGCCCTGGGCGTAGCCGGCGAGCAGCACCGGGTCCGCGACGGCCACGCCCGGCTCGACGCCGGCGGTCAGGATGTCGCGCACCGCCGCCGCGTGCTGGTCGACCACGGCACCCAGACCCGGGATCGCCACGGCCGCGGCCAGCCCCGCCGTGCCGACCTGCTCGTGCAGCCGGGCCAGCACCCGCCGCGCCAACCGTTCCAGACTGCGAACGCCCACCCTTGATCACCCACCCGAAGTAGTGAAGCTCCCCGCCTATGTAACACACCGTAGGCGTCGCACCCGGTCGGGAGTGATCCGCGCCACAGAGATCCACAACCGAAAGCACGGTGCGAGCGGGGGGCCGGTGCCACGATTTCCGCCATGGCGGAAACCGAGGAGCTCGCGGACCTGCGAGCGAAGCTCAAGCGGCTCGAGCGCCGGCTCGCCGAGGCCGCGGGGGAGACCGACCGGACGCAGCGGCTGCTCGTCGCGCGGCTACTGGTCGTGATCGCGACCATCGCGATGTTCCTCGCGCTGTCCATGGGCTGGTACGCCGACATCGACGTGGACGACGACACCGTCAGCTCGCTGAGCGGCTGGCGGATGTTCACTGAGCTGGCTGGCGCCGACGAGGGCGCGCTGAAGTTCGCCGGCGCGTACAGCCTGCTCGTCGTGCTGGCCGCGCTCGCCGGCGGCGCGGCGGCACTCACGCTCGCCAAGCGCTGGGTGGCGATCACGCTGTCGACGCTGCTCGGCCTGCTGGCCGCCGGCCAGCTGCTGCTCAACCTGCGCGCGGAGAACGGCGAGCAGCTGGCCGGCATCTGGTGCGCGGTGATCGTCATCGCCGCGGCCGCGTTCGCCTGGGGCAACCTGGTGCCGTGCCTGCGCGAGGCGGAGAACGCGGCGCTGTACGCGGGCGGGCGCACATCCGGCACGCGCACATCCACCAGAGGATGATGTCGAGAGCCGGACGGCGGGTCCGACCTCCTCGTGACGCCGGCCCGCGGGGGGCCGCCGAACGACGAAGGAGACAACCATGAAGTTCCTGCTGATCATGCAGGTCAACCCGGCCGTCCTCGATGCGCTCACCGAAGAGGAGAGCAACTCGATCGGGGCGGGCCACGAGAACTTCATGAAGACCATCCGCGAGTCCGGCGAGTTCATCGGCACCCAGGCGCTCGCCGACCCGGGCAACTCGGTGACCGTGCGCGGCACGGGCGGCGTGCCCGCGGTGACGGACGGGCCGTTCCTGGAGGCCAAGGAGTTCATGGGCGGCTACTACATGGTCGACGTCGAGTCCAAGGAGCGCGCGGTCGAGCTGGCCACGCAGATCCCGGACGCGAAGTTCAGCGGCCTCGCGATCGAGGTCCGGCCGATCATGTTCGAGGTCGGGTTCGACATGTGATGACCCACCGATGACCAGTACGACGACGGTCGAGGACCTGCTGCGCACGCTCGCGCCGCGGGTCCTCGCCGTGCTCGTGCGCCGGCACGGCCAGTTCGGCGCGTGCGAGGACGCCGTGCAGGAGGCGCTGCTGGCCGCGGCCGTGCAGTGGCCCGCCGACGGCGTGCCGGACGAGCCGGCCGGGTGGCTGGTGACGGTCGCCGGGCGGCGGCTCACCGACCAGTGGCGCAGCGAGTCGGCCCGGCGGCGGCGCGAGGCTGCGGACGCGTTGCGCAGGCCCTACCACGAGCTGATCACCCCGTCGCCCGCCGAGGAGCTGGACCGGCACGTCGACGACACGCTGACGCTGCTGTTCCTGTGCTGCCACCCCGCGCTGTCGGCGCCGTCGCAGGTGGCGCTGACGTTGCGGGCGGTCGGCGGCCTGACGACCGAGCAGATCGCGCGCGCGTTCCTGGTGCCCGAGACGACGATGGGGCAGCGGATCAGCCGGGCGAAGCAGAAGATCAAGGAGGCGGGCGCGAGGTTCGCGATGCCGGACGGGCCGGAGCGGGCCGAGCGGCTCACGGTCGTGCTGCACGTGCTGTACCTGATCTTCAACGAGGGCTACACGGCGACGTCCGGCCCGGACCTGCAGCAGGTCGAGCTGGCCCGCGAGGCGATCCGGCTGACCCGCGAGGTGCGCGGGCTGCTGCCCGCGGACGACCCGGCGGCCGGCGAGACCGCCGGCCTGCTGGCGCTGATGCTGCTGACCGACTCGCGGCGCGCCACCCGCACCGCGGCGGACGGCTCGCTCGTGCCGCTGGCCGAGCAGGACCGCGGCCGGTGGGACGCGGACCTCGTCCGCGAGGGCACCGAGCTGATCGAGCACACGATGGCCACCGCCGCCCTCGGGCCCTACCAGCTGCAGGCCGCGATCGCCGCGGTGCACGCGGAGGCGCCGAGCACGGCGGCGACCGACTGGGACCAGATCCTGGTGCTGTACGAGATCCTCGACCGGCTCGCGCCGAACCCGATGGTGACGCTGAACCGCGCGATCGCGACCGCGCAGGTGCGCGGCCCGCAGACAGGCCTGGCCCTGCTCGACTCGCTCGACGCGGACAAGCGGCTCGCCGGCCACCACCGGCTGGACGCGGTCCGCGCGCACCTCCTCGAGCTCGCCGGCGACGTCGAGGCGGCGCGCGAGGCGTACACGCGGGCGGCCCGCCGCACGGTCAGCCTGCCCGAGCAGCGCTACCTCGAGGGGCAGGCGGCGAGGCTGCGTTAACCCGGTTCGCCGTCCCTGTTCCCGGAGGCCGGATAGTCTCGCGACGTACGAGTTAGGGGGTTGGTCATGGGGCTGAAGTCGCGAGTGATGGGCCTGGTGACGCGCTGGTACCTGGCGCGCGCGCAGCGCAAGGGGCTCGACCTGTCGAAGATGGCGCTGCTGCCGGACGCCGCGCTGCTGCCGTTGCGCCGCACCGGCCTGGACCCGGTGCCCGAACTGGGCGAGGTGCGGTCGCACGAGCCGGTCAGCAAGGTCAACATACCGTTCGGGGTCAACGTCTGGCTGGTGACCGGGTACGAGGAGGCGAAGACCGTCCTCAGCGACGCGAAGGGCTACAGCAACGACTTCGCGAACCTGGTCGGCCAGCACGGGGCGTCGGAGAGCCACAGCCCCGGCGGGCTCGGCTTCGCGGACCCGCCCGAGCACACCCGGCTGCGCAAGCTGCTGACGCCGGAGTTCACGATGCGCCGCCTGTCGCGGCTGACGCCGGGCATCAAGGCGATCATCGAACAGCGCCTGGACGCGATGGCCGCCGCCGAGGGTCCGGTGGATCTCGTCGAGGAGTTCGCGCTGCCGATCCCGTCGCTGGTGATCTGCGAGCTGCTGGGTGTGCCGTACGAGGACCGTAGCGACTTCCAGCGGCTGGCGATGGCCCGGTTCGACCTGTTCGGCGGCGCGACGGCGTCGCTGGGCGCGATCTCGGAGTCGCTGCAGTACCTGCAGGGCGTGGTGAAAAAGCAGCGCGAGAACCCCGGCGACGGCCTCCTGGGCATGATCATCCGGGAGCACGGCGACGACGTCGGTGACCTGGAGCTGGCAGGCCTGGCCGACGGCGTCCTGACCGGCGGCTTCGAGACGACGGCCAGCATGCTCGCACTGGGCGCGCTGGTGTTGTTGCAGGACCCCGACTCCTTCAAGCTGATCCACGACGACGACGACGCGGCGCACGACTTCGTCGAGGAGCTGTTGCGGTACCTGACGGTCGTGCAGGTGGCGTTCCCGAGGTTCGCCCGCGAGGACACGACGATCGGCGGCGTGCGGATATCGAAGGGCGACATGATCGTGGTGTCCCTGGCCGCCGCCGACCGCGACCCGGCCCTCGGCGAGGATCTGGACCACGTGGACCCGATCCGCGCGGCGACCTCCCACCTGGCCTTCGGGCACGGCGTGCACCGGTGCATCGGCGCGGAGCTGGCCCGCATGGAGCTGCGCGCCGCGTACCCGGCCCTGGTCCGCCGCTTCCCGTCGATGCGCCTGACGGACGAGGAACTCAACTTCCGCAAGGTCTCCATCGTCTACGGCCTGGACCGCCTACCAGTACAGCTGGACTAGAAGAAGAACAAAAAAAGAAAACGTAAGCCAGACAACAGAAACGCAAGCCAGGCAAGAGAAAACGCAAGCCAGACAACACAAAGCGGCCCGTCCACCAACTCAAAGGCCACCCGCCAACCAGCCGGGACCAACGTCACCAAAGAGGCGAAAGGCCGCCCAACACCAACAGACGCCCGCGAACCCAACCCGCCCCGAGAACCAACCCGAGGCGCCCATACCCCTCCCCCCCAACACCGCCGCCCCGGCACGGCTACCCGACCTAGCCGACGAAGTCACTCGCGCACGTTCGCGTACAGCGCCTCCAAGGCCGCCCCGAGGTTGGCCGTCACCGTCGCCTCGATCCCCGGCGGAATGGTCCCGGAGTCCGGCGGCACCAATGCCTTCGTGAACCCGAGCCGGGCCGCTTCCGCCAGCCGGTTCTTCACCCCGGCGACCCGCCGCACCTCGCCAGCCAGCCCGACCTCGCCCAGCACCACCAGATCCGGCGGCAGCGCGATGTCCTTCGCCGCCGACGCGACCGCCAGCACCAGCGCCAGGTCCGCCGACGGTTCGTGGATCCGCATGCCGCCGACCGTCGCCGTGAACACGTCGTGCTCGGACAGCCGGATGCCGCCGCGGCGCTCCAGGACCGCCAGCGCCATCGCCACCCGTGCCGAGTCCAGCCCGCTCACCGCGCGCCGCGGCGTGCCGAGCGCCGACTTCGACACCAGCGCCTGCACCTCGCCCAGCAGCGGCCGCTTCCCTTCCACCGCAACGGTGACGGCCGTGCCGGGCACGCCCTGCTCCCGCCGGTTCAGGAACAGGCCCGACGGGTCCGGCACGCCGCGGATGCCCTCGTCGACGAGCTCGAAGCAGCCCACCTCGTCCGCCGGGCCGAAGCGGTTCTTCACCCCGCGCACCAGGCGCAGCGTCGTGTGCCGGTCGCCCTCGAAGTGCAGCACCACGTCCACCAGGTGCTCGAGCACCCGCGGGCCGGCGATCGCGCCGTCCTTCGTGACGTGTCCCACCAGCACCACCGGCAGGCCGCGCTCCTTGGCCAGCGCCACCAGCGCCGCCGTGACCGCGCGGACCTGGGTGACGCCGCCGGGCGTGCCGTCGATCTCCGTGGACCCCAGTGTCTGCACCGAGTCCACGACCAGCAGCCCCGGCGCGACCGCGTCCACGTGGCCGATGACGGCCGAGATGTCGCTCTCCGCCGCCAGGTACATCGACTCGTGCACGTTGCCGGTCCGCTCGGCGCGCAGCCGCACCTGGCCCGCCGACTCCTCACCCGTCACGTACAACGACGGCCCGGCGACCCCGTCGCGGGCCGCCCAGCGGAACGCCACCTCGAGCAGCAGCGTGGACTTGCCCACCCCGGGCTCGCCGGCCAGCAGCACCACCGCGCCCGGCACCAGCCCGCCGCCGAGCACCCGGTCCAGCTCCGAGACGCCCGTGCGCCGCGCCCGCGCGACCTCGACGTCGACCTCGGCGATGGGGCGGGCGGGCGTGGTCGGCACGCCCGCCGCGATCCTGGCTAACGCCGCGCGCGGGACGCCGATCTCCTCGAGCGTTCCCCATGCCTGGCATTCCTGGCACCGGCCGAACCACTTGGCGGACTCGTGCCCGCACTCGGCACAGCGGTAACCGGGAGCCTTCGATCGCGTGTTCTTGGCCACGCGCACAACCTACGGGCGCCCACCGACAAAAACGGGGAGGTGCTACTCCGGGAGGTCTTCGGGCTCCGCGCGGCCGCTCTCCGGGGAGTCGATCGGCACGTTGATCGTGATCTGGCCCGCCTCCGCGAACACGAACGTGATCGGGACGTTCCGGCCGATCGGCAGGTCCTTGGTGAGCCCGGTGAGCACGATGCTGATCGTGCCGACGTCCTCCGGCGCGACCTCGGTCGGCGTCTCCGACGGCGTCGGCGCCGGCTCGCCCGACGCGATCCCCGATCCCGACGACGGCGACGACGGCGACTCCGACGACTCGGTCGGCTCCGCCGAGGAGGACGACCCGGTCGACTCCGGCACGACGACCGTCAGGCCGCTGCGCGCGGGCAGGTCGCCGCGGCCGATGAGCTCGACCTTCTTGGCAGCCGGGCTGGTCACCGAGGTGAGCTCGTCGTCCGTGCCGCCGACGTTGACGATCGCGAGCGTCAGCGGGGCCTCGCCGTCCGCGTCGTAGCTGCCCGACTCCGGGTAGGCGATCTCGACGTCGCGCAGCGCGATGCTGCCGACGTTGCCCTGGTTGCCGTTCACCGCGGGCTCGATGGTGTCGGTCTGGGTGACCTGACCACTGCTGCACCCGGCGACACCGAGGGCGACCAGGCCGACAGCCACCGCCGGCAGGATCTTGCGCAGCGGTCCGGTGGATCGACGGCTCACCATTGCGGTCCTTCCTCGGGCAGGCCAACTCACGCCGAAGGGTAGCGGGGCCGATCAGCGCCTTCAGCGAGTGGTCTGCCTGACGGCGCAACCGAGTTCGCCGGCCGGCGTCCACAATGGAGGCGCGGCGCCCTCGATCGAATTCCTCTTCGGACCCTTCCAGCACGCCTCGAGCGGGTTTGTCAAGCCCTGCCCGGCCGGTCACGTGGCCACTGACCTGCGGTTACGGATCGTGGGTCCGTTACACCCCCACCTCAGTACGTGTTAAGATGGGAACAGCGAAAGGGGCAGAGGACACATGGTTTTCAAGGTCGGAGAGACCGTCGTCTACCCGCACCACGGTGCCGCACTCATCGAAGCAATCGAGACCCGCGTGATCAAGGGCGAGGAGAAGAAGTACCTCGTCCTGAAGGTCGCCCAGGGTGACCTCAC
>DASYKY010000060.1:0-167446 GCA_035995025.1 Actinophytocola sp.
ACGCCGTCCATCTCGAACAGCTTCTGGTACTGCTTGACCAGGGCGTTCCGCGGCGCGGTGAGGATCTGCACCAGGGACGGCTTGTCGAGGTTGGTCACGCTGGCCACGACCGGGAGCCGGCCGATGAACTCGGGGATCAGACCGAACTTGATCAGGTCCTCGGGCATCGTGTCGGCGTAGAAGTCCTGGGTGTCGATCTCGGCCTTGGAGCGGATCTCCGCGCCGAAGCCGAGGCCGCGCTTGCCGATCCGGTCCTGGATGATCCGGTCCAGCCCGGCGAACGCGCCGGCCACGATGAACAGCACGTTCGTCGTGTCGATCTGGATGAACTCCTGGTGGGGGTGCTTGCGCCCGCCCTGCGGCGGCACGCTCGCGGTGGTGCCCTCCAGGATCTTCAGCAGCGCCTGCTGCACGCCCTCGCCGGACACGTCCCGGGTGATCGACGGGTTCTCGCTCTTGCGGGCGATCTTGTCGACCTCGTCGATGTAGATGATCCCGGTCTCGGCCCGCTTGACGTCGTAGTCCGCCGCCTGGATGAGCTTGAGCAGGATGTTCTCGACGTCCTCACCGACGTAGCCCGCCTCGGTGAGGGCGGTGGCGTCGGCGATCGCGAACGGCACGTTCAGCAGCTTCGCGAGCGTCTGGGCCAGGTAGGTCTTGCCGCAGCCGGTGGGGCCGAGCAGCAGGATGTTGGACTTGGCCAGCTCGACGGTCTCGTCGCGCGCCTCGCGGCCCTCGCGCGCCTCGGGGCGCGCCCGGTCGCCCGCCTGGATGCGCTTGTAGTGGTTGTAGACGGCGACGGCCAGCGTCCGCTTCGCCTCGTCCTGTCCGATCACGTACTGGTCGAGGAACTCATCGATCTCGGCCGGCTTGGGCAGCTCGTCGAGCTTGACGTCGCCGGCCTCGGCCAGCTCTTCCTCGATGATCTCGTTGCACAGGTCGATGCATTCATCGCAGATGTACACGCCGGGGCCGGCGATGAGTTTCTTCACCTGCTTCTGGCTCTTCCCACAGAAAGAGCACTTCAGCAGGTCTCCGCCGTCACCGATACGCGCCATGACCGCTGACCTCGTCCCCTCCGGCGTGCCGGGAGCACGCCTGGATGTGTGGCTCGAACGAAACCCCAGGTGCAGTGTTACGCACCATACTGGAGACCCGGTCGTGTGCCTGTTGCCTTCGACGGTACCTGCCAACCCCCACTCAATGGGAGAACCTACCCATCGAGATGTCGGATTCGGCCGATCAGGTGGCCCGCGCCCGGGGAGGCGCGGGCACCCTTGGAACAGACTTCGGACCACGCCTCACGACCTGGTGGCGGACAGCTTCCGGTACGACAACACCTCGTCGACGATGCCGTACTCGCGCGCCTCCTCGGCCGTCAGAATCTTGTCGCGCTCGATGTCCTTGCGGATGTCCTCGGCCGACTTGCTCGTGTGCCGCGCGAGCGTCGACTCCATCAGGCGGCGCACGCGCTGGATCTCGGCCGCCTGGATCTGCAGGTCCGACACCTGGCCGTACACGCCCTCCATCGCGGGCTGGTGGATCAGCACGCGGGCGTTGGGCAGGGCGAAGCGCTTGCCCGGGGTGCCGGCCGCGAGCAGCACTGCCGCCGCGGAGGCCGCCTGGCCGAGGCAGTAGGTCTGCACGTCGGGGCGGGCGAACTGCATCGTGTCGTAGATCGCCATCAGCGAGGTGAACGAGCCGCCCGGCGAGTTGATGTACATGATGATGTCGCGGTCCGGGTCGACCGACTCCAGGTAGAGCAGCTGCGCCATCACGTCGTTGGCCGACGCGTCGTCGATCTGTACGCCGACGAAGATGATCCGCTCTTCGAACAGCTTGTTGTAGGGGTTGGACTCCTTGACCCCGTAGCTGGTCCGCTCCACGAAGGAGGGCAGCACGTACCGGGACTGGGGGGCGTAAAGATCGCTCACTTCAGGTCTCCTCGGTCTGGCCCGGTCACTTGCCGCTGCCATTGGGCGAGCTCACCCGCGTGACCACGTGGTCGACGAAGCCGTAGTCACGGGCCTCCTCCGCGGTGAACCAGCGGTCACGGTCGGCGTCGGTGGTGACCCGCTCGACGGTCTG
Organism: Actinophytocola sp.; assembly: GCA_035995025.1. GTDB lineage: Bacteria > Actinomycetota > Actinomycetes > Mycobacteriales > Pseudonocardiaceae > Actinophytocola. The sequence continues at coordinate 2,089 of DASYKY010000060.1, forward strand.
GCCGGTCTGATCGGCGGTGAGTTCGGCCATCTCAAGCTTCCACTTGCCGAGGATCTCGGCGCGGATGGCGATGTCGGACGCGGTGCCGCCAACGCCGCCGGAGGGCTGGTGCATCATGATCCGCGCGTGCGGCAGGGCGTAGCGCTTGCCGGGGGTGCCGGAAGAGAGCAGGAACTGGCCCATCGACGCGGCCATACCCATCGCCCAGGTCGCGACGTCCGGCTCGATGTGCTGCATGGTGTCGTAGATCGCCATGCCCGCCGTGACCGAGCCGCCCGGTGAGTTGATGTAGAAGGTGATCTCCTTCTCCGGGTCCTCGGCGGCCAGCAGGAGCAGCTGCGCGGTGATCCGGTTGGCGATGTCGTCGTCCACCTCGGAACCGAGGAAGACGATGCGCTCGCGGAGCAGCCGCTCGTACACGGAGTCGTTCAGGGTGAGCCCTGCGGTCCCGGACCGCATGTCGGGCGTCCGCAGTGGTTGCGTCACGTTGGCCTGCTTTCGCTGGAGAGCTTTGTCTGTCTCACGTTCGACATTAACGAAGGTGGGCACGACGACATGCCCGGTACGGCTCAAGTTCGCTCAGAGCGTCACTGCTCCGCGTCAGCCGGCTCCGTCTCGGCGGCCGGCTGCTCGCGCGGGCCGAACAGCTCCTCGAGGTCGACGGCGTTGCCCGCCTCGTCCTTGACCGTCGCGAGCCGCACCACCGAGGCGAGCGCCTTGCCGCGCCGGACGTCGGCGAAGATCGCGCCGAGCTGGCCGGACTGCTGGGCGCGCTGGACGTACTCGTCCGGGCTGACGCCGAAGCGCTGGGCCTGGTAGATGATCCGCTCGGTGAGCTCGTTGTCGTCGACGTTGACGTTCTCGGCGTCGGCGATCGAGTCGAGCACCAGCTGGGTCTTGACGGCCTTCTCGGCCTCCTCGCGGACGTCGGCGTCGAACTCCTCGCGGGTCTTGCCCTGCTCGGTGAGGAACTCGTTGAACCGCTCCTCGTCGTGGTCGAACGTGTGCACCGCGTCGTGGTGGCGCACCTCGACCTCGGAGTCGACCACGCTCTCCGGCAGCGGGACCTCGGTGACCTCGAGGAGCGCCTCGAGGACCTTGTCGCGGGCCTGGACGCCCTGCTGCATCCGCTTCACGCGGGTCAGCCGCTCGCGCAGGTCGGCCTTCAGCTCGTCGATCGTGTCGAACTCGCTGGCCAGCTGGGCGAAGTCGTCGTCGGGCTCGGGGAGCTCGCGGACCTTGACCGTGCTGACGGTGACCGTGACCTCGGAGTCGCGCCCGGCGTGCTCGCCGGCGACCAGCTTCGTGGTGAAGGTCTTGGACTCCCCCTCGGCGGTGCCGATGATGGCCTCGTCGATGCCCTCGATCATCTCGCCGGAGCCGACCTCGTAGGACAGGCCGGAGGTCTTCGCCTCCTCGACCTCCTCGCCGTCGACCGTCGCGGACAGGTCGATCGAGACGAAGTCCCCGTTCTCGGCCGGGCGCTCGACACCGGTCAGCGTGCCGAAGCGGGCGCGCAGCTCGTCCAGCTGCTCGTCGGTCTCCGCGTCGGTCAGCTCGATGTCGTCCACGGTCACAGCGAGCTCACCGAACGCGGGGATGGCGATGTCCGGCCGCACGTCGACCTCGGCGGTGAACTCGAGGACCTCGCGGTCCTCGAGCTTGGTGACCTCGATCTCCGGTCGGCCGAGCACGCGAACCTCGCCCTCGGTGACGGCCTCGGAGTACTTGACCGGGATGGCCTCGTTGACGACCTCGTCGAGGATGGGCGCGCGCCCGATCCGCTGCTCGATGACCCGGGCCGGCGCCTTGCCGGGCCGGAAGCCGGGGATGCGCACCTGGTTCGCGATCTTGCGGTAGGCGCGGTCGAAGTTCGGCTTGAGCTCGTCGAACGGCACCTCGACGTTGATCCGGACCCGCGTGGGGCTCAGGTGCTCGACGGTGCTCTTCAACGTGATCTCCTAGGGCTGGCTCCACTGACAGGCCGACGACCGACCTGGGCCGCGGCGACGGTGCGAGTCTATGGAACTGCCGAGCTCGCGGACGAGCCGGGGCGGCCGTGAGGACCGCCCCTTGCTGGTCGGGCTGACAGGATTTGAACCTGCGACCCTTCGCTCCCAAAGCGAATGCGCTACCAAGCTGCGCCACAGCCCGCCACCCGCGGCGCCATCGCGGCGCCGTTCGGGGGTGCACCGACAGCGTATCGTGGCGCGCTAGGCTGTTTCCGCAGGCGCCACCGCGGGTGTAGCTCAATGGCAGAGCCCCAGCCTTCCAAGCTGGTCATGCGGGTTCGATTCCCGTCACCCGCTCCACTCTTTCCCCGCAGGTCAGCGGCTTGCGACACCTCCCATGTGGACATCAGTTCTCGTCCAATTCGGCCGTCGTGCCCCTCGCGTGCCAGATTCGTGCCAGACGACGCGGCGGGGCCTGCTCGCTCCTCCACCTGCCGCCGGACAAAATGGGGCTATGGATCTCTCGGCTGCGCTCGCGATCTACGACCGGGTGTCGCTCAACCTGGACAAGCTGGACCGGGTGTGGCAGCAGATGCAGGAGTTGCTTCCGGAGGGTCCCTTTATCGACGAAGGTAGCCCTGACCAGGTCAAATATGAGCAGCTTGGCGAGACCTGGACGACGCTCGCCGCCAGCTTGCCCGCCATCGAGGGATGGCGGCTTGAGGCGCCCGTCCTCGGGTATATGGAGATCGGCCAGGTCAGGGTCGACTACCTTGACATCGGCGAGCCGGCAGGCTTGGCGGTGTTCGAGGCCAACGTCGCGGCCCCGGCCACGGAAGCATTGAAGTATCGATACAAGCTCGCCCATGCTCGGCAGCGCCTTGTTCGGCAGCGTGCTGCCGAGTTGGTGGGTGTCGTCGACGAGATCTTGGCCGCTGTGCCAACGGGAGTCGACGAGGAGATCTCCGAGGCGGAGGCTGTCCCTCGCATCGCCGCGATCACGGACGCCGTCACCGAGATCGAACGACTGCTTGGCGACGCGCTTGCAGGCGGACCACGGCAAGGGGACCTCCATCGTCACCTCCACTTTGGCGAACCGCACGACCTCCGTGACATCGCCACACTGGACTGGCCTGCGTTCCGTCCGCATGTTGAATTGGCGTTATACGGCGACGACGCCCCAGTCCCTGTTGAGGTCGATGACATCGCTGTCCTCAACACGGTCGAGATCGCTGCGGTGCCTGCGAAGGTTCATTGGGACCGCCTCGATGCCGATGGATTTGAGAAGCTGCTGGTCCGCCTGCTGGAGCTTTCGGGGTCGTACGTCCGTGTCAGTCGGCCTATGCACGTCAACGCCGCAGACCAAGGACGTGACATACAGGCGTACCGGCGTGTGAGTGACGGACTTCTGTCTGAACGTGAGGAGCGGATCATCGTTCAGGCCAAACATCGGCCAAAGGTTGGGATCGGCCCGTCGGACGTCGCCGATTTGGTGCGGGGCAAGATCCCGTTGTGGGAGGGCGAGCCCGTGCGTGGCCTGATCATCGCCACGACTGGCTCCTTCACGAGGGACGCCGTGCAGTGGGCGGAGGATCACAACTTCGCAGGCAACCGACCTCACATCGAGCTGTGGTCGGTCAGCGAGGTGGAGTCGCTGCTTCGCAAATGGCCAGCTCTCTTGGCTGAGTTCGGGCTCACCGACTGAGCCGAGATCGGCCGGGCAAACAGAGACGGCTGCCTGCTCACAACGGCAAATGTCGGACGTCCATGATGATCACGAAGCCTCGGCATTTGCGATCTGAATCGTCAACTCAGCAGGTTACTAGTCAGTAACTAGGTGACGCAGCACTCGTCGGATAAACTCGCTCACGTCGCCTTCCGATCTTGCATTGGACTCGCGGACCCGTTCCGGCTGGTCTCGCGAGGGCATCTCGCGCCGCGCGGGATGTCCAGATCAAGGGGAAGAGAGGAAGGAGACGGTGAATACCACCGTTCGTCGGGTGCTACGCACTCTACGCAATTGGTGGAGACGGACTGCGAGGAGCCGTTGGATTCGCGCCCTCGGGCTCCTCACGTCCGTGCTATTGCTGGTGCTCAAGCTCGTTGAGCTTGCTCACCGGCTCTAAGGAGGTGACACCGCCCCGTCTCTTGTGTGTGCAGGAGACGGGGCCCACTTCGCCTTAGCTGTCCAACACATGCCAACACATGGCTTGGAACAAGACAACGATATCTGGGCTAACAACGGTTTGGCAAACCCTATAGTGCGTCGTCAGCACGCTGCGAGCCGGTACTTGACTGACGTGCTGGGGCTGCTCACCTCCCCGGATCCCTGTTGGCCGAGTCTTGATCGGGGTCAGTCCGAATCAACCGCCCGAATCCGTCTCTCGCGCCTCACCCTCGCCCTCCTGAGCAGCCGTCCGGGCCTCGCGGATTAGAGCGTCCAGAGCAGTGGCGATCTCGTAGTCCCGCTTGCTCGTGGCGTGCTGGTAGATCAGCGCGGCGCGGGTGCTGGCGTGGCCGATTCGCGACATGATCTCTTTGAGGGTGGCTCCCGTCTGGGCAGTGAGCGTCGCGCCAGCGTGCCGGAGGTCGTGCAGGTGCAGGTCCGGATTGGCCCCAGCCTTGCGGACAGCCGCCTTCCACGTGCCGTTGAAGTTGGTGCGCCGCGGCGTTGCCCCCTTGGGGCCTCGGAACAGCCGCCCGTCCGGGCCGGCCAACAGCCGGCTGCCGTCCGAGCAGACGCTTGGCGACGAGGTGTACGGCGTCGCCCGCGCGACCGTGCGCCGAGCCATAGCCAGCCTGGTTGAAGACGGCCTGCTGGTGGTCCTGCACGGCCGGGGCACCTTCGTCGCTGCCCCTTAGCGGTACTAGATATGCGCGGACCGTCAGAGGACCTAGACGGGCTTGCGTGAGTCCTTCCCTCAGAAGTCGGTTACATCGGTTACGCCGGTAACGCCGCAGTTCAGGTCAGGGTGCGGTCTGGCTATGCGCCAAGTTACTGCGGTTACATCCAGGGATAGAGCTGCTGCAACAGCCGGCTGTTTCAGCAGCTCTGGTCGCTATGACACGTGCTGGGGTGTAACCGCAGAAACTTCGTGGGTAACCGGCCAAATAGGGCTCTGACCAGGCTAGTAACCCGCGTAACCGATGTAACCGACTTTTGCGAGGGAGACGGCCGTCGGGGCAAGGTCCTCGGCGGCCCCACCGATCCCTCAAGGCGGAGATAACTAACGATCTCGTTTGCCGTGCAGCTTACCGACAATATCGCCGACCGGCAGCCACGCGTTTGCCCGTCCACTCTTAGTCTTTACCAAGAGAGCAGCTTGTTCCAAGCCCAAGAGATCTTTTCGGGCAGTTTCTGGCGACGCCCTATGGCTGCGCGAATGCGACTGGACTGTGTAGACCTGGAGGGGGCTATTGACAGCGTTTTGCAAGAGGGCCAATTGCCTGTGATTAAACTCTTCGTTCATCGCCGTTATCGACCGTTGGATCTCACGAACTTCATCCATCTTTCTAGCGAGATGCGCGTGCAGTTCCTTAATAGCTCGCTGAATTACGCCGAGATGGTAGATGTGAAAGTATGTCAGATCGTTGTTGTCTTGCTCGGTTAGCAGAAAACTACGGCCATATTGAGCAGGGGCCTTCTTCAGGATTCTCGACACTGTCAAGAACTCTGCCAACCAGAATCCTTGACTCAACATCGACCAATAGAAAAGCGTTCGCGCTGTCCTGCCGTTACCATCCTCAAAAGGATGGATATAGCCAATCATGAAATGAAGAGTAATCGCACGGAGTACCGGCGGCAAATACGCCCCAGTATCGGAACCATTAGCAAAGTCGCATAGTTCGAGGACTCGTTGATCTAGTTCGCTAGCAGGTGGCGGGGAGTGCAACAATTCACCGTAATCATCATACACCGCGATCCGGTTCTCCGATGGAAGCTGAAATCGACCGGACGCATCAGGGTTCTCGAGAGTACCCTCGGTAACAATACGATGAATTTCACAAATTAGATCGACGGTCAACTTTTCGTGGCGATATTCTCCGATCTGCTGCATAGCAGCATAGTTGTTCGCGATCATCCTTTCGCTGCGATCGCGCGGAGGGCGACCACTTCGCAACATTTCTTTCGCCACTCGATGCTCCGTCGACGCACCTTCGAGCTGGCTAGATGTGATCGCTTCTTCTATTAACGAGCTTACAAGGTAACGGTCCCTCGTTTCGCGGTTTGTCACCTGCTCGCTAATGGCAATTTGCCCGCTCGCATTAGTATTAATATCGTCAATGGCTCGCAATACACTATCTGGGAGCGCATAGGTAAAGGGGCGACCATTCATGTCATGTAGTGGGGTAGATCGCTGAATCGAGTCACGCCACATTCGGGTTGCGAACCACCACTCCTCGTGTGTCAAGTCCTTTGGTGGCTTCTTGTGACGCAATTTGTCCCAGGGAAGATAGGTCCGTTCGGCGACATCGCGCGGATTACCCAGTAGTTCAACAACACGTTTAATCCCCTGCTCGGAAACGCGTTCGAGAATCCCGTTCAGATCGGGCGGAGGCATGGGTGTCTTCATCGCTGCATCCGATACATGTCAGGCGGTCGTCGGCGGAACTCCTACTCCCAGTCACGCTAGCAGTTGGAGTTGGTGGTCGCGAGCATATCTCGTTGCCGGCCCCCGGGCGCGCGCCAACCGCTGGCGAACCCGCCTACCGCGAACGGCATCCCAGCAATATCCCCAATGAACTCCCAGCGAACTCCCAACTTCTCCCAACGTTGGAGTTCGCTAGCCCGACCACACCGGCTCATCAACACGACATCTAGCGCCCACAGCACGGTTACAGCACCACATGTAGTAGTCGAAACGGCTCAGCTGACCACCACCACAGCTTGACCACCACCGCTGAATACGCCCATGCCAGTGCCCCAATGAACTTCCAATGTGGTGGTCTCCTGCGTCGTGTGCACGAGGACACATGTGGGGCCGCCAGCTCCAGAGCGTGCCAGATACGTGCCAGATCGGGTGGACAACGGTGGGGAACCACGGGGAATCGCGGATAGACCTGACGCGAACGTGCTGGTAGACGTTTCGCCTGGTCATCGCACGGGGGCGTCCCTCAACTTCCAAGCTGGTCATGCGGGTTCGATTCCCGTCACCCGCTCCATCTTCTCCCCCCAGCTCAGAAGGGGTGCAACCCTGTCTTGGGCAGCACCCCTCCGGTAGATCAACAGGCCGTGGGCCATTGGCGGGCCATTGCCAGAACGCCCGGCGCGTCGTCCTCGCCCTGGTCATCGGCCTTGTCCTTGGCCTTCTTCTTGGCCCTCTTGCGGGCCGCGCGTGCCCGCGGGCTCACCGCCTTGGCGATCTCCTGGTCCCACTCGCTGGCGGCGTGCTGATAGATGAGCGCGGCCCGCATGCTGCCGTGCCCGATCCGGTGCATGAGCTCCTTGGTCGTCGCGCCCGGCCGAGGCAGCCAAGTGGTTACCGGTGTGCCGAAGGTCATGGAAGGTGAAGCCCTCCGGCAGCCCCCGCCGCTTTGATCGACTCCGGCCACCGGACCGACGTCCGCCAGTTCCCGCGCTCGAGCATCGCGCCCTTCTCGCCCAGGAACAGGAGCGCGTCATCACCCGACCCGGCGAACCGCTGTAGGTGCTCGCTCAGGTCGTCCACGATCAGCTCCGGGAGCGCCACGGTTGCGGAAGCCGGCCGCGGACTTGGTCGGCCCGACGACCATCTGCCCGGAACCGAGCTGAGCGAGCCGCCGAGGCACCCGCACCGTCAGCTCGCGGAGGTCGATGTCGCACCGCCGCAGCGCGATCAGCTCACCCCACCGCAGCCCGGTGAACGCCGCCGCGAGGACAAACGCCCGGAACCGCCCCGGCATCTGATCGGCCAGCGCGAACACCTGCGGTACCGAGGCGACCGGCCGCTCGGGGCTGTGTTCCTGGTCCGCGCCCTTGATCCGGCACGGGTTGCGCTTGATCCGCTCGTCGTCGACCGCCGTGTTCATGATCGCCCGCAGCAGCTGTACGCCTTGGCGACCCGGATCTCCGAACGCCCCTCTTCGGCCAGCTCGACCCGCCACCACCGCACCGTGTCCGTTCCGATCTCGCCGAGCAACTTGTGCCCGAGGAACGGCACGATGTGGAGCCGGAACGTGCGCGCGTGCTCCTCCCGGGTTCGCACCCCGAACTTGCGTTCCTTGATCCACCTCACTCCGAACCCCGCGAGCGCGAGCTTGCCGAGCAACGGGTCGATCCAGTCACCGCGGAGCATGGCCGCCTCAGACCCGAAGCCACGACGGCTTCAACCTCCTGAGACGCTCGACCCTTCCAATATGCCAGAACGAATACTGCGGAGGACCGATTTCGTCCTTTAATTCTGCACCGAATCCCAGAATGATGGATAAAGTATACTGAGCGGATTCTCGCCATTCTCCGCGCAATCAAGCGCCATGCGAATCTGAGATGCTATCTCGGATCTGTACGTCTCCAGCTGAGGGATCAACGTGTAGATGCTTGTGTCGTCAATAATAACTGTCCGAAACTGGTTCAAGTCGAATGGTATTCGATCGGATAGTCTAATTACTTGCACAATCGGCTTCTTTACCGCGTGACGCAGCGCAAGCTCATAAAAGACATTAGCTAGTCGCAGACCAAACTCTTCAAGCGCGGGCTCGACTAGCGAACTCATGAACAGATCTGCATGCTGCCTGAACTCAGATCCATCGTCACCGATTGGGATATGTAGAAGCACACATCATCCCACTCCGTACGGCCACGCCCCTCTTCGGCTGCCACCTTCTGCAAGTCAGAAGTTGCGGGTGAGACACGAGACGGATCACCTGCCGTACCGGAAGCCTGCACAGCATAGTCTTTTATTGCATGGTCAAGCGTCAGCAGTCGCTCGGCTCCGGCTACCACACGAAGCAGACCAAGGAACTTGGCGTTGACCGTAAAGGTTTCAACACACTCAGCTACGAACTCAGGCTCTAGACCTGCATGGGAAAGATGGTCACGAAGAACGGCAACCGTCGGAAGGCGACTGTCGGCGAAAGTTTCGTACAGCGTGTTGAACCATGTGTTGTCTGTGATTTGCCAATGAAACGCGCGCACGGAGGCGACCGGTTGGGCTTTCCGAATCAGACGAAGCAAGCCTGCTCCTTTCCGTAAGTTCGAGATACTCGGCAGCGTGACTACCAGTCGTAATTCCGTACTGGTTTGAACTCGTGATTAGGCTTCGACTGACCTGACTCTCGGCGTCACGATCCATGCAATCGAACAGAGTCAGACGGCGAACCTTTTGACCAGCAGCGTGAACCTGGATTGCTGCCGCGAGAACAAGAGACTCCTCGAATGTAAGAACCGGAAAATGTCGCTTCCGTCGACGCCTTCGCTGAACTGGTTCAGGACCTTGCTGTTCTTCAGCGTCACCGGAATCGTTGGCTTCTTCTTCATCCTCCTGCTCCACTGGCTCTGCTTGATCGGACATTCTTGCCCCTTCTTAGTCAGAACAATAATTTGATGTCTAGTCCCGCCTGTGTCTAGTCCCGCCTGATGTTGCAGAACTCGGCTCTATGGGATCAAGGTGCGCCGCCGACGGCGGCGCACTCGGCCCGTCGCCCTGGCAAGGTGGAGCGCATCCATCGCGGCACGGCCGGCTACCGCTCCGCTAACGCCGGCCGGCCTGCGCGGCGCAGCCCACCAGCTGGCGACGGGAGCGCCACCACCGGCGGCGCAAAATGATCGATCCCCATGTCGCGCATATCGCCAGACGTGCAGTTTGCGTGTCACCGGGACAAGTCGTGTCACCCGGTCGGGTACGTAACGCGATCCGTAGGGTGAGCGCGTGCCTTCTCGCAAGAGCCGGCGGTCCTCACTGCCACGGGTCCGACAAAGCCCGTCCTCCGACGACGCGCACGCCATCGTCTACTTCAAGCGCCACCCGGACGACGATCCGGCTGAGACAGCGCCTGGCCGGGAGTTCCTCCGCAAGGTGTGCCCACCTGGCGTGCGCGCGAAGTTCAACGCGGTCCTCAATGCCGTTGCCGCGGCTCCCCCGAAGCGATTCGCCGGCGGAGGTGCGTGGGAAGCCATGCACGGCGACATGACCGGCTGGTTCGAAGTCCGGAAAGACGGCCCTGGGCGCCGCCACTACCGGCTCTTCTGTCTCCTCGACTACGAAGCCCAAGGCCAGGACAAGCCGCTGCTCGTCGTCATCGACGGGCGGGACAAGGCGTTCCGAACCGAACTCAGCGACGCCGACTACACGGCCGTGCGCGCCTTTGGCGAGGAGTACCGAAGGCGCAACCCTCGCTCCATCGCCTAACGCATCTCAGACAGCCGCAGCGGCCTGCGACGACCGCTTGCCCTCGATATTCCGCGCCAGGCGCGCCCGATCCTTCGCCGTCCCCGAGCGCAGCGTCTCCGCCACCTGCTCACGCTCGTCGTCCGCCATCGGCACCAACGCCACCCGCAGACCAAGAGCCGCGGCGACCTCCGCAACCGTTCCGATGGTCGGGTTGCGGTGCCCAGGCGACAGCAGGCGACGGATCACGGCCGGCTCAGCACTGATCGCACGCGCCAGCTCCGCCTTGGTCAGCCCCAGAGCGGTCCGCGCGTCGTCCAGGTCGTTGACGAGCCGATCGATCGTCTCCACCCGGAGGCTCTCGGTGATGTACGCCCGCAGGAACTCCGGATCCTTCAGGTCCTCTGCCAGATCCTCCCAGTACTGGGTCGGCGCAGTCGCCACGACACCTCACCTCCTGATCAGCAGTGCGTATCATAAATGCTACGCATGCTTCCGCATGGTCGTCAACCAGCCGACCACGTGGTACCTGCCGCCAGGCCGCATGATTCCGCATAGTCGAGACCCACAGCCGGCAGCTGCCCGAGCCCCTCAACGCCCAGTGAGCGTCTAACACCGGGCCACCGGCATCCAAGAGCGCTGCGCGTCGCTGCGCGATGGCTGGCGCCACTCTTGACACCGGCAACCCGGCGCTAGGGATGGCAGGGGCGAGGGGAACGGCGACGAGTAGGCGCCTACCGACTCACTTTGATCACCTCGGCCGGCGGTCAGGAATGGGCAGGACGATGGCACGGAGGCACCCGGTCGGCCCGAATCAGCTCGTGCTTTGGCACTGGCACGACCTGCACGGACAGCTCCGTCCGCGGGCCACTAGGAGCGGTCAACCACGGTCAACAGCGGGACCCCAGGTCATCTAAAAGGCCAGGTCAGGCGCGTCGACCAGCCGCTGGCGCCGCTCTTCCAAGCTGGTCATGCGGGTTCGATTCCCGTCACCCGCTCCACCCTCTCCCCGCAGGTCAGCGGCTTCTGACCCTCCCATGTGGACATCACTCGTCGTCCATTTCGGCTGTCGTGCCCCCGCGCGTGCGCGACCGGTCCATCAGGTGGGTGAGAGGTCGACTCGGCGGTAGCACACCGGATCGACCTTCGTGCTTGATCAGCTTTCACGATGATGGCGAGCAGGTCGTCGTCAGCTGCCTCCCAAGCGGGGCGACCAGAACCGACCGCCGGTCTCGGGGTCGACCAGCGTGCCGGGAAGACCGTGTCCTCCTTCTTGACCGGCACGCTCAACGGTCTGCCATCATCGGGCGACGGTGTACTGCACTCCGGCGCCTAACCACCCATTGACCCGCGTCGGCGGGTACGGGCCCGGTGTTGGCCTATGAGCTCGGCCAGCTCGTGGCGACCTTGTCGGGCGTGACTCTCGCGATCGCCCATTGCGGGTTCGGTCCGGCGAAACCCGGATAGGGCCCGCCCGTGTATTTGTGCGACAGCTCGTCGATCAGCTTGCCGTCCGGATCGTCCTCAATGGATGCCACGCCCTGCACCTGAACGCTGTCATATGGGTTCCCGGAATCGAAGATTGCCACGGTCGCTCTCGGATCCCGGTTCAGGTTGGCGACCTTGCGGCGACTCTTGGGCAGCGCGAACACGATGTCGTCTCGGTCGCGGCCCACCCATGCCACTGTCGAATGCGGCATGCCGTTGGGTTCGAGCGTCGACAGAACGGCGAAGTTCTTGCCGTCGAAGATCGTGCGTACCTTGTCGGTGAGCCGTGCCATGACCTTTCCTTTCCTCGCCGGCAGAGCGGCCGGTTGTCTATGGCTGGCACGTTACGTGGACCCACTGACAATTCCTGCCGCCTTGGCGACGAGCCGTTCCCGGAAGGTCGCCACCACGTCTCGAGGCCGTGCTCGCAGAGCGTGGCATCGGCAGGCGCTACGTCTGCGGGACTCGGCGACGTGACGGACGGCCGAACTCCGGGTCCAGAAGATCCTCGGCCAGGTTCTCACGGCCGACAGGGGTCAAAATCGCACGGATCAGCGGTCGGGCCCCAGCAAGTCAGAAGTGGTGCCACCCGCGGTTGGCAACTAGCCGCGTTTGAGTGCGACTCCGACGTAGTGACGGGCAGCGCGGGACGCGTGATTCACTGCCAGCCGGGCCGGTCCGGTCACGCGGTGCACGACGGTTGTCGAGGCGAACTCGTAGGTTGGGCTGCTGTTGAACACTCGCCCGGTCGGTCGGTAGCCGAACGGCCGGAGCATGCGACCGATGTCGCGCAGCTGGTCGCGCTTCCACGCCTCGACGTAGACGCTCGGCCGGTCCGTCGACAGGATCCGGGTCGCGCCGCGCAGTACGCGGTCCTCCATGCCTTCCACGTCGATCTTGATGACGGCGACTGGTTCGTGGACGAGCTCGTCGAGCGTGGTCACCGGGAATGTCTCGTCCCTGGCCGTGGGCGCGCCGGCCGGATCGAACCCGGTCTGGTGCTCGGCGGACAGGTGGTTGGTCGCCGTCCCCGGCTCGTCGGACACGCCGACCCGGTGGACAGTGACGTGGTCGGCAAGCGCGTTCGCCTCGACGAGCCGGTCAAGCTGATCGGCGAAGCGGGTTACCGGCTCGATCGCGTGCACGTGGGTCGACGGGCACAGGATCGCGAACCAGGCCGTGTGTGTGCCGAGGTGCGCACCCGCGTCGACGTAGACGCCGCGGCGGCCTCGCCGCCGGATGTGCTCCAGGAACGGTTCCTCGTACCAACCGCCGTTCTGGAAGGGCCGGTAGGTGTAGGGGACCTCGGTAGCATCAACAACTGGCGGAAAGTTGATCTCGCGGTTGTGCCTTCGGACGGTGACCATCCGCGGGAGACTAGCACCGCGATCAGCGACCCATTCATGAACACGGGGATGCCCGAACTCGATATGTCTCGTGCAGATTTGAGGCGAATTTCCCCGACGATCCGAGGTCAGACATCCGAGACCGTCAGGCGTGCCAGCCCACGCGGCGCCTCTATGCTGGGCGCGACCTGGACGCACCGCTGGGGGCACGATGACCACACTCGACAACCGGCCCAACACCGCACTGCTGGTGATCGACGTGCAGAACGGCGTCGTCGGCCACGCGCACGAACGTGATGCCGTCGTCGCGAACATCGCCACCCTGGTCGGCAAGGCGCGCGCGGCGGGCGTCGACGTCGTCTGGGTCCAGGACAGCGGCGGCGAACTCACCCGGGACAGCGAGAACTGGCAGCTCGTGCCGGAGCTCAAACGCAACGACGCCGAAGGCCTCGTGCACAAGACCTACCCCGACTCGTTCGAGGACACCGACCTCGAGGCCGTGCTCGCGGAACGTGGCATCGGCAAGCTCGTCGTCTCCGGCGCGCAGACCGACGAGTGCATCCGCTCGACGCTGCACGGCGCGATAGTCCGCGGCTACGACGCGACCCTCGTCGGCGACGCCCACACAACCGAGGACCTCTCACCGTACGGCGCGCCGACACCGGACAAGGTCATCGCGCACACGAACCTGTACTGGGAGAACCACACGGCGCCCGGCCGGACGGCCGGCACGGTCAGCACCGCTGACGTGGACTTCGCCACGAAGCCCTGAGCCGATCGTCGAAACCGTCAAAACTAGGCTTGCGGCATGGAGACGGCGTTCGTCCACCGGCTGCGGGTTCGGTACAGCGAGTGCGACCAGCAGGGCGTCGTGTTCAACGGGCAGTACCTGTTCTTCTACGACGTCGCCATCACCGAGCTGCTCCGCGCGCGGATCGGGCCCTATCAGCAGATCATCGACCGCGGCTACGACATCGTGGTCGCCGAGGCGCGGCTGCGGTTCGTCGAGGGGGCGCGGTTCGACGAGGAGCTCGACATCGCCATGCCGGTCGAGCACCTCGGGACCACCAGCATGATCGTGCGGCCGGTGTTCCGCGTCGGGGAGCGGCTCATCGCCGACGGCGAGGTGCGGCACGTCTGGGTCGACCCCACCACGTTCAGGAAGACGCCGATGCCCGACGACATCCGCGCCGCGCTGTCGCGCTAGCGGGTCCGCCGCACGTACTCGACCTCCAGCACCGGCCGGCCGTCGCCGAAGTCGCGTTCGCGGGTGCGGCCGGTCTCGGTGAAGCCGAACGATTCGTAGAAATGCCGCGCGCGGTTCGCGCCGGCCATCGTCCACAGGCGAACGCGGCGGAACCTGGCCTCGCGCAACAACTCCCACCCCTTGTCCATCACGGTCGCGGCCACGCGGCGGCCCCACACGTCGGGGTGGGCGAAGCAGTCGAAGATCTCGCCGTCCGGCGAGCCCTCAGTGTGCGGGCCGAAGTAGACGAACGCGGCGACGGCGCTCCCCCGCTCGGCCACGAGCAGCGTGTTCCGCGCGTGCTCCCGGCCGTGCATCCGGTGTGTCCACATGCTCCGCCGGTGCTCGACGAGCTCGCGCAGCCAGCCCCCGTCGAACACGTCGCGGTGCGCCACCCGGAACGCTTCCGCGTGCACCTCGCCGATCGACTCCGCGTCCGCTGCGGTGGCCTCGCGCACCAACACCGGAAGGTCGACCCTCATGGGGGACCACCATACGACCGGGTCCGGTTAGTGACTACCTGTCCGCGTAGGGTGATCGTGGAAATCATCCGAATCCGGTTACCACTTCCGGGTTGCTTCGGTCACGGTGGAACTCCGGGCGTAGCGTGCCCGTTGTCGTGACGAACCGTGTATTTCGGGAGGGGTGCCATGGTCACCGTCATCGTGCTCATCGCGTTGGTGCTTGCCGTTGTCGCGCTCGGCACGACGTTCGCGCGTAACCAGGCCAACGCCAAGCAGCAGCGACTCGAGGACGCGAAGGCCGAGGCCCGCCGCTGGGTCGAGCGGCTCGGCGGGCAGATCATGAACCTGGTCGGCACCGACGAGGCCTCCAAGCAGGCGCTCGCGGACGCCGCCGAGCGTTATACGGCGGCCGGCTCACAGATGGAGCAGGCCAACACCGCCGAGCAGAGCCGGCTGGTCACGAAGACCGCGATGGAGGGCCTGTACTACGTGCGCGCGGCGCGCACCGCGATGGGCCTGGACCCCGGACCCGAGCTGCCGGTCGACCGCGACCAGGAGCGGGCCGGCAAGGTCACCGAGGACCGCCGCGTCAGCGTCGAGGGCCGCGACTACGAGGCATCCCCGGAACCCGGCGCCCGCACGACGCACTACTACCCGGGCGGCCGCGTGGCCGGCCGGCCGGTGCCGCAGGGCTGGTACAGCGAGCCGTGGTGGCGGCCCGCGCTGATCGGCGGCGCGTGGGGCGTCGGCTCGTTCCTGCTGTTCGACGCGATGTTCTCCGGCATGTACGGCGTCCCGGACGCGGCCGCCTGGGAAGCCGGCTACGACGCGGGCCAGGAGGACGGCGGCGATGGTGGCGACGGCGGGGACGGTGGCGACGGGGGCGACGGCGGCGGCGACGGCGGTGGGGACTACGGCGACGGTGGTGGCGACTACGGCGGCGGGGACTATGGCGGCGGCGACTTCGGCGGGGGCGATTTCGGCGGCGGGGACTTCGGCGGCTTCTGACCTCGCTGTCCCGTCCGGCGGATCGCTTGCGAAAATGCGGTCCGTGGGTGCGATCTCGTTCGAGGAATTCCTGACGACGCTGGACGGGGAAGCGCTGGCCGCTCTCCTGACCGCTCGTCCCGACGCGTGCATCGAGCCCGTTCCACGCGGTTTCGCCCAGCTCGCGCAGCGGCTGACCGGCGCGAACTCGATCAGCGTTGCGCTGCACACGATCGACCGGGACGCGATGTGCGTCGGGCAGGCGATCGCGGTGCTGCGCGGGGCCGCGACCGTCCCTGCCGTCGCGCGGTTGCTCGACGCGGGCGAACAGGCGGTGCGCGCCGGCCTGGGCGAGCTGACCGGCAGTGGGCTGGTCTGGTGCGACGGCGTGCGGTTGCGCATGCCGGAGATCCTCGCCGACCACTGGACGGCCGAGGCCGGCGGCGGCGCCCCGGTGGCCCGGCTCGCGTCGTCGGTGCTTCTCGACGATCTGCGGGTCGCCGCGTTCGCGTTCGGTGTCGACCCGGACGGCGTGCGCAAAGCCGAGCTCGCCGCCCGGCTGGCGGAGGCGATGACCGACGCACGTTCGTTGATACCGCGGATCACCGACCTGTCCGAGCCGGTCAGAGACCGGCTGGACGAGCTGCGGCTCGGCGGGCCCGCGATCTACTTCGGCTTCGCCCCAGCCGGTCGCCGCGCCACCGACCCGTCGGAGATCCTCATCGCGAAGGGCCTGGCCCTTCGGACGCGGTCGCTGCCGGAGGTGCCACGGGAGGTGGCGGTCGCGGCCTGGCTCACCGAGAACGATCTTCGACTCACCGGCCGGCCAACGGTGCCCGAGGCCGGTGTCGAAGCGACCTCGGTGGGCTCCGCCGCCCAGGCCGCGGCACGCGATGCGATACGCGGACTGTCGACGCTGCTCGATGAGGCCGGTCGCGCGCCGCTCGTGGCGTTGAAGCGTGGCGGTATCGGGCCACGCGAGCGGAGCCGGCTCGCCAAGCGGCTCTCGATCGTCGATGACGAGCTCCCGCTGTGGATCGACCTGGCATACGCGGCGGGGCTGCTCGACGAGACCGACGCCGGGTACGCGCCCACGGGTGACTACGCCGGGTGGCGAGATGCCGAGCCCGCCCGGCAATGGGCTGTCGTGGCTCTTGCCTGGTACCGGCTCGAGCACGCCCCGCTGAGCAGGGATGCCGGCGGCGACCGGGAGCTCCCGCCACCGCTGCCGCTCGGCTCGGCCGCGGGAGCGGTCCGGCGCGCGGTGCTGGAAGTCTCGCGGCCCGGCCGGTCGGTCCGCGGTGGCGGCGCGGAGGTCGGCTGGTTCTACCCGATGCACCCGTACGACCCGGAGACTCTCGCGGAGAAGGTCGCCGCCGCGGTGCGTGAGGCGGAGTTGCTGGGCGTGGCCGCCGGGGACCGGGTCTCCGAGCTCGGCGAGCACCTTCTCGCCACGACCGACGGACCCGGGGACGTCGTCGACGATCTCGCGGACCGCTGCTCGTCGCTGCTGTCGGCGGCGGCCTGCACCGTCATCCTGCAGTCCGACCTCACCGCGGTCGTCTCCGGCCAGGCGCCCGCCGCCGTGTCACGCCTGCTCGCCGCGTCGGCGGTGCGCGAGGCCCGCGGCACGGCCGAGGTGTGGCGCTTCACGCCGGCGAGCGTGCGCGCCGCACTCGACGCGGGCTGGACCGCCGAACGGCTGCTCGACGAGTTGGCCGACCTCACCGACCGTTCCGTCCCTCAGCCCCTCGAGTACCTGGTCCACGACGTCGCGCGGCGACACGGCAGCGTGCGGGTGCGACCGGTTCGATCGTGCCTCGTCGCCGACGAGGTGCTGGTCACCGAGATCCTCAACACCCGGTCGCTGGCCACGCTCCGGCTCGCACGGATCGCGACCACAGTGCTCACCAGCCCGCAGGAGCCCGACGAGGTGCTCGCCCGGCTGCGCGCGGCCGGACTGT
The DNA here is from genome assembly GCA_035995025.1 of Actinophytocola sp. Taxonomy (GTDB): domain Bacteria; phylum Actinomycetota; class Actinomycetes; order Mycobacteriales; family Pseudonocardiaceae; genus Actinophytocola. Next base: position 19,842 of record DASYKY010000060.1, read on the forward strand.
CACCGGTGACCGAGGACGACTCCGGGAAGATCCGCGTCGAGGAGTCCCGCGAACACCGCGCCCCGGCACCCGCGGACCCGATCGCACGCCCCGCGCCCCGGCTGTCCGCCGCCGAGCTCGCCCGGCAGCTGCTGGCCGACCCGCGCGGTGACCACGCCCCGGTGGGTGCGGCGGCGACCCGGCGGCTGCTCACCCGGTTCAACCCGGACCTGGACGACTCCGAAGTCGCGCTGCTGGCCCATGCCGTGGACACCGGTGGTGACGTGCTCATCGCCTACCGGGACAAGAACGGAAGCCACACGATCCGCCAGATCCGGCCCATGCGGATCTTCGACCGGTGGCTCGAGTCATGGTGCTACCTGCGCAACGCCGAGCGCGAGTTCACGGTCGCCAACATCGAGTCGGTCGCTCCGGCCGGCTGATCCACACGTCCCACCGCGCCGCGAACGGGTCTACGCACCGCCTGACGGCGAACCCGCCTGGCAGGTGGGACACCAGTAGAGGTTGCGGCCGGCCAGTCCCGCGATCGCGACCTCGGTGCCGCACACCAGGCACGGCTGGCCGTGGCGGCGGTACACGTACACCTCGCCGCCGTGCCGGTCGCGGCGTGGCGCGCGGCCGGTGACGCGCGGCAGGTGCTCGTCGCGGACCGTGTCGATCCGGCCGCGCCGCACGCCGGTGCGCATCAACGCCACCAGGTCCGCCCACATGTCCGTCCACAGTGCACCGTCGAGCTCGCGGCCGGGCAGCAGCGGCGGGACCCCGTGGCGGAACAGGATCTCCGCGCGGTAGACGTTGCCGACACCGGCGAGCACCTTCTGATCGAGCAGCAGCTGCGCGACCGGCAGCCGGGACCGCGCCAGCCGCTTCCACGCGAGCTCCGGATCGGCGTTGCGGCGCAACGGATCCGGGCCGAGGCCGGCCAGCACCACGGACATCCGGGCCTCGTCGACGAGCTCGCAGACGGTCGGCCCGCGCAGGTCGGTGAGGTGGGTCTCGCCGACCATCCGCATGCGCACCTGGCCGACCGGCGCGGTGGCCGGCAGCGGCTGCTCGCTGAACGTGCCGATCAGCCCCAGGTGGACGTGCACGATCGCGTCCGGGCCGTAGATATGGAACAGGTGCTTGCCGTACGCCTCCGCCTTGCGCAGCACTCGACCGTCCACAATGGACGAATCGGTCACGAACCGGCCCTGCGGGCTGGAGACCTCGACCGGGCGGCCGGCGAACAGCTTCTTGTGCAGCCGGGCGAGCCGGTGCAGCGTGTGTCCCTCCGGCACTAGCTCGGCAGGGCGGGCGGCTCGCCGGTGCGCTCGAAGTCGTCGAGCATCCGGATCCGGCGGGCGTGCCGCTCGACGCCGGAGAACGGCGTGGCGACGAACGCGGCGACGATCTCCCCGGCCTCGGCCGGGGTGTGCATGCGCGCGCCGATGCCGACGACCTGGGCGTTGTTGTGCTGGCGGGCCAGCGTGGCGGTCTCCACGTCGTACGCGAGCGCGGCGCGGCAGCCGGTCACCTTGTTGGCCGCGATCTGCTCGCCGTTGCCGGAGCCGCCGACGACGACGCCGAGGCTGCCCTCGTCGGCGACCACGCGGCGGGCTGCCTCGACGCAGTAGGGCGGGTAGTCGTCGTCCGCGTCGTAGGCGGCCGGGCCGACGTCGACCACGTCGTGGCCCGCCGCGGTGAGGTGCTCGACCAGGTAGGCCTTCAGCTCGAAGCCCGCGTGGTCCGATCCCAGGTAAACGCGCACGACCGCATTGTGCCAGCACTGACATGATCGCCCGGTGACGGTCTACGAGCAGGACGGCCGCGACCTGCGGCTGGAGTGGGGACGCGACGGGGTGGCGGCGCTCGGGCCGCACTGCGCGGTCGTGGTGGTCGTCGACGTGCTGGTGTTCACGACGACGACGGACATCGCGCTCGGGCGGGGCGGGCGGGTGCTGCCGTGGCGGGACGAGCGCGCGGTCGAGGCGGCGCGGGCCGCCGGGGCGCTGCTGACCCGGGGCGGGCTGGCGGGCGTCGAGGGCCGGGACGGCGGCCGGACGACGCTGGTGGCGGACGGGGCTGCGCGGGAGTGGACATTGCGGCCGTCGTCGCTGGTGGACCTGCCGGCGGGCACGTTCCTGGCGATCTCGTCGCCGAACGGGGCCACGCTGTGCGCCGCGGCGGCCGAGACGGGCGCGACCGTGCTGGCGGGGTGCCTGCGCAACGCGTCGGCGGTGGCGCGGGCGGCGGTGGAGATCGCCGGTGCGGCGCCGATCGGCATCGTGCCGGCGGGCGAGCGGTGGCGGGACACGCCGGACAAGCGGCTGCGGCCGGGCATCGAGGAGCTGCTGGGCGCGGGCGCGATCGCCGACGCGATCATGCGGCTGCGCGGCGACGCGGCCGAGCAGAACGGCACGGGCCCGTCGGCGGAGGCCGAGCTGGCGGCCCTGACCTACCGGGCCGCCGGCTCGCGGGTCGCCGGGCTGGTCGCCGCGTCCGTGTCCGGGCGGGAGCTGATCGCCGCCGGGGTGGCCGAGGACGTGCGGCTCGCCGGGCAGGTGGACGCCAGCGCCGTAGTGCCGCAGCTCGTCGACGGCGTGCTGGTGGCGCGGGACGCGCTCAGCGCTGGATCGACTTGAGCTCGGTGAACTCCTCCAGGCCGAACCGCCCGAACTCGCGGCCGTTGCCCGACTGCTTGAAGCCGCCGAACGGCGCCCGCGTGTTGAACAGCCCGCCGTTCACGTCCACCTGACCGGCGCGCAGCCGGCCGGCCACCGCGTACGCCCGGTCCGCGTCGGCGCCGAACACGCCCGCCGCGAGGCCGTACTGCGTGCCGTTCGCGATCCGCACGGCGTCGTCGGTGTCGGTGTAGGGCAGGACCACCAGCACCGGGCCGAAGATCTCCTCCTGCGCGATCGTCATGTCCTCGCGGACGCCGCCGAACACCGTCGGCCGCACGTAGTAGCCCGGGCCGTCGACCGGGTCCGGGCCGCCGTGTGCCAGCGTCGCGCCCTCCTCGACGCCCTTGCGGATGTAGCCGACCACGCGGTCGCGCTGCGCGGCCGACACCGACGGGCCGATGCGGGTCGTCTCCGCCGACGGGTCGGCGGGCGTGTACTTCGACGCCGCGGCGACCGCCGCCTCGACCGCCTCGTCGTGGCGGTCGGCCGGGACCAGCAGGCGGGTCAGCGCGCTGCACGCCTGCCCGTTGTTCATGAAGCAGTTCGCCACGGTGATCTTGACCGCGCGCACCAGGTCGGCGTCGTCGAGCACCACGGAGGCCGACTTGCCGCCGAGCTCCAGCGCCACCTTCTTCACCGTCTCCGCGGCGACCGCGGTCACCCGGCGCCCGGCCCGGGTCGAGCCGGTGAACGACACCATGTCCACCAGCGGGTGCGCGGCCAGCGCCTCGCCGACCACCGGGCCGGTGCCGTGCACCATGTTGAACACCCCGGCGGGCAGGCCGGCCGCGTCGATGATCTCCGCGAGCAGCCCGGCGGTCAGCGGCGCCACCTCGCTCGGCTTGAGCACCACCGTGTTGCCGGCCGCCAGCGCCGGGGTGACCTTCGCGACCATCTGCTGCAGCGGGAAGTTCCAGGGCGTGATCGCGGCGACCACGCCGAGCGGCTCGCGCACGATCGTCGAGTTGCCGACGGTCACCGGCTCGAGCGCGCCCGCCTCGATCTCGGACAGCACGCCCTCGGTGATGCCGATCGGGTTCGGCACCTGGACCTTCGTGGCGAACACGATCGGCGTGCCGACCTCGGCCGTGATCGTGGCGGCCAGCTCGGCCGCGCGCGCCTTGAGGCCGTCGTTGATCCGGCGGACCGCGGCGACCCGTTCCGCGAGCGGGGTCGCCGACCACGCCGGGAACGCCGCGGCGGCCGCGCGTACCGCGGCGTCGGCGTCGGCCTCGGTCCCGGCCGGCACCGACGCGATGACCTCCTCGGTGGCCGGGTTCACGACGTCGATGCGCTCCCCGGAACCCTCGACGAACTCCCCGCCGATGAGGTGGGCGGTGCGAACCTGGGTCGGCGCGGCCATGTGTCCTCCGGATGTGACGTGTGAGCGGCGATCGCCGTCCAGCCTGTCACAAGACCAGGGCTCAGTCGAAGGACAGCTCCCCGGTCCGCGTGCGCTTCAGCTCGAAGAAGTTGGGGAAGCTCGCGAGCGCGACGGCGCCGTCGAAGATCTTCACCGCGTCCTCGCCGCGCGGGATGGAGTTGAGCACCGGCCCGAAGAACGCGACGCCGTCGACGTGGATCGTGGGCGTGCCGACGTCCATGCCGACCGGGTCCATGCCCTCGTGGTGGCTCTTGCGCACCGCCTCGTCGTAGTCGGTGCTGTGCGCGGCCGCCGCCAGCTCGGCGGGCAGGCCGACCTCGGCGAGGGACTCGCTGATCACCGTGTCGCGGTCCTCGTACTTCTTGTTGTGGATGCGGGTGCCCATGGCGGTGTAGAGGTCGCGCAGCACCTCGTCGCCGTGCTTCTCGGCGGCGGCGATCAGCACGCGTACCGGTCCCCACGCCTGCTCCAGGCCCTTCCGGTACTCCTCGGGCAGGTCGCGGCCCTCGTTGAGCACCGCGAGGCTCATCACCCGGAACCGGAGATCGACGTCCCGGTGCTGCTCCACCTCGAGGATCCAGCGCGAGGAGATCCACGCGAACGGGCACGCCGGGTCGAAGTAGAAGTCGACCTTGGTCTTGTTGGCTGCAGTCATGTCTTGGACAACCACTCCGGCGCCGAACTTTCTTCCCGTTCTCACCCGTCTGGCGGGCGACACTTACGACAAGGGTGCTTGGATGCGACTTGATATACGACGTCTCCGCTTAGCGACACGAGGTGACCAGTGGCTCCGCCAAACCTGACCCGCGACGACGCACAACGACGCGCGGCGCTGCTCGAGGTGCAGTCCTACGACATCGAGCTGGACCTCACGAACGGTCACGGCCAGCCCGGCGAAAGCACGTTCTCCTCGGTCACCACGGTGTCCTTCCGCAGCGCCGAGCCGGGCGCGGCCAGCTGGATCGACCTGATCGCCGACTCCGTGCAGTCGGCCGAGCTGAACGGCACCCCGCTCGACGTGTCCGGCTACCGCGAGGAGGACGGGCTCGCTCTGCCCGGTCTCGCCGAGCAGAACACCCTGACGGTGCGGGCGACCTGCCGCTACATGAACACCGGCGAGGGCCTGCACCGGTTCGTCGACCCCGTCGACAAGGGCGTCTACCTCTACACGCAGTTCGAGACGGCCGACGCCAAGCGGATGTTCACCTGCTTCGACCAGCCCGACCTCAAGGCCACCTACCGGCTCACGGTCCTCGCACACGAGACCTGGAAGACGATCTCGAACGCGCGGCCGGAGTCCACCGATTCCATTGCGGACGGTGCGGTGCGGCACGTGTTCGAGACGACCAAGCGGATGTCGACCTACCTGGTCGCGCTGGTGGCCGGGCCGTACGCCGAGTGGCGCGACGAGTACCGCGACGACCACGCGGTAGTGCCGCTCGGGCTGTACTGCCGCGCGTCGCTCGCCGAGCACATGGACGCCGAGCAGCTGTTCACGCAGACCAAGCAGGGCTTCGACTTCTACCACCGCAGCTTCGGCGTGGCCTACCCGTTCGGCAAGTACGACCAGTGCTTCGTGCCGGAGTTCAACGCGGGCGCGATGGAGAACGCGGGCTGCGTGACGTTCCTCGAGGACTACGTGTTCCGCAGCCGGGTCACCCGCTACTCCTACGAGCGGCGCTGCGAGACCGTGCTGCACGAGCTGGCGCACATGTGGTTCGGCGACCTGGTGACCATGCGCTGGTGGGACGACCTGTGGCTGAACGAGTCCTTCGCCACGTTCGCGAGCGTGCTGTGCCAGGCCGAGGCGACGGAGTACGAGCACGCCTGGACGAGCTTCGCGAACATCGAGAAGTCGTGGGCGTACCGGCAGGACCAGCTGCCCTCCACGCACCCGGTGGCCGCCGACATCCCGGACCTGCAGGCGGTCGAGGTCAACTTCGACGGCATCACCTACGCCAAGGGCGCGAGCGTGCTCAAGCAGCTCGTCGCCTACGTGGGGCAGGAGCAGTTCCTGGCCGGGCTGCGGGTGTACTTCGCCAAGCACGCCTGGGGCAACGCGACGCTGGCCGACCTGCTGTCCGCGCTCGAGGAGGCGTCCGGGCGGGACCTGTCGTGGTGGAGCGCGCAGTGGCTGGAGACGACCGGCCTGAACTCGCTTGGGCCGGCGTTCGAGGTGGACGGGGACGGCCGGTTCACCTCGTTCGCGATCACCCAGGGCGGGGCCAGGCCGGGCGCGGGCGAGCTGCGCACGCACCGGGTCGCCGTCGGCGTGTACGACGACCGGGACGGGAAGCTGGTCCGCACGCACCGCGCGGAGATCGACGTGACCAGCGAGCGGACCGAGGTACCGGAGCTGGTCGGCGTGTCGCGCGGCAAGCTCGTGCTGATCAACGACGACGACCTCAGCTACTGCACCATGCGGCTGGACCCGGACTCGCTGACCACGCTGATCGACCGCATCGGCGACATCACCGAGCCGCTGCCGCGCACGCTGTGCTGGTCGGCGGCGTGGGAGATGACCCGCGAGGCCGAGCTGAAGGCCCGCGACTTCGTCACGCTGGTGTGCCACGGGCTGCCTGCCGAGACAGAGGTCGGCGTCGTGCAGCGGCTGCTGCTGCAGGCGCAGACGGCGATCAGCTCGTACGCCGACCCGGCGTGGGCGCCGCAGGGCTGGCGGATCTACACCGACCGGCTGCTGGAGCTGGCCGGGTCGGTCGAGCCGGGGTCCGACCACCAGCTGGCGCTGGTCAACGCGCTTGCCGGGGCCAGGCTCGCCGAGGACCAGGTGGCGACCCTGCGCGGCTGGTTCGACGGGTCTGCGCCGCTGGCCGGGCTCGTCGTGGACACCGACCTGCGCTGGCGGCTGCTGCAGGCGCTGGTGGCGCACGGCGCGGCGACCGAGCGGGAGATCGACGACGCGCTGACGGCCGACTCGACGGCAACCGGCAACCGGCAGGCCGAGAAGGCGCGGGCGCTGCGGCCGACCGAGGAGGCGAAGGCCGAGGCGTGGCGCCGCGCGGTACACGACGACGACCTGCCGAACGCGATCAACGAGTCGATCATCGCCGGCTTCTCGCACCCGGCGCAGAAGGAGCTGCTCGGCTCGTACGTGGCACGGTACTTCGCGGACGTGGCGGACGTGTGGCGCCGCCGGTCGAGCGAGCGCGCGCAGCCGATCGCGCTGGGCCTGTTCCCGTCCTGGTCGGTGGCGGCGTCGACGGTCGAGGCCGCCGACGGCTGGCTCGCCGACGACACCCGCGCGCCGGCACTGCGGCGGCTGGTGTCCGAGGGCCGCGCGGGGATAGTGCGAGCACTAGCCGCCCGCGACTTCGATGCCAGCCCGCCTCCCCGGAACTAAAAGTGTCCGTTGCGATCCGGCGAACGGCGCGGTTGTCCGGTCGATTGTGGCTGGGCGCCGTCACGGTCCTCTGAGGTCCGGTAAGTCGGGACCTCAGGGGCGCGGACTAGCGCTTGGCCGGGCCCGCTGAGTCGCTCAGCATTCTTAGGCCGCTCACCAGGGCGCCGATCAGGTCGCCCTCCTTGAACGAGGCGACCATGCTCATGACGGCCAGGTTGCAGGCGCGGTCCGGCAGCCGGCGGGTGGACTCGGCGCCCGTGACGACCTCGACCCGGCGCTGTCCGGGCGACACCGCGATCAGCACCGCGGCCGGGGCGTGCGCGCCGGAGTCGGCGTGCAGGCTCTCGGCGGTGGCCCGGGTGTCCTCGCCCAGGTCGCCGAGGTACACGCTGAAGCCGAGGCCCGTCGAGCGCGCGGACAGCGTCAGCGCCTCGTCGAGCCGGGCCAGCTGCACGGGCGTGAACGGCACCTCGGGCGGCTCCGTGCGGTGCTCGCGCGCCACCGAGACCCGGCCGCTCGTGGTGACCACCGCGCCGTAGCCGTGCTCGGGGTCCTCGGCGAGGATCTCGCCGGGCACGCCCTCGGTCTTGACGATCTCACCAGCTGCCACGAGCGCCTCCCTTGGCCGTGCGCTTCGCGCCCTTCGAACCGGTCGGCACGGCGTCGGTCTGGGTGCCGACACCCGCGGGGTTGGCGGTCCACCACACCGCGGGGTGGTCCCAGGGCTGGCCCGGGCGGTACCGGGGCGTGCGCGCGAACTTGCCGCGCAAGGTCAGCAGGGCGATCACGCCGTAGATGCACAACGGGATCGCCGCATAGATCAGGAGAGTCTCCACCACGCTCACGCGCGACAGACTACCCAGCGCCACTGGTGCCGCCCGCAACGGGCGCGCCATGATCACCTCACGTCACCGCTGCAACATAAACGGGTAACCGGGCTCCCCTGTTCGCGGGCGCAATGTGTCCCGCATTGGGCCTATCGGACGCATGCGAACGGCCGTAAGGCGGCGCTGGGACGACGACCGTCGCCGAAGACGTCTTGTCGGTTACAGGTCCAGCCCATAGCTTTCACCTGTACGGCCCTTGCGCACCCCTCATCCGCACTCTCCGTGCGTACACCGCCGAGGAGCACCGCCATGACCATGACCTTTACGAATGCACCGACCTCGAGCCTCACTCGAATGGACCAGTCGGAGCAGACCTACTGCATGGGCACCCGCGTCACGCGTGGGACCCGGGTCACCGCCGGCACTCGCGTTACCCGCGGCACGCGTGTGACCAGGGGCACCAGGGTCACCGCGGGCACCCGCGTCACGCGGGGCACGAGGGTCACCCGCGGCACGCGGGTCACCGCCGGAACACGAGTCACGCGTGGCACCCGGGTCACGCGTGGCACCCGCGTCACGGCCGGCACGCGCGTGACCGCCTCGTGAGCTGACGGCCCTGGACCACGTGGACAGAATGGGAGCCCGCTGCCTTGCTCAGGCGGCGGGCTCTCCCAGGTAAGGCAGCCACTGCGGGTCGGCGTCCACGACGCCGGCGAGCAGTCTCCAGTGCACCCCGCGTGGGGCTCTGGGCACCACCCGAAGCCGCCAGCCGAGCTCGGACAGCAGCTTGTCGGCCTTGCGGTGGTTGCACTTCACGCAGCAGGCCACACAGTTCTGCCAGGTGTGCTCGCCGCCGCGGCTGCGCGGGATGACGTGGTCGATCGTCTCCGCCCGGTTGCCGCAGTACGCGCAGCGGCAGCGGTCGCGGTGCATGAGCCCGGCCCTGGTCAGCGGCACCCGCGCGCGATAGGGCACGCGCACGAACGTGCTCAGCCGGATGACCGACGGGACCAGGACGCTGTCGGCCGCCGAGTGCAGCACCAGCCCGCTGGGATCACCGTGCACGACCTCGGCCTTGCCGCACACCACGAGCACCACCGCACGCCTCAGCGGTAAGGCGGTCAGCGGCTCGAAGGTCGTGTTCAACAACAACACCCGACGGCGTCCCCAGATGGGAGGCCCGGTGGTCTGTTCCGCAGTACCGTTGTCCGGCTTGCCGGAACTAGGACGCGCCTGAGTCCGCGGCGCCAGCCCAGCGCGGGTGGCGCCGATCGGAGTCGGATGTCGGTCGGGCACGCGACCACCTCCACCGGTTTCGGCAAGGCATAGCTCACCACAGATCACCCCCGTTACGCACGTGTGTTGCACAACGTGTCCGTCTTCACGATCACAAAGATCTGGTGAACGGCACCCGAACCGGCGCCTATATGGTCGGCCTCGTGACCGTTTTGGACCCACTCACCCTGGAACCGCCGCCCTGCGTGGAGGACGAGGGCTGGTGCGGCACGATCTACGGCTGGACCCACAACGAGTGGCTGGCCGGCTCGGCGGGCTGGCTCATCGCGAAGCCGATCACGATCCTGTTGATCATCATCGGCGCCCTCATCGTCCGTGTGATCTGCCGGCGTCTGATCGACCGGCTAACCAGCACCACCGGCGGCAAGATACCCACCGTGCTGCGGCCGCTGCGGGAACGGGCGCCGCAGGCGCTCGGCCAGCTGCTGTCCGAGAGACGCGCACAACGCGCGCAGACCATCGGCTCGGTGTTCAAGTCGATCGTCTCGTTCATCGTGTTCGGGCTGGCGTTCATGATGATCCTGGGCGAGCTCGGCATGAACCTCGGCCCGATCCTCGCGTCGGCCGGCATCGTCGGCGTCGCGATCGGGTTCGGCGCGCAGAACCTGGTGAAGGACTTCCTGTCCGGCGTGTTCATGATGCTGGAGGACCAGTACGGCGTCGGCGACGTCGTGGACACCGGCGAGGCGGTCGGCACCGTCGAGGCCGTCGGCCTGCGGATCACCACGCTGCGCGACACGAACGGCACCGTCTGGTACGTCCGCAACGGCGAGATCCTGCGCGTCGGCAACTCCAGCCAGGGCTTCGCGGTCGCGGTGGTCGACGTGCCGATCGGCTACGGCGCCGACATCGGCCAGGCCACGGACATCCTCGCCAGGGTCACCGCGGACGCCACGAGCGTCGAGCCGCTGTCCGCCGACGTCATCGAGCCGCCCGAGGTGCTCGGCGTGGAGAAGGTCACCGCGGCGGAGGGCATCACGCTGCGGATGACGGTGAAGGTCCGGCCGGGCCGGCAGTGGGCCGTGCAGCGCTCGCTACGGGCGAAGGTGGTGGGCGCGTTCGAGGACGCCGGGATCCGCGGCCCGCTCGGGCGCACCTTCCCGCACTCCGGGGCGTGACCCGCAATGGGAGAATGACGCCGTGGCGACACCCGAGAACGCTGAGAGCTTCTTCGACGCCGTGGGCGGCGAGGAGACCTTCCACCGCATCATCGCGCGCTTCTACGCCGAGGTCGCCAAGGACGAGGTCCTCCGGCCGATCTACCCGGAGGAGGACCTGGGCCCGGCGGAGGAGCGGCTGCGGCTGTTCCTGATGCAGTACTGGGGCGGCCCGCACACCTACTCCGACCGGCGCGGCCACCCGCGCCTGCGGATGCGGCACGCCCCGTTCTCGATCGGCCCCATCGAGCGGGACGCGTGGCTGCGCTGCATGCGCGTCGCGGTCGACGAGGCGGGCTTGTCCCCTGAGCACCGCGAGCAGCTGTGGACCTACCTGGAGATGGCCGCGAACAGCATGATGAACAGCTGGGTGTGACGACGCTGACGCGGGGTTTACGAAAATTGGCCCTGTATCCACTGTGACCCGGCTGGCAGGATGACCCTTCGTGCAAAGATCGGACCGCGGCCGGGAGGACGTCGCGTGGTGGCAGGACGCGGTGTTCTACCAGGTCTACGTGCGGTCCTTCGCCGACCACGACGGTGACGGCGTCGGTGACCTCGAGGGCATCCGCTCCCGGCTCGGCTACCTGGAGCTGCTCGGCATCGACGCGCTCTGGCTGACGCCGTTCTACCGCTCCCCGATGGCCGACCACGGCTACGACGTGGCCGACCCGCGCGACGTCGACCCGCTCTTCGGCGACCTCGCGACGTTCGACCACTTCATCGCGGACGCGCACGCGCACGGCATCAAGGTGACCGTCGACCTGGTGCCCAACCACACCAGCGACCGGCACCCGTGGTTCGCCGAGGCGCTGGTCGCGCGCCCGTACGGGCCGGCCCGCGACCGCTACATCTTCCGCGACGGCCGGGCGGGCGGGACCGCGCCGCCGAACAACTGGGTCAGCGTGTTCGGCGGGCCGGCGTGGACGCGGGTCCGCGACGGCCAGTGGTACCTGCACCTGTTCGCGCCCGAGCAGCCCGACCTGAACTGGGCGAACTCCGACGTGCGGGCCGACCTCGAGCGCACCTTGCGCTTCTGGCTCGACCGCGGCGTGGACGGGTTCCGCATCGACGTGGCGCACGGGATGGCCAAGCCCGCGGGGCTGCCGGACATGGATCCGCGCGCGGCGGGTGTGATGGGCCGCCACGACTTCTACGACCCGCGGTTCGACGACGACGGCGTGCACGAGATCCACCGGATGATCCGCAAGGTGCTCGACGCCTACCCGCACGCGATGACCGTCGGCGAGGTGTGGGTGACCGACAACGAGCGGCTCGCCGAGTACCTGCGGGCCGACGAGCTGCACCTGGGCTTCAACTTCCGGCTGGTGCTGACCCCGTTCGACGCCGCCGCGATCCGCACCGCCATCGAGGAGTCGCTGGACACCGCCGCGGCCGCTGGCGCGCCGCCGACGTGGACGCTGTCGAACCACGACGTGTGGCGCGAGGTCAGCCGCTACGGCGGCGGGGCGGACGGCCGGCGCCGGGCGCGGGCGATGGCGCTGGTGGAGCTGGCGCTGCCGGGCGTGATCTTCGTCTACAACGGCGCCGAGCTCGGCCTGCCCAACGTCGAGCTGCCGGACTGGGCGCTGCAGGACCCGGTGTGGACGCGCTCCGGGCACACCGACCGCGGCCGGGACAACTGCCGCGTGCCGATGCCGTGGGAGGGCGGCACCCCGCCGTTCGGGTTCTCCCCCGGCACGCGGACGTGGCTGCCGATGCCGCCCGAGTGGGGCGACCTGACCGTGGAACGGCAGCTGGAGGACGAGGGCTCGACGCTGTCGCTGTACCGCCAGGCGCTCGAGCTGCGCAAGACGCACGACGCGTTCGCCGGCGACACGCTGGAGTGGTACGGCGCCCCGGCGGGCTGCTTCGCGTTCCGCCGCCGGGGCGGCGGGCTGGTGTGCGTGCTGAACACGTCCGACGAGGCGGTGCCGTTGCCGTCGGGGACGGTGTTGCTGGCCAGCGGCTCGCTCGACGAGGACTACCTGCCGCCGGACACGGCCGTCTGGCTCTTCTGAGAGCACAGATCGAAACACTCCTACCCAGCAGCTTCGGACACGTCGCGGGCCGGTTTGATCTGTGCTCTCTACAGACCGCTGCCGATCTCGCCGCCGTAGTCGCCGCCGTAGTCCATCCCGCCGTCCATCCCGCCGTCGTCCATCCCGCCGTCGTCAGGAGCGGAGTCGGCTGCGGGCTCCGGAGCGGGGGCCGGCCGCGGGTCGGCCTGTGCGGAGTCGCCGCTGAACGCGGCCGTCGCGGCGAGGTAGCCGACGCTCGGGCCGAACGTCCAGGCGGCGCCGCGGATCGCGTTGCGGCGGCGTTCCCGCGGGTCGGGCAGCGGCTGCGGCGCCACGGGATGCTGCACGTGCCGCGGCCGCGCCGGGCCCTCCTCGGGCTCGCGGCCGTCCCAGTAGTCCTCGCGCGGCACGGTCTGATCGAGGAAGCCGCGCGTCGGGTCGTCTGGCTGCTCATTCCTGTCGGTCATGCCTTCTTCGACTCCCTTCCCCCGCGGCCGGTCGCACCCGGGGCACGCCCGTAAGGACTCGGCAACCTATACCAGAAGCGGCAGTAGCGCGTGCCGCCTGCGGACCACCGCGCCGAACCGGGCGTCGATGCGCAGCCACGCGTCGGTGGCGGTGATCCGGACCTGCTCGTCGGCCGCGCCGGTGCCGAGGAAACCCATGCCGGACATGGCGAACAGGCAGCGCAGCGGGATCTTCACCTCGAGCCCGTCGCCGGCCACCGTCAGCACCGTCTGGTCCAGCAGGGACGCGGGCGGCGTGCCGTGCGGGCCCATGTTCTCCCGGGCCAGCTCGAGCCCCCGGTCGGCGAGGTCGGTCACGATCTTGGCCGGCAGCGACTCCACGACCTGCCAGTGCTCCTGCGGCGGCAGCGCGGAGCGCCACTGCAGGTCGAGCACCCGGCCCGGGTCGATCCGGTCGCCGCGCGACACGGCGAGCGCGGCGAGCAGCTCGTTGCCGGACACGGTGACGTCCGCCGGCTCGACGGTGCCCAGCGCGGTGCGGGTGGCGAGCACGTCGAACGGCGTCGCGACCCACGAGTCGATCCGGCCGCCGTCCCGGTTGCGCAGCCGCACCACGGTCGTGCCGTCCAGGCGCACCGCGCGGGCTACGAACGCGCCGACGTCGTCGCGTTCGGACTGCTCGGCGAAGGTCAGCTCAGGCACCGTGGCCACCGCCGTTGCTGCGCCATGCGGCGAGGAAGTCCCGCTCCGCCTCGGACATCCGCCGCGGCCGGTTCGCGCCGAGGTCGTAGGGCACCAGCATCGTCTCCGCGGTCACCGCCACCGGGTCGTCCCGCGATGGTCCACTGTGGACTTCGTAGTCCAGCGTGAACGACGCGTGGCGCATCTCCCGCAGGGACACCGCGATCCGCACGATCCCGCCGTCGGCAACGAGCGGCGCGTGGTAGTCCACCACGATCCGCGCCACCACCACACCCGCCGCGATCCCCTCGGCGCCGTGCCGGGCCGCCTCGCCGAACAGCAGCGCGATCCGGGCCTCCTCGAGCAGGGTCACGGTGTTGGCATGGTTCACATGCCCGTACGCGTCCATGTCCGACCAGCGCGGCCGGACCTCGGTTATGAAGACACCCACGCCGCCCCCTCGCAAGCTCGCTCACTAACGGACCATACTGCGCACCTGCCGGGCGGCGACCGACAGTGTGGCCAGATCTAGCTTGCCCGCGCGCTGGATCTCCTCCAGCGACGCGCGGGCGCGGCTCAGCCGCGACGCGTTGGTGTGCTCCCAGTTCGCGATCTTCACGTCGGCCGTGGTGCCGGGATCGCTCTGCCGCAACACATCCAGCGTGATCGCCCGCAGCGACGAGTACATGTCGTCGCGCAGCGCGAGCCGCGCCAGCGCGTGCCACCGGTTGCCGCGCTCGAGCGCGCTGACCGACGTCAGCATCGAGTCGAGGTTGAGGTGGTCGGACAGCGCGTAGTACAGCTCCGCGGTCTCGCGGGGGCTGCGCTCGGTGTCCAGGCCCGCGTCGCGCTCGGCCAGCTCGGACACCTCCTTGACATCCAGCAGCGAGTAGCCGTTGAGCAGCGAGGCGATCCGGGCCGCGAGCACGGCTGGCACGCCCTGCGAGATCAGGTCCTCCGCGTGCTTGGCCGTTGCCTTCTGCTCGGCACCGCGCAGCAGCGTGCCCACCTCGGGCGCGAGCTCGGCGACCACCTTGTGGAACCGGTTGATCTCCGCGCCGACCGCGAGTGGCTGCGGGCGGTTGGACAGGAACCAGCGCGACGCCCGGTCGAGCAGCCGCCTGCTCTCCAGCATCATCTCGTCGGCGGTGTCGGTGGGCACGATGTTGTCCAGCGCGCGGATGTCGTCCCACAGCGACTCCAGGTCGTAGATGTGGGTGGTGGCGGTGAACGCGCGCACCGCGTCGGTGGCGTTCGCGTTCATCTCCTCCGCGAGCCGGAACGCGTAGGACACACCGCCGCCGTCGACGACCTCGTTGACCACCAGCGTGGTGACGATCTGGCGG
The DNA here is from genome assembly GCA_035995025.1 of Actinophytocola sp. Lineage (GTDB taxonomy): Bacteria > Actinomycetota > Actinomycetes > Mycobacteriales > Pseudonocardiaceae > Actinophytocola. The sequence continues at coordinate 35,048 of DASYKY010000060.1, forward strand.
CGCAGCGAGTGCTTCGGGATGGCGTCGGCGAACTGCTCGCGCAGCCGGGTCGGGAAGTATCCGGGCAGCCGCCGGGCGAACACGTCCGCGTCGGGCAGCTCGCTCGCCAGCACCTCGTCCTTGAGCGCCAGCTTGACGTGGGCGAGCAGCGTCGCAAGCTCGGGCGAGGTCAGCCCCTCGCCGCTCTTGTCCATCTCGCGGAACCGTTGCGAGGACGGCAATGCCTCCAGCTCGCGGTCCAGACCGGTGCGCTCCTCGAGGAACGTGACCAGCCGGGCCAGCACGGTGAGCATCGGGATCGCGTGCGCGCGGCTCACACCGAGCACGGCGTTCTGCCGGTAGTTGTCCGCGAGGACGAGGTGCCCCACCTCGTCGGTCATCGCGCCGAGCAGCTCGTTGCGCTTCTCCTCGGCCAGCTCGCCGCGGGTGACCAGCTGGTCGAGCAGGATCTTGATGTTGACCTCGTGGTCGGAGCAGTCCACGCCCGCGGAGTTGTCGAGGGCGTCGGTGTTGACCTTGCCGCCGTACCCGTCCGGGCCGCCGGTCTTGGCGAACTCGATGCGGCCGCGCTGGGTGAGGCCGAGGTTGCCGCCCTCGCCGACGACCTTGACGCGCAGGTCCTTGCCGTCGACCCGCACCGCGTCGTTGGCCTTGTCGCCGACCTCGACGTTGCTCTCGCCGCTCGCCTTCACGTAGGTGCCGATGCCGCCGTTCCACAGCAGGTCGACCGGCGCGAGCAGGATCGCGTGCATCAGCTCCGGCGGGGACAGCTTGACCGTGCCCTCCGGCAGGCCGAGCGCCGCGCGGGCCTGCTCGCTGATCGGGATCGCCTTGAGCGTGCGCGGCCACACGCCGCCGCCCTCGCTGATCAGCGAGCGGTCGTAGTCGTCCCAGCTCGAGCGGGGCAGGTCGAACATCCGCCGCCGCTCGGCGTAGGAGGTCGCGGGGTCGGGGTCCGGGTCGATGAACACGTGCCGGTGGTCGAACGCCGCGACGAGGCGGATGTGCTCGGAGAGCAGCATTCCGTTGCCGAACACGTCGCCGGACATGTCGCCGACGCCGACGACGGTGAACTCCTCGGTCTGGGTGTCCTTGCCCAGCTCGCGGAAGTGCCGCTTGACGCTCTCCCACGCGCCGCGCGCGGTGATGCCCATGGCCTTGTGGTCGTAGCCGACCGAGCCGCCGCTGGCGAACGCGTCACCGAGCCAGAAGCCGTAGCTCTTGGCGACGTCGTTGGCGATGTCGGAGAACGTCGCGGTGCCCTTGTCGGCCGCGACCACGAGGTAGGTGTCGTCCTCGTCGTAGCGCACCACGTCCGGCGCGGGCACGACCTTGCCGCCGCGCAGGTTGTCGGTGAGGTCGAGCAGGCCGGAGATGAACATGCGGTAGCAGGCCACGCCCTCGGCGAGCCAGGCCTCGCGGTCCGCGGCCGCGTCACCGATCGGCGCCGGCGGCCGCTTGACCACGAAGCCGCCCTTCGCGCCGACCGGCACGATCACGGCGTTCTTCACCGCCTGCGCCTTGACCAGGCCCAGGATCTCGGTTCGGAAGTCCTCGCGGCGGTCCGACCAGCGCAGCCCGCCGCGCGCGACCGGGCCGAAGCGCAGGTGCACGCCCTCCACCCGCGGCGAGTACACGAAGATCTCGAACCGCGGCCGCGGCTCGGGCAGGTCGGGCACCGCGTGCGGGTCGAGCTTGATCGCGAGGAACGGCCGGGACGCGCCGTCCTCGTCGCGCACCCGGTAGTTGGTGCGCAGCGTGGCGCAGACCACGGTGGTGAAGCTGCGCAGGATGCGGTCCGCGTCGAGGCTCTTGACCTCGTCGATCATGGCGGTGAGCTCGGCGACCTGGCTGCCGACCAGCTCGTCGCGCTCGTGGGTGGCCAGGCGCGGGTCGAACCGGGTCTCGAACAGCCGGACCAGCGCGGTCGCCACGCCGGTCTGGCCGAGCACGGCGTCCTCGATGTACTCGGTGGAGTACGGGGTGCCCGCCTGGCGCAGGTAGCGGGCGAACGCGCGGAGCAGGGCGGCCTGCCGCCACCTCAGCCCGCCGCGCAGGACGAGCGAGTTGAACCGGTCGGACTCGGCGTCCCCGCGCCAGATCGCGGCGAACGCCTCCTCGAACGCGACCCGCTGCTCCTCGCGCTCCTCGGCGGAACGGCCCTCGACCACCTCCGGCTCGGTGCGCAGCCCGAAGTCGTAGATCCACCACTTCGTGCCGTCCTCGCGGCGCAGCTCGTAGGGGCGCTCGTCGACGACCTCCACGCCCAGCTGCTGCAGGACCGGCAGGATCTGGGTCAGCGTGACCCCGTGGCCGGCGAGGTAGACCTTGAAGCGGCGCTCCCCCGGCTCGGCGTGCGGCGCGAGGTAGAACGCCATGTCCATGTCGCCGTCGTTCGTGATGGCCTCGAGGCGGCGCAGGTCGGCGAGCGCGGCGCCGGCGTCGAAGTCTTCCTTGTAGGCCTCGGGGAAGATGCTCGCGAACCGCTGGCCCTGCTCGGTCGCGGACTCCGCGCCGACGGTGATCGTGTCGTCGTCGACCCGCTCGGTGCCCTCGGCCACCTGCTCGCGCTGCTCGGCGAAGACGGCCTCGACGAGGCGGTCGTCCCAGGTGCGCACGGCCTCGGTCATCCGCGCCTGGATGTTCGCGACGTCGGCCTCGGCGGCCTGCTCGGGGTCGACCGTGTGCACGGTGAAGTGGACCTGCGCGAGCGAGGTCTCGCCGATGCGGGTGGAGAACTCGAGGTTCTTGCCGCCCAGCGCGTCGAGCAGGACCTCCTGCATGGCCAGACGCGAGGTCGTCGTGTAGCGGTCGCGGGGCAGGAACACCAGGCAGGAGAAGAAGCGGCCGTACGGGTCGCGGCGCAGGAACAGGCGCAGCCTGCGGCGGTCCGCGAGCGCGATGACGCCGGTGGTGGTCTGGTAGAGCGTGTCGGCCGTGGTGGAGAACAGCTCGGAGCGGGGCCAGTTCTGGATGACCTCGAGCATCTTCTGGCCGGTGTAGGACTCCAGCGGGAAGCCGGCCCGGTGGATCACCTCGCGCACCCGGCGGCCGACGACCGGGATGTCGAGGACGTCCTCGTGCAGGGCGTTGATCGTGAAGACGCCGAGGAAGCGGTGTTCGCCGGTGACGTTGCCGTCCTCGTCGAAGGTCTTCACGCCGACGTAGTACGGGTACACGCGGCGGGCGATGGTCGAGGGCGCGGAGGCCTCGGTGAGCACGAGCAGGTCGGTGGACAGCGCGTGCGCGGTCATGTCCGGCCCGGCGGTGAGGCTGCGGGCGGCGAGGCTGTCCTGGCGCAGCACGCCGAGCCCGCTGGCGAGGACGGTGCGCAGGGCGCGCTCGCCGTCGCGCCGGACGAGCTCGTAGTTGCGGTAGCCGAGGAAGGTGAAGTGGCCGTCGGCGAGCCAGCGCAGCAGCGCGGCGCCTTCCAGCGACTGGGCCTCGTCGGCCTGCGGGCGCTCCTCGAGCTCGTCGGCGAGGGCGCGCGCGGTGCCGGCCATCCTCGCGGTGTCCTCGACGACCTCGCGGACGTCGTTGAGGACGTGCAGCAGGCCGGTCTCGATCTCCCGGCTGCGGTCGGCGTCGGTGATCAGGTCGACCTCGATGGACATCCACGACTCGGCCAGCGCGTCCGCCGGCGGGTCGTCGGCCTCGGCGCTGGGCAGGACGTCCCGCAGGTCGCCGGTCACGACGTCCCGGCCGACCACGACGATCGGGTGCACGACCCGGTGGACCTGCAGCCCGCCGCGCACCAGCTCGCCGGACACGGACTCGACCAGGTAGGGCATGTCGTCGGTGACGATCTGGACGACCGTGCCCCCGGTGGACCACCCGTCGGTGGCGACGTCGGGGTTGAACACGCGGACCGCGGGCCGTCCGGGCACGCGCTGCTCGGCGAGCTTGCGGTGCGACCGCACGGTGCCGACGAGGTCGACCGGCTCGTGGTCGATGATCTCCTCGGGCGGGATGTAGCGGTAGTAGAGGCGAAGCAGGTCGGCGAGCTCGCCTGCTTCGGCGGCGGCGAGCTCGATGAGGTCGTCCCGGACCTGTTCGGGATTCTCCGGCCCCTCGCCCGGCTTGTGACCGGCGTCAGGGCGCGGGTGGGTGCGGGTTCCGGTCGAGGTCATCTACGCGACTCCACAATTGGCGGCACGTCGGTGTGCCACATTCAGACACACCCTAATCTGATCACGAATCCCGCTATGGGCATCCTGAGTCGTGCCAAGGGTAACGACCGTCAGGAGCTCTCATTCGGGTGATCGGTGCCGCCCGCTGGCGGGTGATTGGTAACGCCAGTCGAAGAGCCGTTCGAACTCGTTGTCCCGCACCGGTTGGCGAGGTTCGGGGTCCGGTTCGTCACTGGTTTCCTGGTATGCGGCAAGCGCTTCGGCCAACAACCCGGCGATCGTGGTGGACCCGGCGGACCGCTCGGCCCGCCTCTCGCGCGCGGTGCCGCGCCCGGCGCCTGGCCGCTCGCCCGTGCTGCCCGGCCCGTCGCTCGCCCGGCCGCCGTTTCCCTCCGGCCGCCTTGCGGACTGCTCCGCCGCCCGGCCGCCGAACCGTTCCGCCGACTGGCCCGACACGCGGTCGCCCGACTGGCCCGCCGCGAGCTGCCCCGTCCGGCGGGACGGCCGTTCGGCGGCCAGGTCGATCGGTTCCGCGGTTCGGTCCGGCGTCGCGTCTGCCGCGTGGCTCGGGGCGGCGTGGATCTCGCGGTCGGCCGAATCGCCGTCGGCCGAATCGCGGCCGGCCGTCCGGTCGGTCGCCGCTTCCGCCCTGCGACTGAACCCGCCGCCCGGCGCGAAGCCGATGCCACGACCGGTCGGCTCCACCGCGTTGCGGTCGATCACCCAGCCCGCAGCACGCTCGGTGCGGCTGCCGGTCGCCCTGTCCGCCGCGCGATCGACCGGCCAAGGCGCCGCGTGGTCGCGGCGCGGCTCGTCCGCTGGACGGTCGATCACCCAGCCCGCGGCGCGCTCGGTACGGCTGCCGGTCACCTCTTCCGCCGCAGGAGCGGTCGACCAAGGCGCCGCATGATCGCCGGACGGCTCCTCCACCGCGCGATCGACCGCCCCGCCCGCCGCGAAGTCGATGCCGCGGCTGGGCGCCTCTTCCGGGGCGCGGTCGGCCGGCCAAGGCGCCACATGGCCACCGGACGGCTCTTCCACCGCGCGGCCGACCGCCCCGTCCGCGGTGCGCCCGGTACGGCCGCCGGTCACCCTGTCCGCCGCACGATCGGCCGACCAAGGCGCCACGTGATCGCCGAGCGGCTCGTCCGCCGCGCGGTCGGTCACCTCTTCCGCCGCGCGATTGATCGGCCAAGGCGCCGCATAGTCGCCGGACGGCTCGGCCACCACGCGGCCGACCGCCCCACCCGCCGTGTAGTCGAGGCCGCGGCTGGGTGTGTCTTCCGGGGCGCGATCCGTCGGCCAGGGAGCCGCGTGGTTGGCGGCACGGCCAACCGCGTCTTGCGCGGCGTGGTCGGTTGCCCACGGCGCCACGTGGTTCGTCGCGAGGCCGGCCGAGTGATCGGCATCCCGATCGGCCGCATGATGATCAGTCGCGGGGTTGGTCGCCCGGTCCCGGGCTCGACCGGCCGCTAGGTCGGCCGCTGTGTCGGACACATGGTCGGCATCGCGACCGATCGGCGCTTCTGGTGCGTAGTCCGTCACTCCGCCCGGCGCATGGTCATCATCGCGGCGCGGCGCCTCTTGCACGGCACCGTCGATCGCATCGCCCGCCACCGAGTTGACGCGGCGGCCGGTCGCCTCTTCCGTGGCGCGATCCGTTGGCCAGGGCGCGTAGTCTGCGGCACGGTCGGTGGTCGCCTCGTGCGCAGCGCGATCCGTTGGCCAGGGCGCCGCATAGTCGGCGGCACGGCCGGTCGCCTCGTGGGCGGCGCGGTCGGTTGGCCAACGCGCCGCGAGGCCGGCCGAGCGATCGGTTTCCCGATCAGACAGGTGGTCGGCGGCGCGATCCAGTGCTCGGCCGGCCGTGCCGTCAGTCGTGTGGTCGGTGTCGCCGCCGATCGTCCCGCCTGCCGCGTAGCCGGCGCGGCGGCCGGTCACCTCTTCCGCCTGGCCGTCGGTGGCCCAGGGTGCCGCGTGGTTGGCCGAGCGATCGGTGTCCCGGTCGGTCGCGCGGCCCAGCTCTCGATCGGCCGCACTGTCGGCCACCAGGCCAACGGTTGGATCTGCCGCGGCACCGGTCGCGTGGCCCGCCGCGCGGTCTGTCAGGCGGTCTGCGGCGTCACCGGTCGCGTGGCCTGCCGCGCGGTCTGTCAGCCGGTCTGCCGCGTCACCGGTCGCGTGGCCTGCCGCGCGGTCTGCCGATCCGTCTGCCGCGGCACCGGTCGCGTGGCCTGCCGCGCGGTCTGCCGATTCGTCTGCGGCGTTGCTGGTCGCGTGGTTCGCGGCGCGGTCGGTGGCCCGGTCCGCGGCGACGCTCGTCGAGTGGGTGTTTGTGCGATCGGCAGCCCAGTTGACCGGGTAGCCGGTCGCGGGATTGGCGGTGCGGCCGGCTGACTCATCCGCTGATTGACCAGTCGATCCGGCGGTCGCGTCGGAGGGGGCGTGGTCGGGCGGGGGCATTGCCGGGTCGTCTTCGGGGTCGTCCGCGGCGAAGACTTCGGCGAGGGTCATGCGCGGTCGCGCCGGGGGCGAGTCGATGGCGCTGGAGTTGGGGCCTTCGGAGCGGGCGCCGAAAGCCGCGGCCAGCCCTCCCCTGCGGCGGCGGGTGCTGCGAGTCTCAGTCGTCGCCGCGCCGGCCGCGTCACCGGATTTCGTTGCGCTGCCAGTGGAATCGCGGCTCGGCAGTGTTGCGCCGCGGCGGCGGGACGGGAGGCTTTCGAAGGCTGACACCTCGTTGCCCGGCGGGGTCAGGGGGCCGGTGTCCGGTGGGGATTCAGGGCCGGTGTCCGGTGGCGCGGGCGGGATGGGGTCCGGCTCGAACGGGTCCGGGATGTCGGGGCGGGGCTCCGGTTCGGGGATCTCGGACGGGTCGGGTGGGGTGGGGATCGACTGGCTCGGCAGGGCCGTGCCGTTACGCGGGTGATCCTCGGCCGGGCGGGACGGCGCGGGAAGCGGGGTCGGCTCGAAAGCCTCGGGTGGCGGGTCCTTCTTCGTGTTTAACGCCGTCATCAGGCGGGCCAGTTCCGCCTTCGTCTGCTCGTACGTCGAGGAGCTGTAGCCCGGCTCGCTGTCGGGGGGTTCCTGCGGCGGGTCGGCCGTATCCTCGGCGCGCCGTTTTCCGCCGCTGCCGGCGGGGATGGAAAGAGAGCTGATGATCGCCCGGCCGATGCGCAGGGTGTCGCCCGGGTCCATGTCCGCCAGGTCATCGGACGGGCTCGGCGTCGAGGGCGGGTTTGGGGCGCCGGCCGCCGGGGTCAGCGCGTGCCGAGCGGCGTTGATCAGGGCACGGGCGTCGACCGCCGGCGCCTCGGCGTTGGACTGGACGACGCCGGTGCTGATGCTGTGGCCGTTCGCGGTGCCGAGCCAGGCGGACTCGATGGCGGCGGCGAACTTCTCTGCCTGGTCGCGCGTGGTGTGCGGCAGCAGGACGGCCAGCTCCGTGCCGTCCGAGCGCGCCAGCTCGGCGTTCTCCGGCGCGATGTTGCGCACCCGGCCGGCAAGCTCGCTGAGCTCGAAGTCGGCCGCCGCGCCGGGGCGGGTGCCGGGATCGGCGAACCGGCTCGCGCCGTAGCTGTCGAGCCGCACCAGTGTCAGCGCCACCGGGCGCTCGCCGTTGCGGACCGAGCGAAGTCTGCGGATCAGGCCGTCTTTGCTGAGCAGGCCGGTGGCCGCGTCCATCTCGTCCTGCTGCTCATCGGTCTGCGCCGCGGCCCGGGCCGCGGCCGCCCGCACGGCGGCGGGCTCCGCTTCCGTCGCCTCGGCAGCGATGGGCAGGTCGGCCGCAGCCGCAGGCTCCGCGGTGGGCGTGACGTCCGCAGGTTCGTCCGGCGTGGGTGCGGTCGGCTGACCGGAAACGCTTGCGCCAGCGACACGTTCGCCGGCCGCCGCGTACTTCTCGAGCCCCGGGGCGGTTGGCTGCTCGGTGGGCCATGCCTGGTCACCGGACGTGGACGCAGGCGCGGCCGGTTGGGCGGCCTGGCGCGACGGCTGGGTGACGCGCTGGGCGGCCAGGTGCCAGTCCTTCGTCGCGGGCTGGTGGCCGGCCGCGCGGAGAACCGCGCGGAGCAAGGCGTTGACCGACTTCGGATCCCACTGCACCGGGCTGGTCTCCGTGAGCAGATGCCGCGCCGCCTGGGACATCGCGCGCAGCCTGCGCTGCTCGGCCGCGCGGGCGCCGCGCAGCGACTCCAGCGCTTCCACCGTGCGTTCGGCGGCCTCGTCCAGCTGGGACACCGCGGTCAGGACGTCCGCGAGCAGGCCGTCCAGGCCGTGGCGGTCGGCGACCCACACGGCCTGGTCGAGCAGGCCGCGCCCGCGGTCCACCCGCCCCGACGGCAGGTGCACCCGCGTGGACACGGCGAGCATCAACTGGCCCACCGCGGCCGCCGACGTCGCGCGGACGGGCTCGGCGAGCACGGCCTCCGAGACCGCCACGGCCTCCTCCAGCGCACCGTCGTCCAGCAGCGCACACGCCAGCTCCAGCACCAGCTGCGCACGCAGCCGGGCCGTCTCGGGACGCCGGCCGCGCACCCGGTTCAGCTGGGTGAGCCCTTCGCGGGCGGCGTCGGCCGCGTCCTCGGTGTCGCCGTACCAGCGGTGGTACGCCGCGGCCCGCACCGACAGCCGCGCACGCTCCAGCCGCCGCGCGTCCGGGCTCAGGTCGTCGTCCGAGGCGAGGAGGCGGTCGGCCTCGGTCAGGGCGTCCTCGATGTCGTCGCGGCGGCCGACGTGCGCGACGCAGCCGACGAGCCTGCCCAGTGCCACCGCTCGCACCGACGGGCTCAGCTCGGTCGCGTCCAGCACCGGCCGCAGCACCGCGCAGCCCAGCAGCGGCTCGCCGACCTCCCGCGAGCACGCGGCGAGGTCGAGCCGGACCGCCGCGGCCAGGTCGGCCACCCCCTCGCCCTCAGCGAGGGCGAGGGCGGCGAAGGCCGGCTCGACCGCGTCGACGTAGTGGCTCATCCGGACGAGCCCGGAGGCGAGCACCGCCTGCGCCCGCATCGAGAGCGTCGTGGCCTCGCCGACGTCGGCGGAGCGCGCCGACTCGGCGCCCACCAGCAGGGCGCGCCGCGCCAGCTGGACCGCCAGTTCCGGCGCGCTGAAGCGCAGCGCCTCGGCCGAGCGGACGAGTGCGGCACACTCGCCGAGCCCGTCGGCCGCCGGTGCGTCGTTCCAGGCCGCCACTACTCGGAGCCCCCAACCTAGTCCCGGGTCAGCTTGCGGTAGGTGACCCGATGCGGACGTGCGGCTTCCTCACCAAGGCGTTCGATCTTGTTCTTCTCGTAGCCCTCGAAGTTTCCTTCGAACCAGAACCACTTGGCGGGATTCTCGTCGGTGCCTTCCCACGCGAGGATATGGGTAGCGACCCGATCAAGGAACCACCTGTCGTGAGAAATGACCACGGCGCAGCCGGGGAACTGTTCCAGCGCGTTCTCGAGCGACCCGAGGGTCTCCACGTCAAGATCGTTCGTGGGCTCGTCGAGCAGGATCAGGTTGCCGCCCTGCTTGAGGGTCATGGCCAGGTTGAGCCGATTCCGCTCGCCGCCGGACAGCACGCCCGCCGGCTTCTGCTGGTCGGCGCCCTTGAAACCGAAGGCGCTGACGTAGGCCCGGGAGGGCATTTCGACCTGTCCCACATGGATGTAGTCGAGCCCCTCGGACACCACCTCCCACACGTTCTTCTTCGGGTCGAGCCCGCCCCGCTCCTGGTCCACGTAGGACAGCTTCACCGTGTCGCCGACCCGGACCTCGCCATCGTCCGCCTTCTCGAGGCCGACGATCGTCTTGAACAGCGTCGTCTTGCCGACGCCGTTCGGGCCGATCACGCCGATGATCCCGTTGCGCGGCAGGTCGAACGACAGCCCGTCGATCAGGACCCGGTCGCCGAAGCCCTTGCGCAGCTTGTCGACCTCGACCACCACGTTGCCCAGCCGGGGCCCCGGCGGGATCTGGATCTCCTCGAAGTCGAGCTTGCGGGTCCGCTCGGCCTCCGCCGCCATCTCCTCGTAGCGGTCCAGGCGGGCACGGGACTTGGTCTGGCGCGCCTTGGCGTTCGACCGCACCCACGCGAGCTCGTCCTTCAGCCGCTTCTGCAGCTTCTGGTCCTTCTTGCCCTGCACCGCGAGCCGCTCGGCCTTCTTCTCCAGGTAGGTGGAGTAGTTGCCCTCGTACGGGTGGGCCCGGCCGCGGTCCAGCTCGAGAATCCACTGGGACAGGTTGTCCAGGAAGTACCGGTCGTGGGTCACGGCCAGGACGGCGCCCGCGTACTGGGAGAGGTGCTGCTCCAGCCACAGGACGCTCTCCGCGTCCAGGTGGTTGGTGGGCTCGTCCAGCAGCAGCAGGTCGGGCTTGGAGAGCAGCAGCTTGCACAACGCCACCCGGCGGCGCTCACCACCGGAGAGCAGCGTGACGTCCGCGTCCGGCGGCGGGCACCGCAACGCGTCCATGGCCTGCTCGAGCTGTGAGTCCAGGTCCCAGGCGTCCGCGTGGTCGAGATCCTCCTGAAGTTGGCCCATCTCCTCCATGAGCTCGTCGGAGTAGTCCGTCGCCATCTTCTCGGCGATCTCGTTGAAGCGATCGAGCTTGTGCTTGATCTCGCCGACGCCTTCCTCGACGTTGCCGAGGACGGTCTTGTCTTCGTTGAGCGGCGGTTCCTGCTGCAGGATGCCGACGGTGTACCCGGGGGACAGGTATGCCTCGCCGTTGTTGGGCTGGTCCAATCCGGCCATGATCTTGAGCACGCTGGACTTGCCGGCGCCGTTGGGACCGACCACCCCGATCTTCGCTCCGGGGTAGAACATGATGGTCACTTCGTCGAGGATGACCTTGTCCCCGTGCGCCTTGCGCACATTTTTCATGGTGTAGATGAACTCGGCCATGGCCGCGATCGTAGAGCGGTCCGGACTCGGCACTGAGCGCGGTGTGGCACAACGGGACAGACGATCTTGTCCGGATCGCCGTCACCGGAGGATATACCTGCCCCGCAAGGGGTTCGCCGGCATCAGGCGGCCGCGGCCACCTCCTCCGCCGGACCGCCGGTACTCGCCGCGACCAGGCCCGCCTCGGGCCGGTCGACCGAGACCGTGCACCACGCGAGGTCCGGGCCGACCGACCGGGCGTCGATCTCGTTGACGCTGCGCTTCTCGCCGCTGTCGGTGAAGTACTCGCGTACGTAGAACCGGCCGTGGACCACCACGTTGTCGCCCTTGACCAGCGACACCGCGACCCCTTCGGCAAGCCTGCGCCAGCAGTTGACCTGGACGAACACCTTGTCGCCGTCGGTCCAGTCCTGGCGTTCGCGGTCGAACCGGCGCTCCCTGGCCATGAGCCGGAAGCTGGTCTTGCGGTCGCCGTTGGCGAAGGTGTGCCGGGTGATCTCGGTGACCACCTTGCCCGCCACGGTCAGGTTCGTCTCGAACATCTCCTCGTTCCTCTCGGTCGTCCGGTAGGCGCGTGGGGCGCCGGTGTCATGACCCACAGTGCCGGGGCGGGGCGGTGGGTGGGGCGGGGCGGCGGCGAGCTGTGGACAAGCGCGGCGTTGTGGACAAGTGGCGGCCGGAGAGGCCGCGGACGAGGGGACATGTCGGTGGGTCGTGGTAAGTGGCGAGCGCCACATGCATGAGTGAGCACTCACTCATTGACATGAGTGAGTGCTCACTCATAAGCTGTCGGCATGGTTGAGGACGAGAAGCGGCGCCGAGCCCCCGCGATGACGCTGGAGCAGCGGCGCGAGGCGATCGTGGCGAGCACCCTCCCCCTGCTCATCGAGCAGGGCGGCGCGGTGTCGACCAGCCAGATCGCCGCCGCGGCCGGCATCGCCGAGGGCACCGTGTTCCGCGCCTTCAAGGACAAGACGGAGTTGCTCATCGAGTGCATGCGGGCAGGTATGGACTCCGACGAGGAGGTCGCCCGCATCGACGGGATCGACCGCGCGCTCCCTCTGCCCGAGCGGCTGACCGACGGCGTACGGACGGTCGGCGGCTACCTCAACCGCGTCTGGCAGATCGGCCAGGCCCTGCAGGCCGCCGGCATCGACCGCGAGGACATGAACAAGCGGATGCACGGCGACACCGACCGCGCCCGCGAGCACGAAGGCCCGCCGCCGCAGTTCCTGCAGGTCAACGAAGCCATTGCGCGCCTGTTCAAGGCGGGCGAGCTGCGCCTGGCACCCGAGCACGCCGGCCGCCTGCTGCTCGGCCTCGTGCTCACCAACCGCATGGGTACCAACTTCGGCGCCCCGGTGGCCGAACCGGTCGACCTGGTCGACCTGTTCCTCCACGGCGCCATCAAGTCCAACACAGGAGGGGAACCCCGATGAACGACAACATGATCGAGGTCGACGGCGTCGGCAAGACCTTCGACGACGTGACCGCCCTCGACGACGTCAGCCTGACCGTGCCGCGCGGCACCGTGCTGGGCCTGCTCGGCCACAACGGCGCCGGCAAGACGACGCTGGTCAACGTCCTCACCACGATGTTGCCGCCCACCACGGGCAGCGCCCGGGTGGCCGGCTTCGACGTCGTCGCCCGGGCCCGCGAGGTGCGCGGCCGGATCGGCCTGACCGGCCAGTTCGCCGCCGTCGACGAGGACCTGTCCGGCACCGACAACCTGGTCCTGATCGCCCGCCTGCTCGGCGCGAGCAAGCGCGAAGCGAGGGCCAGGGCGGACGAGCTGCTGGACGTGTTCGACCTGTCCGACGCCGCGAGCCGGCTCGCGCGCACCTACTCCGGCGGCATGCGGCGGCGGCTCGACCTGGCCGCCAGCCTGGTCGGCAGGCCGGACGTGATCTTCCTCGACGAGCCGACCACGGGCCTGGACCCGGTGAGCCGCCTCGGCCTGTGGGAGATCGTGGAGAACCTGGTCGGCGACGGCACCACGGTGCTGCTGACCACGCAGTACCTCGACGAGGCCGACCGGCTCGCCGACGCGATCACCGTCCTGGCCGACGGCCGGGTCGTCGCGTCCGGTACGGCCGCGGAGCTCAAGGCGCAGGTGGGCAGGCGTGCCGTGCACGTGACGCTCGCCGCCGCCACCGACGCGCCGGCCGCCATGACCTCGCTGGAACGGGCCGGCCTGCAGCCGGTCCGCGACGAGCCGCACAACGCGGTCACCACGCCGGTGCACGCCTCCGCCGACCTCGCGGTCGTCGTGCGCGCGCTGGACGACGCCGGCGTCGAGGTCGCCGAGCTGGCCCTGACCGAACCGAGCCTGGACGACGTGTACCTCGCCCTGGCCAAGCAGAAGATCGCAGCCTGAGAGGGGCAGGAAAATGACAATCGCAATGACACCGGCACTCACCACCCGGACACTCACCACCCGCTGGCAGGGCACCGGGTTCGCGAACCAGATCGGCATCCTCACCGGCCGCTCGCTGCGCGCGCTGGTCGGCAACCCGAAGCTGATGATCTTCAGCGTGCTGCAGCCGCTGATCATGTTGCTGCTGTTCAGCCAGGTCTTCAGTGGCATCGCGGGCACCGGTGGTTTCCCGCCGGGCGTCAGCTACATCGACTACCTGATGCCGGCGATCCTGGTCACGACCGGCGTCGGCGCCGCGCTGCAGTCCGGCATCGGCCTGGTCACCGACATGAAGAACGGCGTGCTCGCCCGGCTGCGATCGCTGCCGATCAACCCCAGCTCCGTGCTGGTCGCGCGCAGCGTCGCCGACCTCATCCGCACCGCGCTGCAGCTGGTGATCCTGCTGGTCGCCGCGGTCGTGCTGTTCGGCTTCTCCCCCGCAGGCGGCGTGCTGGGCGTGTTCCCGGCCTTCCTGCTGGCGCTGGCCGTGAGCTGGTCGCTGAGCTGGGTCTTCCTGGCCATCGCCTCCTGGCTGCGCAACGCGGAGACCATGCAGACGGTCGGCTTCCTGGCGATGTTCCCGCTGATGTTCGCCTCGAGCGCGTTCGTCCCGATCGACGGGCTGCCGACGTGGCTGCGGGTCGTCGCGACGATCAACCCGCTGACCTACGCGGTGGACGCCTCCCGCCACCTGGCGCTGGCCATGCCGGTCGGCTCGGGTGTGGTCGGCGCGCTGCTGGCCAGCGCGGGGCTGCTGACCGTCGGCGTCGTCGCCGCGATCCGCGGGTTCCGCAGGCCGCTCGCCGCCTAGGACTCCTGGGAATGCTCCGACATCTTGCGGAGCATCGCGTTGTAGGCCGCCCGGTCGGCGTCGCCCTCGGCGTCGGCCCGGCGGTCTTCGCGCCGGGCCTCCCGGTCGTCGGCACGGGCCCACTGCACGAGCAGGGCGAGCAGCACGATCACCAGCGGCAGCTCACCGGCGGCCCACGCGATGCCGCCGCCGAGCTGCTGGTCGGCCAGCAGGTCGTTCGTCCACGGCAGGTTCAGCCCCTGGTAGAAGCGCTCGCCGATGATCGTCTGCATGCTCATGAGGATCACGCCGAAGAAGGCGTGGAACGGCAGCGAGGCGAACACCATGCCGAGCCGCGCGAGGTGCGGCAGGCGGCGCGGGGTCGGGTCGATGCCGATGACGACCCAGTAGAACAGGTAGCCCACGAGCAGGAAGTGGGCATTCATCAGAAGGTGTGCCCAGTGCTTCTCCAGGGCGAGATCGAACAGGCCGGAGAAGTACAGGATGTAGAACGACCCGACGAAGAGCCCGAGTGCGACCAACGGGTGGGTGAAGAACCGCGAGATCGGGGACCGCACGACCGCGAGCAGCCACTCGCGCGGGCCGGGCGGCCTGTCCTTGCCGGCCACGGGCATCGCGCGCAGCGCCAGCGTGACGGGTCCGCCGAGCACCAGGAACACCGGCGCCAGCATGGACAGCATCATGTGGGTTTCCATGTGGATGCTGAACATGGCGGGCGCGTAGCGGCCGAACCCGGACGACGTGGCGATCATCAGCGTCAGGCAGCCGAGCAGCCAGGCGATGGTCCGGCCGACCGGCCAGGCGTCGCCGCGGGACCGCAGCCGCGCCACGCCGAGCAGGTAGAACATCGCCAGGACGATCGCGACCGTGCCGTAGATGATGTCGTAGCGCCAGTCGGTGAGCAGCCGCAGCAGCGTGGGCGGACCGCTGAGCTTGTAGCCCAGCTCCAGCTCCACGGAGTCCGGGATCGTGCCGAGGCCCGGCGGTGGCGTGCGGGCGAGCGCGGTGGCGATGCCGATCGTGAGGAACATGACGACGACCTCGACCGCCGCCAGCCGCACGAGCGCACCGCTGTTGCCGCCGTCGACGATCGACCGGACGCCCTTGCGCCGCTGCAGGTAGCCGAAGCCGCCGAGCACGACCAGCGCGCTGATCTTGGCGAACACCAGCAGGCCGTAGGACGTCGTGAACAGGTCCGAGACGGGTAAGCGCACCCAGGCGTTGATCACGCCGGACGCAGCCATCGTGATCCAGCAGACCAGCGCGGTCGCGGAGAACCGGGTTGCGGCCAGCTTCACGTCCGGCCCGCTCGTGACCCGGCGGCCGTACATCAACAGCGCCACCAGCCCGCCGACCCACAGGGACACGGCGATCACGTGCAGCAGCAGGCTGTTGGTGGCCAGGTCGTGCTGGCCGCCGGCCGAGGAGTGCCCGGTCACGGGGACCGGCGTGATGCCGAACAGCGCCACCGCGAACAACGTCGCGGTCACGCCCCAGGACAGCGCCAGCCGGCAGCCGACCGCGACGACGAGCGCGACGATCGAGGTCACCAGCCAGGCCTTGGGCTGCTCGAGCTCGTCGAACAACGTGACCAGCAGGTCGGAGCCCAGGATCTCGGAGACCGGCTTGTTGATCGCGTCGGCCTCGTTGAACACCACCGACACGAGCGCCGAGAGGCACCAGAGGACCGCGGCCCACGACGCCGTGCGCACCGCGGCGTATCCGCCTGCTTGCAGCTTTCCGGACTTCTGCGGCGCCACCATGAACGTGGCGAACAGGAGCGAGCCGACGGTCAGCACGCTGCCGACCTCGGCCAGCACGCGTGCGACGGTCAGCCCGTAGAGGTTGACGATCCCCGAGTCGCCCGCGGTGAGCGAGAGGAGCGCCACGGCGGTCAGCACCGCGAGCAGAACCCCGATGACGATCAGCGGCAGGATCCCCGCAGTTGCGCCGGACCTGGCTGCAGGGGTCGCCGGCTTCGGTGCGCTGTCGACGGACACGGTGCGAGCGTAGTCACCGCTCGTTCATGGCTGGTACCCGTGCGGGTGAGTCTTTGTCTTCACGCCGGCGGGCGGCGGCCGCGGCGAGGGCCACCGGGGCGATCAGCGCGGCGACCACGCCGGCGAACCCGATGGCCACCTCGAGGTTCGTGACCTGGGCGATCCCGCCGAGCATGGGCGGTCCGACCAGGAAGCCGCTGTAGGCGATCGTGGTCACGAAGCCGATCTCGCGCTCGCCGCCGGTCCCGTCGCCACGGCGGCCGACCGCGCCGGCCATGTTGAGCGCCACCGGGAACGCGAACGCCAGCCCGCCGCCGGCGAGCCCGAAGCCGACGAACGCGAGGGGCCCGCTCGGCACGATCGCCGTCGCGAGCAGGCCGGCACCCGCGACGAGCGCGCCGCCGACCAGCATCCTGTCCGCGCCCCAGCGGCGTTCGGCCTGCTCGCCGAACAGCCGCACGAGGCCCATCGCGATGCAGAAGACGGAGAACGTGACGGCCGCGGCCGCCTCGCCCATGCCGCGCTCGCGGACCGCGAACAGCGCGGACCAGTCGCCGCTGCCGCCCTCGACGATGGCCGAGCACAGCGCGATCGCGCCGAGCAGCCACAGCGCGGGCCTGCGCAGCATCCGGCGGTCGGTCGCGGCTTGCGCGGCGGCGTCGGCGATCTGCTCCTCGCGCGGCACCCAGCGGACCACCGCGAGGATCACGACCAGCGCGAGCACCGACACGAAGGTGAAGTGGCCGAACAGCCCGATCCGGTGGCCCGCGGCGAACGCGGCGCCGACCGAGCCGGCGAGCGCGCCGAAGCTGAACCCGGCGTGGAAGACCGGCATGATCGGCCGACCGGTCCGCCGCACGACGGTGACCGCGGCGACGTTCATGGCCACGTCGAGCGTGCCGACGCTGGCGCCGAGCAGGACCAGCGCGAGCCCGAGCTGCACGGGCGAGCCGGCGACCGCCATCAGCGGCAGCACGACGGCCGTGGCCAGCGCGGACACCAGCACGAGGGCGCGGGCGCCGAAGCGGGCGCAGAGGCGGCCGGTCAGCGAGGCGGCCGCGATCATGCCGACGCTGGACCCGAGCAGCGCGAGCCCGAGCTGGCCGGGGCTGGCGTGGATCTGGTCGGCGACGGCCGGCATCCGCGGCGCCCACGAGCCGATCACCATGCCGTTGAGCGCGAAGACGACGAACACCGACCATCGAGCGGCGAACACCCCGGTCTCCCTCCCGTAGCACCTCGTTCGAGGATAACTGAAGCGCTTCAGCTACCGCTACGTCTTGTCCGGATCCGCGCGAATTAGGCTGAGCCGGTGAGCCCGGACCGGGTACGCCGACCCACCCTCGACACCATCGCCCGCGAGGTCGGGGTGTCCAGGGCGACCGTGTCGAACGCGTACAACCGGCCGGACCAGCTCTCCGCGGGGCTGCGCGAGCGGATCATCCGGACCGCGAAGGAGCTGGGCTACGCGGGCCCGGACCCGGTGGCGCGATCGCTGGCCACGCAGCGGGCGGGCTCGGTGGCGATCATGCTGTGCGACGGCCTGTCCTCGGCGTTCTCCGACCCGGCGCTGTCCATCATGCTCGACAGCCTGGCGTCCACTGTGGACAGCCCGGACCGGGCGTTGCTGCTGCTCCCAGGTGTGGGCGACGGTGGCCCGCGGGCGGAGAGCATCATGCGCGCGCAGACCGACGTGGTGGTGGCGTACTCGCTGCCCGACGACGCGCCCGCCCTCGCGGCGGTCGGCGCGCGGAACCTGCCGCTGGTCGTCGTGGACCAGCCGGTGCTGGCCGGCTCGGCGCGCGTGCAGGTTGACGACCTCGGCGGCGCGCTGCTGGCCGCGCGGCACGTGGCCGGGCTGGGGCACCGCAGGGTGGCGATCCTGGGCTTCGGCCTGAGCGCGGACGGCCACCGCGGGCCGGCGAGCGTCGCGCGCCTCGCGGCGGGCCACTTCCGGGTGACCGTCGACAGGATCGCCGGATACCTGAAGGGCCTGGCTGAACACGGTATTGTCGCCGATGAGGTGCCGCTCTGGGAGGCACCAGGCAGTGTCCGGGAGTTGGGCAGGGAGGGCGCCAGGTGGCTGTTCGGGCTCCGGCCGAGGCCGACCGCGGTGCTGTGCATGTCCGACGAGCTCGCGCTCGGCGCGCTGCGGGCGGCCGAGGAGCTGGAGCTGGCAGTGCCCGGGGAGGTGTCGATCGTGGGGTTCGATGACACTCCCGCGGCAAGCTGGGCGGATCTGACCACGGTGCGTCAAGACCTGGTCGAGAAGGGCAGACAGGCCGGCGAACTGGCGCTGGGCCTGCTCGACGGAGTGAGACCGGGAAGACCGGTCACCATCGGCGTTGACCTGCAGGTTCGCGGCTCGACGGCCCCCGCCGGAGCCTGAGCCGGACCAAATCACACTGCCGATTTGAGCGAATTCGGAAACGACCGAGCGCTCTCGAACGATCAGATCCAAGGGCAGCATCCTGCCGAGCGTGGCAGGACGCGGCCCGCCATGCCCTCGTAGCTCAGCGGACAGAGCAGGAGCCTTCTAAGCTCTGGGTCGCAGGTTCGAGTCCTGCCGGGGGCACGTATGCGCAGGTCAACCTGGGTTCCACACCGGGTTTCGAGTCCTGCCGGGGCGCGTTTACTCACGCACGGCGAAGGTCGCCGTCGAGGTAGCGCAGGACCGCGGTGACCCGCCGGTCCGCGCGGTCGTCGGGGGGTAGGTCGAGCTTGGCGAAGATGTTGCGGATGTGCTTGTGCACCGCGCCGTCGGTGACCACCAGGCGTTCGGCGATGGCGCCGTTGCCGAGTCCTTCGGCCATCAGGGCCAGCACGTCGCGCTCGCGGGACGTGAGCCGGTCGAGCCGGGTGTCCATGCCCGTCCGGGACAGCAGCTGGGTGACGACCTCCGGGTCGATCGCGGTGCCGCCGTTCGCGATCCGGTGCAGGGCGTCCATGAACTCGGCCACCCGCCCGACCCGCTCCTTGAGCATGTACCCGAGCCGGGCGCTGCCCGACACGAGCAGGTCGGTGGCGAACGCCTGCTCGACGTAGGCGGACAGCACCAGCACCGCCAGGCCGGGCTGGCGGCGGCGCGCCTCGACGGCCGCGACGATGCCCTCGTCGGTGTGGGTCGGTGGCATCCGGACGTCCACGATGGCCACGTCCGGCCGATGCTCGTCGACGGCCGCGAGCAGGCCTTCCGGGTTGTCCGTGGTCGCGACGACCTCGAGCGACTCCGCCTGCAGCAGCAGCGCGACGCCCTCGCGCAGCAGCAGGTCGTCCTCGGCGATCACAATCCGCATGGCACGTTCACCGCCAGGGTGGTCGGTCCGCCGGCGGGGCTCGCCAGCGCGAAGAATCCGTCGTGGGCCTCGATCCTGCGCCGGATGCCGCCGAGACCGGACCCGCCGTCCTCGCTCGCGCCACCATGCCCGTCGTCGACGATCTCGACCTGTAGCAGGTCGTCTCGGCGCCGCAGGGTCACGACGGCGTGCCGCGCGCCGCTGTGCTTGGCGATGTTCGTCAGCGCCTCGGCCACGACGAAGTACACCGACGCCTCCACCGACGACGCGTACCGGCCGGGCAGATCGGCGTCGACGCGGCAGTCCACCGGGCACGCGGCGGCGAGCGCGGTGAGCGCGTCGGCCAGGCTGCGGTCGGCCAGCACCGGCGGCAGGATGCCGCGCACGACCGCCCGCAGCTCGGCCAGGGCCTCTTCGGCGGCGTCCTGGGCGCGTTCGAGCATCCGGTCCGCGTCGGCGGCGTCGCGGGCCAGTGCGCGGCGGGCCGCGCCGACCAGAACGTTCACCGCGACCAGACGGTTCTGCGTGCCGTCGTGCAGGGCGCGTTCGATGCGGCGCAGCTCGGTCGAGTGCGCGTCGAGGGCGGCGGCCCTGGTCGACGTGAGGTGCGCGATCCGCAGCGTGAGGTCCACGTCCGCACCCGGCGACAGCAGGTGCCGGCCCGGCAGCGCCTGCAACCGGGCCATGCCGGGCAGCAGGGCGACCGAGACGAACACCCAGCCCACGCCGAGCAGCGCGACCGCGAGCGCACCGGGCAGGTCGTGCACGACCCACAGCCCCACCGACGGCGTGGCCGCGCCTTCGGGCAGGAGGTACCAGTACAGCGGGAACATGCCGTCGCGGACGGTGCCGAGCGCGATCGTCAGCCCGACCACCGCCAGCACGAACCCCCCGATGGCGTGCGCGGCCAGCCAGCCGAGCTCCCGCCGGGTGGCGCGGTCGCGCAAGGCGTCGGCGAGCCCGGCCGGTACCGGGCCGGGGCTGATCACATCCGGACCCCAGCGGGTGAGCCGGACACGTTCGCGATCCGCGACGGCATGGACGAGCCGCAGGGCGGAGGGCGCCAGCACCAGGCCCACACCGACGAGGCACAGCGCCGCCACGAGCAACAGGAAGACCAAGGTGACCAGTGCGAGCACCGCCGTCGCGAAGCCGCCGACGAGATGCTCCACCGCGTCCAGCACGGCGCGGGCGCGGGCGACCCACGGTCGGGCAGGCGCCTGATCGTCGGGCGGCACGGCACGAAACCTTAGCGGACGCCGGTCGTGGTACAGCCTGCTGTACCACCAGGTGTCGCGCTGACGGGATCGTTCCCGGCGGCCCGCGTTCGTAGCGTTTCTGCCATGCCTAGCAACGAATTCCCGCAGAACCGGACGCCGGCCCGCCGCGCCACGACCACCCGCACACTGCTGTGGGTGGCACTGGTGATCAGCGCGGCCTGCAACGCGACGACCTCCGCCATCGCATGAACGTGCTCGTCAGCATCGGCTTCGGGTTGCTGACGCTGGCGTTCGGTGCCGCACTGGTCGCGAGCTACCGGCGGAAGCGATGAGCGGCCCGCACCGGAACCGCCCGGACCACCGACCGTCCGAAAAGGACATTTCCGTGACGGGGATCCGCGGCCTCGTCGCCCGCCATCCGCTGACGAGCTTCTTCACCCTCGCGTTCGCGCTCAGCTGGATCGCGTGGACTCCTTACGTGCTCTCGGAAAACGGGCTCGGGCTGGCGCCCATCCACTTCCCGGTGATCCTCGGCGGCACGCAACTGGTCGGCGTGCTGCCGGGCGCATACCTCGGCCCGATCCTGTCGGCGTTCATCGTCACCGCGCTGGCCGACGGCCGGGCGGGGCTGCGGACCTGGCTGGGCCGCTTTCTCAAGTGGCGGGTGAGCTGGCGGTGGTACCTCACCGTGATCGTCGGCGTGCCGGTCACGCTCGCCGCCACCAGCCGCCTGTTCACCAGCGAATGGCAGCCACCCACGGTCTCCCTGCTCGCCGGCTACCTGGTCGGCATGGTCTTCCAGATGCTCACCACCGGTCTCGCCGAGGAGCCCGGCTGGCGCGACTTCGCCCTGCCGCGGGTGCAGCCACGCTTCGGCCCGATGCGCGGCACGATCTTCCTCGGCCTGCTGTGGGGCGCGTGGCACCTGCCGCTGTTCCTGACCGAATGGGGCGGCTGGCCGGACGTGACCTGGCCGGCGGTCGCGGAGTTCGTCGCGGGCGCGGTCGCGATCAGCGTCGTCATGACCTGGGTGTTCAACCGCACGGGGCAGAGCCTTCCGCTGGCGATGATCCTGCACACGGGCGTCAACAATTTCTTCTCCGTCGCCTGGCTCGCCGTGTTCCCCCTGGCGAACCAGCACGACGGTCCCCACATCGTGCTCATCGCCTTCACCACCGTCGCGGTCGTCCTGACCATCACCACCCGCGGCCGCCTCGGCTATACCGGCACGCCGCTCGTTCGCCCGGCTCTCGCCACGACACGTTGACCCGGCACCTCGGCGCCGCGCTGTCCACACCGGACAGCGCGGCGCCGAAGCCGGTTGCGGACCCGGGCTCGTTGGCAGAACCTAGACTTGAGCTCGTGCCTGCGTTCGTATCGATTCCCGAGAAGACACTCGAGCACTGGTCAAGCCAGTACATGACGGGTCAGTTGTGGGACTACCTTCGGCGTCCCCGCGGACACCAGCCGTTCTACGTCTTTCCATGGCCGGACTGGACTGGGGATCTGGAGACCGCAGCGCGTGACAAAGGCCTTCCGATCACCGAAATGGCCTTTTCTCGCAGCGGACCCGGCTCGTGGTTCGCGGACTGGCTTGTTGTTCTCACCACGGCACAAGTGGCACCGGACCCGGACGGCACCTACGCGGCCGCCCTTGAAACAAACACCGTGACTCAGGGGCATGACGTCGAGGGCGACGAGTCAAGCGACAACCGGCAGGTCGTGTTCCTGGACGCCGGCGCACTGTTTCGCAGCAATCGGGGCTAGGGCATGACAGGGGTGGTGCGCAAGCCGACGAAGGCGGAGCTCGAGGCGGCGAAGGAGGGGACGCTGCCCGACGTCATCCGGGTGGGGTTGGACGTGCTCTTCTCCGGGATCAACCCCGGCCTCTACTCCGCGGCCACCGGCTGTCACTTCGCCCGGCCGGGGAACCGGTTCTGGCCGGCGTTGCATCGGTCCGGGTTCACCGCGCGGCAGCTGCGGCCCGACGAGCAGTGGGAGCTGCTCGATGCCGGGCTGGGGATCACCAACGTCGTCGAGCGGGCGTCCGCGCGGGCCGACGAGTTGTCCGACGACGAGTTGCGGGGCGGCGGCGAGCGGCTGGCGACGCTGGTCGGCGAGTACCGGCCTCGGGTACTTGCCGTGCTCGGGATCTCCGCCTACCGGGCGGCGTTCGGGCGGGCCAGGGCAACGGTCGGGGAGCAGGAACGGATCGGGGACGCGCGGGTGTGGGTGCTGCCCAACCCGAGCGGGCTCAACGCTCACTACCAGCTACCGGCTCTCGCCGAGGAGTTCCGGCGGCTGCGCTGCTCGCTGTGAGTGCCTAGGCTCGACCGATGAGCGGCATCGATGCGATCGGCGGCACCCCGGTCGTCCGGCTGGACAGCGCCAGAACCGGCGAGGTGTGGGTCAAGCTCGAGGGCGCCAACCCGACCGGGTCGTACAAGGACCGCATGGCGCTGGCCATGATCCGGGCCGCCGAGGCGGACGGGCGGCTCGCGCCCGGTCAGGCCGTTGTCGAGTACACCGGCGGGAGCACCGGGTCCTCGCTCGCCTTCGTCTGCGCGGTGACCGGGCATCCGCTGCGGATCGTGTCCTCCGACGCGTTCGCCACCGAGAAGATCCGGACCATGCGTGCCTTCGGGGCCGACGTCGAGCTGATCCACAGTCCGGGCGGGATCACTCCCGACCTCATCCCCTCGATGGTGCGGCGGGCGGGTGAGATCGCGCGGGAGACCGGGGCCTTCGCCACCGACCAGTTCAACAACGCCGACATGATCGCCGGCTACCGCCGCCTCGGGGAGGAGCTCCTCGAGCAGGTTCCGGACATCGCCGCGTTCTGCTGTTACGTCGGCACCGCCGGGTGCTTCCTCGGGACCAGCCGGGCGCTGCGCGACAAGCTGCCCGACCTGCACCGGGTCGTGCTCGAGCCTGCCGAGTCGCCGGTGTTGTCCGGCGGCCAGGCCGGCACGCACCGCATCGAGGGCGGCGGCATCGGGTACTGGCCGCCGCAGCTGCGGGCCGAGGACTTCGACGAGGTGATGGCCATCCCCGAGGCCGACGGGTTCGCCATGGCCCGCCGCGCCGCCCGCTCGGACGGCATCTTCTCCGGGCCGTCCACCGGGGTGAACCTGGTCGCGGCGCTGCGGCTGGCCGAACGGCTCGGCGACCGCGTGGTGACGATCCAGGTGGACTCCGGGCTGAAGTACCTCAGCGGCGACCTGTACGGCTGAAAACTGTCGGTGGCCCGTGGTGAGCTGTCACCATGGCCACCGCCGAAGACGTCCGCCGGATCGCCACCGGGCTGCCGCGCACGATCGAGCGCCTCGTGCGCGACCAGGTGAAGTTCAACGTCGGCCGCATCGTCTACCTCGCCCTGTCGCGGGACGAGCAGACGCTCGGCCTCGCCTTCCCGAAGGACGAACGGGCCGCGGTCGTGAAGTCCGAGCCCGGCAAGTTCTCCTTACCCAGCAAGGGCGACATGCGCTACCACTGGGTGCATCTGCGCCTCGCCG
Organism: Actinophytocola sp.; assembly: GCA_035995025.1. GTDB lineage: Bacteria > Actinomycetota > Actinomycetes > Mycobacteriales > Pseudonocardiaceae > Actinophytocola. Next base: position 59,317 of record DASYKY010000060.1, read on the forward strand.
CCGTCGACGTGGGCGAACTGGAAGAGCTCATCGTCGACGGCTGGCGCATGGTCGTCCCCAAGAAGGTGGCCGCCGCTTATGACGGCTCGTAGGCCAGGTTCGGCCGCAGCCAGCGCTCCACCTCGGCCACCGGCATGCCGCGCCGGGCCGCGTAGTCCGCGACCTGGTCCCGGTTGATCCGGCCCACCGTGAAGTACCGCGACTCCGGGTGGGCGAAGATCAAGCCGCTGACCGACGAGGCCGGGGTCATGGCGAACGACTCGGTCAGCTCCATGCCCACCTGCCCGGCGTCGAGCAGGTCGAACAGGTCGCGCTTCTCGCTGTGGTCCGGGCTGGCCGGGTAGCCCAGCGCGGGCCGGATGCCGCGGAACCGCTCCGCGTGCAGGTCGGCCAGCTCCGGCTGCGCGTCCGGCTCGAACCACTCGCGCCGCGCCTGCAGGTGGGCGTACTCGGCGAACGCCTCGGCCAGCCGGTCGGCCAGCGCCTTCACCATGATCGACCGGTAGTCGTCGTTGTCCGCCTCGAACTTCGCGGACAGGGCGTCCGCGCCGTGGATCGTCACCGCGAAACCGCCGAGGTGGTCGCCCTCCGGCGCGACGTAGTCGGCGAGCGAGCGGTTCGGCCGCCCGTCCGGCTTCTCCGTCTGCTGGCGCAGCATCGGGAACCGCGGCCCGTCCTCGACCACGATGTCGTCGCCCTCGGCGTGGGCCGGCCAGAAGCCGTACACGCCGCGCGCGGTGAACCCGCCCTCGGCGATGATCGTGTCCAGCAGCTCGTTGCCCTCGTCGAACAGCTCGCGCGCCGCCGGGTTGGTGTCCAGGATCGCCGGGTACTTGCCCTTGAGCTCCCAGGCCAGGAAGAAGAACTGCCAGTCGATGTACTCGCGCAGCACCGCGATGTCCGGCTCGATCCGGTGCGCGCCGGTGAACGCCGGCACCGGCAGGTCGTCGAACGCCACCCGCTCGCGGTTGGCCTGCGCATCGCCGAGCGTGAGCAGCGGCTTGGCGTGCCGGTGCTCGTGCTGCACGCGCAGCCGCTCCTGCTCGGCCCGGTTCGCCTTGTCCAGCTCCTCCGCGCGCTCCGCGTTGAGCAGGTCGGACACCACGCCGACGACGCGGGAGGCGTCGAGCACGTGGACGGTCGTCTCGTCGTAGGCGGGGGCGATGCGCACCGCGGTGTGCTGGCGGGACGTGGTGGCGCCGCCGATCAGCAGCGGCAGCGACAGCTTGCGGCGCTGCATCTCGGTGGCCACGCCGACCATCTCGTCCAGCGACGGCGTGATCAGCCCGGACAGCCCGATGGCGTCCGCGCCCTCGGCGATCGCCGTGTCGAGGATCTTCGCCGCGGGCACCATCACGCCGAGGTCGACGACCTCGTAGTTGTTGCAGCCCAGCACGACGCCGACGATGTTCTTGCCGATGTCGTGCACGTCGCCCTTCACGGTCGCGAGCACGATCTTGCCCTGGCCGCGGTCGGTGGTGATCTCGCCCGCGAGCTTGGCCCGCTCCTTCTCCGCCTCCATGTACGGCTCCAGGTAGGCGACCGAGCGCTTCATCACCCGCGCGCTCTTCACCACCTGTGGCAGGAACATCTTGCCGGCGCCGAACAGGTCACCGACGATCTTCATGCCGTCCATCAGCGGACCCTCGATGACCTCGAGCGGCCGGTCGGCCTGCTGGCGGGCCTCCTCGGTGTCCTCCTCGATGAAGTCCACGACGCCGTGCAGCAGCGCGTGCGCGAGCCGATCGTTCACCGGCGCCTCGCGCCACGACAGGTCGATGGTCCGCTTGGTGCCCGACCCGCGCACGTTCTCCGCGAAGGCGACCAGCCGGTCGGTGGCGTCCTCGCGCCGGTCGAACAGCACGTCGTCGACGAGCTCGAGAAGGTCCTTCGGGATGTCCTCGTACACCGCGAGCTGGCCGGCGTTGACGATGCCCATGTCCAGCCCCGCGCGCACCGCGTGCAGCAGGAACGACGAGTGCATGGCCTCGCGCACGACGTCGTTGCCGCGGAAGGCGAACGACAGGTTCGAGATGCCGCCGCTGGTCCGCGCGCCCGGGCAGCGCTCCTTGATCCGCGGCAGCGCCTCCATGAACGCCTTCGCGTAGCCGTTGTGCTCGGCGATGCCGGTGGCGACCGCGAGCACGTTGGGGTCGAACACGATGTCCTCGGGCGCGAAGCCGGCCTTCTGGGTGAGCAGGTCGTAGGCGCGCGCGCAGATCTCCACCTTGCGGTCGGCGGTGTCGGCCTGGCCCTGCTCGTCGAAGGCCATCACGACCGCGCCTGCGCCGTAGTTGCGGATCAGCCGGGCGTGCTCGAGAAAGGGCTCCTCCCCCTCCTTGAGGCTGATCGAGTTCACGACTCCCTTGCCCTGCACGCACTTCAGCCCGGCCTCCAGGACAGTCCACTTGGAACTGTCCACAATGATCGGGATGCGGGCGACCTCGGGCTCGGTGGCGATCAGGTTGAGGAACGTCGTCATCGCCTGCTCGCTGTCGAGCAGGTCGGCGTCCATGTTGACGTCGAGCAGGTTCGCGCCGCCGCGGACCTGCTCGAGCGCGACGTGCACGGCGGCCTGGTGGTCGTCGGACTCGATGAGCCTGCGGAACCGCTTGGAGCCGGTGACGTTGGTGCGCTCGCCGATCATGACGAAGCCGGTGTCCGCGCCGATCTCGAACGGCTCGAGGCCGGAGAAGCGCGTGGTGTTCTCGATCGCCGGGACCTTGCGGGGGGTCAGGCCCTTGACCGCTTCGGCGATCTTCGCGATGTGGGCGGGCGTGGTGCCGCAGCAGCCGCCGGCGATGTTGACCAGCCCGTCGTCGGCGAACTCGCCGAGCAGCTGGCCGGTCTCCGCGGGCGTCTGGTCGTAGCCGCCGAACGCGTTGGGCAGCCCGGCGTTCGGGTGCGCGGCCGTGTAGCTGCCTGCCAGGCGGGACAGCTCCTCGACGTGCGGGCGCATCTCGGTGGCGCCGAGCGAGCAGTTGACGCCGACGACCATCGGGTCGGCGTGCTCGATGGCGCTCCAGAACGCCTCGACGGTCTGGCCGGACAGCGTCCGGCCGGACAGGTCGACGATCGTCACGGAGATCCACAGCGGCAGGTCGGGGGCGACGTCGCGGGCGGCGGCGATGGCGGCCTTCGCGTTGAGCGTGTCGAAGATCGTCTCGACGAGCAGCAGGTCGACACCGCCCTCGGCGAGCCCGGCGATCTGCCCGGCGTAGGAGTCGTAGACCTGGTCGAACGAGACCGCGCGGTACGCGGGGTCCTCCACGCGCGGGGACAGCGAGAGCGTCACGTTGAGCGGGCCGATCGAGCCGGCCACGAACTTCTCCCCCGCCTCGTCGGCGGCCTCGCGGGCGAGCTGCGCGCCACGGACGTTCATCTCGTGGACCAGCGACTCCAGCCCGTAGTCGGCCTGGCCGATGCTGGTCGCGGTGAACGTGTTGGTGGTGGTGATGTCCGCACCCGCGCGCAGGTACTGGCGGTGCACGTCGAGCACCACGTCCGGGCGGGTCAGATTGAGCACGTCCGGGTCGCCGGTGACGTCCTTGGGGTGGTCGCCGCCGATGCGATCGCCGCGGTAGTCGGCCGGTTTCAGCCCCGCACCCTGCAGCATCGTGCCCCAGGCACCGTCGAGCACCGCGACTCGCTTGTCGAGCAGCTTGCGCAATGCCCTGGCCGCGCCTGTGTCGGACTTTCCCACCTGTGCACCTCCCGGATAGGGAGGCGCCCTTCGGTACTCGGCCCAGGCCGAGCGTGGCGGACACCCTGTCCGTCGGTGTGTCCGTTGCAGCGCCTCTCGACCCTGCACGCTAAGTTACCGGTCGCGCTCGAAGGACGCCAGGAGACCCCGTCCAAAGCCAGTCAAAACCCCCCACCAGCGGCGCCTGAATCCCACAGTGCGGGATCGGTGAGCGACGTGACCGCGGCGGCGAGGCCCGTGACCCGCTCGGTGCCCGACAGCCGGCGGCGCGGCCAGCCAGGCCCGGCCGCTACCCGGCGCAGCGGGAACGCACCCAGCGCGCGGACGGCCTCCACGCGCGCGGTCGCCGGGCTCTGCGACCAGAGGACGACCGCCGCGGGACGGGCCGCGGCCGCGGCGTGCACGAGCGTCTGTGTCGGCACGGCCGCGCCGAGCATCCGCACGGCGGTCCGGTACTCGGCCAGCGCCGCGCCCAGCGCCTCCAGCGGCAGCGTGTGCTGCTCGGCCTCGGTGCACGCGAGCAGCACCAGCGGGCCGCCGGTGCCGTCGGCCGCCGGCCGGTCCACCCGGTGCAGCGCCGCGGCGATGGACCACGACAGGACGTGCTCGTGGTCGACGCAGTCGGGCCCGGCCCCCTGGTCGGCGTCGATGGCCTGGAGCGCGGGCCGGCACAGCCGCTCCCACACCTCGACCACGCCACGGGCGGCCAGCGAGTCGGCCAGGGCGGACAGGCAGCGGCCGCTGTCGAGGTCGCGCGCCGCGGCCAGCACGTCGGCGAGCGCCTCGTGGAGCGGCGGCCCGGCCGGTGTGCTGATCGTGAACGCCGCCTCGGACGGGAGCATCCCGGACTCGATCAGGTCGTGCATGCGCTGCAGGCGGGCGACGTCCACGGCGGTGTAGCGGCGGTAGCTGCCGGGCCGTGACGCGTGCGGGCCGACGCCGTAGCGGCGGTGCCAGGACCGCAGCGTCGACTCGGCGATCCGCAGGTGCCGCGCCACCTGCCCCGCCGTCCACGCCGGCCTGCCGGCCGGAACGTCGCCGTCCACTCCCGACATCCTCACATCTGCACAACGCCCGGGCGTGCCGGAGCGTGACGGTCGTGGTGAAGGATGGCGCCGTGCCCACCGAACGGATCAGCCCGCCGCTGCTGGGCGGCGAACGGGAGACGCTGCGCGCGTTCCTCGACTTCCACCGCGCCACACTGGCCATGAAGTGCGACGGCCTGCCGGACGACGAGCTGCGCAGACGGTCCATGCCACCGTCCACGCTGTCGCTGCTCGGCCTCGTGCGGCACATGGCCGAGGTCGAGCGAACGTGGTTCCGCAGGGTCGTCGACGGCGAGGACGTCCCGCTGGTGTGGTCCCCGGACGGCGACTTCCAGGCCGCGTACGACCCGGACGGCTGCACGCGCGAGGAGGCGTTCGCCGCGTGGCAGCGCGAGGTGGAGCACGCCCGCCGCATCGAGCGGGCGGCGGAGTCGCTCGACGTGTCGGCGTTCAACGCGCGGTGGGGCGAGGAGGTGTCGCTGCGCCTGGTGATGCTGCACCTGATCCACGAGTACGCCCGGCACAACGGCCACGCCGACTTCCTGCGCGAGGGCATCGACGGCACGACCGGGGCGTAGAACCTAGGCCGGGCAAGGGTCCTGGAAGTCGACGCCCGGGAAGTACCGGTTCCAGCGGTCGCGCGTCATCGGCACCGATCGCGAGCAGACGTCGTCCGTCAGGCGCCGGAAGTCCGTTTCCCACAACAGAAGCCGCTGGTCCTTACTGCCCACCGTCGCCACCGTGTGCCCGTCCGGCGCGAACGACGCGCGGTGTGGCACCTCCAGGTCCGCGCTCAGCCGCTCCACCAGCCGCGGCGCGTTCGGCAGGCGGAGGTCCCACAGCTCGGTGGTCTGGTCCGCGCTCGCGATCGCCAGCTTGCTGCCGTCCGGGCTGAACGCCACCGACGACACCGACTCCTCGTGCCGGCCGATCGAGCGGACGGTGCGCGGCCGGCGCGGGTCGGAGACGTCGTAGAGCATCGCGTCGTTGCGCTGGCCCGCGGTCGCGATCAGCTTGCTGCCCGGGCTGAACGCGATCCACGACCCGTTCAGCGCGTAGGTCACCGACCCGGTCAGCACGTGGCCGAGCGCCTCCGGGCGGGCCGGGTCGGACACGCCCCACAACATGATCCGGCCGGCCTCCTCCGCGGTGGCGAGCAGCTTGCCGTCCGGGCTGAACGCCACGCCACGCAGGCCCACACCGGTTGTCGGGACGTTGCCCAGCCGGACCGCCTCGCCGCCACCGATGCGCCACAGCGATGCGCCGCCCTTGCTGCTCGCCATCGCCAGCAGGCGCCCGGTGCGATCGATCGCCAGCTGCGAGCACGAGGGCTGGCACACCTGCGGCGGCGCGTCGAACGACGCGAGCGGTGTGTGGTCGGGCAGCGCGGTGAGGTCCCACGCCTGGATCCGCCGGTCGCGCGTGACCATCGCCAGCGTCCGGCCGTCCGGGGAGAACGCCATGGCGTCGACCGGTGTGGTGTCGTCACCGGTCCGCGGGGTCGTCAGTGGTTCGCCGTCGCCCGCGGTGCCGCGGTCGGACTCGGTGACGTCGTCCACGGAGACCACGGTGTCCCCGACCCGCACACCCCAGATCTGCCCGTCCGGTTCGAAGCCCACCTGGTCGACCTGGCGCTCGCCGGTCGCGGCGACGATGCGCATCAGGCTGTCCTTGTTGTCCGGCGTCGGCGCGAGCCGGTACGCGGCGAGCCCCAGCTGTTCGGCGAGCGCGGGGTCGGACCGGACCAGCAGCGTCGCCTGGGTGATCACCCGCTGCGCGGCGGCGGCGTTGCGCTGCTCGGTCGCGTCGTGCTGGGCCAGCACGGCGGAGACCGTCGTGATCGACGCGAGCACCAGCAGCACCACCAGCACGGCGACCAGCCGCCGCTGCCGCCGGGTGCGCAGCCGCTCGGTCCGCTGCTCGGCCACCAGCGCGGAACGGCTGGCGTGCAGGAACTCCCGCTCCAGCGGCGACAGCGCGGACACCGCGCCGCCCGCCCACTCCTGCGCGCGCGAGAGCCGCGCACCCCGGTACAGCGCGCCCGCGTCGCGGTGCAGCGACTTCCACGCCTGTGCGGCGTCGGTCAGCTGCCGGTGCGTGCGCAGCCCGTCGCGGTCCTCGGTGAGCCACTCGTGCAGCCGTGGCCAGTGGCGGATCAGCGCCTCGTGCGCCAGCTCGACGTTGTCCCGGTCGAGCGTGACGAGCCGGACCGCGGCCAGCCGCTCGAGCAGCTCCGGCGCGCCCGGCAGGTCGGCCAGCTCCTCGCGGCCGACCCGCCGCTTGGCGTCCGCGGTGCCGTCGCCGAGCGCGCACAGGCGCAGGAAGAGCTGCTTGGCGACGGCCTGCCCGGCCGGGTCCAGCCCGGCGACGACGTTCTCGGCGGTCCTGGTCAGCGCGTGCCGCAGGCCGCCGGCGGACTCGTAGCCGCCGAGGGTCAGCGTCGTGCCGCGCCTGCGCCGCCAGGTCTCCAGCAGCACGTGCGAGAGCAGCGGCAGCGCGCCCGGCTCGTTCGCGCCGGCCGCGATCAGCTTGGCGACGAGCGCGGTCTCCACCCGCAGGCCGGCCTGCTCCGCGGGCTTGGTGATGACGTCGCGCAGCTCCTCCTCGTCCAGCGAGCCGACGAGGACCTGCGAGTCCCGCAGCGCGGCGACGAGCTCGGGGTGGCTCGCGCAGTGGCCGTAGAAGTCGGCTCGCACGCCGATCACGACGCGGGTCCGGCTGGTCTCCGTCCGCGCGGCGGTCACCAGCGCGTCGATCAGCCAGGCCCGCTCGGCCGGGTCCGCGCAGAGGGTGAAGACCTCCTCGAACTGGTCGACGACGAGCACCAGCTCGTCCACGATGTCGTCGTCCTCCACCATGGCCTGGCGCACCCGCAGGTGCAGGTTCGCGGGGTCGGCCGCGAACTCGCTTGCCAGCACGGCCGCCGACTCGCCGAGGTGGGCCGCGAGCCGCACCGCGAACTCCTCGACCGGGTGCGCGCCGGGCGTGAGCACCACGACCGGCTCCGGCTCCAGCCGTGCCACGAGCCCGGCCCGCAACACCGACGACTTGCCGTACCCGGACGGCCCGAACACGCCGAGGAACCGGGTGGTGCGCACCCGCGCGACGAGCTCGTCGACCAGCCGCTCGCGGCCGAAGAACCGGCCGGCGTCGGCGGGCTGGAACGCGGCCAGCCCGACGTAGGGCGGCTCGCCGGTCTGCGCGGCGACGGGCTCGGTCTCCTCGTCGGCCAGCTCGGCCGCGGTCTGCCGCCAGCGCGCCAGCCAGCCCGCGGTGTCGCCGCCGCACGCCGACACGTAGGCCAGGGTGACCGCGAGCGTGGGGAGCTTGCGCCCGCCCGCCGCCTCGGACAGCGCCGCGGGCGAGTAGTGCGCGCGGGTGGCGAGCTCACGGTAGGTGGGGCTGCCGGCGCGCTCGCGCAACCGCCGGAGATCACCGGCGAAGCGCAGCAGCACGTCGACTCCAGGCCCGAGCGGCCTCTCCCCACGAGGCACCGCGCCACCTCCTCTCCGCGCATTGTTCACATCCCGTTGTTCAGCGTCCAGCGCCGGACACTGAACAACCGCGGTGGCCTAAACCTCTTGGCAGAGGAGAGGAGGCCACCGTGATGACCGATCCGTACGTGACCGACAGCAACTTTCTCGCCGGCCGCTGAGCAGAGAACACGACGAAGGGGCGGGCCCACCGGGCCCGCCCCTTCGTCGTGTCGCTATCGGTACGTCAGGCGCGGCCGCGGCGGCGCACGACGAACAGCAGGACGCCGCCACCGACCAGCAGGACGGCACCGATGCCCAGCGGCAGCGCGATGCTCGCACCGGTCTCGGCCAGCGGCGGAGCCGGCTTCGCCTGCGGCGCGACGGTCGTCGTCGTGGTCGGCGGCACCGGCGGGGCCTCAGACGACGTCGGCGGGGCCTCGGTCGTCGTGGTGGTGGGCGGCGGGGTCACGCAGGCCGCCGCCTCGGCGGTGAGGACCTTCGTGAAGCCCCTCGAGCCGTCGGGGTCATCGTGCGCCTTCACGTCCGCGGTGAAGGCGTGGTTGACCGTCGCGTCCAGGCCGTCGAAGGTCTGGTCGAAGTCCGACTGGAACTGCGTGGTGTCGAGCAGAACCTTGTCGCCGTCCATCACCTTGACGGAGTTCACGCCGTTGCCGTCGTACCGCTCGAGGTGCACCCGAACGACAGAGCCCTGGTCGGTGCACTGCGCCTGGATGTCGGGGACGTGGGCGCCGGCCGTGCCGGCCATGCCGACAATTGCCGCAGCGGCGGCGACGCCGACGCCCAGAACGGAAAGAGCGGCGCCCAACCGGCGGCGCGCGGTCGAGGGGTGTGCCATGTATGCCTCCGGCTTTAAAGCAATTGGACCAAGATCCTGTCGATCACCCGGCGCGATCAACAGCCACGATGAGGTGACAGGTTATCCACCCTCCGGAGACAACTTTCACCGGGCTACCCCCTACGGCGTGTCGTTCGCATAAAACGACGTCGCCCGTTCGAGTGCCACAACTCCTGTTGGTAGTCGTTCGGACACGAAAGGGCCGGTCACGACCGCGCCGGGGGTGGAGCGCTGATCGTGACCGGCCCTCGGGCCTCGGCCTACCGGGTCGGTGACTGGTCCTCGTGGATGTTGGTGATCACCGGCTGCTGGTGGCGGTCGGTCGGCTCGGCCGCGTGCCGGCCGGTCTCGACCGGCTTGCCGGTGGCGTCCACGGCGGTCTGCTCGCCCGTCCGGCCGGACATCACCGGCATGGCGGCGGTGTCCTGCTCGGCGCGGACCTCTTCGTCCTTGCGCATGCGTTTTGCCAGCTCATCGCGCTCCTTGGCGGCGGAGCGGGCGTCGCGGCGCGCCTCGCGGTAGCGGGCGCGGTGCTCGCGGGAACGGCGTCCCGCGGCGACGATCATCCACAGGCCGAGCACGAACACCAGGGCCACGACGACCCCCGCGACGAACGCCTGCATCAGCGTCACGTTGGCGAGATCCCGCCCGAACGCGGACACGGTTTCCGCAGGGCCCGCGCTGTTGTACGCGATCAGCACGGCCGCTGCGGCACCACTCACGACCACCAGTAGCAAGCCGAGGATCAGCATGCGTCCTGCACCTCCAAGTTCGGCACTCCTGACCCGTGTGTACCCGCCACGCCGCGTTGTCAACCCCCCGAATTTCGCCGCACCACAGCCTTTTCACGAGCAACGCCTTCGGCGAATTACTCCGGTCGTCCCAACCGGGTGGGCCCGGCGGCGCAGTCGCAGCTCACACGTTCGCCGCTTTTAACAGAACGCCGGGCTCTTGTTAGTTCAACACCGTTGCGCTAACGTCGGAGCCATGGTCGAAGTGCGCCTGAACCTCAATGGGACCGCCGCGGTGGTCGACGTCGAACCACGGGTCAGCCTGCTCGACGCGCTGCGCGAGCGGCTCGAGCTGACCGGCACCAAGAAAGGCTGCAACCAGGGCGCCTGCGGTGCGTGCACGGTGCTCGCCGACGGGCGGCGGATCGTGTCGTGCCTCGCGCTCGCGGTGCAGTACGACGGCCGGGAGATCACCACGATCGAGGGCGTCAGCCACCCGCTGCAGCGGGCCTTCGCCCGGCACGACGGTTTCCAGTGCGGCTACTGCACGTCCGGGCAGATCTGCTCGGCGATCGGCATGCTGGCCGAGCACAAGGAGGGCACGGCGAGCGCGGTCACCGAGCACGTCGAGGAGTCCCCCGAGCTCACCGAGGACGAGATCCGCGAGCGGATGAGCGGCAACCTGTGCCGTTGCGGCGCGTACAACGGGATCGTCGACGCCATCGACGAGGTCGCGCACGGCGGCACCCGGGACGAGGTGCCCGCGACATGAGGGACTTCGGCTACCTGGCCGCGCCGGACGTGGCCACCGCGGTGCGCGAGATCCGCCCCGGCGCGAAGTTCCTCGGCGGCGGCACGAACCTCGTCGACCTGATGCGCGAGGGCATCGAGACGCCGGACACCGTGATCGACATCAGCCGGCTGCCGCTGACCGGAGTCGACGAGCTTGCGGACGGGACCATCCGGATCGGCGCGCTCGTGCGCAACAGCGACCTGGCCGCGCACCCGGTGATCCGCGCCCGCTTCCCCGTGCTCGCCCAGGCCGTGCTGTCGGGCGCGTCCGGCCAGCTGCGCAACATGGCCACCGTCGGCGGGAACCTGTTGCAGCGCACCCGGTGCCCGTACTTCTACGACGGCACGTTGCCGTGCAACAAGCGCGAGCCCGGCAGCGGCTGCGCGGCGGTCTGCGGGTTCAACCGCATGCACGCGATCCTCGGCGCGAGCGAGCACTGCATCGCCACGCACCCGTCCGACCTGTGCGTGGCGCTCGCCGCGCTCGACGCCGTCGTGGAGGTCGAGAGCGTGCGCGGCGTCCGGCGGATCCCGCTGCCGGAGTTCCACCGGCTGCCCGGCGACACCCCGCACGTCGAGACCGCGCTCGAACCCGACGAGCTGGTCACCGCGGTCGAGGTCCCACCCGCCCCGGTGGCCGCGAACTCCCGCTACCGCAAGGTGCGCGACCGCGCCTCGTACGCGTTCGCGCTCGTGTCGGTGGCCGCCGCGCTGCGCGTGACCGACGGCCGGGTCGCGGCCGTCCGGCTCGCGCTCGGCGGTGTCGCGGCCCGGCCGTGGCGGGCGAGCGAGGCCGAGCGCGTGCTGGCCGGCGCGCCGGCCACGGAGGCGCGGTTCCGCCGCGCGGCCGACGCGGAGCTCGCGGCGGCCACGTCCCGGCGCGACAACGGCTTCAAGATCGAGCTGGCGGCACGGACGATCACCGCGACGCTGGTCCTACTCGCCACCGAGGAGAACACCGAGGAGAACACCGAGGAGAACGCACGATGACCGGCACCGTCCTCGGCAGGCCGCTCGACCGCGTCGACGCGCCGGCCAAGACCACCGGCGCGGCCCGCTACTCCGCCGAGTTCGCCTACCCCGGCCTCGCGCACGCCGCGCTCGTGTGCGCGACCGTCACCCGGGCGCGGATCACCGACATCGACACCTCGGCGGCCGGGTCGCTGCCCGGCGTCGTCGCCGTCCTGACCCACCGCAACGCGCCCGTGCTGCGGCCGTCCCCCACGCAGAGCATGCTCAACCTCGCCACGCTCGCGCCGGGGACGTCGGTGAACTACCTCAACACCGACGAGGTGCACTGGAACGGCCAGCCGGTCGCGGTCTGCGTCGCCGAGACGGTGGACGCGGCGCTCGCGGCCGCCGAGCTGGTCCGCGTCAGCTACGCCGCGCTTCCGTCCACAACGGACTTCGCGGCCGAGGAACCCCGTGCCACGCCACAGAAGGCCAACGCACTGATGGCCGCCGGCGGGCGCAAGGGCGACGCCGAGGCGGCGCTGGCCGCGGCGCCGGTCGCGGTGGATCTCCGCTTCACCACGCCGATGCACCACCACAACGCGCTCGAACCGCACGCCACCACCGCGGTCTGGCACGGCGACCGGCTGACCGTCCACGACGGGTCACAGAACATCGACTGGACGCGCCGGCACCTGGCGGCCCGGTTCGGCGTGCCGATGGCCGGCGTACGGGTGGTCTCGCCCTACGTCGGCGGCGCGTTCGGCGGCAAGACGAGGGTGTGGCCGGGCACGGTCCTCGCCACGCTCGCGGCGCGCGTCACCGGCCGCCCGGTCCGGCTGACGCTGACCCGTGAGGCGGTCTACCGCACGGTCGGCGGCCGCACGCCGTCGACGCAGCGGGTCGCGCTGGGCGCCACCCGCGACGGGCGGCTCACGTCGCTGGTGCACACGAGCGTCACGCTCATGGGCCGGGTCGGCGGCGCCGAGGAGCAGGTGGTGTCGGCGTCGCGGCACCTGTACGACGCCGCGAACATGTACCTGCAGCAGCACCAGGTCCGGCTGGACGTGCTGGCGAACACCGCGATGCGCGCGCCAGGCGAGTCGATCGGCACCTACGCGCTGGAGTCCGCGATGGACGAGCTGGCCTACCGGCTCGACCTCGACCCGATCGAGCTGCGGATGCGCAACGAGCCGGCGCGCAACCCGTTGGACGGCAAGCGGTTCGCGCACCGGCGGCTGCGCGAGGCGTACGCGCTCGGCGCGGAGCGGTTCGGCTGGGCCGGCCGCACGCCTGCGCCCGGCTCCATGCGGGACGGCCGGTGGCTGGTCGGCATGGGCGTGGCGTCGGCGTACCACCCGGCGTGGCAGTTCCCGGCGAACGTCACGGTGCGGCTGTCCGCGGACGGCTCGGTGCTGGTGCGCTGCGGCTTTCACGAGATGGGCATGGGCGCGGCGACCGCGCAGGCGCAGATCGCCGCGCACGCGCTGGGCGTGCCGGGCGGGGCGGTGCGCGTGGAGTACGGCGACACCGACCTGCCGACCGGCCCGGGTGCCGGCGGTTCGGCGCAGACCGCGAGCATCGCGGCGAGCGTGGTCTCGGCGTGCGCGAAGCTGCGCCGCACGGTGTTCGGCCTCGCACGCCGGTCGGCGGACTCGCCGCTGCGCGGGCGCCGGTTCGCCGACCTGGAGGCGCGGGACGGCGGCCTGTTCGCCGGCGCCGCGGGCGAGTCGTACGCGGCCGTGCTGTCGAGGGCCGGACGGTCCCATGTGGACGCCGCGGTCGGGTCGGACTCGCGGCTCGGGTACCTCACGGGCCAGGCGCGGTTCATGGCGAGGTTCGTGCGCGAGAGCAGGCGGTGGGTGAAGGCCGCCGCGGGCGCGCAGTTCTGCGAGGTGCGCGTGGACCCGGACACCGGCGAGGTGCGGGTGTCGCGGTGGGTCGGCGTGTTCGACATCGGCACGGTGGTCAACGCGAAGACCGCGGCGAGCCAGCTGCGCGGCGGGATCGTGATGGGGCTGGGCCTGGCGCTCGGCGAGGAGTCCCTCGTGGAGCCGGCGACCGGCCGGGTGATCAACGCGAACCTGGCGGAGTACCACGTCCCGGTGCACGCGGACGTGCCACACCTCGACGTGACCTGCCTGGACGACCCGGACCCGACGATGCCGCTCGGCGTGCTGGGCGCGGGCGAGGTCGGCATCACGGGCGTGGGCGGCGCGGTCGCGAACGCGGTGTACCACGCGACCGGGCGCCGGATCCGCGACCTGCCGATCACTCTCGACAAGCTGCTCTAACGTGGCGGGATGACGTTTCAGCGCGCGCGGCGCCCGGAGCACAAGCGGCAGCGGTCCGAGGCCATCCTCGCCGCCGCGCGCACGCTCGGGGAGCGCGACGGCGTGCGCGCGGTGAGCCTCGCGGACATCGCCGCCGCGGTGGGCGTGCACAAGACGGCTCTGCTGCGGTATTTCGAGACGAGGGAGGAGATCTACCTGCGCCTCGCCGCCGAGGACTGGCGGAGCTGGGTCGCCGGCATGCGGGCGGCGCTCGCCGCCCTGGCGCCGGGTGACGTCGCGGGCGTGGCGTCGGCGCTGGCGACCACGCTGGCCGAGCGCCCGCTGCTGTGCGACCTGATGGTCCACGCGCCGCTGAACCTCGAGCGGAACGTGTCGCTGGAGTCGGCCAGGACGTTCAAGCACGCCGCGGTCGGCTCGGTGCGCGAGATCGTGGCGGAGATCCGCACGGCGCTGCCGGCGCTGCCCGAGGAGGGCGCCTTCGACCTGGTGGCGTCGGTGAGCATGATCGCGGCCGGGCTGTGGCAGATCGGCCACCCGACGCCGACGCTGCTGGAGCTGTACGCGGAGGAGCCCGAGCTGGGGCACGAGAACATCCCGTTCGTCCCGACGGTGACGCGCATCGCGGAGACGATCATCAAGGGCCTGCTCGCCGGCTGACCATGCTGTACCGACAAGTTTTTTTGTCTTGACAAATCTTCTCGTCGGACTCATCGTTCTTCCATGACAACCATCACGCGGCCTTGCACCGCTTCCCTCGCCCGTACCGGCACCGTCGTCAGCGCCCTCACCGGCGCGTTCCTGCTGTTCGACGCGGTGACGCACATCAGCAGGATCCAGCCCGTGCTCGACTCCTTCGCCGCGCTCGGCTTCCCGGCGAGCGTGGCGATCCCGATCGGCCTGCTCGAGCTGGCCTGCCTCGTCCTGTACGCGATCCCGCGCACCTCGGTGCTCGGCGCGGTCCTGCTCACCGGCTACCTCGGCGGCGCGGTCTGCGCCCAGGTCCGCATCGAGGCGCCGCTGCTGTCCACCGCGATGTTCCCGGTCTACGTCGGCGTCGCCGTCTGGCTCGGGCTCTACCTGCGCAACGCCGGCCTCCGTGCGCTGCTCACCGGGAGACGGGCATGACCGCCGAGGACTACGAGGACTACGTGGCCGCGCTGCCGGCGAACGTCCGTCCGGTCGCCGAGGCGCTGCGCGACGTGCTCGACTCCGTCCTCACCCGCGCCGAGGGCCACCTCCGCCGCGGCCATCCCGTGTGGACGATCGACGGCGCGCCGGTCGCGGGCTTCCGGGCGTACCGCAGGCACGTGACGTTCCTCGTGTGGCGCGGCCCGTGGGTCGACACGGCGGTGCGGGTGTGCCGCACCGCAGACGTCCCGCTCGCCACGTTCACCGCGCTGCTCGCCGAGGCCGAGACCGGCCTGCTGGCCGCATGATGGGCACTTCTACGCTCGGTCGGCATGGAGGACGCGGAGTTGTTCGCCTGCCTCGCCGACCCGGCCCGGTTGCGGCTGCTGCGGTTGGTCGCCGCGGCCGGGGCAACCGTCGCAGCGCTGGCCGGGGAGCTCGGGATCAGCCGGTCGGCCTGCTCGCGCCACGTGCAACGGTTGGCGGCGGCGGGTTTGGTCCACACGCACCGGTCGGGCACGGCGACGGTCGTCACGGCGAACCCGGCGGCGGCCGTACCACAGGTGACCGACATTCTGCTGGGCCTGCCCGTGCCGCGGCCGCTGCTGCCGGTGCGCGGAGTGCGGGTCCGGGCCCTGCTCGCGGACGACTGGCCGGCGGTGCGCCGCATCTACGCGGAGGGCATCGCGACGGGGATCGCCACGTTCGAGACGTCGGTGCCGAGCCGGACGGTGCTGGCCGCGAAGTGGCTGCCGGACCACCGCTGGGTGGCGGTGGCCAGCGGCGAGGTGGTCGGCTGGGCGGCGGCCGCGCCGGTGTCGGGACGGGCGTGTTACGCGGGCGTCGCCGAGACGTCGTTGTACGTCGACGCGCGGCACCGGGGGCAAGGCGTGGGCCGGGCGCTGCTGCGCCACCAGGTCACGGCGGCCGACGAGGGTAGCCTGTGGACACTGCAGAGCGCGATCATCACGGCGAACCGGGCGAGCATCGCCCTGCACCACGCGGCCGGCTACCGCACCGTCGGCATCCGCGAACGCATAGCCCGACGAAACGGCACCTGGCACGACACCGTCCTGATCGAACGCCGCTCACCTCGGAACTGACGAAGCGGAATCGATGCCCGGTCAGCGATGGACCAGAACGCGCGGGACCGGCCGAACCGACAACCCCGCCGTGGGCGCTGGACCGAGCCGCCGCGCAGGCGGCACGCCGACAACACCAGCAGCACAGCACGACCACCGAGACAACGCAGCCCCCACACCGAACACGCCGATCAGCGATGGACCAGAACGCGGGACCGGCGCCGAACCGACGACCCAGCCGAACGACGCCAGCGACGGAACCACACCAACGCGCAAGCAGCACGCCGACAACACCAGCAGCACGCCACGACCACCGAGACAACGCAGCCCCACACCGAACACGCCGATCAGCGATGGACCAGAACGCGGGACCGGCGCCGAACCGACAATCGAGCCGTCGGCGCTAGCGGTGGACCGAGCCGCCGCGGTGGCGGCCTGCCAGGAACGCCAGCAGTGCCAGGATCGCGGTGGCCACTGCGGGGCCGATGCCGAACACGATGCCGATCACCATGATCGCGGCGGCTACGGCCAGGACGAGCAGCAGCGCGGCGCGCAGGGTGGCCGCCCAGTCGCCGACCACGCGTTCGGCCAGGACCAGCCACGCGTCTCGGGACGTCGGGAACAGGTGGGGGCGGGTGGCGCGGTGGGCACCGCCCGAGTCCGGGCGGGCGTCCACCTCGGACGCGCCGGACCTACCGGAGCGGGCAGGCGCGCCGGACGTGCCCGAGTCGGCAGGCGTGCCGGGCTCAGCAGGCGCGCCGGGCTCGGCGGGCATGGTGGACGTGGCGCGTGCGTCAGACGTGGCACGTGCCTCGGCGGCGGGGGTGGGCGGCAAAGGCGTGCCGGGCACACCAGGCAGCGCAGCCAGCCGCACCCTGCGGCGGCCCTTCGTCGTCTTGTTCGGCGGCTTGTTGATCGGTCTGTTCTCTTCCGGTGTGGGAGCGGCGCCGGGATGGAGACTGGTCACCGTTCTGCTGCCCTTTCGGTCAGTCGCACGCGGCTTTTCTTGATCGTCTTCCACGATGCCCCCCGGCTGGTGCACCCAATCTTCGCCGATCGATCTCGTTATCCGGTCGTGACCCACGGCTTGAAGCGATGAACGGTCCGTATCCAGCGGCGAGCGGCGGACGTGCAATGTGCACACCGGAGGATGGAACTTGCAGCTGCACATGCATACGACGAGTGCGTGTTCACCTGCGCTTTTGTCACACGAAACCCTTTCAGGTAATAAACGACGGTTCACCTCGGCGTGATCGAGTGATCGACTTCGGTCGTTACGCTCCGCAGCCGGAAGTGATCAAGGACACCGAGTCGATCATCCGGTTGTGCCTACGCTGAGGCGTGCGCATCGTGTCGCTCCTCCCCGCGGCCACCGACATCGTGGCCGAGCTCGGCCGGCTGCCCGACCTCGCCGGCCGCACCCACGAATGCGACTGGCCGGCCGCCGTCGAGCGGGTGCCCGTCGTGACGACGAGCGCGATCGACGACCGGATGTCGAGCAGGGAGATCTCCACCGCGGTCGGCGCCGGCCACCGCGGCTCCTCGCTGTACGGGCTGGACGCCGGCCTCCTGGCCCGGCTCGAGCCCGACCTCGTGCTCACCCAGGACCTGTGCGAGGTCTGCGCCGTCTCCTACCGCCGCGTCTCCGAGGCGGTCCGGGTCATGGACACCGGCCCGCGCGTGCTGAGCCTCGAGCCGCGCACGCTCGCCGAGGTACTGGACTGCCTGCGCGTGGTCGGCGACGCGCTCGGCGTGCCGGACGTCGCCGCCGAGCGCATCGCGGCCCTGCGGTCACGGCTCGACGAGGTGCGCCGCCGGGTCGCCGGCCGGTCCCGGCCGCGAGTCGTGGCGCTGGAGTGGCTGGACCCGGTCTGGCCGGCGGGCCACTGGGTGCCCGAGCAGATCGAGCTCGCGGGCGGCGTGCCGCTGCTGGCGAGCGCCGGTGAGCACACGTCGGCCGTCGAGTGGGCGCGCGTCGTCGAGGCGCGGCCGGACGTGCTCGTGTTGCTGCCGTGCGGTTTCCCGCCGGAGCGGACGCGCGCGGAGCTGCACGTGCTCACCCGGCGGCCCGGGTGGACGGACCTGCCTGCGGTCCGCCGCGGCGCGGTGTGGGTGCTCGACGGGCCCGCCTACTTCAACCGGCCGGGCCCGCGAGTGGTGCGGGGCGCCGAGATACTCGCGCAGGTGCTGCACCGCGCGTATCCCGACGCGGCGGTCACTCCGCTTCCGGAAAGTGGTCGTCCATGGGAAAACGCTCGGTCCACCACGGGGTCCAGCGCTCCCTGATCTCCGCCAGCCGCGCGACGTCGAGCCCGTAGGTGGAAAGGATCGCCATCGCCGCGCCCTCCGGCTTGTCGTCGGCCGGCCCGGTGGCGGAGACGACGAGCAGCCCGTCGCCCCAGGCGTCGACGGTGATGCCGTGCTGGTGCTCGGCGCGGAACCAGACCTCGCCCTTCACGTGCTCGCCGACGAGCGAGGTGTCGACGGTCGGGCCGTCGGGCAGGCCCAGCTCGGCCACGACGTCACGGGCGGACTCGTTGGTACCGGCGAAGAACAGCGTGTGGCGGGTGGCGCGCGGCTGGCGCTCGACTGCGAACTTGAGCTGGTGCAAGAACGTTATCCAGCCCTCGGTGATCTCCGCGTAGTAGGCGTCCCACTCGGGGCTGGTGCCGCGGGGCGCACGGGTGAGCGTCACGTGCGTGGTGTCGCCCATGTCCGCCAGGCGAATGACGTCGCCGCCCTGCACGTCGAGCGTGCGGGCGTCGGCGTTCTCCTCGATCTCGGTGAAGTAGATGAGGTCGATCTCGTCGTCGAGACCGTCGTAGTCCCAGCCGTGCCAGTTGCGGATGGTTTCCTTGTCCCGTAAGGCATGCCACACGGTGTCCACGGTGGCCGCGACAGTGACCTCGATGCGTGGCGCGCTGTCGGTCATCCGGATGTCTCCTCTTCAGCAGGGTGCAGGAGTGTCAACGACACTAGTGCCGCGACGGTGCGCGGCATTCTGCCTGCCGCACTCAGGCGGGTCCCGCCGACACTCCGGAGACCAGTGCGGGCCGGGTGGCCAGCAGGTGCGCGAAACGGGCCGCGCCCGCCCTGGCCGCGCGTTCCAGGTGCCACCGTCGTGCCGCGAACGTGACCGACGGAACCGAGAACGCCACCGCGCCCAGCACGCGGTTCTCCCGGTCCAGCACGGGAGCCGACAGGCACGCCAGCTCCGGCTGGAACTCCTCGATCTCCAGCGCCATCCCGGCGCGCTCGACGTGGTCGAGCTCGGTGTCGAGTTCGGTGGCGCGCACGTGGGTCCGCTCGGTGAGCCGGGGCATGCCCGCGCCCGCCAGATACTCGTGGCGCGACCGGCGCGGCATGGACGCCAGCAGCACCTTGCCGAACGCCGTCGCGTGGGCGGCCTCGTGGAAGCCGAAGTCCAGCGGGTTCGCGCGCGGGAACTCCGGCGAGTCCGCCACCGCCGCCACGACGATGTCCGCCTCGCGGAAGACCGTGTAGTACGCGGCCGCCTCCGCGCGGCGGTGCAACCGGTGCAGCTCGTCCTGCAGCTCCTGGCCGACGTCCAGCTCCGCGCACAGCCGCTGGTACAGGCTGCCGACCTTGTAGCCAAGACCGAAGCCGCGCCCGTGACCGAGCCGGATCAAGTAGCCCTCGTGTACCAGCGTGTTCAGCAGGTGATAAGTCGTCGACAGGTTGTAGCCGGCGCGCCTGGCCACCGCCTTCGCGGTGATGCCGTCGCCTGCGGACCCCACTATGTCCAGGACGCGCAGCGCACGCTGGGCCGATCCGATCAAGCCGCTGCTCTGCTCGGTCACCTTGCCGACATTACGTCAGAGTTTCGTGCCGGAAAAGGTCTATAGCACCTTCGCGGGGACACAAACTTATGTCGAACGATGGCCGACGGCCGCCTCCGGGTGACCGGTGGGCACCAGCAGCTCCGCGGGCACCTCGAAGTCGTAGAGCCGGGCGGTGTTCAGGCCGAGGATCTTCTGCTTCGCGCGGGTCGTCAGCGGCGGGTACTCGGCCATGTCGTCGGGCATCCGGAAGTCCACGAACCGCTCGACGAGCCAGCGCGGCGTCCAGATCGGGTACTCGCTCCCGAACGTGATGCGGTCCTCGCCGAGCCAGTACAGCAGCTCGCCGATGATCTTCGCGAAGTACCGTGGTCTGCTGTGCAGGAAGGCCACCGCGAGCGCGAGTCCGCCGTAGACGTTCGGCTCCTGCGTGGCGATCCAGCAGAAGTCCTCCAGCCGCGGCAGGCCGACGTGCTCCACGACGAACCGGAGGTCCGGGAACTCCGTCGCCGCGTCGTCCACATCGGACACTTCGAAGGCAGCCCGGCTGAGCGGGTAGATCGTCGGTCCCTTGTGGACATGAATGTTGCGGATGCCGAGCTCCTGGCAGCGTTCCAGGTACCGGTAGGCCCACGGGTCGGACAGGCGCCAGCCCTTCGAGCTGCCCCGCCACTCCGCCGTGCACAGCGTGACGCCGCGCAGGTCCCACCGCGTCGCCACCGCCTCCAGCTTCTCCAGCCCCGCCTCGCCGTCGCGCGGGTCCCAGCAGCCGTTGACGACGAACCGGTCCGGGTGGCGCTCCGCGAGGACGCCGGCGTGCTCGGTCGTGCCGAACCCCGTGACGAAGAAGTCGGCCATGTCGAAGGGCTGCAGGATCGCCCGGTCCGCGTGGCCCGCCTCGAACAGGTCGTGCACCACGCGCTCGGCGGGCTGGCACCAGAACTCCTCGAGCGGCCACACCTCCGCCTCCGGCGACAGGTTGCGGTGGTAGTCGTAGCAGCAGTTGACGAAGCCCTCGCCGTAGCGGTTGGCCTGGTTGAACGGCCGGCCGTCCCACCAGTGAACGAGGCCGTCGACGACGAAGTACCGCTGTCCGTCCTTGACATACATGGCGCTCAGCTCCTCCCCACGATCGTTCGGCCGCGCCGGGAACACGTCAACGGGATGGTTTGCCGCCCGGCGAAATACCGCCGATATTTCACGGAGCGGCAAACCCCGGGCACAATCGCGGGCGTGACGACCACCGAGTGGCTGCGGGTGCGGCGGCGGCTGCGCGAGCAGCGGCACGGGCTCGCCGTCGAGGCCGCGACGCGGTACCCGGACGTGCGCAAGCTCGCCGGCACCCCGCTGCTCACGCGCCCGGAGTGGGTCCCGGCGCGCCCGGTGCCACTGGGCGACATCGCGCTGTCGCTCGGCGCGTCGCCCCCGCTGCCGGACCTGCCCGCCTCGCACTACGCGGAGACGATGGCCGGGCACGACCGACCGACGTTGTTCGAGAACCGGCCCACCTACCGGCTGCTCGAGGCGTCACTCATGGCATCGCTCACCGGGCCGCGGCTCGCGTTCGGCCACGGCACGTACTTCGACAGCATCGACACCGGCGAGGCGGCCGCCCACGAGTACGCGGCCGGGGGCGCCACGCCGCTGCGCGACGCGATCGGCGACCCGTGCGACCTGACGCGCCGCCCGGCGAACGTGGCGGTCAGCGCGCTGACGATCCGGCTCGGCGGTGTCGATGGTGCCGAGCCCACGTTCTTCCTGCACTGGCGCGACCCGGCCCGGGTGGGCCACGCGGGCGGGCTGTACCAGGTGGTGCCGGTCGGCGTGTTCCAGGCGAGCGAGCCCGCCCGGGCGGCCGAGGACGCGGAGTTCTCGTTGTGGCACTTCATGTTGCGCGAGTACGCCGAGGAGCTGCTCGGCGAGCCGGAGCGGACCGGGGTGGACTACGCCGCCTGGCCGTTCGCCGTGGAGATGACCGCGGCGCTGCGGGCGGGCCGGATCCGCGCGCACTGCCTCGGGCTGGGCGTCGACCCGCTCACGTTCGCCACCGACCTGCTGGTGTCCGTGGTGATCGACGCCCCGGTGTTCGACGACCTGTTCGGCGCGTGGGTCGCGGAGAACGAGGAGGGCGCGGTGACCGAGCGTCCCTTCACCGCCGCCGCGATCGAAGGCCTGCCGATGCAGGCGGCGGGCGCGGCGCTGGTCCACCGCGCCCTCGACCTTCAGGCCCTCCTGCTCACCACGGCGACCGGCGCCAGCGCGAACACGCCGCCGACCACCGCCACCACGGCGTAGCCACCCAGGCCGAACAGCGCGCCCGCGCCGAAGCTCGCGACCGCGGACGACAGCCAGACCACCGCGTCCACCACGCCCTGCAGCTGCGTGCGCTCGCCGGCCGGCAGGTCGCGCGAGAGCAGGCTGCTGCCGCCGACGAACACGAGGTTCCAGCCGTAGCCCAGCAGGAACAGCGCGAGCGGCAGCCCCGAGGTGTGCGCGGTCGGCGCGGCCACCGCGGTCGTCGCGGCGATCACGAGCGTGCCGATGCCCAGGTAGATCGCGGTGCGCCCGCCCCACCGGTCGGCGATCCGGCCGGACAGCGGTGCCAGGGCGAACATCCCGATCATGTGCGCGGACAGGATCCAGCCGATCACGTCGAGGCTCTGCCCGTGGTGGTCGAGCTGCAGCGGCGTCATCGTCATCACCGACACCATCGCGACCTGCGCGCCCACCATGGCGACCAGCGGGGTGAGCACCTCCGGACGGCGCAGCGCCGCCATGGCCAGCGCGCCGGACAGCCGCGGCCGGGGCGGCGGCGGGGGCACCCGCGGCAGCGCGGCCGACGCGGCGAACGCCAGCGCGGTCGCCACCACGGACACCAGCACCGGGCCGGTCAGCTCCGGCAGGCCGAGCAGCCCGGCGAGGTGCGCGCCGGGCGTCATCAGCGTCGGCCCCGCGATCGCGCCGACGGTGCCTGCCCACACGATCATCGACAGCGCGAAACCCTTGCGCGCCACGGGATACAGCTCGGCCGCGAGATATCGGGACAGCTGTCCGACCCCGTTGCCGAGGCCCAGCAGGACCATCCCGGCGAGCAGCACCGCCAGCAGCGTGCCGGCCACCGCGCCGAACACGACGAGCGCGCCGGCCACGGCCGTGCCGTACACGGCGAGCAGCACCGGGCGGCTGCCGCGGCGGGCCATCAGCGCGCCCGCGCCGAGCGTGCCGAGCGCGGTGCCGACGACCCCGAACGCGTTCGGCACACCGCTCCACGCCGCACCGGCGCCGGCGGACGCGATGAGCGTGCCGACGGTGCTGGCGCCCACCATCCCGGTGTTCATGGCGGCCACGCCGGCGAACAGGGACACGGTCGAGCGGCGGCGAACATCGGTGAGTGCGACGGTCATGCCGATAACGCTAGGCAGGTCCGACGCCGTTTCGAATGGCCTCACGCAGGCGTATCGTCGCCCGCACCGGTGCTGCGAAAGGAATGTGGGTGCGATGACCTTTCGTTCGGAAAGGCCCCTGGACAAGGTCGACTGGCAGATCGTCGGGGAGCTGCAGGCCGACGGCCGGTTGTCGTTCAAGGAGCTGGGCCGCCGGATCAACCTGTCCGCGCCCGCGGTCGCGGAGCGGGTGCGGCGGCTGGAGGAGTCGGGCGTGATCACCGGCTACCGCGCGGAGATCGACCCGCGGCAGGCCGGCTACCCGTTCCTCGCGTTCGTCCAGCTGCGGTGCACGCTCGGCAGGTGCCTGCTGAAGACGAGCACGGCCGCGGACTACCCGGAGATCGTCGAGGTGCACAAACTGTCCGGCGACCACTGCTCGATGGTGAAGGTCCGGGCGGCGAACCTCGGCCACCTGGAGGGCTTCTTCGAGCGGATCGGCAAGCACGGCGAGATGCGCTCGTCGGTGGTGCTGTCGACGCAGTTCGACGGCAGGCCGGTCACCCCGCCGGTCGAGGACTACCTGACGGCCTCCCCCGCGGAAGGCTGGTCGTAGCTCAGCCGCTGTACATGGCGCTCAGGAACTCCACCAGCAGCCGCTCGCGCAGCCGGGGCGAGGCGACCGCGAGCATCGCGTTCACGTCGGCCA
Source organism: Actinophytocola sp. (assembly GCA_035995025.1). Lineage (GTDB taxonomy): Bacteria > Actinomycetota > Actinomycetes > Mycobacteriales > Pseudonocardiaceae > Actinophytocola. The sequence continues at coordinate 83,268 of DASYKY010000060.1, forward strand.
TCCGCTTCGGGGCGGCGGCGCCGTCCAGGCCAGCCGCGGCGAGCAGGCCGGCGAACTGGCCGGCGGTGAGCTGGGCCGGGTCGAGCGCCTCGATGATCGCCACCATCTCGGGCGCGAGGCGCACCGGCCCGGCCGCGCGCGCCGCCGCGACGGCCGCGCCGAGGTCGGCCAGGAGCTCGGACTCGCTGCCGTTGTTCGCCGCGGTGACCGTGAGGTGCAGGTTCGCCGGCGAGGACTCGAACCCGAACTGTGGCTGGACGTACCAGCGGCGCTCGGTCATCTCGTCGGCCACGGTGAACACGTCGATGTCCGCATCGGCACCGTCGGCGTCGGCACCGTCGGCGTCGGCACCGTCGGCGGCCACCGCGAGCAGCGTGGACACCGGGTCACCCAGCACGCGCAGGCCGTCGATCTGCTCGACGCCCGCGCGGATCCGGCCCACCGCCTCCAGCGTCAGCGACGCCAGCCGCGCGTAGCCCGCGTCGCCGAGGTGGCGCAGCACCGCCCACGCCGCGGCAAGCGGCCCGCCGGAGCGGGTGGACTGCAGCGTCGAGTTGAGCATCGTGTAGCCGGGCCAGCGCGCGCTCGCGAAGAACTGCGGGCGGCGCAGCTCCGCCGAGCCGTGCAGCAGGACGGATGTCCCCTTGGGACAGTAGGCGTACTTGTGCAGGTCCACCGACAGGCTCGTCACACCCGGCACGGACAGGTCGAAGTCCGGCACCGCGACACCGAGCCCGCGGAAGTGGGGCAGCACCCAGCCGCCGATGCAGGCGTCCACATGGCACCGCACGCCGCGTTGCGCCGCCGCGGCCGCGACCGGCGCGACCGGGTCGACCACGCCGTGCGCGTAGGACGGCGCGCTCACCACTACGAGCACCGTGCGGTCGTCGATCGCCGCGGCCATCGCGTCCGGGTCCGCGCGGAACGTCGCCGGGTCGACCGGCACGCTGACCGCCTCGACGCCGAAGTAGTGCGCCGCCTTGTGGAACGCCGCGTGCGCGGTGGTGGCCAGCACCATCCGCGGCCGCGCGACGTCCGGGCGGGCGTCGCGCGCGGCCTGCACCGCGAGCAGGCAGCTCTCCGTCCCGCCGGAGGTCACCGAGCCGACCGCCGACGGCCCGCCGCCGAGCAGCGCGGCCGCGGTCGCCACGACCTCGTTCTCCATCCGCATGAGGCTGGGGAACGCGGTGGGGTCGAGCCCGTTGGCCGAGCTCGCCAGCGCGTGCGCCGCCGCGGCCAGATCGTCCACACCGGACAGTCCACTGTCGTACACGTAGGCCAGCGTGCGCCCGCCGTGGGTCGGCAGGTCGCCGGACCGCATCGCGCGCAGTTCCTCGAGCACCTGGTCGGCCGGTAAGCCGGCGGTCATGGGGCAACCTCCAGAACCCTGCGGCGCAGCAGTGGCAGGCCACCGAGCGCGAACAGGGCGGGGACGAGGCCGGCGCCGAGGACGACCGCGGTGACCGCGCTCGGCGGCTGCGCGATGACATCGCCGTCGGCACCGGCTGTCGAGGACACGTATCCGCCGACGGCCAGCACCAGGCCGTACAGGGCGGGACCGAGGGCGAGGCCGAGCGTCTCGCCCGCGGTCCAGACGCCGGCGAACAGGCCCGCGCGGATCTGCCCGGTGCGGCGCTCCTCGGCGCTGATCACGTCGGGCAGCATGGCGAGCGGGAAGACCTGCATGCCGGCGTACCCGACGCCGACGACTGCCGCGAAGGCGACCGCGGCCCACACCGGGAACACCCGCGCGCCGAGCATGCCGAGCACGCCGACGGTGAACACGAGCGTGGCGATGACGTAGCCGCGCAGCTTGCCGTAGCGGCCGGCGACCCGCTGCCACACCGGCATGACGAGCAGCGCGGGCCCGACGAACGCGGCGAACAGCAACGACTGCAGGCCCTTGTCGCCCAGCGCCACGCGGGCCACGTAGTCGACGCCGGCGAGCAGCGTGCCGATGCCGACCGCCTGGACGACGAACGCGGCGAGCAGCCAGCGGAACGGCCGGCAGGCGCCGATCGCGGCGAAGACCTCGCGCCAGCTCGACACCGACGGCAGCACCCGCCCGTGCGGTGCCCGCGCGACGCCGAAGAAGACGCCGACCGCGCCGACGACGATCAGCACGCCGACCGCGACGCCCATCACCCGGTAGCCCGCGAGGCCGCCGACCGCGTCGCGCACGGCGGGCGCGCCCGCGCCGGACACGAGGATGGCTATGGCGAGCACCGCGATGCGCCACGCGGTCAGCCGGGTGCGCTCGACCGGGTCGGTGGTCAGCTCGACCGGCAGCGCGTTGAAGGGCACCTGGAAGAACGCGAACGCGGTGGCGCACAACAGGAACATGCCCGCCACGTAGAGCGCGTCGACGGCCGCCGAGCCGGTGTCCGGGCCCGCGAACAGGCCGGCGAAGCAGATCGCGAGCGCGATCCCGCCGCCGAGCAGGTAGGGCCGCCGCGGTCCGATGCGGGTGTGCGTGCGGTCGCTGATCCGGCCGGCGATCGGGTTGAACACCACGTCCCAGGCCTTCGGCAGCAGCACGAGCAGGCCGGCGACCGACGCGGACACCGCGAGCGTGTCGGTCAGGTACGGCAGCAGCAACAGCCCGGGCACCGTGCCGAACGCGCCGGTGGCCAGCGAGCCGAGCGAGTAGCCGATCCGGGTGCGGACCGGCAGCCGGTCGGCCGCCACCGGAACGTGAGCGGAATTCATCATTGGCGCGGACCCTACGGTCGGTGGGACCGCGCGTCCAGTCGAACGGCCCCGGCGGCGTGGTGACCGACATCTTGCCCCGGATCCGCCGCAACGGCTGCCCGGGCGGCGGCGGTCAGGTCCAGGTCAGGACGAGCCGGACGTACTTCTTGTCGATGACGAGCTCGCCGGTGACGTCGCTGCCGGCCGGGTAGGCGTCGATCGTGAGGCCGGACGTGCCGGGGCGGCCCGCCTCGTCCCAGGTGGCGACGTGGCCCGCGAGCTCCTCGGCGATCCGCTCGGCGCCGAGCACGAGCAGCTCGCCGTCGCGCAAGGCGAGCGTGGCCAGGCCGAAGTCGTCGAGGACGCCCGACGTCCCGACGGAGGTGTCGGTGCGCAGCGGCGCGTCGGGCAGGCGGCGCTCGCCGCTCTGGGCGGACAGTGCGAACCAGCGCGGCTCGTGGATGGCGAGCCACAGGCCGAAGGCGTCGAACAGCTCGGCGGCCGAGGGCGACACGCCCGTTGCGACCTCCACCTCCGGCGCGTCGAGTGCCTCGAGGAAGGCTCCCTCGTCCACCTCGCGGGCCTCGGGCAGCAGGAGCGTCAGGTGGGACTCCGGGTCCAGCACGACGGCGCGGTCCGGGCCGGCGATGGTGCCGCGCATCCGCATGAACCCGCACGGCCGCGACGAGCTGCTGGTCCAGCGGTCGCCGGTGCGCTCGAAACAGACCGAACGCTGGATGCCGCGCAGGTCGAGCGGGACCACGAGCCGCCCGCCGGGCGCGAGCTGCTCGTGCCAGGCCGGCGCGAGGTCCCACACGCCGACGGTGGCGATGATGCGGTCGAACGGCGCGTGCTTCGGGTCGCCGAGCGCGCCGTCGGCGGCCAGCACGGTGACGCCCGCGCAGCCGGCGGCGGACAGGTTCTCCTCGGCCCGCGCCACGATCTCCGGGTCGAGGTCGATGCTGACGACCCTCCCCTTCGGACCGACGACGTGCGCGATCAGCGCGGCGTTGAAGCCGGTGCCGGCGCCGATCTCGAGCACCCGCTGGCCGCGGGACAGCTCGAGCTGGTCCAGCATGATCGCCATGATCGTCGGCTGCGACGACGAGCTGGACGGAACGCCCTCGGCGTCCCACTTGGTGACGATCGCCTCGTCCTGGTAGGCGGCGTCCGGCGGCAGGTCGGGCAGGAAGATGTGCCGGGGCACGGTGCGCAGCGCGCCGGCGACCAGCGCGTCGACCGCACCGCCGCGCTCGCGGACCGTGGCCAGCAGCTGCTCGCGCAAACCGTTCAGCTCGCCGCCCAACGCGCCTCCACTCGACTCGGAACCGGCACCATGCTCCCATCGTGGGCAAGCCCCATAGCCTGGGTGCATGCCCGCTCCACCGGATCTCGAGTCGCTGCGGCTGCTGGTGTCCGTCGCCGAGCTCGGCAGCGTCGGCCGCGCGGCTCGGGCGATGGGGATCGCGCAGCCGTCGGCCACCAGGCGGCTGGCCGCGCTCGAGCGGCGGGCCGGGTTCCCGCTGCTGGTCCGCACGCCCGCCGGATCCACGCCGACCACCGACGGCAAGCTCGTCGTGGCCTGGGCGAGCGCGCTGCTCGCGGCCGCCGAGGAGTTCCAGACGAGCCTGACCGCGCTGCGCACGAACCGCGCGGCGGCGCTGCGGATCGCGGCGAGCATGACGATCGCGGAGGCGCTGCTGCCGCGCTGGCTGTCGGACCTGCGCCGCGTCGAGCCGGACGTCCACGTGGGCCTGACCGTCACGAACTCCTCGTCGGTGGCCCGGCTCGTGCTCGGTGACTCCGATGTGGACCTCGGGTTCGTGGAGGGCCCGACGCTGACCGAGGGGCTGGCGAGCCGGGTGGTCGGCACCGACCAGCTGATCGTCGTCGTGCCGCCCGGGCACCCGTGGGCGCGCCGGCGCCGCCCGCTCGCCGCGGCCGAGCTGGCCGCGACGCCACTCGTCGTGCGCGAGCCGGGCTCGGGCACGCGGGAGACGCTCGACCGCCTGCTGGTCCGCAACGGCCCGGTCGGCCCGCAGCTGGAGCTGGGCTCGAACGCGGCGGTCAGGGGCGCGGCGGTGGCCGGCATCGCGCCCGCGGTGCTGTCCCGGCACGCGGTGGCGCCCGACCTGGCGAGCGGCGCGCTCGTGGAGGTGGCGGTGGCGGACCTGCGGCTGGCCCGCCGGCTGCGCGCGGTGTGGCCCAAGGGCCGCCGGCTGACCGGCCCGGCCGCCAGCCTGCTCCGAATGATCACGGCAGGATAACCTCGCGAGTCCAACGCCCAGCACCCGCGAGTCCAACGCCCAGCACGCGCGAGTCCAACGTCCGGCACCCGCGAGTCCGACGTCCGGCACGCACCGGTCGGCGCGCGGCCGTTGGACTCACCGCACCGGAGCGTTGGACTCGCGGGGGATCAGGGACTGACGAGCACGGTTCCCGTCAGGGCGAGGGTGGCGAGCGCGAGGCTGCCGAGGCCGGCGGCGGCCAGCGCGCGGCCACCGGTGCGCAGGACGGCGCGGAGGTCGACCGCCGCGCCGAGGCCGAACATTCCCGCGCACAGCAACAGGTTCGCGGTCAGCTGCACGGTCGAAGTCACCGGCGCGGGCACCATGCCGGTGGCGCGCACGGCGGCCAGCACGACGAAGCCGGCGACGAACCACGGCACCAGCGGCGGCCGCGCGCCCGAGCGGCGGCGGTGCAGGCCGGTCAGCGCGACGACCGGGGCGAGCAGCACCACGCGGGTCAGCTTGATCACCACGGCCGCCTGCAGGACGGCCGCGCCCGCCGCGCCGCCGATCGCCACGACCTGGCCCACCTCGTGCACCGACGTGCCCGTCCAGATGCCGAACTGCGCGTCGGTCAGGCCGAGCAGCCCGGCCACCGCGGGGAACACCGCGATCGCCAGCGTGCCCAGAAGGGTCACCGTCGTGACCGCGGTCGCGACGTCCTCCTCGGACCCGTCGGCCACCGAGTTCGCCGCCGCCACCGCCGACGCGCCGCAGATGGACACGCCCGTGGCCACGAGCAGCCGCCGCGGCGGCGAGAGCCCGAGCACCCGCCCGGACCACAGCGTCGCGAAGAACCCGCCCGCCACGCTCGCCAGCACCACCGTGAGCACCGGGAGTCCGAAGTGGACGACGTCGGTGACGGCCAGCTGCAGGCCCAGCAGCATGACGCCGGCGCGCAGCAGCCAGGTCGCCGCGAAGCGCAGGCCGGGCGTCATGGGTTCCCTGTTGCCGGCGAAGAACCGCCACGCGACGCCCAGCACGATCCCCACCACGAGCGGGCTCGCCACCGGCACGAGCCTGCCGAGCACCTGGCCCACCGCGGTCGCCGCGACGACGAGCGCGAGGCCCGGGGCCCGGTCGACACGCGGTGAGATCAGCACCTTCCCAGCATGCGGGCGTGCCCTGCCGGTGGCTAGCCACCGGCAGGGCACCAGGTCATAGCCTGCGGCTATGACCTCGCTGTCACCTACTGAGATCGCTGGTAGGCGCGGAACGCGCGGGTGGCGAGCCACACCGCGACGATCGCGACCACGAGCAGGCCGCCCAGCCGCGGCCAGATCGCCGACCAGTCCGGGTTCGCCGACAGCGCCTCGCGGCTGGCGACGACCGTCCAGTCGACCGGGTTGTAGCTCGACACCGTCTGGATCCACGCCGGCGCCGCCTCGCGGGCCATCATCGCGGAGCTGAGGAACGACAGCGGCAGCGTCAGCATCGTGGAGAAGCCGATCAGCGACTCCTGCGTCCGCACGATCAGCGCCATCCCGTTGGACAGCGACGCGAACGCGGCGGCCAGCAGCACGGACGCGAGCAGCATGACGACCACGCCGAGCACGCCACCGGAGAACGAGGCGCCGAGCAGCAGGCCGACCACCACCACGATCAGGCCCTGCACGACGATCGACACGGCCTGGTTGACCACCGACGCGACCATCAAGGCGATCCGGCTCACCGGCGAGGACAGCATCCGGTCCATCACGCCGCGGTCCATGTCCTCGATGAACGCCATGCCGGCCCAGCCGCTGGTGAACAGCACGGTCATCACGACCACGCCCGGGGTGAGGAAGTCGATGTAGGACCCGGCCGCGAAGCCCGGCAGCTCCACCACCCGCTTGAACAGCTGCCCGAACAGCAGCAGCCAGATCATCGGCTGGATCAGCATGATCACGACAAAAGCGGGCTGGCGGGCGGTGTTGCGCAGCAGCCGTCCGGTCAGGTACGTGGTGTGCGGCAGGACGGCGATCATCGGGAAACCTCCTCAGCGGCCGCGAACGAGCGGCCCGTGTGCCGCAGGTAGACGTCGTCCAGCGACGGCCGGGCGACGGTGACCGCCGCGACCGCGACGGCCTCCTTCTCCAGCGCGGCCAGCACGGCCGGCACCGCGGACGCGCCGTGGTCGACGCGGGTGCGGATCGTGCGCCCCTCGACGGTGACCTCGCGGGTGCCCTCGAGCCTGTCCACGGCCGCGTCGGCGCGGACCGGGTCGGCGTCGGGCGCCAGCTCGATCACCACCGCGTCGCCGCGCAGCTCGCTCTTGAGCTGCTCGGGGCTGCCCGCCGCGACGGCCTCGCCCCGGTCGACGATCAGCAGCCGGTCGGCGAGGTGGTCGGCCTCCTCGAGGTAGTGCGTGGTGAGCATGACGGTCAGCCGCTCGTGCGTGGCCAGCCGGGCGATCTCCGCCCACATGTCGGCGCGCGCCTGCGGGTCCAGGCCGGTGGTCGGCTCGTCGAGGAACAGCACCGCCGGCTCGTGCACCAGCCCCATGGCGACGTCGAGCTTGCGCTGCATGCCGCCGGAGTAGGTCTTCACGATCCGCCTGGCCGCCCCCGCCAGGCCGAACTGCTCGAGCAGCCCGTCCACCCGGGACTTCGCCGCCCGCCCGCGCAGGCCGTGGATCCGCCCGGCCAGCAACAGGTTCTCCCGGCCGGTGGCCATCGGGTCGGTGCCAGAGCCCTGGGTGACGACGCCGATCGCGCGGCGCACGTCGCCCGCGTCGCGCCGCACGTCGAGGCCGGCGACGGACGCCGAGCCGCTGGTCGCCGTCGACAGCGTGGTGAGGATCTTGATGGTCGTCGACTTGCCCGCACCGTTCGGGCCGAGCAGGCCGAACACGGTGCCGACGTCGACAGTGAAGCTGAGCCCGGCCAGCGCGGTGACGTCGCCGTAGGTCTTCACGAGCTCGTCGGCGACGATCGCCGGCTCGCCCGCCGGCGTCGCCGCCGGAGCCGAGTGTCGTGGGGCGGTCGCCCGCCCGGTGGGAACGGTCATGTGCGTGAACCTTCCTGGGGTGTGCGTCACCCAGGTCGATCCGTGCATCCGGCCAGCTATCGTGGAAGTGCAGCCTGGGTATGCGAACCGGCACGGATCGAGCCCGGGTTTCGGAATCACTGGCCGGGTGTTGCCGCACCCGGCCAGTGCTGTCTCTGGTGAGCCTCTCCCCTCCCCCGATCGCGTATATCCGAAGTCGAGTATGAAGGCGGCGTCACGCTGACGTCAAGAGTGACGTCACGGTGCCACTGCGACTACTTACTGCGACTGCTTACTGCGACTACTTGATGCTCCGCAGCGGCCGGCCCACGGCGCGCGCCCAGTCGTCCTCGCTCGGCAGGTCGCCGCCCTCGTGCGCGCGGCGCCAGATGTCGATGCCCTCGAGCGTGCCGTCCCGCAGCTTCTCGGCCAGGTTCCGGACGAAGTCCCGCTCGGCACGGCGCAGCGCGCGGGCGTAGTCGGCTTCGATCGACCACAGGTAGGGCATGCCCTGGCGGGCCATCTCGGCCATGACCCCGCCCATCGCGGCGATCTCCGCGTCGAGCCGGACGAGCCGGGTCTCGACCAGCCGCAGCACGTCGTCCGGCGCGATGACCGGCATCAGCGACAGCGCGGCCTCGAACCGGGTGAACTCCTTGACCGGCACGGCGAGCAGCTCGGACATCCAGTCGACCAGCTCGTCGCGGCCAAGGTCGGTGATCGCGTACACCGTGCGCTCCGGCCGCTTGCCCTCGCGGATGGTCTCCTGCACGTCGATCAGGTCGTGCCGGCGCAGCGACTCCACCACGGAGTACAGCGACCCGTAGTTGAGCTTGATGCTCTCCTCCTTGGCCCGCTCCCGCAGCGTGGTGGACATCTCGTACGGGTGCATCGGCCGTTCGGACAGCAGCGCCAGCACCGCCAGCGCGAGCGGGTTGGCGATCCTCCGCTTCGTCATGCCGGCCATCTTAGCTCAAATATCCGACTTCGAGTATTTACCTCGCGGTCACCGAACGCGGTATTGAATTGGGACGTGACCGATCAGACCGAGTACCGCCAGTACCGCTTCGCCCTGCCGCCCGGCGGCACGGACATCCTGCTCGTCCGCCACGGCGAGTCCGCCCCCGCCCGCGAGGACCGGCCGTTCCCGACAGTGGACGGGCACGGCGACCCGCCGCTCGCCGCGGAGGGCGAGCGCGAGGCCCGGCTCGTCGGCGCGCGCCTCGCGGTCGAGCCCATCGACGCGATCTACGTCTCCGGCCTGCGGCGCACCGTGCAGACCGCGGCGCCGCTGTCCGAGAAGCTCGGGATCACGCCCGCGGTCGAGCCGGGGATGCGCGAGGTGAGGCTCGGCGACTGGGAGGGCGGCGCGTTCCGCATCCGGGTGGCGGAGAACCACGAGATCGCCCAGCGCATGTGGGAGACGCAGCGGTGGGACGCGATCCCGAACGCCGAGTCCACCGAGGATCTCGCGACCCGGGTGCGGGCGGCGATCGAGCGGATCGCCGCGGCGCACCGGGACCAGCACGTGGCGGTGTTCACCCACGGCGGCGTGATCGGCCAGGTGCTCGCGATGGCCACGGAGTCGACGCCGTTCGCCTTCATCGGCGCGGACAACGCCTCGATCACCCAGCTCGTGGTGCTCGGCGACCGCTGGCTCGTGCGGCGCTACAACGACACCGCGCACCTGCACCCGGCGTTCACCGTCCGGCCGGAACCACTGACCTGACGGCCGGGCCGGGGCGGGTTACTGTTCCCCCGTGTTCGCGGCGGAACGGCGGCAGCGCATCCTCGAGCTGGTGCGCTCCAGCGGTGCGATCTCCCTGCGGGAGCTGGCGCGCCAGGTGCAGACCTCCGAGGTCACCGTGCGCCGCGACCTCACGGCACTCGAGGCGCAGGGGCTGCTCGACCGGCGGCACGGGGGCGCGGTGCTGCCCGGCGGGCTGTCGCACGAGCCGTCCTACTCCGAGAAGTCCCTCGTCGCCGCGGACGCCAAGGCGGCCATCGCCGAGCGGGCGGCCGCGCTGGTCAGCGACGGCGACGCCATCGTCGTCGGCGCCGGGAGCAGCACGCAGGCCTTCGCCGCGCGGCTGACCCGCCACCGCGAGCTGACCGTCGTCACCAACTCGCTGCTGGTCGCCGAGGTGCTGGCCGGGGCGCGCGGCGTGGACGTCGTCGTCACCGGCGGCGCGCTGCGCGGCTCGATTCACGCCCTTGTCGGCGGCGCCACCGAGGAGGCGCTCGCGACGGTCCAGGGCACGCGTGCGTTCCTGTCCGGCAACGGGCTCACCGCCGCGCGGGGGCTGTCCACCCCGAACCTCGCGGTGGCCGGCGTCGACCGCGCGCTCGCCGCGGCCGCGGGCGAGGTCGTCGTGCTGGCCGACCACACGAAGATCGGCACCGAGGCGCTGCTGCAGACCGTCGCCGCCGAGGACATCGGCCACCTCGTCACCGACGACCAGGCCGACCCGGACGAGCTGGCCGCGCTGCGCGAGGTCGGCGTCGAGGTCCACGTCGCGGGCGACGAGGCCGCTCTGCCGGCGCACAGCGCGCGCTCCAACTGAGCCTGCTCCCCTCCGGATTGGTTCAAACCTCTGATCGAACATGTCCGAAACTTGTGCGGTCTCTTGACAGATAAGTTTCGTATGTGACTGAATTTGATCGGCGAGGTTGCCGATCGGGGGCAGCCTCCGTACTGGCCAGGAGTGAGCCAATGGCGGCTTTCCGTTCCCTTCGCCCTGTTCGCCTCGCCGGCGCCGCCGCCCTGTGCGCCGCCCTCGCGTTGAGCGCCTGCACCAAGTCCGAGGACTCCGCGGACGGCGGCTCGACCCAGGGCACCGGCGGCGCGCAGGTCGCCGAGACGCCGAAGGACGACGGCCCCACCTGCTCGCTGGAGCAGTACGGCGGCGAGAAGCTGGACCTCAAGAACGCGATCGTCGGCTTCTCCCAGTCGGAGAAGGAGGCCAACCCGTTCCGGATCGCGGAGACGCAGTCCATCAAGGACGAGGCGGGCAAGGTCGGCGTGAAGCAGTTGCTGACCACGAACGCGAACTCCCAGCTGAGCAAGCAGATCTCCGACATCCAGGACATGATCAACAAGGGTGCGCAGGCGCTGATCGTGGCGCCGCTGAACTCCGACGGCCTCGAGCCGGCGCTGGACGCCGCGCGGGCCAAGGACATCCCGGTGCTCACGGTCGACCGGAAGGTCAACTCGCAGCCCTGCAAGGACTACGTGGCCTTCCTCGGCTCGAACTTCGTCGAGCAGGGCAAGCGCGCCGCGGACGAGATGGCCAAGGGCCTGGACAACAAGGGCAAGGTCGCGATCCTGCTCGGCGCTTCGGGCAACAACGTGACCACCGACCGCACCAAGGGCTTCGTCGACGAGCTGAAGAAGGTCGCGCCGGACGTGGCGGTCGTCTCCCAGCAGACCGGCGACTTCGCCCGGGACAAGGGCCAGCAGGTGATGGAACAGATCATCCAGGCCCAGCCCGACATCAACGGCGTGTACGCGGAGAACGACGAGATGGCCCTCGGCGCGCTGGTGGCCCTCAAGAGCGCGGGCAAGGCCCCGGGCACGGACGTGCAGGTCGTCTCGGTCGACGGCACGCGCAACGCCGTGCAGAAGATCGTCGACGGCGAGATGCTCGCGGTGGTCGAGTCCAACCCGCGCTTCGGCCCGCTGGCCTTCGAGACGCTCGGCAAGTTCGCCGCCGGCGAGGAGGTCTCGCAGGACGTCGTGATCAGCGACAAGCTCTACGGCAAGGACAACGCCACCGCCGAGGTCTCGAACGCCTACTGAGCGGGCCTGCTGACATGGAAGCCGTCCTGACCGCCACGGCGATCGGCAAGCGGTTCCCCGGCGTCGTCGCCCTGTCCGATGTGGACATCGAGCTCCTGGCGGGCGAGGTGCACGCGCTGGTCGGGGAGAACGGCGCCGGGAAGTCCACGCTGATCAAGGTGCTCACCGGGGTGTACGCGCCGGACGGCGGCACGCTCACCTACCGCGACCGGGCCGTCCACTTCGGACGGCCCCAGGACGCCCAGGCGGCCGGCATCAGCACGGTCTACCAGGAGGTCAACCTGGTGCCGCTGCAGTCGGTGGCGAGCAACCTGTTCCTCGGCCGCGAGCCGCGCACCCGGTTCGGGCTGGTGGACTTCCGCGAGATGCACCGCCGCGCCCGGGAGCTGCTGGGCTCGTACGGCATCGACGTCGAGGTCACCCGGCCGCTGCGCACGCTCGGCATGGGCGTGCAGCAGATGGTCGCGGTGGCGCGGGCCGCGGACACCGGCGCTGACACGAAGGCCCGCGTGGTGATCCTCGACGAGCCGACGTCGTCGCTGGAGCCGCGCGAGGTCGGCACGCTGTTCGGGATCGTCGAGCGGCTCAAGGCCGACGGGGTGGCCGTGCTCTACGTCAGCCACCGGCTCGACGAGCTGTACCGGATCTGCGACCGGGTCACGGTGCTGCGCGACGGCCGGCTTGTCCACAATGGACCAATGGCGGAGCTGCCGCGGCTGCGGCTGGTGGCCATGATGCTCGGCCGCGACCTGGAGGAGGTCCGCCGCGACGGCGCCACCCGGTTCGACGGCGAGCGGACCGCGGCGGACGCGCCGCCGGTGCTCGACGCGATCGGGCTGACCGCGAAGCACCGGCTGGACGGGGTCGACGTGACGGTCCGGCCGGGCGAGATCGTGGGGCTCGGCGGGCTGCTCGGCGCCGGGCGCAGCGAGACCGCCATGGCCATCGCGGGCGCGCTGCCGCTGGACTCGGGCATGGTCATGGTGGCGGGCAAGCGGTTGCGCACGGGCTCGGTGGGGGCGGCGATGCGGGCGGGCGTGGTGCTGCTGCCCGAGGACCGCAAGGCGGACGGGATCCTGCCGGAGCTGTCGGTGCGGGAGAACATCGTGCTCGCCGCGCTCCCCCGGCTCTCCGCGGCCGGGGTGGTGTCGCGCCGCAGGCAGGACGCCATCGTGGCGACGTTCATGCGGCGGCTGCGGATCAAGGCGGCGAGCCCGGACCAGCGGGTCGGCGAGCTGTCCGGCGGCAACCAGCAGAAGGTGCTGCTGGCCCGGCTGCTGTGCACGCGGCCGAAGGTGCTGCTGCTCGACGAGCCGACCCGGGGCATCGACGTCGGCGCGAAGGCGGAGGTGCAGGCGCTGGTGGACGAGCTGGCCGCGGAGGGGCTGGGCGTGGTGCTGATCTCCTCGGAGTTCGACGAGGTCGTCGAGGGCTCGGACGCGATCGTCGTGCTACGCGAGGGCCGGGTGGTGGCCAACCTGGCGGGCGCCGAGGTCACCGAGCCGGCGTTGCTGGCCGCACTGGCGGAGGAGGGCGAATGATGCGCGCGGGCGTTGGACTCGCCGGGCCGGAGCGTTGGACTCGCGGGACGGGGGTGGGGCATGGCTGAGGCCACCGTCGCGCCACCCCGGCGGACCACCGGGACCCGGGCCTGGTTGCGGGACAACGGGGTCTACGCCGCGATCGTCGTGCTCCTCGTCTACGACCTCGCCTTCACCGAGAACTTCGCGACGCTCGCCAACCTCGACACCCAGCTCGTGCAGGTCGCGCCGATCCTGATCGTCGCGCTCGGCATGGCGCTCGTGATCGGCACCGAGGGCGTGGACCTGTCGGTCGGCTCGGTCATGGCCATCGCCGCCGCGATCCTGCCGCTGTACCTGGGTTACGGCATCGCGGCGGCCATCGGGCTCGCGCTCGTCGCGGGCGCGCTGTGCGGCCTGCTCAACGGCACGCTCGTCGCCGTCGTCGGCATCCAGCCGATCGTGGCGACGCTCGCGCTGCTGGTGGGCGGCCGCGGGCTCGCTCTCGTGTTCGCGAACGGGCAGCTCAAGGACATCCGCAACGCCGACCTGCTGCGGCTCGGTTCGGGCACGCTGCTCGGGCTGCCGCTCGTGGTGTGGATCGCCGCCGCGCTGGCCGTGCTGGTGTGGCTGCTGGTGCGGTACACGACGTTCGGCAGGCAGCTGGTCGCGGTCGGCGGGAACCGGTCGGCGAGCATGCTGGCCGGGCTGCCGGTGCGGCGGGTGCTGATGCTGACCTACGTGGCCAGCGGCGTGCTCGCGGCGATCGCGGGGGTCGTGGCCACCGCGCGGCTGACCGCGTCGGACCCGTCGGCCATCGGCAGCCTCTACGAGCTGGCCGCGATCACCGCGGTCGTGGTCGGCGGCACGCCGCTGTCCGGCGGCCGGGTGCGCGTGCTCGGCACGGTCGCCGGCGCGCTGCTGATGCAGCTGATCACGGCGACGCTCATCAAGCACGACCTGCCGGACTCCACGGCCCAGATCGTCCAGGCGGCGATCATCGTGGTCGCGGTGTACCTGCAGCGGACGAAGGCGGGTGGCCGGTGACCGCGACCGAGCAGGCACACACCCTCGAGGACGCCGCCGCGCACGGCGCGGGGACGACCCGCGCGGAGTGGCTCGCCGCGCTGGTGCAGCGGCGCGGCTCGATCGTGGTGCTGGCGCTCGTCGTGCTCGTCGCGTCGTTCTCGTTCGACTCGTTCGCCACGGTCGGCAACGCGCAGAACGTCGCGATCCAGAGCAGCTTCCTCGCGATCGTGGCGCTCGGCATGACGTTCGTGATCATCTCCGGCGGCATCGACCTGTCGGTCGGCTCGGTGTACGCGCTCGGCGGCGTGCTCGCCGCGTGGGGAATCCAGTACGGCAGCCTCGTCGGCCTGCTGCTGCCGCTGGTGGTGTGCGGCGCGATCGGCCTGCTGAACGGGGCGCTCGTCGCGTACGGGCGGCTAGCGCCGTTCATCGTCACGCTGGCCACCCTGCTCGGCGCGCGCGGGCTGCTGCTCGCGATCACCGACGAGGGCTCGACCACCCGGCTGATGCCGCGCGACGACTGGCTCACCGAGGTCGGCCAGGGCACGTTCCTCGGCCTGGGCATTCCCGTGTGGATCACGGTCGTGCTGTTCGCGATCGGGGTGCTGGTACTCCAGCGCACCCGCTTCGGGCACGCCACGTTCGCGATCGGGGGCAGCCGGGAGGCGGCCACGCTGATGGGCCTGCCGGTGGCGCGCAACACGATGCTGCTCTACGTCGCGAGCGGGCTGCTGGCCGGGCTCGCCGGCGCGCTCGCCGCGGCGTACTCGGCGTCCGGCGTGACGATCGTCGGCGAGGGTCTGGAGCTGGAGGCCATCGCGGCGGTCGTCATCGGCGGCACGCTGCTCACCGGCGGCGCGGGCACGGTCGGCGGCACGCTCGCCGGGGTGCTGCTGCTGCGCGTGATCCAGAACGTCATCAACCAGATCGGCACGCTCTCGTCGCACTACCAGTCGGTGGTCAGCGGCGCGTTCCTCGCCCTCGTCGTCGCCGTCCAGGCCTATCTCAGCCGCGCCTACCTGCGGGGGCGGCGATAACCCTGCAGTAAGTCAAGGAGGTCGTTCCCTGCCATGAGGACCCCCACAACCGCGAGGAAACGGGTGCTCGGTGCGTTCACGGCGATCGTCGCTACCGTGGCACTGATGCCTGCCATGTCCACGTCCGCGAGTGCCGACCCGGTGTGGCACCCCGGCACGCCGCCGCTGTCCACGCCGTGGACCGGCCAGGTAGGCCCGGACAACGCCCACCCCGAGTACCCCCGCCCGCAGCTGACCCGCGACCGGTGGCAGAACCTCAACGGCGTCTGGGAGTTCGCCGGCACCGACGACCTGTCCACCCCGCCGGTCGGCCAGTCGCTGGGCGAGCGGGTGCTCGTGCCCTACCCGATCGAGTCGGCCCTGTCCGGGATCCAGCGCAGCGAGGACCGGATGTGGTACCGGCGGACCTTCGAGGTGCCGGCCGACTGGAACATCGGGGCGCAGCGGCTGGTCCTCAACTTCGGCGCCGTGGACTACGACACGAAGGTCTACGTCAACGGGCAGCAGGTCACCACGCACCGCGGCGGCTACGACAAGTTCGGTGTGGACATCACCGACGCGCTCACGGCGTCGGGCCCGCAGGAGCTGATCGTCGGCGTCGAGGACCTCACCGACGCCACCTGGCAGCCCATCGGCAAGCAGCGCCAGACCCCCGACCGCGGCATCTTCTACACCGCGAGCTCCGGGATCTGGCAGACCGTGTGGCTGGAACCCGTGTCCGCCAACCACGTCACGAAGCTCGACACGACCCCGCACCTGGCCGACGGCAGCCTGTCGCTGACCGCGCGCGCCGACGGCGACGCGACGGTCGAGGCGGTGGCCTACGACGGCGACCGCGAGGTCGGCCGGGTCACGGGGCCGGCGAACAGCCCGCTGCGGCTGCCGGTGCCGGACGCGAAGCCGTGGTCGCCGGACTCGCCGTTCCTCTACGACCTCACGGTGTCCCTTGTGGACGGTCAGGGTCAGGCGGTGGACCAGGTCGGCTCGTACTTCGGCATGCGCGAGATCGGCATGCGGCCGGGCGCGGACGGCAAGCTGCGGATGACGCTCAACGGCAAGATCCTCTTCCACATGGCCACGCTGGACCAGGGCTTCTGGCCCGACGGCATCCACACCGCGCCGACCGACGAGGCGCTCGCGTTCGATCTCCAGCAGCACAAGAGGATGGGGTTCAACGCGGTCCGCAAGCACATCAAGGTCGAGCCGGACCGCTGGTTCTACCACGCCGACCAGCTCGGTTTGCTGGTGTGGCAGGACATGCCGGCGATGAAGACCTCCGACGAGGCCCCGCCGCCGGACGCGCGCGCGGAGTTCGAGCGGCAGCTGCACACCATGGTCGACCAGCACGACAGCTGGACCTCGGTCGTCGCGTGGGTGCCGTTCAACGAGGGCTGGGGCGAGTGGGACAAGGGCGAGACCGGGCGCATCGCCGACGAGGTCAAGTCGTGGGACCCGAGCAGGCTGGTGAACGCGCACAGCGGGGTGAACTGCTGCGCCTCGCACGGTGACTCCGGGCGCGGCGACATGATCGACCACCACGCCTACGTCGGTCCGGCGCAGTCCGTGCCCGACGACCACCGGGTGTCGGTCGACGGTGAGCACGGCGGGTTCGGCCTCGAGGTCGACGGCCACATGTGGTTCGGCGAGGGGCACGCCTACGAGATGGAGCCCGACTCCGCGACGCTGACCCGCCGCTACGTCGAGAACCAGCGTGACGTGCTGAAGTCGGCCCAGAGCTGCGGGATCTCCGGCGCGATCTACACCCAGATCACCGACGTCGAGCACGAGGTCAACGGGTTCTTCACCTACGACCGGCAGGTGGAGAAGCTCGACTTCGACCAGGTCCGCGCGGTGAACCAGGAGATCATCGCGGGCGCGGACGGCTCCGGCGGCGAGACCGAGCCGCCCGGCCCCGGCACGCCCGGCGCGGACGGCGTCCACTACTACCCGTTCGGCGAGAACGCCGGCACCACGACCGCCGACGGGGTCGGCGACGCGGACGCCACGCTGACCGGCACGGCATGGACCGCGGGCCACGACGGACCCGGGCTGCAGTTCGACGGCTCGTCGTCCACTGTGGACACCGGGCGGGCGCTGCTCGACACCACGGGGAACTACTCGGTCGCGGCGTGGGTGAAGCTGGACAGCCTCGGCGGGTTCGCCACCGCGGTGAGCCAGGACGGCAGCGCGGACAGCGGGTTCTTCCTGCAGTACTCCGGGGCGGACAACCGGTTCGCGTTCAGCTTCGTCGGCGTCCGGGCGCTCGCCCCGGCCGCGCCGGAGACGGGCCGCTGGTACCACCTGACCGGCGTGCGGGACGTGGTGTCCGGGACGCTGAAGCTGTACGTGGACGGGCAGCCGGCCGGCTCGCAGGCCGCGTGCGCGGGCAGCGACGCCACGGGCAACACGGTGATCGGGCGGGCGAAGTTCGGCGGGAACCCGGTGGACTTCTGGCGCGGCGGGATCGACCAGGTGCACGTGTACGACCGGGCACTGTCCGCCGGCGAGGTTGCCGCGCTGTACTCCTCCGGGAGGTAGGGCGATGCGCCGCGTCACGTTCGCGGCGGCGGTCCTGATGGTCGTGTCGGTCGTGGCGCCCGTGCGCGCCGCGGCCGGCCCGGCCGCTCCGGCAGGCTCGCCGTACCCGCCCGCCGGGCCGGGCACCGCCGTGCTCGACCACGCCGCGCTGCTGTCCGGGCTCGACGAACCGGAGTGGTACGAGGCGAACATCCCGTTCCTCGAGGTGCCCGACCGCGAGCTGCAGGACGTCTACTACTACCGCTGGAGCACCTACAAGCGGCACCTGCGCTACACGAACCCGGCGACGGGCTACGTCGTCACGGAGTTCACCAACCCGCCCGGCTACGCCGCCCCGCTCGGCGGGATCGTCGCGGCGGCCGGGCACCACATCGCCGAGGGCCGGTGGCTGCGCGACCGCGCCCCGCTCGACGACTACCTGCGTTACTGGCTGCAGGGCCCGGGCGCCTCGCCGAAGCCGAAGGAGGAGGCCGTCAACCCGGACACCGACGACTGGGCCCACGAGTACGCGTTCTGGGCGGCGAGCGCGGCCTACCAGCGCTACCTCGTGACCGGCGACCGCGGCGAGGTCACCGGGCTGCTGCCGGACCTGGTGCGCCAGTACGACAAGTGGGCGCCGCAGTTCGACGCGTCGCTGGGGCTGTACTGGTCGGTTCCGGTGTGGGACGCGATGGAGCTCACCGCGTCGTCGTACGAGACCGACCCGGCCGACCCGTACCACGGCGGCGACGGCTACCGCCCGACGCTCAACGCCTACCAGTACGGCGACGCCCGCGCGATCGCGGCGATCGCCCGGCTGGCCGGCGACGCCGGGCTGGCGGCCGACTTCGACGCGCGGGCCGGCGGCCTGCGCGACGCCGTGCACCGGCACCTGTGGGACCCGGACCGGAAGTTCTTCTACCACAAGGCCCGCGGCACGCTGGATCCGTCGCAGCGGCTGGTGTCCGCGCGCGAGGAGACCGGGTTCGTGCCGTGGATGTTCGGCCTGGACTCACCCGGCGACGACGTGGCGTGGTCGTCGCTGACCGACCCGGCCGGGTTCGCCGCGCCGTACGGTCCGTCCACTGTGGAGCGCCGGTCGCCGTGGTTCATGCACGAGGCGCTGGACGGCTGCTGCCGCTGGGACGGCCCGAGCTGGCCGTTCGCGACGGCGCAGACGCTGACGGGCCTGGCGAACCTGCTGAACGAGCGCGCCCAGCCGTACGTGTCGGCGGCGGACTACTACGCGCTGCTGCGCGGGTATGCGCTGACCCAGTACCGCGGCGGCGTGCCGTACGTGGCGGAGGCGCACCACCCGGACGAGGACCGGTGGATCTACGACGGCTTCGGCCACAGCGAGCACTACAACCACTCGACGTTCACCGACCTGGTGATCAACGGGCTGATCGGCCTGCGGCCAGGGGACCCGCTGGTGGTCAACCCGCTCGTACCGTCCACATGGGACTACTTCGCACTGGAGAACACGCCCTACCGCGGGCACAACGTGACCGTGCTGTGGGACCGCGACGGCTCGCGGTACGGCAGGGGCGCGGGCCTGCGGGTGTTCGTGGACGGCACCGAGGTCGCCTCCCGTGCCACGCTCGGCTCGCTGAGCGTGCCGGTGGCCACGCTGCCGGTGGACCGGCCGCGCGAGGTGAACGTGGCCGCGAACCCCACCGGTTCGGGCTTTCCGGCCGCGTTCGCGTCGTTCACCGGCCCCATCGACGACCCGTGGCAGGCCCTCGACGGCCGGATCTACTACGACGACGTCCCGCACAGCCGGTGGACGAGCTACACCTCCCCCAACGCGTCGGACCACCTCGGCGTCGACTTCGGCGCGCCGACCCGGGTGAGCGACGTCCGGCTGTACCTCTACGACGACGGCGGCGGCGTCCGGACCCCCGCGGCGTACACGCTGGAGTACTGGACGGGTTCGGCGTGGGCGGCCGTCCCGGCGCAGACCCGCACGCCGGCCGGGCCCACGGGTGACACGCTGAACCACATCACGTTCCCGCCGGTGGAGACGTCCCGCCTGCGGGTCGTGTTCACCCCCGTCCCGGGCGCGGGCGTCGGGGTGACGGAGCTGGGCGTGTGGAGTCCGCCACCGAATGTCACCGTCGTGCGTTAGCCTTTCTTCAGGGGGCGTGGGGGGTGCTGCGCCGGACATCTGGGGAGGCCAGCGTGCAACCGAACCCGTTCGAGGGCATGGATCACGACGCCGTGCTGCGTACGCTGCGCGAGCGCGCCGCGGACGTCGAGGAGCGCGCGCAGCGGATGAGCGCGGGCTTCGCGGCGGCGACCGGGACGGCCTCGTCCCCGGACGGCGCGGTGACCGTGACGCTGTCGCCGACCGGCGCGCTGCAGGACATCTCGTTCTCGGCGAAGGCGTCGGGCCACAAGCCGGAGGCCCTGGGCCCGCTGGTGATGTCCGCGGTGCAAGCCGCGCAGCGGCAGGCGTCGGCCAAGCTGGCCGAGACCCTCGATGGCACGTTCGGCGACCCGGCCACGATGGACTTCTTCCGCCGGTTCGTCCCCGAGCCCGAGCCGCCCGCGGAGCCCGCCCGCCGGGACCCGGCCGACGGCGCCATCCTGCGCAAGCGGCCTGGCGCTCCCCGTCCGCCGGAACCGCCCGACCGCGGTGAGTCCGGCGGCGGCGTCCTGCGCTGACCCGGGGGAGGAATCGTGACGGACGACAAGACCCAGGTCGAGACCGACGAGCTGCGCGCGTGGTCGCACGGCACCCGCGACCGGGCCGACCGGATGGCGGCGGTCGCCGACGGCATCGCGGGCATCGACCTCAAGTACAACATCCTCGGCGTGGTCTCCCAGATCTTCGTCGGCGACGTGCAGGACAAGGTGGCGGGGCTGGCCGACCAGGTTCGCGACACGGCCACCTACCTGGATATCGACGCCAACGACGCGGTCGCCGTCGCCGACTCGTTCGACGAGGTCAACCAGACCCAGGCGGACCGGTTCACGAGGGGGCAACCGTGATCTCCGACATGGTCAACGTCGGTGGCGGCGACAACTGGGACGTGTCGTTCGCGGGTGGCGGCCCCGTGGACTCGGTCTCCCAGGTCGTCAAGTCCATCCAGAGCGGCGACGGCGTCTCCATGGCCGTGAACGGCGTCGTGACCGGCGCCGACCTGCTCGAAACGCTGGAGAGCCCGCTCAAGGCGGTCGCCGGATCTGCGATCGGCTGGCTGATCGAGCATGTCAAGTTCCTGGACGGCTTCCTCGACATCACCGCTGGCGACCCCGTCGCCGTCGAAGCGGCCGTCGGCAAACTGCAGAACGCCGCCAAGGAGCTGGACGAGCTGGCCGGCGAGCACATCGACGCGCTGTCACAGGTGCCGACATACGTCGAAGGCGGTTCGGAGTCGTTCAACGCCTTCTTCGGCACGGTCATGCCGCGCGCGGAGGACGTCAAGGCGCGGAGCGTGGCCTGCGTCGGCCAGTCCAGCTGCATGATGCTCGCCGCGGCCGCCGTGGCGGCGACTCGCGGGGTCATCCGGGACGCGCTGACCGAGTTCGTGCTGTACCTGTTCGAACGTGGCGCGGCAGCGCTCGCGAGCGCGCCGTACACGGGTGGGGGCTCCATCGTGCTCGCCGTCGAGGACGTCGTGCTGCGAGCCGTGCACACGGCATCCGACCTGAGCAAGGAGCTGCAGCAACTCGCCCAGAAGCTCCTCAAGGTGACCGACGATCTCAGCAAGCTGCAGAAGGCGCTGGTGATCGTCGGGAAGAACGCCCTCCCGGCGATGGCCAGGGCCGCCGACATGTCGGCGGAGGCACCCGGGTACCACCGGGCCGATGAGGCGAAGGCACGCCGTGAGCCGCCCGAGCCGCCACCTTCGACGACACCGAGCTTTCCCTGGCGGGTGCAGGGCACGCTCGATGGACCGTGAGCTCAGGGCATACGTCCGCCGGCAGTGGCGGTGGTACGCGGCCGCCGCGTGGGCGCAGGTGGCGGGTTCGGCCGGGATCTCCCTCTATCTGTTCCTGAGGTTCGACCAGCGCACCGTCGACCACGCCGTGTTCCCCGTGCTGGCGAACGCGTTCTTCGTCGCGTACTCGTACTTCATCATCGATCGCAATGCGTTCAAGCCGCACACGTGGCTGGGGAGCACGGCCCGGTTCGGCGGCGCAGCCTGGGCGGTGATGTTCCTCTACTACTGCGGGGTGGCGAACACGAACTCGTTCGCGGAGCTTCCCCCTCTCGGCGTCCCCGCCTTCGGGTTGGCCGTCCTGTGTGTCGTCGCGTTGATCGTGGCCGGACGGGCCAAGGGCAAGGCCCTCGAAGATGTCAGCTTGGACGAGATCATGAATGCCGATCTCGGGACCAGGTTCGAGGTACGCGACAACGATGCCGTGTTCCATGTGGACCACAACAAGGTCATGCTGTTCTGCACCGTCCGATTGTGGCGCGACTACGACGGCAGCATCGTGTCCCTGCGGCAACAGGGACGCCTGGACAAGACCCGCCGGACGAGCGTCGGCTGCCCGCTCGTCGACATCAAGAAGATGCGCGCCATCTACATCCGCCGGCCGCGCACCATCCCGATGCCGGGCGACGGCCGCAGGATGCTCAAGATCAGCCCCGGACCCGCGCTGCGGTTCGACAGCCCGGGCGGTGAGTGGATCGTCTCGACGAACCGCGCGCAGGACGCGTACGACGTCATCAGGGACAAGCGCGCGAAGTTCCGCAAGTCGGACCCCGGCTACCGGCTCGGCTCGTTCCTGCCCAAGAACCTGTGATGATGGGCGGATGATCCGGGTCGTCGTGATGGGCGTGACCGGGAGCGGCAAGACCACGGTCGCGGCGGCGCTCGCGCGGCGGCTGGGGCTGCCGTTCGCGGACGCGGACGGCTTCCACAGCGCGGCCAACGTGGCGAAGATGGCGGCCGGCGTGCCGCTCGACGACGAGGACCGCGGGCCGTGGCTGCGGGCCATCGGCGAGTGGCTCGCAACCCAGGACGGCGGCGGCGTGGTCAGCTGCTCGGCGCTCAAGCGCGCCTACCGCGACTCGCTGCGCGAGCGGGCGCCGGACGCGTTCTTCGTGCACCTGCACGGCGACCGGGAGACCGTGCGGCGGCGGGTGGCCGGGCGGCCCGGGCACTTCATGCCCGCGTCGCTGGTCGACTCGCAGTTCGCCGCGCTCGAGCCGCTGGCCGCGGACGAGCGCGGCGTCGTGCTCGACCTGAGCGCATCCGTCGACGACCTGGTGGCCGCCGCCGCACGGTCCATTTCGGGCTAGTCGCCGCCGAAGAGCTGCTTGCCCTGTTCGATGATCGTCAGCACGCTCAGCACACCGAACAGCGCGACCGACCAAGCCAGCACGGCGATGCGGCCGCCGCGGATCTTGATCTGGTCCGGCAGCACCCGGCGGTTGAGCACCAGCAGCAGGATCGAGTAGATGAACATCATCACGCCGCCCACGGACGCCGAGATCACCAGCAGCACCAGCGGTTGCGCGAAGCCGACGAGCGTGATGACGCAGCCGACCAGCACCAGCGCCCACACCACGAAGAAGTACAGCATGCTCTCCTTCGCCTTGCCGGCGTAGGAGGTCTTGACGACGTCCGCGACCATCCGGGACGTGTAGTCCACGATCCCGAGCGCCGCGGCGAACAGCGAGAACGCGCCGACGATCCAGAAGAACGTGCCGAACCAGCCGCCGACCGCCGCGCTCAGCTGGTTGCCCTCGACCTGCAGGAAGCCGATGTCGTTCGCCACGTCGTCGCGGCCGTACACGGTGGAGTAGGACAGCAGCGAGGTGAACAGGATCGTGAGGAACGTGATGAGCACGAACGTGTAGAGCTGCTCGCGGTTCGCGAAGCGCCACCACGCGCGCCAGCGGCCCAGGTGCTCGTCGGTCGGCTCGAAGATGAAGCCGGTGCTCGGCGCGGCCTCCGGCTCGCCGGTGACCGGGCTCTTGATCCGCGGCACGTACTTGCCCATGCCGAAGCCCTTGTCCCGGATCCAGTTGCTCTGCACCAGGTTCTGCCCGCCACCGGCACCGGCGAACGCCAGCGCGCCGAGCAGCAGCGCGAACCCGAGCTCGGTCGGCACGCTCGCGCCGGTCACGATCTTCGGCACGTCGGCCCACGCGTCCGCGGAGATCGCCGCGAACGCGCCGACGCCAAGCAGCACCAGCACCGCGGCGACCTTCAGCATCTCCGCGCGCTCCAGTACGACGTAGACGACCGGGGCGAGCGTCAGGATCAGGCCGATGGCCAGCAGCATCCCGATGGTGATCCACGTGACGTTGCCGCCCCACAGGTAGGTCACCATGGTCGCCGAGCTGGTCGCCCAGCCGGGCCACAGGTTCGCGAAGATCGTCAGGATCGCGAACACCAGGCCCCAGTGCTTCCAGAAGCGGCTGAACCCCGTCAGCGCGGTCTCGCCGGTGGCGAGGGTGTACCGCTCGATCTCCATGTTGAGGAAGAACTGCGTGGCCAGGCCGACCAGCGCGGCCCACACGAACACGAGCCCGACCTGGGACGCGATGTAGGGGAAGAGGATGAACTCCCCGCTGGCCAGCCCGACACCGGCGGCGATGATCCCGGGCCCGATGATCCGCCAGGTCGACCTCGGCGGCTCGGGTAAGGTCCTGACCTCGGGCTTTGCCAGGTGCTTCGCGGGAAATCGGTCGGCTACCGAGGTCGTCACTTCGTTGTGCTGCCTCGTCACGTTGCTTCATCCCCTTCCATAGATGGTGTATGCAAAATCCTAACGGCGCAGATCGGATAGCGTCGGTCGTGATGAAGACGATGATCGACTTCGACACGGCCCGGACCTTCGCGATCCCGATGACCACGCGGTTCCGCGGCATCGACGTGCGCGAGGGCATGCTGATCGAGGGCCCGGCCGGCTGGGGCGAGTTCTGCGCGTTCGCCGAGTACGACGACGCCGAGGCGGCGTCCTGGCTGACCGCCGCGATCGAGGCGTGCACGGTCGGCTGGCCGGACCCGGTGCGCGGCCGGGTGCCGGTCAACGCGACGGTCCCCGCGGTCGACCCGGCGGAGGCGCACCGCATCGCCGCGTCGTCCGGCTGCCGGACGGTGAAGGTGAAGGTGGCCGACTCGCCGTCCTCGCTGCCGGCGGACGTCGAGCGGCTCGCGGCCGTGCGCGACGCGCTGGGCCCGTCGGGCCTGGTGCGCTGCGACGCGAACGGGGCGTGGGACGTGGACACGGCGGTGTCGGCCATCGCCGCGCTGGACCGTGCGGCCGGCGGGCTGGAGTACGTGGAGCAGCCGTGCCGCACGATCGAGGAGCTGGCGGCCGTCCGGCGCCGGGTGGACGTGCGGATCGCGGCCGACGAGTCGATCCGCCGGGCGGCCGACCCGCTGCGGGTGGCGGTCGCGGAGGCCGCGGACGTGGCGGTGCTGAAGGCGACCCCGCTGGGCGGCGTGCGGCGTGCGCTGCGGGTGGCGGAGGCGTGCGGGCTGCCGTGCGTGGTGTCGTCGGCGCTGGAGACGAGCGTGGGGCTGGCGGCCGGGCTGGCGCTGGCAGGCGCGCTGCCGTCGCTGGAGTTCGCGTGCGGCCTGGGCACGCTGTCGCTGCTGACGTCGGACATGGTCGGCCCGGCGCGCTCGCTGCGACCGGTCGACGGCTACCTGCCGGTGGCCCCCGTGCCGCCGAACCCGGACCCGGACCTGCTCGACCGCTTCGCGATCGCCGACCGGGACCGGGCGGCCTGGTGGCGCGCGCGGCTCGCGCGGGTCGTCGAGCTGGGTCGCGTGGTCAGCTGAGCTCGGCGCGGGCCGGGCTGGACTGGGCGCCCCAGCGGGTGGTCGAGATGCCGGCCACGCGGACGGCCCATTCCGTTGCGGCCACGAGGGATCCGCCGCGGGCGAGGCCGTCGGCGAGGGCCCCGCAGAACGCGTCGCCCGCACCGGTGGCGTCCACGGCGTCGACCTTCGTGGCCGGGACGTGGGTCCGCTCGCCGTCCTCGACGACGAGGGCGCCGTCCGCGCCCAGGGTGACCACCACCGCGCGCGGGCCGGCCAGCCCGGCCGCCAGCGCGGCCGCTTCGTCCGGTGTGGACGGTTCGGCGGCGCCGGCCAGGACGCCCAGCTCCGAGCGGTTCGGCACCAGCACGTCCACTCCGGCAAGCAGGTCCGCGGGCAGCGAACGGGCCGGGGCCGGGTTCAGCACCACCCGGCCGCCCGCCGCGCGCACGGCCGCGGCGACCGTGTCGAGGGAGATCTCCAGCTGCACCAACGTGACCGCCGCGCCGGCCAGCAGCGCCGAGGCGGCCTCGACGTCGGCCGGGCCGAGGCGGGCGTTCGCGCCGGGGCTGACCGCGATCGTGTTCTCGCCGCCCTCGGCGACGGTGATCAGCGCGATGCCACTGGGCGCGTCCGGCACCCGGCGCAGCCACGCCGTGTCCACGCCCGCACCGTCCAAAGCGGACACGATGGTGGGCGCGAGCGCGTCGTCGCCGACGCAGCCCACGAACGCGACCGGGGAGCCCAGCTTGGCCGCGGCCACGGACTGGTTGGCCCCCTTGCCACCCGGCGCGCGCAGGTGGTCCCCGCCGAGCACGGTCTCCCCCGGGCCGGGCAAAGATGCCACGGGGACAACAAAGTCGACGTTGCAGGACCCGACAACGGCAATCACTCTGTGTCCATTGGTTCGCTCCGCTCCTCCGCTACCCGCGTCTTCCTCCGTCCAGACGGCGAACGCTCCGTCACTCCCGCTCACGGTGTCGACGGTTCGCTCCGCTCACGGGGCAGACGACCGGGCCCAGAGGTTGATGCCGCTGTCCTCCGCGAAGTTGTCGATCGACGCCAGCTCGTCGTCGGTGAACTCCAGCGTGTCCAGGGCCGCCAGGTTGTCGTCGAGCTGGCGCACGCTCGACGCGCCGACCAGCGTCGACGTCATCCGCGCGTCGCGCAGCGTCCAGGCCAGTGCCAGCTGCGCGAGCGTCTGGCCGCGGCCCTTCGCGATCTCGTTCAGCGAGCGGATCCGGTCCAGATTCTCCTCGTTCAGGAAGTCCTTCGACAGCGAGCCGTCGCGGCTGGCGCGTGAGCCCTCCGGGATCCCGCCGAGGTACCGGTCGGTCAGCATGCCCTGCGCCAGCGGCGAGAACCCGATGCAGCCCACGCCCAGCTCGCCCAGCGTGTCCAGCAGCTCCGGCTCGATCCAGCGGTTCAGCATCGAGTACGACGGCTGGTGGATCAGCAGCCGCACGCCCATGCCGGCCAGCAGCGCGTGCGCCTCCCGGGTCTTGGCCGGCGAGTACGACGAGATGCCCACGTAGAGCGCCTTGCCCTGCTGCACCGCGGAGGCGAGCGCGCCCATGGTCTCGTCGAGCGGGGTGTCCGGGTCGAAGCGGTGCGAGTAGAAGACGTCGACGTAGTCCAGGCCCATCCGGGACAGGCTCTGGTCCAGGCTCGACAGCACGTACTTGCGCGAGCCGCCACCCTGGCCGTACGGACCCGGCCACATGTCGTAGCCGGCCTTCGTGGAGATCACCAGCTCGTCGCGGTACGGGCGGAAGTCCTGGGCCAGCAGCGTGCCGAAGTTCTCCTCCGCGGAGCCGTACGGCGGGCCGTAGTTGTTGGCCAGGTCGAAGTGGGTGACGCCGCGGTCGAACGCGCGGCGCAGGATCGCCCGGCACTGCTCGAGGGGGACCTCGGTGCCGAAGTTCTGCCACAGGCCGAGCGAGATCGCGGGCAGGTCCAGGCCGCTCACGCCGGTCCGCCGGTAGGCCATCGAGTCGTAGCGGTCCGCCGCGGCGGCATAGGCCGGGATCGTCATCGTTTCGCGTCTCCTCGAAGGTGCGGTCGCGGGTAGCGTGATGGTATGTCCGCGCTGGTGGGCAACGTCGACTGGATGGGCTGGAACCTTGTGCTGGCCCTGGTTCCGCTCGGCCTCTCGCGGTTCCTGTTCGGAGACCGCGGGCGACCGGCCTGGCTGCTGTGGACCGGTGGCGCGGCGTTCGTGGCGTTCCTGCCGAACGCGCCCTACGTGCTCACCGACCTTCTGCACCTGCCCGACGACCTGGCGCACGTGCACGACTCACCCTGGCTCGCCGCCGCCCTGGTCGCGCAGTACGCGTGCCTGATCGGCGCGGGGTTCGTCGCCTACGTGCTGGCCCTGGTCCGCCTCGAGCGGTGGCTGGCCGGCCGCGGTGTGTCCCGCGGCGCGGTGCTGGCGACCGACCTGTCACTGCACGCCCTGTGCGCGGTCGGCATCCTGCTGGGCCGGGTGTTCCGGTTCAACTCCTGGGACGTGCTGACCGACCCGCGCGAGCTCGTCGGCGTGCTGACGATGCCGCAGCCGCGGACGGTCGTGGTGCTGGTGGTGCTGTTCGCCGCGCTCGCCGGCGGGGCGGCGGTGCTGCGCGCCCTGCCGGCGATCCTGAACCGCGCGGTCCGGTCGGCCTAGCCGTCCTGCAGGTTGGCGAGCTTCGCCTTGACCTGGTCCAGCTCCGCCTCCAGTTCGGCGAGGCGGGCCTGGTGCTGCTCGCGGGCGGCGTCCAGCACGCTCTCGATGGCCTTCGAGATGTCCTCGTGCAGCTCGGCGGCGGCACGCGACACCGCGGCGGCCGGGATCGACAGGCCCTGCAGCAGCCGGTTGCCGGACTGGGACAGCTCCGCCTGCCACTCGCCGTCCATCGTGCCGGTGACCGTCAGGGTCAGCTCCACGGTGCGGGTCTTGCGGGCGGTGCTGCCGGGCTTGCGACCGCGCTTGCGGGGCGCCTCGGCTGAGGCCGGGGCCGTTTCAGGGGCCGTTTTCGTGGCCGCGGGGGCCGCGGGGGTGGTCGGCTCCTGCGCCTCGCTCGGGGTGGACACCATCACGCTCCTTCGATCATGACAACGCTGGAATCGCAACATTAGAACATGCGTTCCCCACTCGCATTTTCGGGGCGGCTCAGTCCTTGCGGTTGGTCAGCGCGAGGCTCGCACCCAGGCCGATCATCATCAGCCCGCCGGTGCCGCCGATCGCCGCCAGCCGCCGCGGCGAGCGGGCGAACCACGTGCGGGCCGTGCCCGCGACGAAGGCCCACACGCTGTCGCAGAGCACCGCGATGACCGGGAACAACGCGCCCACGAGCAGCATCTGCGCGGGGCCGTCGGCGAACTCTGGCAGTGCCACCACCATGAAGATGATCGTCTTCGGGTTGGTGAAGCCCACGACGACGCCGTCGCGCAGCGCACGGACCGGGCCGATCACCGGCACCGTGGCGGCGAGCGCCTCGGTGACCCTGCGCCGGTGCCGGATCGCCCGCACGCCGAGGTAGACCACGTACGCGGCGCCGGCGAACTTGACCACGGTGAACACCGCCGCGGAGCGCTCCACGAGCGCGCCGATGCCGAGCGCCACCGCGACCACCTGCAGGTAGGCGCCCGCCGCGTTGCCCGCCACGGACAGGAGCGCCTCGCGCCGCCCGACGGTCAGCGCGCGGCCGATGGTGAACAGCACGCTCGGGCCGGGGATCACGATCAGCACCAGGGAGAGCGCGCCGAACCCGAGGATCTGGCTCGTCGACATCACGCGAGGAAGACTAGGCCGGGACCGGGACCGCGTCGCGAGAATTTGCCAGCAGCCCCGCCAGCACCACCCCGATCGCCGCGACGGCGGCCAGCGCCATCATCCGCTCGACCAGCCCGAGCGGCACGAACAGCCACCACGGCCCGCCCCCGCCGAGCATCCGCAGCACGCCGACGAACAACACGCCGAGCCCGGACAGCGCCAGCACCCCGAACGTGCGCGCCGCGAACCGCCAGCCGGGCGCGTCCGCGAACGCGGTCCCGGCCACGAGCAGCACGGCCAGCGGCAGCGCGAGGAAGCCGACCACGCTGGCGTAGCGGTGGATCACGCCGCCGATGCTCGGCCCGATCGTCCAGTTGGTCTTGGTGAACGAGACGACCACGAGCAGGCACGCCACCCACAGCCCGCCCAGCACGACCGGCACCGAGAACGGCCGCACCAGCCTGCGCCGGATCAGCTCGGCGAACGCCAGCGCCGAGCCGAGCGCGACCAGCAGCACCGCGACGTCGAAGATCCACTTGCCGGGGCCGAGCGCGTACTGGCTGAGGGTGCGGCGCAGCGGGCTGATCTCGTTGGTCGGCGGCATGACGTGCAACGCGAGGATGAGCACGACCCCGGCCGCGAGCGCGCAGAGCCCCGCCGCCGTCACCGCTCGTCCCGAAACCATGCGTCCGACACTAGCCAGCGAACGTGAGAGAAAGGTAAGAAGACAAATCGGTCAGGCTCGCGGGTCGATCAGTGCCTCGATGCCGTCCATCACCCGGGCCAGGCCGAACACGAAGTCGTCGTCGGGCATCTCGTCGGCCGAGTCGAACACGTCCGCCGCGATGAGCTCGTGCAGCGCCGGGAACTCGGCGGGGTCGGTCACCTCGGCCAGGATCGCGCCGTAGTTGGCCAGCAGCTCGGCCGCCGCCGGGTCGCCACCCGCGAGCGCCGCGCCGACCTGGGAGCTCAGCAGCGCCCAGCTGCGCGTGAAGCTGGTCAGCGTCATGATCACCGACAGCTTCTCCTGCGGCGCCAGCGGCGTGCCGGTCAGGCACCGCAGGCCCTGCTCCAGGAACGCGATCGACTTCGGCGTGATCGGCGGCCCGCTCACCGGCACCTGAAGCGACCAGGGGTGGCGCCGGTAGGCGGCGAGCGCCGTCCACGCCCACCGCTCCAGGCCCATCCGCCACCCGTCGTCCCCGGCGATGTCCGCGACGTCGCCCAGCGCCTGGTCGACCATGAGCGCAAGCAGCTCGTCCTTGGACGCCACGTACCGGTACAGCGACATCGCCGAGGTGCCGAGCTCCCCGGCCACCCGGTTCATCGACACCGCGCCGATCCCCTCGGCTCCCGCGACCGCGACGCCCGCGGCCACCACCCGCTCCAGGCTGAGCGCGCGGCGCGGCCCCTTGGTCGGCCGCTCGCGCACGCCCCAGGCCATCTCGAAGCTGGCCGGCAGCCCCGTCCCGTCACCCATGACCCTGACCTCGTCTCAGGGGAATTCCCCGATCTCTGTTTATGGTCTACGCAGTAGCGTTTACGCCATACGCAGTGTGCACCGCGGCCCATTCTTCCGGATACGAGAGGGATCTCCCCATGCCCCAGGAACCAGCCATCGAGGCCAGTGGCCTCGAGAAGTCCTACGGCGAGGTGCGGGTGCTCGGCGGCGTCGACATCACGGTCGCGCCCGGCAGTGTGTACGCGCTGCTCGGACCGAACGGCGCCGGCAAGACCACCACCGTGCGAATCCTCGCCACGCTGCTGAGCCCCGACGCCGGCAGCGCCAGCGTGGCCGGCTTCGACGTGGTCCGCGAGCGGGCGAAGGTCCGCCGCGCCATCAGCCTGACCGGCCAGGACACCGCGATCGACGAGCTGCAGACCGGCGCGGAGAACCTGCGCATGATGGCCCGGCTGTGCCGGCTGCCGAAGCCGCGGGCCCGCGAGCGGGCCGCCGAGCTGCTCGAGCGGTTCGACCTCACCGACGCCGCCGGCCGCCGTGTCGCGACGTACTCCGGTGGCATGCGCAGGCGGCTGGACCTGGCCGCCAGTCTCATCGTCCGGCCCGCGGTGATCTTCCTCGACGAGCCGACCACCGGCCTCGACCCGCGCAGCAGGCAGGCCGTGTGGGACGTCGTCACCGGCCTCACCCGCGACGGCGTGACGATCTTCCTCACCACCCAGTACCTCGAGGAGGCGGACCGCCTCGCCGACCGGGTGGCCGTGATGGACGCGGGCCTGCTCGTCGCCGAGGGCACCCCGGCGGAGCTGAAGCACCAGGTCGCAGGCCACCGCCTGGACCTCACCGCCGCCGACCGCGCGGCGTTCGACGAGCTGGTCGCCGCGCTCGGCCCCCGGGCCGTGCACCCGGCGGACGACCGGCTCGCGGTGTCCGTCGCGACCGACGGCAGCGCCGGCCACGTGCGCGCGCTGCTCGACGAGCTGGACCCGGACCGCCGCGTGGTCGCCCGGTTCGCCGTGCACGGCGCCAGCCTCGACGACGTGTTCCTCGCCCTCACCGGGCACCCGACCGAGAAGGAGACCGCCGGTGTCTGAGCTCGTCCCGCGCGCCCCGTCGTTCACCGGGGACGTGCGCGCCATGATCGGCCGCTCGGCGCGGCTGTCGGTCCGCAACGTCGACGCGCTGATCACCGCGCTGTTCCTGCCGATCATGCTGATGCTGCTGTTCGTCTACCTGTTCGGCGGCGCCATCGAGACCGGCACGGCGTACGTCACCTACGTGGTGCCGGGCGTGATCCTGCTGTGCGCCGGGTTCGGCTCCTCGCTCACCGCGGTGGCCGTCACCCAGGACATGACCGGCGGCATCATGGACCGCTTCCGGTCGATGGACGTCTCCGGCGCGGCCGTGCTCGGCGGGCACGTGGTCGCCAGCATCGCCCGCAACCTGGCCTCGACCGTGCTGGTGCTGACGGTCGCGTTCCTGATCGGCTTCCGCCCGCACGCGGACCCGCTGCAGTGGCTCGCCGCGGTTGGTGTGCTGCTGCTGTTCGTGCTGGCGCTGTCGTGGTTCTCCGCCGCGGTCGGGCTGATCGCGCGCTCGGCGGAGGCGGCCGGCGGGTTCACGTTCTTCGTGATGTTCCTGCCCTACCCGTCGAGCGCGTTCGTGCCGATCGACACGATGCCCTCGTGGATCCACGGCTTCGCCGAGCACCAGCCGTTCACGCCCGTGATCGAGTCGATGCGCGGCCTGCTGCTGGACCAGCCGGTCGGCAACGCGCCGTGGCTCGCGATCGCCTGGTGCGGCGGCATCCTCGCGGTGTCGGTGGCCGCGTCCGGCTACCTGTTCCGCCGCCGCATCCGCTGAGCTGCAACCGATCGGCCGCCGACTCCGTCCCAACGACATGAGGGTGGCACTGATCGGGGTTGCGGTGGTCCTGCTGGTCACCGCCTGTGGCACGAAATCGGGGACCGGCACGACCGGTACCACTGGATCGACGCCAACACCTGCGTCCGGCGAGCTACCGGCGCAGGTGCTGGCGTTCCAGGCGGACGGCTCGGCACCGGGCAGGTTCGCCGCACTGAGCGAGGAGCCGATCCGGCTCGACGCGTTCGCCGGCTGGTTCGGCGGCGCCGGCTGGCTCGAGAAGACGCCGGAGGTCAAGGCGAAGCCGGACACCGCCTACCTGGCGGTGACCGACTCCACGGACTGCCGCGCACCGGAGTCGGTGCAGGTGTCCCGCTCGGGCAACGACCTGACGGTGGCATTCGAGGGCGGCACCGACCGCCCGGAGTGCGTGCGCGGGGTCGGCCCGCTCGCCTACCTGGCGCTCCCGGCGGACAAGGTCGCCGGCGTGGAGACGGTGAACAGCAAGCCACTCGTCGCCGCGGAGGGCCCAGGAAAGCTCGTGGACCTCGTGCCGCTGGGCCCGGTGAAGGCGCACCCGTTGGCCGCGGAGCTGCCGGGCGCCGACTCGATACAGGCGCAGCTGCGCGGGGCCGGCGCGGACACGTCGAAGATCGGCAAGGCACTGGACGGCGAGTTGCCGGCCGGCGAGCGCGGCTTCGCCTTCCTGGAGTCCGGCTGCGAGGCGACGGGCGCGGTGTTGCTGCTGAGCCACCGGGAGATCAACGCGGGCCTCACCGGCGAGAAGACCGCCTGCGTCGCGCCGGAGTACTTCCTCGCCACGTTCACGGTTGCCGCAAGGAACGTGCCGAAGGGCGCGGTCATCCCGCCCCGCTGATCACCAACCACTGAGGGCCGGACCCCGCGGGGTCCGGCCCTCAGTGGTTACTCGGTCCTACCGGAACGAGACCTTCAGCGTCCCGTCGCCGTGCACGTCGGCCCGGACCTCGGTGCCGCGCGCGGTCGCCACGACGTCGAAGTGGACCTCGTGGCCGTTGAACGTGACCCGGCCCGCCTGCTTGCCGGCCGGCAGCACCGCGCCGACCGTCAGGTCGGTGTGCAGCCGGTCGAGCCGGACGGACGTCGACAGCGAGCTGCCGTCCCGCCAGGCCTTGACGTCCGCCGAACCCTTGCCCAGCCGGATGTCCGAGCCGCCGATGCGCTGCTGGCCGTCCGGCAGCTGCGGGATGACCGACAGCTTGCCGTTGCCCAGGTCCGGCGCGACGCCGAGCTGCTGGTGCACGACCGGCCACAGGATCCCGTAGGTACCCCAGGCCTGCAGCGCCATCGACCGGTCGTACATCGGCCTGCCGATGTTCGCCGGGCTGTCCGGCGACGGCACGATCTCCGGCATCGCGCCCGGCGTCTCCCACACCGACGGGTCGAGCTGCACGCGGGCGTTGCCGGTCGTGTACGTGCGCTGCTGGGCGAGCCGGCCGAAGTTGCCCTCGCCGACCGCCATGATGCCGGTGTTGAGGGTGAACGTCGAGCGCTCGCTCTTCACCGACGACACCACGCCGTCGCACGACGGGCCCGGGTTGCCCGCCGGGTCGGAGGTCGGCCCGCTACCGGTGTGGTAGAGCCCGAACTCGCCCGTGTAGCAGTTCTTCTCCCGCTGGGTCAGCGAGGTCGTGCCGTGCTCGCCGTTCGCCAGCGGGCTGCCGCCCGGAAGCTCGATCTCCATCGGCGTGACGCCGGTCCAGTGCCGCTGGAAGACCGCGGTGTTGTCGTTCGCCGGGTCGGCCGGGTCGTCGATCGACTCCGCGTAGGAGTTCGCGTCGCTGCCCGCCCACCAGGTCGCCTCGAACCGCGACTGGAGGTCGGCCGCCTTGCCGCTCGCCCACGCCTGCGTGGCGTCGTCGCCCTTGCTGGCGGCCATGTCCGCGAGGTCGAGCAGGCCGCGGATGTAGTACGCGGTGTTGTCCAGCTTCTCCTCGCCCATGCCCGAGCGCTCGACGTTGCCGAGGCCCTCGAGCCAGCCGTCGCCGTCCTTGTCGAGGTTCGCGTCGACGTACTTCAGGTTGCGGACAGCGAAGTCGTACAGGTCGTCGCGGAACCGGTCGTCGCCGGTCCAGCGCCACACCAGGGCGACCGCGCTCGGGAACTTCACCGTCTCGTCGGTGTTGCCCGCGTCGGCGTTCACGCCGAAGTAGACGTCCCCGGTGTGCACGATCTCGTGCGCGACCTTGCCGCTGTGCGCGTTGACGATCTCGCTGACGTCCCGCAGGGCCCGCAGGTGCGACTTGATCGGATCGAACTGGCCGGCGGCCACCGCGGCGAACGCGGTGTACTCGCCGTCCGTGCCGAACAGCCACGGGTAGTCCGGGAAGCCCGCGCCGATCCAGCGCTCCTTGTCGAGCGTGCCCGACGGTGCCGGGTAGGCCCGGCCCTCGTCCACGTCACGCAGCTTCATGTCGTGCGACTCCTGCACGGAGTCGGCCAGGTTCTGCTTGCTCCAGTCGACGCTCTGCTGCAGCAGCCGGTCGCCCGGCAGGTCGACCTTCGTGTTGCCGGCGATCGCCGCCCGTTCGTCCACCTTGGACCGCAGCGCGCGCTCGGGGTTCTTCGACGCCCGCGTGTACTCGGCGCGCGCGGCGGCCGGGCCCTGGTCGGAGCCCGCGACGGTGAACCACAGCGTGGTGTCGTGGCCCGGCTTGAGCGACACGTCGTAGTTCAGCCGGCCACCGGTGCCCTTGCCGAACACGGAGTCGTCGCACTTCGGCGGCGCGGTCCCGTCGGCGGGGCAGACCACGGCCGGGTCCTGCGGACCGCGGTGGGTGCCGCCCACCTCGTGGCCGGACGGGCGGGCCGACGAGCCGACGACGGCGGCGTAGTCGTGCGCCCCGACGCCCGGCGAGGTGCCCTTCTCGCGGAAGGTCAGCGCGCCGTCGGTGTAGCCGCCGGTGTCCGGCAGGTTGACGTCGGACTGGCTCGGCGTGGTGCCGCCCCAGGGGTAGTTCGACATCAGCTCGGAGTGCGCGTCCATCGCGAGGTGCACCGTGCGCCGCGTGTCGCTGCGCAGGGTCAGGCCGATCACGTTGGCCCGCGCGCCGTCCGGCGCGTAGTCCAGCCTGCCGACCGACAGGCCGTCCGTGCCGGCGTAGTCGAACCGCTGATAGCCCCGGCCGGCGGTGTAGCGCGCGGCGGCCACGTCCGAGCCCAGCCATGCGTCGTCGACGGCGAACCAGATGCCGTCCAGCAGCTTCACGGGCGGCGTCCAGATGCCGCCCATCTCACCGCGGATGTGCCACCCGGTGGCCGGGTACAACCCCGTCTCGTCCCCCATGGCGATCACCCGGTCGCCGGTGACCAGCGCCCGGCGGTCCGCCAGGCGCGTGGTCTCCGACAGCTCGACCAGACTTCGGCCGGCCAGCGCACCACCCGCGATCGAGTCCGAAGTGGACTTCGACGGGGCCGCCGTGGCGGACGGGACGCCCAGCCCGGCGGCGGTGGCCAGCACGGCCAGGACTAACAGAGCCTTGCTCCTGCGCATCTACTTGACGCCTCCAGCAGTCAGGCCGGCGATGATCCGGCGCTGGAAGATCAGGACCACGATGACCAGCGGCACGGTGACCACCACACCGGCGGCCATCTTGGTCCCGAACGGACTGTCGAACCCGGAGATACCGGTGAACTGGGAGATGGCGACCGTGGCGGTCTTCATCTCCTTCTCGTTCACCATGGACAGTGCGAAGATGAACTCGTTCCACGCGGCGATGAACGTGATGATCGCGGTGGTGAACATGCCCGGCGCGGCGAGCGGGAGGATGACCCTCCGGAACGCCTGACCGCGGGTGAGGCCGTCCACCATCGCCGCCTCCTCCAGCTCCTTCGGCATCTGCCGGAAGAACGTGGCGAGCGTCCACACGGCCAGCGGCAGCGCGAACGAGAGGCTCGGCAGGATCATCGCCTGGTAGGTGTTGATCCACCCGATGTCGGTGAACAGCTTCAGCAGCGGCACGACGAGCGAGACGCCGGGGAACATCGAGGTCCCGATGATGATCCCGGCGACGAGGTTCTTGAACCGGAAGTTCAGCCGTGCCAGCGTGTACGCGGCGAACGTGCCGAGGATCAGCGTGAGCAGCGTGGTGACGCCCGCGACGATCACGCTGTTGAGCAGGTTGCGGCCGAACCCGACGCCAGGGCCGAACACGGCCTCGAAGTTCTGCAGGGACATCGGGCTTGGGAAGAAGGAGTTGTCAGCCTGGTCGTTGGGCGCGCGCAGCGCCGAGGCGAGCATCCAGTAGAACGGCGCCAGGCAGTAGAGGACGATGATGATGATGCCCAGCGTCGACAGCCAGCGGCGACCGGCCAGCTCCTTGCCCGCCTTGTTGTTCGACTTCCTCGCCGCGGGCCTGGCCGCGGTCGCGGTCGCGGCCGTCATACCGGCACCGCCTCCTTCTCCTCCGGCTCGGCCGTCGCCTTCGCCTTGCGCCGCCGTTGGTTCCGCGTGCGTTCTCGCGCCTCACCGATGAGGTCGGCGCCGAGCAGCTTGACGAAGATGTAGGCGACGATGGCCACGTAGAGGAACAGGATCGTGGCGTAGGCCGCCGCCGGTCCGTACCTGAGCTTGCTCGCCTCGTCGAAGGCCAGCATGGACAGGGTCTCCACCGACGACTTGCGCGCCCCGATGAGGACGTAGGGCAGGTCGAAGATGCGCAGCACGTCCATCACGCGGAACAGGATCGCCACCAGCAGCGCGGGTTTGACCAGCGGCAGCGTGATCCGCCAGAAGCGCGCCCAGGCGTTGGCGCCGTCCACTCTGGCCGCCTCGTAGACCTCGTTCGGGATCATCTGCAGGCCGGCCAGCACCAGCAGGCCGACGAACGGCGCCGTCTTCCACGTGTCCGCGATCAGCACCGCCACCTTGGCCTGGAAGCCCTCGGTGGTCCACAGGATCTGGGAGTTGAGGATCTGGTTGGCGATGCCGTCGGCCTGGAAGATCCACTGCCACAGCAGCGCCGACATGGCGGTCGGGATCGCCCACGGCACGAGGATGCTCGCCCGGACGATGCCCTTCCCGCGCAGCGCGTGGTGCATGACCAGCGCCATCGCGACGCCGAGGACGACCTCGATCGACACGCCGACCACGGTGAAGAACGTGGTGTTGAAGAAGGCGTTCCAGAACCGGGTCGCTGTCTCCCCGGAGAAGATCGCCGAGTAGTTGCTGGCCCCGACGAAGTTGTCGCCCGAGATGACGAAGCCGTTCGCGTCGAGGCCGTCCTGTTTGAGGTACAGCGACTCGCGGAGAGCGGCGATGAGCGGGTAGAGGATCACCAGCGCCAGCACCACGAAGGTGGGCGAGAGCAACATCAGGGCGAGGCGCCCGTGGCGTTGCGGACTGGTGGTGGCGTTTCCGCCCGCGGCGGGCGGCAGGGCAGGCGTGGTCACGACGATCTCCTGTCACGCGTCCAGGGGAGGCCCGGCCGGGCGACGACTCGGCGCCGCCCGGCCGGGCATCACGTCTGCTACTTAGCGGTCAGCGTTTCGAGCTTCGACTGCAGATCGCTCAGCGCCTGATCGGTCGTCTTCTGACCGTTCATCGCGCCGTACGCGGCCTCCTGGATGGCCGCCGTGACGTCGCCGTACTTGACGGCCTTGGGCCGTGGCACCGCGCCCTCGATCGAGGCCTTCAGGTTCGGCAGGTACGGGAACTTGGTGATCAGCTCCTGGTCGTCGTACAGGTTCGCCCGCGTCGGCGCCTGCGAGGTCGCCAGCAGGTTGGACTTCTCCGACTCCTCGCTCGAGAAGTACTTGATGAAGTCCAGGCCGGTCGCCTTGTTCTTGGCGAACGCCGAGATCGCGAAGTTGTGCCCACCCAGCGTCGACACGCCGGGGCCGTCCTTGCCGGGCAGCGGGGCGACGTCGAACTTGCCGGCGACCTTCGAGGTGCCGTCGGTGGCGTTGGCCAGTGCGAACTGGTACGGCCACTGGCGGTGGAAGATCAGCTGGCCGTCCTGGAACGCGCGGCGGCCGGGCTCCTCCTGGTAGGTGATGGCGGCCTTCGGGATCTCACCCGACTTGACGCCGTCGACCAGGAAGTTCAGGCCGTCCTTGGCCTCCTGGGTGTTCACGTTCGGCTTGCCGTCCTCGCCGACGACCTCGCCGCCCGCGGACTGCACGGCCTCGGAGAAGTTGCAGGTGAGGCCCTCGTACTTGTCGAACTGGCCCGCGTAGCAGCCGATGTTCTTGCCCTCGGGAAGTGCTTGCACCTTCTTGCAGGCCTGGTCCATCTCGTCCCAGGTCTTCGGCGCCTCGGTGACGCCGGCCTTGGTCAGCAGATCCTTGCGGTAGTACAACAGGCCGCCGTCGGAGTACACCGGCACGGCGTACAGCTTGTCGACGTAGGTCGCGGTGTCCACCGCCGGCTTGAGGAAGTTGTTCAGGTCGAACTCGTCCTTCGGCAGCTCGACGACCCACCGGTTCGCGGCGAACTCGGCGGTCCAGACGACGTCCAGGTTGAGCACGGTGTACGCGTCGGACTTGACCTGCGCGTTCTGGACCATCTGCTGGCGCTGGTCGTCGGCGGACTCCGGCAGCTCGGTGATCGTCACCTTCTCGTCGGGGTGGTCGGTGTTCCACTTGTCGACGAGCTTCTGCATGTTGCCCGACGTGTCCTTGCCGGTCGCGAACGTGATCGGACCGCGGCCGTCGAGCTTCGGGGCCGCCCCGCTGTCGCCGCTGTCGCCACTGCTGTCATCGCCACATCCGGCCAATACGACCGCGGCGACGGCCAGCAGGGCAGCAGTGCGCGCCCTTGCTCCAGCACTCATTTCAGTTACTCCTGTCGATCCGTGACTGCACCGCACCTTGTATTTCCGCCACGTGAACCAAGTGCACAGTCAAGGGCTTCCTGAGAGGGCGCGGGGAGACACGGCGTTGCGAGCCGGCACCGGGCGTACCTTCGCCGCCGGGTGCGGATCGACCGCACGAGTCATCCTCGACTCCCTTATGCCCGGTCCACTTCGGACCAGGCCTTCGATGCGATTGCATGACCGATCGCACAACGCAAGCACTTGATCGGTTAATGGCGGATTAGCCTGGACCAGCCAAAGCCTTGGCGTCAAGCCCGACCCGCGGCCATCCCGCCGAAGAGACGCCAGGGTGGCGACCGAACAGCCCACCCGGCGAACACGCCGACCTCGTTCCGACACCGCCCCGTGGCTTTCCGGCACCGGTTCCGGGCCGCTCAGAGCGGAATTCCCCGGTCGCGGGGCGGACCGGTCCGCGACCCCGGCCGCATGGTTGCTATTCGGCAACGATGGTGTTTCGGCCCCGCCCGATGACCGGATCGAAGATCGGGTGGCGCCCTACCCCAGGTGGTCCGCCGCCTTCTCGGTGGCCGCGGCGGCGACCGCGTGGGCCTGCTCGATGCGTACGCCGTCGGCCTGGGGGTAGCTGACGTGGGCCGCGACCGCGCCGGAGTCGTCGCCGGGAAAGGCCGGGATCAGCAGGCCCAGCTCGGTGCGGGCCCGGCGGTCGAACTCGTCCGGCAGCTCGTCCATGGCGAACTGGTTGGCCGGCCCGCCGGCGCGGCCGCGACCGCCACCAGCCCGAGGCCGCGCGTTCGCGGTTCGTAGGATCCGTGCGCTCAGGGGATGTCGAAGTGGGCGACCGCGCGCTCGTCGAGGCTGCCGAGGTAGACCGTGCCGCCGGCCTCGCGGACACCGGTGACCATGTGGAAGCCCGGGTGGGTGCCGCAGAAGTCGTGCACGACCGCGCCGGTCGCGCCGTCGACGGCGCGGGCCCAGACGATGCGCTTCTCCTTGACCTGCAACGGTTCGGGCAGTGCCCAGACCGCCTTGCGCAGCGCCGGGTGCAGCCGGCTGGAGACGTCGAGGAGCGGGATGCGAGGGCTGGCCATGGCGATCCAGATCAGCCCGTCGGAGCCGGTGGCGATGTTGTCGGGGAAGCCGGGCAGCCCGCCGGCGAGGATCTCGGCCGCACCCTGCCGCGGCCCGGTGAGCATGATCTTGTCCAGCCGGTAGGCCCCGGTCTGCGCGACGACCACATAGGTCTCGTCGGGCGCGAGGGCCACGCCGTTGGCGAAGTGCAGCCCGCCTGCGACGGTCTCGACGGCGCCGTCCGGGTCGCGGCGCAGCAGCCGCCCGGTGCCGCGGTGCTCGAGGAGGTCGGCCTTCCAGTGCTCGAGGTCGAAGCGGCTGGTGGAGTCGGTGAAGTAGACCGTGCCGTCGGCGCTCACCGCGGCGTTGTTGCACACCCGCAGGTCCGGCCCGCGCGCGACGAGGGTCTCGACGTCGCCGCTGGCCCGGTCGACGAGCAGGAGCCCGCGCGTGGCGTCGCAGACCAGCAGCCGCCCGTCGGGGTACGACTCGATCCCGAGCGGCCGCCCGCCGGTGTCGGCGACGGTGTCGAGCCGGCGGCCGTCGCGGGTCAGCCGGAGGATGCGGCCGTCGTCGACACCGGTGTAGACGTGCCCGTGGTCGACGAGGACGTCCTCGGTGCCGTGCCCGTTGACCTGGACGATGGTGAGCGGGGGCAGCGTGTTCCTGGCCGGGCGGCCGCTCGGCCGGTCCGGACGCCACACCACGGGGTCGATCGAGGGCCGTCGCATAGCCCCCTGCCTACCCGACGATCCGTGCCGCGGCAACGTCACGGGCTCACGGGCTGGGGTCGTAGACGGAACGCCCGTACCAGCCGAGCGCGGCCCGCAGCTCCCGCGTCTCCCGCCGCCGGCCGGCCTTGCGCCGCTCGTGCCCGACGGGAAAGACCCGGTAGCCGCCCGCGTACCGCGCACCGAGGTCCACATGCGACCCGTCCTGCGTCCAGACGACGAGCCAGGGCCGCTTCTCCTCGACGACCCGCACCCGGGCGAGCTGGCCCCAGCCGATCGGGGTCGTCCGCCGCCCGCGCCCGACCGCGAGCCCGCTGCCCGACACCTCGACCCACCGCCGCTGCCGCACGACGATCCACCAGAACCGCACGGCCGACACGGTGAGCACGAGGCAGGCGACGAGGAACAGCAGCGCCACGCCACCGTTGTCGACCCGCGTGGCGTCCTGGGAGATCCCGCCGGACACGAAGGCCCCGACCGTGCTCAGCCCGGCCAGCACCAGCGCCGAGGTCCGCGACACCCGGAACACGGCCCGGTTCCCGCTCCCGGGCGGTGTTCCGGGTGCCGCCGCCGAAGGAGAAAGGTCTGCGGCCGGTGCTCCGGTACCCGGCGGCGGTGAAGTCGCCGGCGCCGCGGGCGCGTTCGCGGCGGGCGCGGGCGCGGGCGCCGGCACGGGCTTCGCGGCGCCACCGAACGGCAACGGCAGGCCCGCCTTCGTGTACGGCGTGGTTGGCGGGCGCGGCGAGGGCCGGGCCATCTCCGTCTCCTGCTCGGTGACCATCGCGCGCACGGCCGCCGGCAGCCAGTCCGGCCCCTCCGGCGGCCCCACCGAAGCCAGCAGCTCCGACGGCGACGGCCGGGCATCGGGCGAGCGATCGAGGCACCGCGCCACCAGCGGGCGCAGCGACGACGGCACGCCGTCGAGCGACGGCTGCGCGTGCACCGCGCGGTACAGCAGCGCCGCCGCGTCGCCGGTGCCGAACGGACCGGCACCGGTCGCCGCGTACGCCAGGACCGCGCCCAGCGCGAACACGTCGCTCGCCGGGGTCGCGTCGCGGCCCTCGATCTGTTCCGGGGACAGGAAGCCGGGCGTGCCGACGAACATGCCCGTCGCCGTCAGGCCCACCGACTCGAGCGCCTTGGCGATGCCGAAGTCGATCACCCGCGGACCGTCGGCGGCCAGCAACACGTTGGCCGGCTTGAGATCCCGGTGCACCAGGCCCGCGCCGTGAATCGCACGCAGCGCCTCCGCCAGCCCCGCCACCAAGCCGCGCAGCGCCGCCAGGGGCAGCGGCCCGTGCGCCGCGACCGCGGCGAACAGGGTGGGCCCCGGCACGTACTCGGTCGCCAGCCACAGGCCGTCCGGGTCCGCGTCGACCACCGCCGCGGTCCAGAAGCCGCCGACCGCCCGCATCGAGGCGACCTCGTGGCGGAAACGCTCCCGGAACCCGGGATCGTCGGCCAGCTCCGGCCGCACGACCTTCACCGCGACGAACCGGCCGCCCGGCGATCTGGCCAGGTACACCCGGCCCATGGCGCCCTGCCCGAGCCGGCCGAGCACCGCGTACTCCCCGACCCGCGCCGGATCCTCGGTTCGCAGTGACTGCACCGGCCGCACGATACCCGTGGCGCTACCGGTAGCTGAGCAGTTCGCGGCGATCGCCCTCGAAGTGCGCGTGCTCGTTGAACGACAGCAACGTCACCCCGGACCGGCCGCGCACCACCTTCGTGATGCTCGCGTTCGCCATCGTCCGGTTCAGCGCCAGGAAGCCCTCCGGCGGCAGGCCCAGCAGCCGCGCGCACACCGCCGCGATCACCCCGGCCGACGTGAACACCAGCGCGGACCCGCCGCTCGGCAGCCCGTCGAACACGTCAGACAACGCGGCGAACGCCCCGCCGGAGAACGACTCCCACGTGCCCGTCCCGGCGATGGCCGAGCCGGCGGACAGCCACGAGCGCAGCGCCGAGTCCAGCAGCGTCTGGAACCGCCGGGACGACCCGGCCGCGTCCACCGACTGTCCTTCCGGGACCAGTCCCATGTGGTCGTACTCGTTCCACCGCGCGTCCTCGCGCACCTCGAGGTCGAGACCGGCCGCCGCGAGGGACGCCGACGCGGTCGCGAGCTGGCGGCGCAACGTCCCCGACCACACCGCGTGCGCGGGCACCGCCCGGCGGCGCAGCTCCTCGCCGAGCACCTTGGCCTGCAGCTCCCCGGCCGGCGACAGCACGTCGTAGTCCGCGGTGCCGAACGACGCCTGCCCGTGCCGCAGCAGGTAGACGGCGCCCATCAGGTGCCCATCAGGCCAGTGCCGCCCGGCTGCGCGCGTCCAGGTACTCGGCGAACCGGTACAGCTCCGCGAACGCCGGGTTGTGCGTCTGCCCCTCGTGGTACCGGTAGTAGATCTGCT
The DNA here is from genome assembly GCA_035995025.1 of Actinophytocola sp. GTDB lineage: Bacteria > Actinomycetota > Actinomycetes > Mycobacteriales > Pseudonocardiaceae > Actinophytocola. The sequence continues at coordinate 126,950 of DASYKY010000060.1, forward strand.
GCAGGATCACCTGCAGCCGGAACTGGCCGAACACCTCGTAGAACGTCCAGTTCTCCGTGGACAGCCCGGTCCGCCCGCAGTAGTACTCGACCAGCTCGGCCCGCGTCGGCATGCCCGGCAGGTGGCTCGGCTGCTTGCGCATCAGCAGCGCCATCTCGTCGTCGTCGGCCTGGGTCCAGTACGCGATGCTGCCGGCGAGGTCCATCAGCGGGTCGCCGAGCGTGGCCATCTCCCAGTCCAGCACGCCGACGACCTCGAGGTCGGCCGAGAGGACCACGTTGTCGAACCGGAAGTCGTTGTGGATCACGCAGGTCCCGACGTCGCCGGGCTGGTTGTCCGCCAGCCACGACATCACGTCCTCGGACTCCGGCACGTTCGGCGTGCGCGCCCGCCGGTAGCGGTCGTTCCAGCCGCGCACCTGCCGCTCGACGTACCCCGCGCCCCTGCCGAGACCGGCGAGCCCGGCGGCCTCTGGGTCGACCTGGTGCAGCTCGACCAGCCGGTCGAACGTGCGGAACGCGAGCGAGCGCGCGCCGGCCTTGGACAGCGTCATGCCCTCGGGCAGGTCGCCGCGCAGGATGACGCCGTCGATCCGCTCCATCACGTAGAAGTCCGAGCCGATCACGCCCGAGTCCGTGCACATCGCCAGCACGTTCGGCACGTACGGGTACACCGGGCGCAGGCCCTTCTGCACCGAGTACTCGCGCTGCATGTCGTGCGCGGACCTCGCCTTCTGCCCGGCCGGCGGGCGGCGCAGGATCAGCTCGCGGCCGGGGTAGCGAAGCAGGTAGGTCAGGTTCGACGCGCCACCCGGGTACTGCCGCACCTCGAGCATCTCGCCCAGATCGTCCACTTGGGAGGAGAGCCACGTGGTCACGGCCGCGGTGTCGAACGCGTCCTCGCCGCGCACCTCGCCCGGCTGGTCCCGCAGCGCCGTCATGAGCCCTCCCGTTCCAAAGTGGACCGAAGTCGTGACCAGTACGTCCGCACCTGGGCGTCGACGAGCCGCGGCGCGAACCGCTTGAGCCGCGCCGAGCGCCGCCCGTCCGGGTGAGTGAGCACGAGGAAACGCTTGCGTGCCACCGCGTCCACCACCTGGGCCGCCACGTCGGCCGCGGTCACCTTCGACGAGGCCATCAGCTTGTCCATGAGCACCGCGAGCCCGGCGTCCGGCGTGCGCAGCCGGTCGCCGAGGTTGGTGCGGAAGTACGCCGGGCAGACGACGGTCGTGTGCACGCCGTAGGGCGCCAGCTCGTGGCGCAGCGTGTCCGACAGCGCGATCACACCGGCCTTCGTGACGTTGTAGGAGCTCATCGCCGGCAGGTTCATGATCCCGGCCAGCGAGGCGACGTTCACGATGTGCCCGGCGTGCTGGTCCTTGAACAGCGGCACGAACGTCCGGCAGCCGCGCACCACGCCCTTGACGTTGATCTCCCAGATCCAGTCCCAGTCCTCGAGCGGAATCCGCTCGAACCGCCCGCCCGCGCCGACCCCGGCGTTGTTGACCAGCACGTCCAGCCCGCCCCAGTCCGCCTGGCAACGGTCGAGCGCGGCCTGCCAGCCGGCGTCGGAGGTGACGTCGAGCCCGATGGCGGCCTGGCCGAGCTCCTTCGCGACCGTCTCCGCGGCCGTGACGTCCACATCGGACACCAGCACCTGGTGGCCGGCGCCGGCGAACCGGGTGGCGATCGCGCGGCCGAGCCCGGAACCCGCGCCGGTGACCAGAATCCTCACGACTTCGCCTCTACATAGGGCGCCAGCTCGAAGCGGGCCACGAGGTTCAGGTGCACCTCGTCCGGGCCGTCCGCGAGGCGCAGCGCCCGCGCGCCCGCGTACGCGGCGGCGAGCGGGAAGTCGTCGGACACGCCCGCGCCGCCGTGCAGCTGGATGGCCATGTCGATGACCTCGAGCGCCATCGACGGCACGGCCACCTTGATCTGCGACACCTCGCTGCGCGCGCCGGCCACGCCCGACGTGTCGAGCAGCCACGCCGTGTGCAGCACGAGCAGCCGCGCCTGGTTGATCGCGATTCGAGCCTTCGCGATCCGCTCCCGGTTGCCACCGAGGTTCGCCAGCGGCTTGCCGAACGCGACCCGCGAGGTGGCCCGCGCGCAGGCCAGCTCCAGCGCCCGCTCGGCCAGCCCGATGAGCCGCATGCAGTGGTGGATGCGGCCCGGCCCGAGCCTGCCCTGCGCGATCTCGAAGCCGCGGCCGGGCCCGGCGATCACCGCGGACAGCGGCAGCCGCACGTCGGTGAACGTGACCTCGCCGTGCCCGTACGGCTCGTCCTGGTGGCCGAACACCGACAGCATCCGCTCGACCTTCACGCCGTCGCTGCCGATGGGCACGAGGACCATCGAGTGCCGCCGGTGGCGCGGCGCATCGGGATCGGTCAGCCCCATGAAGATCACGAAGCCGCAGTTGGGATGGCCGATGCCCGAGCTCCACCACTTCCGTCCGTTGAGGACGATCTCGTCGCCGTCGACGACCGCGGTGGCGGCCATGTTCGTGGCGTCGGAGGAGGCGACCCCGGGCTCGGTCATGCAGAACGCGGAGCGGATCTCGCCGCGCAGCAGCGGGCCGAGCCAGCGCTCCTGCTGCTCGGGGCTGCCGTACTTCACCAGCACCTCGGCGTTGCCGGTGTCCGGCGCGTTGCAGTTGAACACCTCGGGCGCGAGCACGGAGCGGCCCATCTGCTCGGCGAGCGGCGCGTACTCGGCGTTGGACAGCCCCGCGCCGCCGTGCTCGGTGTCCGGGAGGAAGAGGTTCCACAACCCCTGCCCCCGGGCCTTCGCCTTGAGCTCCTCGACGACGGGCAGCACGACCCAGGGGTCGCTCGCCGCCCGCAGCGTGCGGTGGTAGTCGGCCTCGACGGGCTCGATCTCCGCACGGATGAAGTCGCCGACACGTCGCAGGTAGTCGGCCGCCGTGGCCGAGTGCGAGAAGTCCACGAGTTTGACCATAGGCGCAAAACACCGCCCCCGGGACTTCTCCCGGGGGCGGTGCTCGTTATGACCTAGCTCACCAACCTCGAATCACGGCCCGGTGTAGAGCAGCAGGTTCGCGGTGTCGGGGCTGGCGTTGGTGATCTTGTCCGGCGTGGCGGCACCGGTCAGGGCCGTTGCCACGTCGGCCGGAGCGGCGTCCGGGTTCGCGGACAGGAACAGCACCGCGGCGCCGGCCACGTGCGGCGTCGCCATCGACGTGCCGCTGATCGTGTTGGTGCCGGTGTCGCTGTCGTTCCAGGACGAGGTGATGTCCACGCCCGGGGCGTACACGTCGACGAGCGAGCCGAAGTTCGAGAACTCGGCCTGCGCGTCGTTGATGTCCGACGCGGCGACGGTGATCGCCTCGGGGACGCGGGCCGGCGAGAAGTCCTTCGCGTCGGCCGAGGAGTTGCCGGCGGCGATCGCGTAGGTCACGCCGGAGGCGATGGAGTTCGACACCGCGGTGTCGAGCGCCTCGTCGACGCCGCCACCCAGGCTCATGTTGGCCACGGACGGGCCGCTGTGGTTCTGGGTGACCCAGTCGATGCCGGCCACGACCTGCTCGGTGGTGCCGGAGCCGGTGTCGTCGAGCACGCGCACCGGGGTGATGGCGACGCTCTTGGCGAGGCCGTACTCGGTGCCGCCGATGGTGCCGGCGACGTGGGTGCCGTGGCCGAAGCCGTCATCCGGGTTGTTGTCGCCGTCGATGGCGTCGAAGCCACCGCTCACGCGGCCGCCGAACGTCTCGTGCGTGGCGCGCACACCGGTGTCGATGATGAACGCGGTGACGCCCTCACCGCCGTTGGTGGGCGTGTAGGCGTTGTCCAGCGGGAGGTCCTTCTGGTCGACCCGGTCCAGGCCCCACGACGGCGGGTTGGCCTGGGTGTCCGACACGGAGAACTTGTGGCTCACCTGCACCGAGGCCACACCCGGGTCGGCGGCGAGCTGCTTGGCCTGGGCCTCGGTCGCGGTGACCGAGAAGCCGTGCAGCGCGGCGGTGTACTTGTAGCCGACCTTGGCGCCGTACTTGATGGAGAGGCTGTCGGCCTGCGTGGTGACGGCCTTCGCCGAGAACCCGTTGGTGTCCTTCAGTGTCACGATGTAGTGACCGTCCACCGCGTTCGCGGTGCCGGCCATGAGGATCTTGCCTTCCTGTGCCTGCGCGGGCATCGCGACGACCGCGGCGACAGCCGCCGTCGCTGCCACGAAACCCACGCCTGCCAGCAGGCGGCCCCGACTCATACGCATGTATTCGACCCTTCCTGTCCCCGACCAATGTGGACAGTGGCGTCGCATTTCGTGCCCCGTGAATGAATCCACACGCCCCTGCCCTAATGGATATGGAACTCCTTAACACGAAGTTCGAGCAATGCTTGCCACTTGCCACAACTAGGCCGAACGGAGCAATCTCATTACGGCAGGCGGACGCAGCGTGAAAGGGTTCACGACACGCTTCCGAATACGGCCGCGCATTGGTTACCGACTGGTATACTTATCGGTAACTTGTAGCTTCACCTGCGAATATGACGCTCAGAAAGCATCCCGTCACACATGCTGCGGTATTTGCGTCGACAATTCGACATCCGATTGAATGCTTATCGTCATGAATACGGATCCGAATCCGCGAAATTCGAGGTAGCGGGCCATTTAGACCGAATCCCCAACTATGGGGTCTTGCTTGAAGAATATTCCTGTGATAATGACGCGTCAGCCCAGTTCGGCCAGCTTGTCCTTGAGGATCTTGCCGGTGGCGTTGCGGGGCAGCTCGTCGAGGAAGACGACCTCGCGGGGCACCTTGTAGCGGGCGAGGTTGGCGCGCACGTGGTCGCGGACCGCCTCGGCGTCGAGCGGGGCGCCGGGCCTGGTCACCACGTAGGCCTTGAGCCGCTGGCCGAACTCGTCGTCCGGCACGCCGGTCACCGCGACCTCGGCCACGCCGTCGTGCTCCAGCAGCAGGTTCTCGACCTCGCCGGGGAACACGTTCTCCCCGCCGGAGACGATCATGTCGTCGTCGCGGCCGTCGATGAACAGCCGGCCCGCCTCGTCGAAGTGGCCGACGTCGCCGCTGGAGAGCAGGCCGTCGATGACGTCCTTGTGCCGGCCGTCGGTGTAGCCCTCGAAGCTCAGCATGCTGCCGACGAACACGCGGCCGATCCGGTTCGGCCCGCGCACCCGCCTGCCGTCGTCGGCGTAGAGCGCCACCCGGCAGCCGACCGGCGCGCGGCCGACCGTGCCCGGCGCGTCGCGCCAGTCCTGCGGGGTGGCCACGGTGGCGACCGCGACCTCGGTCGAGCCGTAGAGGTTGTGCACGACCTCGCCGAACGCGTCGGTGGCCCGGTTGCCCAGCTCGGGCGGCAGCGCGGAGCCCGCGGAGAAGACGATCCGCAGCGACGACGTGTCGTACCGGGCCAGCACCTCCGGTCCGAGGTCGACGATCCGGCGCAGCATCGTGGGCACCAGCACGAGCGCGGTGGCCTTGTTGTCCTGTATGGCCTTCAGCGTCTGCTCGGGGTCGAACCTGCGGCGCAGCACCACGGTCGAGCCGAGCGCGAACGACAGCAGGAACTGCGAGAGGCCGGTGCCGTGGAACAGCGGCGCGGCCAGCATCGTTGCCTCGCCGACCCGCAGCGGGATCCGGTCGAGGAACTGCGCGGCGGCGAGCGGCGAGCGGATCGTGCGCGGCGCGCCCTTCGGCGTGCCGGTGGTGCCGCTGGTGAGCAGGACCATCCCGCCCGGCTCGGCCGGTGCGGGCACCGGGCGGTCGTCGGTGCTGGTGATCAGTTCGTCGAGGGTCGGGTGGACCGGGTTCGTGCCCTCCTCCACCCAGGCGAGGAAGCGCGGCAGGTCCCCGTCGTCGGCACCGTCGAGGGCGTCGATCAGCTCGCCGAACTCCGCGTCGTACACGACCGCGGTCACGTTCTCCCGGCGCGCCACGTCGACCAGCTGGGGCTTGGCGAAGCCGGTGTTCATCAGGAGCAGCCGGGCGCCGAGCTTGCCCGCGGCGACCATGGTGTCGACCGCGCCGCGGTGGTCGCGGGCGAGCAGCGCGATCACCGAGGTGTCGTCGAGCCCGCGCTGCGCGAAGGCCCTCGCGAGCGCGTTGGAGCGGGTGTCGAGCTGGTGATAGGTGAGCGGGCCGAGCTCGTCGACGAGGCCGACCGCGTGGTGGTCGCGCTGCGCGGCGACGTGCGCCGCACCGGCGATCGGGCCGAGCCGGCGCAGGGTGAGCAGCGCGCGCAGGGCGCGGTCGGGGCGGCCCAGCGGCACCAGCCCGGACCGGCGGATCACGTACAGGCCGCGCGCCATCGTCGGCACCTGGGCCGCGGTCTCCCAGGCCTTGTCCCACGCCTTGTCCAACAAGCCGGACCCTCCTCGTCGAGCTGCCTCGCCCGAACCTACTTGCTGGTTAACTACCGGTCCACCTGTGAGCGGGAGCGACGTAGCGGAGGAGCGAAGCGAACCATCAAAACTGTCAGGGTGTTGCCGCAGAATGCGGACATGCAGGTGGTGGCCGTGCCGGAGGGGGACGGCGCCGGCCGGGTGCAGGTGCTCCCGGACGGCGCCGAACCCGGCGCGCCCGAGAAGGTCGACGACCTGGCCGCCTGGATGGCGGCCACCGAGGCGGCGCACGCGCCGCGCTGGGTGCTGCCGGCCGCCGACGCGCTGTACCCGGACCTGCTCGCGGCGGGCGTGCGGTTGTCCCGCTGCCACGACCTGTCCCTGACCGAGGGCATCCTGCTCGCCTGGGCGGGCGAGCACGGGCGTCCGCGCAACCTGGCCGCGGCGTGGGCCCGCCTGCACGACCTCGAGGAACCCGAGGACGCGCCGCCCGCCTCGCGCACCGAGCAGCCCGCCCTGTTCGAGGCCGACCGCGAGCCGCTGCCCGCCGGCGCCGACCCGCTGGACGCGGCGGTCGCGGTCTACGCCGACCAGCAGCGCCGCGTCGCGCTCGTGCCGCAGCCGGACCGATTACGGCTGCTGGTCGCGGCCGAGTCCGCCGGCGCGCTCGCGGCGGCGGAGATGCGCCACCACGGGCTGCCGTGGCGGGCCGACGTCCACCTCGACCTGCTCACGAACCTGCTCGGGCCCCGGCCGTCGCCAGGTGCGCGGCCGCGCGTGCTCGCCGGGCTGGCCGAGGAGATCACGGCCGCCTTCGGGCTGGTCGGCGCGCCGGAGTCACGGCAGGTCAACCCGGACAACCCGGCCAGCGTGGTGCGGGCGTTCGCGCGTGCCGGCATCGAGCTGCCGTCCAGCCGCGCGCACGTGCTGCGCGAGGTCGACCACCCGGCGGTCGCGCCGCTGCTGAAGTACAAGGAGCTGCAGCGGCTGTGGGTGGCCAACGGCTGGTCGTGGCTCGACGCCTGGGTGCACGGCGGCCGCTTCCGCCCGGAGTACGTGGTGGGCGGCGTGGTGTCCGGCCGCTGGGCGACCAACGGCGGGGCCGCGCTGCAGCTGCCGCGTGCGCTGCGCACGGCCGTGCGCGCGGACCCTGGCCGGCGGCTGGTGGTTGCCGACGCGGCACAGCTGGAGCCGCGGGTGCTGGCGGCGCTGTCCGGCGACCGCGCGTTCGCGGACGTCTCGGCGACGACCGACCTGTACACGACGCTGGCCGCCGACGCGTTCGACGGCAACCGCGACCACGCGAAGCGGGCCATGCTGTCGGCGATGTACGGCGGCACGGCCGGTGGTGCGGGCCCGCTGCTCGCCCAGCTGCGCAAGCGCTTCCCGCAGGCCGTCGACTACGTCGAGCAGGCGGCGCGCGCGGGCGAGGAGGGGCGGATGGTGCGCTCCCGCCTCGGCCGCACGAGCCCGCCGCCGAGCGAGGCGTGGCGCGCGCTGATGGGCTCGGCCGACCCGGGCACGGAGCGCCGCTCGCGCGAGGCGGCCCGCAACTGGGGCCGGTTCACCCGCAACTTCGTGGTGCAGGCGAGCGCGTCGGACTGGGCGCTGACGGTCCTCGCCACGCTGCGCCGCCGGCTCGCGGGCACCGAGGCGCAGCTGGTGTTCTTCCAGCACGACGAGGTCCTCGTGCACTGCCCGGCCGCCATCGCCGACGACGTCGCGGCCGAGGTCACCGCGTCCGCGGACGAGGCGAGCAGGCTGGTCTTCGCCGACACCCCGGTCCGCTTCCCGCTGCAGGCCGCGGTCGTCGACTGCTACGCCGACGCGAAGTAGCTCACGACAGCCCCTCGCAGGCTCGGTGCTGCCGCTCGCGGTCGCCCTGTGTCATTGGTTCGCTCGCAAGCTCGCCCTGTGTCATTGGTTCGTTCGCAAGCTCGCTCACGCGCGCCGCAGCGCGCTCCCGTCGAGCTCGCCTGGCGTGCGGTGCCCGGAGAGCCCGAGCGTCAGGTCGAGGTCGGCGAGCAGCGAGCGCACCACGTGCCGGACGCCGTCCTCGCCGCCGAGCGCCAGCCCGTAGGCGTACGGCCGGCCGAGGAGGACCGCCTGCGCGCCGAGGGCGAGCGCCTTGACGACGTCGGCCCCGGTCCGGATGCCGGAGTCGAACAGCACGGCCAGCTCGTCCCCGACCGCGGCCGCGATCTCCGGCAGCACCTCGAGCGACGCGACGGCCCCGTCGACCTGCCGCCCGCCGTGGTTGGACACGACGATCCCGTCCATCCCGGCGTCCCGGGCGCGGCGGGCGTCGTCGACGTGCTGGATGCCCTTCAGCACGATCGGCCCGTCCCAGTGCTCGCGCAGGAACGGCAGCTGGTCCCAGCGCTTGTCGGTGCCGGTGAACATCGGGATCCAGCGCAGGATGGCCGACTGCGGGTCCTCCTCCGGCGACTTCTCCAGCCCCGCGCGGAAAGCCGGGTCGGAGAACGGGATGGCGGTGCCGACGCCGCGGATGAACGGCAGGTAGGACTGGTCGAGGTCCTGGGTGCGCCACGCCAGCGTCCACGTGTCGAGCGTCAGCACCAGCGTGGAGAACCCGGCGGCCTTGGCACGCGACAGGATGCTGACCGTCACGTCGTTGTCGTTGGGCCAGTACAGCTGGTACCACCGCGGACCGTCCCCATTGGACTCCGCGACGTCCTCGATCGCGTGTGACGACGCCGTGGAAAGGATCATCGGCACGCCCAGCTCGGCGGCCACCCGCGCAGTGGCCAGCTCCCCGTCCGGGTGCAGGATCGACTGCACGCCCACCGGAGCCAGCAACACCGGCGCCGGCATCGCGGTCCCGAGCACGGTCGTCGAGAGGTCCCGCTGCGTGGCGTCGGCCAGCATCCGCGGCACGATCCGCCACCGGTCGAAGGCCTCCCGGTTGGCCCGCACGGTCGCGCCCGACCCGGCACCCCCGGCGACGTACCCGAACGGCCCCGGCTCCACCTTCCCGCGCGCGACCTCCTCGAGCCGCGTGCCGTCGGTGGTGAACGCCGGCACCTCACCGGCGAGGCCCCGGAGGTAGATCTCGTTCTGGTAGCCGCCCCACTGCACCGCCACTGTGCCGCTCCCTGCCGTCTCGGGCCGTTGCCGGCCGCCGGACTCGTCGCTCGGTCGGGCCCATCCTTCCCGGTCGGGTGGGCGCCGGTGCAACGGCCGGGCGTGGGTCAGCCCCGGGGGCGGTCGAACGGGTTCGGCTGCTGGAAGCCCTGCGGGCCGAACTGCTGCGGCGGCGCGCCGACCGGCTGCGGGCCCGGCTGCGGAGCGAGCTGCGGCACCGGCCGCGCGCCCGAGGGCGGGCCGTACCGCGCGGGCGGCGGCGGGAACTGGCCGGGTGGCGGCGTCGCGGGCTGGCCGTAGGGCTGGCCGACCTGTGCCTGACCGAACTGTGCCTGGGCGAACTGCTGCGGCTGGCCGTACTGCGGCGCACCGACACGCGCGCCGGCAGGCGGTGCGGCGGGCGCCCCGGCCGGCGCCTCGGAGTTCTTGCCCAGCAACAGCTTGAGCACGATCACCACCACGCCCGCGCCGCCGAGCGCCAGGCCCATCGCGGGCTGCATCGGTTCCGCCCACATGAGCAGCCGGAACTGCACCGACGTGAGGTGCAGCAGCGCCGAGCCCAGACCGAAGAACACCAGCAGCGTGCCGAGTCGAATCATGATCGTCACCTAGTCACAGCGGGGGTAGGGAGAGACACCGAAACCGACGCACCCGACCCCGACCCGGTTCCCGATGAGCGGCACGTTAGCGGCCCGTGGCGAAAATCCGCGACAGCACCAGCGAGCTGTTCACGATTGCGACGGCCGCAAACGCAAGCGCCGCAACGAGAAGCGGCCACAGCGCCATCCCCAGTACCAACAGGACCGTCCACACGAGCAGCAACAACACGGACACACCGAGCAACACCCCGCCCAGCGCCGCGCGCGGCTCCCGGGTGGACAGCTCACGCGGCGGCACCCGGCCGCCGGCCGGCAGTCCCAGCCACCCGCGCACCGCCAGCGCCACCACGAACACCGCGATCCCCAGCCCCACCCACGCCAGCAGCCCGCTCGGTGACGGCAGCCCGGCGATCAGCAACACCAGCACGCCGACCGCCTGCCAGACCGCCGCGCGGCGCACCGCCAGGTACACCGCCACCCGCTGCGCCCGGCCGAACCGCGGCCGGACCGGCACCCGCGCGGGCCGCCGCTCCTCGGCGGGCCGCTCCGGGGGCCGCCGCGCCAGCCGGGCCACCTTCGCGGTCACGTCCTCGTTGTCCGGGTCCAGCCGCAGCGCCGCCCGGTACCCGCGCTCGGCCTCCAGCCACTCGTGCGCGGCCACCGCCGCGTCGCCGAGCACCTCGTGCGCACGCGGCTCCTCCGGTGCCAAGGCCACGGCCGTACGCGCCACCCGCACCGCCTCCACGGGCGTGCCGGGCACCAGCGCTTCGGCCAGCGCCACGTGGCAGCGCCAGTCCGCCGCGTCCCGCCGGACCGCCTCGCGCGCGGACACCACGGCCTCCCCGTGCCGGCCCAGCTCCAGCAGCGCGAGGCTGGCCAGCCGGTGCCCCCAGGACCGCTCGCCCAGCGTCATCGCGCGCTTCGCCGCCTCCAGCGACAAGGCGGGCTCGCCCGAGTCCAGCAGCGCGGCGGACAACCTGCACCACGCGACCGAATGGTCGGGGAACTGCTCGAGCGCGGGCCGCAGCACGGCGATCGCCGACTCCGGCCTGCCCGCCGCGGTCAGGCGCGCGGCCTGGATCAGCACCGAGTCGATCGATCGGCCCGGATCCGCCATGCGCCCTCCCCGCGGCTACCCCACGAGGCTCGCGAGGTCCGCGTCCGCGAGCTTCGTTCTCTCGACCTTGACGTCGCCGTCCACCAGGGCGGACAGTACGTCACCGGCATCCCACACGTTCACGTTCATCGCCGCGCGCACCTCGTCGTCGCGCAGCCAGAACGCGACGAACTCGCGAGCCGCGAGGTCCCCGCGCACCACCAGCTCGTCGGCCAGCGGGTCGGCGATGCCGCGGAACTCCAGGCCCAGGTCGTACTGGTCCGAGAAGAAGTACGGGCTCGCCGTGTACGGCTTCGACCCGCCTACCAGGTTGCCCGCCACGTGCGCCCCCTGGTCCCTCGCGTTCGCCCAGTGCTCCACCCGTACCCGCCGGCCGTGGCGCGGGTGGGCGTGCGCCGCGATGTCGCCCGCCGCGTACACGTCCGGCGCGGACGTGCGCAGGCACGCGTCCACGTCGACGCCGCCGCTGACCGTCGCCGGCGCCAGGTCGAGCCGCGCGGCGTGCGCCAGCTCCACCCGCGGCGCCGCGCCGACCGCGACCACGGTGACGTCCGACGGCAGCTCGCTGCCGTCGTCCAGGCTCACGCCGGTCACCCGGCCGTCCTCGTCGCCGGTGAACCCGAAAACGCCGACGCCGAGCTTCCAGACGACGCCCTCCTCGGCGTGCAGGTCGCGGAACACGCCGGCGATCGTGTCACCCAGCACCCGGTACAGCGGCAGCGGCATGGGCTCCACCACCGTCACCTCGCAGCCGCTGCGCCGCGCCGCCGCCGCGACCTCGCACCCGATCCACCCCGCGCCGACGATCACGACCCGCCTGCCCTCGCGCAGCTCCGCGCGCAGCCCGCGCGCGTCGTCCAGCGTGCGCAGCAGGTGCAGCCCGTCCAGGTGCACGCCCGTCATCACCGGCCGGCGCGGCTGCGAACCCGTCGCCAGCAGCAGCCGGTCGTACGGGTGTGTGGTGCCGTCCGCCTCGATCACCTCGTGCTCCGCCGGCCGGACCTCGCCGACCGCGGTCGACAGCCGCAGCTCGATGTCCCGCTCGGCGTAGCTCGCCGCGTCGTGGACCCAGTCCGGCTCGGTCTGCTCGCCGAGCAGGATGCCCTTCGACAGCGCGGGCAGCTCGTACGGCTGGTGCTCCTCCTGGCCCAGCAGCAGCACCTGTCCGGTGTAGCCCCCGTCCCGCAACGCTCCCGCGGCGGTGGCGCCCGCGAGCCCGGAACCGACGATCACGATGCGACGAGGTTCGCCCATTTGAGATCAAGCCCTTCGAGAAAGTCGCGGAAATACCGTCACGCTGGCGGCGCGCGGACGTCATCCTGGTGAGCATCGCCAGCGAGCGAGACCGCCGCAACGGCCGGAGGAATGGAAAGTGGGCAACCACAAGGAATGGTCGATCGTGTGTCGCGACGTCGCCGGCCGGCGACGCGACCTCACCGTCTTCGTGCGACAGGGACGGGTCGTGCTGGTGGCGCCCCCGGGTGAGACGGCCGTGCTCGCCCCGCTGGACGTCGGGCGCCTCCGGGCCGCCCTCCGCGACGCCGTGCTCGACGCCTCGAAGGAGACCGGCGACTGACCCACTAGACCCCCGGCCAGGAGTGCACCGGCTCGTTGGAGTGCATGTGCTTCGCGTACCGCCGGGTCATCTCGCGCAGCGCCTGCTCACGGTTCACCGACGTCGTCTGCTCCAGCGCATGCACCGTGTCCACCTGCCAGGTGGCGCCGTTGCGCCCGCTGATGCAGCGCTGCTCGATCACGCCGAGCAGCCGGTCGCGGTCCTTCGGGTCCACGCCCCACGCGTCCAGCCCGTCGTGGGCCAGCGGCAGCAGCCTGCGCAGCACCAGCTCGGTCACCGGAACCTCGCCGATCCCCGGCCAGTAGATCCGCGCGCCGATGCCGTCCTTCGCCGCCGTGTGGAAGTTCTCCTCCGCCGCCGAAAAGCTCATCTGGCTCCACAGTGGACGGTCCTGGTCGGCGAGCGCGCGGACCAGGCCGAAGTACAGCGCCGCGTTCGCCATGACGTCCACGACCGTCGGGCCCGCCGGCAGCACCCGGTTCTCCACCCGCAGGTGCGGGCTGCCCGCCACCACGTCGTAGATCGGCCGGTTCCAGCGGTAGATCGTGCCGTTGTGCAACCGCAGCTCACCCAGCTGGGGCGTCTCGCCGCGGGCCAGCACCTCGGCCGGGTCCTCGTCGTCGCACAGCGGCAGCAGCGCGGAGTAGTAGCGCACGTTCTCCTCGAACAGATCGAAGATCGACGTGATCCACCGGTCGCCGAACCACACCCTCGGCCGCACGCCCTGCGCCTTCAGCTCGTCCGGCCGGGTGTCCGTGGCCTGCTCGAACAGCACGATCCGGCTCTCCGCCCACAGCTGCTTGCCGTACAGGTACGGCGAGTTCGCGCCCAGCGCCACCTGCACGCCCGCGATGACCTGGCTGGCGTTCCAGTACTGCGCGAACGTCTCCGGCGCCACCTGCAGGTGGTACTGCACGCTCGTGCACGCGCTCTCCGGGGCGATCGTGTCCGCCTGCGCCACCAGCCGCTCCGCGCCCGAGATGTTGATCTCCAGGTCCTCGCCGCGGGCCGCGAAGATCTGCTCCTCGAGCAGCTTGTAGCGGTGGTTCGCGGACAGCGTCTCCGCGTTCATGTGCTCGTGCCGCAGCGTCGGCAGGATGCCGATCATCACGATGTGCGAGTCGACCGAGTTCGCCTTGTCCTCGGCCGCGTTCAACGACGCGCGCACGCTGTCCTCGAAGCCGACCAGCCCGTCCGGGCCCAGCTGCCGCGGCGGCAGGTTGATCTCGATGTTGAACCGGCCGAGCTCGGTCTGGAACGCCGGATCGGCGATCGCGTCCAGCACGTCCGCGTTGCGCATCGCCGGGTCGCCCGCCTCGTCGACCAGGTTCAGCTCGACCTCCAGCCCCGACATCGGGCTGTCCGTGTCGAAGCGGGACTCGGCCAGCATCTGGGCGAACACGTCCAGACACTGGCGGACCTTCTGGCGGAACCGCTGCCGGTCCGCACGAGTGAACTCAGTGCGCTCGACATCCTTGCCCATCGGCCTCGCCTCCGGTTCCGAGATCAAACGAGCGTACCCGGGCTAAGCTCCCTCGCGTGACGGACAATCTGGTGTGGATCGACTGCGAGATGACGGGACTCGAGCTGGGTAAGGACGCTCTCATCGAGATCGCGGTCCTGGTCACCGACTCCGAGCTCAACATCCTCGACGACGGAGTCGACGTCGTCATCCACGCCGAAGACGCCGCCCTCGACGGTATGCCCGACGTCGTGCGGGATATGCACGCCAAGTCCGGCCTCACCGACGCCGTCCGCGCGTCCACCGTCAGCCTCGCCGAGGCGGAGAAGCAGGTGCTCGACTACGTGCGCGGGCACATCCCCGACGCCCGCACCGCGCCCCTGTGCGGCAACTCCATCGCCACCGACCGCGGCTTCATCGCCCGCGACATGCCCGCCCTCGACGCCCACCTGCACTACCGCATGGTCGACGTGTCGTCGATCAAGGAGCTGTGCCGCCGGTGGTACCCGCGCATCTACTACGCGCAACCCGACAAGGGCCTCGCCCACCGCGCCCTCGCCGACATCCGCGAGTCCATCCGCGAGCTCGTCTACTACCGCGGCACCGCGTTCGTCCCGGCCCCCGGCCCCTCCAGCGACCAGGCAAAAGCCGTCGCCGACGCGGTAGTCGGCGCCGCCGCGACCCGCGAACCGTAACCGCTTCGCACGCCCCGGCGACGGCACGTTACGATTACTCCCGCCACCCACGCAGGGTGGCGATGGTGGGTGTAGCTCAGCTGGTAGAGCACCTGGTTGTGGTCCAGGATGTCGCGGGTTCAAGTCCCGTCACTCACCCTTGGCGGAGGCTGTTCGGTGGTCCCTAATCGGGACCACCTTCCCCCCTCTTGGGTTTCGTCATCGCTTCTGGGGGCCGAGCCCCCAGACCCCCACGGTGCGAGCTCTGCTGACCCAGCGTGGTCGCCTTCTTTCTTGACCAGCACCTTCTGCTGGTGCTGCTCGCTTCGCTTCGCAGCTTGCTTCGCTTGCTGTTCGCTTCGCTTTGCGCATGTACAACAAGGGCCCGCTTGGCGATCTCTCGCCTTTGCGGGCCCCTGTTGTGCCTTTTGTGCCTTTTGTGGGGGTTTTTGGGGCTTCTTCTTACTTGTTGCCGCCCTTTTGCCACTGCTTCCAGGGGATCTGCCAGTCGCCTAGGCCGTCCGTCGGTTCCAGGCGGGGGCCGCCGCTGTTCTTGATGATGATGACGTCGCCTCGGTTGGAGATCGACTGGAGCCAGGCGGCGTTCTCCGTGGACATGTTGAGGCAGCCGTGGCTCACGTTGCGGGAGCCCTGGTCGCCCACCGACCAGGGGGCCGAGTGGTAGAAGATGCCGCTGTTCGAGATGCGGGTCGCGACCGCGATCAAGGTGCGATAGCCGCCCGGGGAGTCCGCCGGCACGCCGTACGTGCTCGAGTCCATCGTGTAGTTCGTGTGCTCGCTCATCACCACGTAGGTGCCCTGCGGCGTCTCGTGGCCCGACTTGCCCATCGAGATCGGGATGCGGCGGACCATCTTGCCGTTGACGTTCACCGTCATCTGGTGCGTGCCGCCGTCCGCGTACGCGACGACCGCCTTGCCGATCGTGAGGTTCACTCGGCGGTCGTCGCTGCCGAACACGCCGTCGCCGAAGTCCTTGCCGTAGATCGACGCGTTCACCGACACCTTCGTGCCCGCCGGCCAGTACGTCTGCGGGCGCCAGTGCACCTCGCTGTCGCTGAACCAGTAGAACGCGCCGGCCACGTGCGGGGTCGACGAGATCTGGATGGCCTTCTCCGCGGCCGCCTTGTTGGTGATGTCGGTGTCGAAGTAGAACGCCAGAGGCTGGCCGACACCCACGGTCGAGCCCTCCATCGGGTTCATCGACAGGTCCGCCTTCAGCCGCGGCTCCACCGTCGAGAACGTCGAGTGCAGGGTCGACGGCTTGCCGTCGACGCCCATGCCGGTGACCGCCGCGTTGTACGTGCGGCCGTAGCCGAGCGGCTCGGCCACCTGCCAGGTAGTCGCGTCCGGCGAGAGCTTGCCCTTGACCGGCTCGCCCGTGTCGTTGGTCACCACGACCTTCGTGATCTTGCCCCCGAGCGCCGCGACCGTGATCGGCGAGCCCGGCGCCACGTTGGCCGCCTTGTTCTTCGGCGTCATCGTCAGCTGCACCGGCTCCGCGGGCGGCGCGGGCTTGGTCGACGTACGATCATCGCCCCGTTTGTCCTGGTTCTTGTCGGGCTCCGCCGCCTCGCTGCTACTACACGCGGACGCCAACACCACGACGACCCCGAGTACCGCCGCGACAACCGACCGCCGTTGGGGCACGCCCGCAGCCCAACCCGCCATCTGAACCCCGTTCCCGATCCGATCTCTTGCTCCGCGCCACCGCTGGTGCCGATCCGCCTACAGTCTGCCGGATGATCGCAACGAGCTGAACACGGACCGTCAAGTCCGTCCGGGAATCCGGTTTCAGGCCGGCCGATGGCCCGTGCTACGGTTTCGCCGTTGCGTTGGTGACCTCCTCGGAGGGCTCGCTTCGCGCGCGCCGCTAGCTCAACTGGCAGAGCAGCTGGCTCTTAACCAGCGGGTTCGGGGTTCGAGTCCCTGGCGGCGTACATCAGGACCGCAGGTCAGCACCACAGTGCTGACCTGCGGTTTTGTGTTGTGCGCCGAGGCCGGTCAGCCGAAGGTGAACGAGTAGGCCTGGACGCCCTTGCCGACGGTCACGGTGAGCGTGCCGCTCCTGTCATCCGGTGTGGACAGCAGCTGGTGGGAGTCCGGAGTGCCGGCGGCGTGGATGGTCCTGGTCCGCCCGCCGGCCCGGTAGGTGACCGTGCCGGTGCCGGACAGGACCATGCGGACCTGCTTCGCGTGGTAGTTCAACCGCACCTGCGCGGACCCGCCGGTCGGGGTGATGCTCTGCGGGGTGAGCCGCCAGCCGCCGTCGAGGGCGAAGCTGTCGCGGCCCTGGCCGGCCGGGAAGGCGAACGACTCATGTCCGGTCGGGCCGGCACGGCTCGACCTCGAAACAGGAGAGTTCACAGCGCCGACACCACCACAAAAGCACCCGCAGAGTCCACTTCGGACACCACCGCCGCCATGGCCGACCCCGCCGCCGACCTCGCCGGCCCCGGCTACGCCCACCAGGTACCCGACCGCAACAACCCCCTGCTCAAGACCCTCGTCCAAGCCGTCTCCGGCAAACTCGACCCGAAAGTCAACCTCGTCGACACCCCCAACGGCGGCGAGTACACCGTCTTCGCCCCCGTCGACACCGCCTTCGCCAAGATCCCCGCCGCCACCATCAACACCCTCAAGACCGACAACGCACTACTCACCAAGATCCTCACCTACCACGTCATCCCCGGCCAGCTCTCCCTCGACCAGATCCTGACACCGACATCGACAGCACGCCGACCGCGTCCCCCGGGGGCGCGGTCGGCGTGCCGGTCGTTTTGTCAGAGAACCACCTGTACCGCCACGCCGAACGTGCCGATCACTATTGCCAGCACCGTGCCCAGGAAGATCGAGTACGCGCGATGCAGGGCCCTGACCTTCTCCGCATTGCGCTCCCGGAGGGTCGTCAGAATTCCCGTGAACTCACCGAACGCGATGTCCTGCACCATTTCCACGTCGCTGATTTTGTTCGGATCGACGACGTTCTCGTTGCCCCGGCCGAACAACCCGCGCTTACCCGGCATCAGGACCCCCAGCACCAGGACCGCGGCCGTGCCCAGCAGGCCCACCAGCACGATCATGAGCATCACCGCGACGAAACCTGCCACGCCACCAAGGCTTCCGGCGAGGATGTCCTTGCTGAACAGGCCCGCCAGGGCGGTGATCAGGGACGTGGCCGACAACAGGCTGATCGCGCGGGTGTTCAGGTTGCTGAACCGGCTTTCCTCGTTCGCCACGACCGCCATCATGATCTGCAACCCGGCCGGCATCGCGCTCGCCGTCCGGACTTTCTCCGCCGCCGTCGTCATGGGTGTCCTTTCCCGCACCGAACTGCCGCCTCGGGAATTACGTCGCCCGGAGAACTCGTGGCGTGACGGTCACCCGGAGCGATTTTCACCCGGCCACGAACCGCGGGGAACGTCCGCTGGCTCGACCGTCTCGTGGGTCGTGCGGAACGTGCGCAGGCCACGGGCGCGGTAGTTCGCCAGGGCGGCGGGGCCGTCGTTCGAGCACGTGTGGACCCAGACGCGGCGGGTCGGCGGCAGGGCAGGCCAGCGCTCGGCGAGGGTCCAGGCACGGCGGCTGGCCTCGGTCAGCAGATGTCCGCCAAGGCCGCGACCGGTGAAGGCCGGCAGCAGGCCGAAGTAGGCGATCTCGACCTCGCCGTCGTCATACGTGCCGTCCAGCTCCGCGTAACCGGTCGGCGTGCCGCGGTCCAGCGCCAGCCACGTCTCCACCCCGGGACGGTCGAGCCAGTCGCGCCACTGCGGCCAGGTCCACCCGAGCCGGTCCGTCCACAGCCAGTCGCCGCCGACCGCCGTGTACAGGTAGCGGTTCAGCTCCGGGCTCACGACCTCCGCGCGGGTCACCGGCACCGGCACGGCCGCGGCCGGGCGCAGCTCAGCGGGGCTGGTCGTCTCCAGGTACCAGGTTGTGATCTCCATGGTCGGGCTGCCGACCTAGTAGCCGGTCGTCTCGTGATGTCCGGGCACCGTGCGCAGCCACGCGAGCAGCGCCCGGACCTCGTCGCTCAGGCTCGCCTCGCCGAGCACGACCGTGTTGGAGCGGTCGTCGTCGGAGACGGTGATCTCGTAGGACTGCACGTCGGGCAGGCCGGAACCGCCGGCCGCCGACCCGAGGTCGAACAGACCGGCGTCGCCGACCTTCGAGCGCAGCGTGTCCGCATCGGCCGGCGCGAGCTCTGCCGCGTCGGCCGCCGTGGTCCTGACCAGGCCGGCGAACCCACCGCCCTGGACGACGGAGATCTTCAGAGAACTCCGACCTCCTCCCAGGCCGCGCGCACCGCCTTCTCGGCCTCCTGACCCACACCGTACAACTTCGCGGCGGAGGCGATGGTGGCCTCGGCGGCGTCCTTGAACTGCGAGTTCGGCTTCAGGCCGGTCAGCAGGGCGTCGTACCAGATAGGGCCGGCCTCCTGCCAGGAGTGGTCCCCCAGGCGGGTGGCGGTGAGGTAGAACGCCTTGTTCGGAATGCCCGAGTTGATGTGCACGCCGCCGTGGTCGTTGCGCGGGTTGTTGTCGTCGGGCAGGTCCTTGTAGTCCCGCATGTGTCCGGGCTGGCTGTCGCCCTGGAACGCGGTGCCGGGGTCCTTCATCGAGCGCAGCGCGTCGCCCTGCATCTGGCTGCCGAGGATGCCCTTGCCGATGAACCAGTCGGCGGTACTGACGGTCTCGTTCGCGGCCCACTGCTTGACGACCGTGCCCATCGCGTCGGCCCACGACTCGTTCAGCGCGCCGGACTGCTTGCTGTAGACCAGGCCCGCGGTGAACTGCACGACGCCGTGGGTCAGCTCGTGCCCGACGACGTCGAGAGCCTTGGTGAGACTGCCCTTGGCGAGGAACGTGCCGCTGCCGTCGCCGTAGACCATCTGCGCGCCGTTCCAGAACGCGTTGTCGAAGTCGTTGTCGAAGTGCACGGACGAGACGAGCTCCAACCCGGCGGCGTCGATGCTGTCGCGCTTGAGCACGTCGGCGTAGAACTGCCGGGTCTTGGCGGCGTTGTCGAACGCCTCGTTCACCGCGCCGTCCGCGACCGGCGGCTCGCCGTCGCCGCGCGCCTTCTGCCCGGGCAGCGCGTCCCAGCTGCCGTGGTCGACGTCGTAGACGGTGTTGACCTTGCCGGCCGGGGTGAGCTCGCCGATCCGGGCGCCGGCCACGCCGAGCAGCCGCACCATCTGGGTCAGGGCGGCGCGCTGGGTCCGCATGGACGCCGACGCGGCAAGGGTGTTCGTCGCGGCCTCGCGAAGGTCCTCGTCGCGGTCCGCGGCCTCCAGCAGCACCACCTGCGGAAGGATGTAGCACGCGTGTCGTTCAGTCATGAAATCCACCTCACTGGCCGCTGTCCCCGATCCCTTGTACTGAGGACTGTCGTCGATCCGCCTATTTTGTTAGGCGCGTCGTCGGGAACTCCCCTTTCGGACCATGTCGAGTTCGGCGGGTGCCGGTCGTCCTTGGGCGGAATGGTTCTCTCATGAAGGGCTACTGATGGACACGATGGAGTCGTACCGGCGGGCGCAGGACACCTTCGACGAGGTGATCGCCGCCGTGCCGGACGAGATGTGGGACCGGCCGTCCGCGTGTACGGAGTGGACGGTCCGCGACGTTGCCGGGCACGTGATCTGGGGCCAGCGGCAGCTGCTGGCCTGGGCGACCGGCGCGGAGTTCACCGACCGGACCGGCTCCCCCGGCTCCCCGCACCCGGCGGCGCTGGCCGCGGCCGACCCGGTCGGCACGTGGCGCACCGCCCGCGCGGAGGCATTCGCGAAGCTCGACGCGGAAACCCTCGCCCGGACGACGGAAATCCCCGGACTGGGTGAGATTCCGATCGCCGGGGTGGTCACGCTGCTGACCGCCGACCAGCTGACGCACGCGTGGGACATGGCGCACGGTTGCGGTATCGACCTGCGTTTCGAGAAGGGGCTCATTCCGGGCACGTTCGCGTGGGCCCGGCAGAACGCCGTTCGCCGGCCGGGTTTCTTCGGCCCGGAGCTGGCGCCGCCCGCGGACGCGGACGAGCAGACGAAGCTGCTCGCGTTCCTGGGCCGGGCAAGCTGGCAGCCGGTCCCGGCGTAGCCGCTGACGTTTCAGGTGCGGGAGGGACAAACGTCCCTCCCGCACCGTTTTCTGTCTGTCCACACTGGACAACTCAGGTGGCGTCCAGTGCCAGCAGGCGGCCGGCAAGGAAGCGGCGGTCCGCGGGGGTCGTGGCGAGCTCGTGCGCGCGCCGGTACGCGGCGGCCGCCTCCTCGCGCCGGTCGAGCCGGCGCAGCAGGTCCGCCCGGGCGGCGTGCAGCAGGTGGTACCGCTCGATGCCCTCGATCCCGTCGACGAGGGCGAGCCCGACCGCCGGCCCGTCGGCCATCGCGACGGCGACCGCGTGGTTGAGCGCCACGACCGGCGACGGCGCCGCCGCGAGCAGCTCCGCGTACAGCCCGGCGATCGCCGGCCAGTCGGTGTCCGCCGTGCCCGTAGCTTGCGCGTGCAGCACGGCGATCGTGGCCTGCAGCTGGTACGGGCCGGGCGTGCCGTGGCGCAGCGCGCGGGCCAGCAGCCGCACGCCCTCGTCGATCTCCGTGCGGTCCCAGCGGGTGCGGTCCTGGTTCTCCAGGAGCACGACGTCGCCGGAGCCGCTGTGCCGGGTGGCGCTGCGCGAGTCGTGCAGCAGCATCAGCGCGACGAGCCCGAGCGCCTCCGGCTCGTCCGGCATGAGGGTCGCGACCAGCTTGCCGAGCCGGATCGCCTCCTGCCGCAGCCCCGCGCGGTCGTCGTCGCCGGTGTAGCCCTGCGTGAAGATCAGGTAGACGACCGCGAGCACGCCGGCCAGCCGCGCGGGCAGCAGGTGGTCGGCGGGCAGGTCGAGGCTGATGCGGGCGCCGCGGATCTTGCGCTTGGCCCGCACGAGCCGCTGCGCGAGCGTCGCCTCGGCGACGACGAACGCGCGCGCGATCTGCCCGGCGGTCAGCCCGACGACGGCCTGCAGCGTGAGGGCCACCCGCGCCTCCATGGCCAGCGCGGGGTGGCAGCAGGTGAAGATCAGGCTCAGCCGCTCGTCGCCCACCTCGGCGAGCAGGCTGTCGGTCTCGAAGTCGGACATCGTGGTCTCCACCGCCGGCTCCTTCTCGCGCGCGAGCCGCGCCCGGCGCAGCCGGTCGATGGCCCGGTTGCGCGCGACCGTGAGCAGCCACGCGACCGGGTCGTCGGGGACGGTGTCGGGCCAGCGGCGCAACGCCATGGCGCAGGCGTCCTGCAGGGCGTCCTCGGCGAGCTCGAAGTCGCCGAGCGCCCGGACGAGCGCGGCCAGCATCCGCGCCCGGTGCTCCCGGTAGACCCGCTCGACCCGTTGCGCCGCGGTCATTCGGCCGCGAACACCTCGGCCGCGCTGTGGTCGAGCCCAGGCACCCCGCCGGCGAGCGGCCGCACCTCGATGGCCCCGTCGGCGGCGAACGGGCAGATCTCCGCCAGCTCGAGCACCTCGTCGAGGGTGGCGCAGTCGAGGATGTAGTAGCCGCCGAGGTGATCGTGCGTCTCGGCGAACGGCCCGTCGGTGATGAGCGTGCGCCCGTCCCGCACCCGCACGGTGGTCGCGGTGCTCTCCTCCTGCAACGGATCCCCGGCCACGAACACGTTCCGCCGCCGGCACTCGGCCGCGAACGCGTTGACCCGCGCGAGCGCCTCCTCGAAGCCGGGCTCGCCCGGCGCGGGCTGCTCGCAGTTGTAGATCAGCAACATGTAGCGCATGAACAACCTCCTCGAAGAGGACGACGAACGACACCCGGCGAACTCGACAGCCCACTTCTACCCGCGTCGCCCGACCTCCGCCAACGCGGCTCGCCCGGCCGGCTACTCGCCGGCCCGGCCCGCGTGCGGCGCCCCGGAGGGGGTGTCGAGCTTCTCGAACCGGCGGGCGGTCGCGTGCGCGGCGCCGATCTCCGCGTAGATCGCTCCGGCGCGTTCCAGGTGGCCGGCGGCGTCGACGTCATCGCCGAGCTCGACGCCGCAGCGGGCAATGCCCTCGAGGGCGCGCGCCTCTTCCAGCTTGCTGTGCACGCCCTCTGCCAGCTCGAGCGCCGAACGGTGCTGTTCCAGGGCCACGCCCGGCCTGCCGAACTCGAGGAGGAGCCAGCCGTTGTTGTTGAGCGTCTCCGCCTGGCCGAGACGGTGGTTGATTTCCTGATAGATCGTCAGCGCCTTGGCGTGCAGTTCGTCCGCCGAGGAGAAGTCACCCATGGCACCGATGGCGGTGCCCAGCTCGTTGAGCGCGTCCGCCTCCCCCACCTGGCTCCCGTACTTGCGATAAAGGGCAAGAGCCTGCCGCAGGTTCGAGGTGGCCTCTGAGAAATTCCCCAACGCGCGGTGCACCGCACCAAGTCCGACGAGCGCGAACGCTGTGCTGGAGTCGCCGCCGACCTCGCGGAAGATGACGAGCGCCTGGGCGTGTGCCTGCAGGGCTTCGACATAGGCACCGGCCACCCGCAGCACGACGCCGAGCTCGTTGAGCGTGTTGGCCTCCGCGAGCGGGTAGTCGAGGCTGCGGAAGATCTCCAGCGCCTCGGTCTGCGACTGTCGTGCGCCGGCGACGTCGCCGACCACCAGCTGGGCCATACCCATGAAGCTGAGCGTGGTCGCCATCCGCTTGCGCAGCTCGGGCTGGTTCAGCTCGTGGTAGATCGTCAGCGCCTCCGAGTGCGCCACGACCGAGCCGGCGAAGTCGCCGGTGGACTTGCGTCCCTCGCCGAGCCGGTTGAGCGAGTACGCGCGGCTGAGCGGCTCGTCACCCTGCCAGTCGGCCGAGTCCGAGGACTGGCCGAGGAGGATCGCCTGATCCCAGACGCCGCCGACCCAGAGCAACGAGGTCAGCGCGTCCTCCAACTCGCGCATCCGCGACCGCTGTCCCTGTCGCGCCGCGTACTCCACGCACGCCACGAGGTTCGCGCGTTCGGTGTGCATCCACGCCATGGCCTCGGCATGCGTGGCGAAGTCGCGGACCACCGTGTCGCTGGGCTGAACGACCAGGTCGTCGACGAGGATCTTGCCGTAGATGTGGTTCTCCGCGACCTGGGCGGTGTGCTCGTAGTAGTCGAGGAGCCGGTACACGACGATGTCCTCGCGAATCTCGCCATCTCCGTCCCACTCCGTGAGCCGGCGGGTGTACTGCCGGATCAGGTCGTGCATCCGGTACCGCCCGGGTGCGGGCTCGTCGAGCAGATGATCGTCGTACAGCGCCTCGAGGTAGTCCCGCGCCGTACCCAGCGGCACGTCTGCCAGCACGGCCGCGCCGTATGCGTCGAGCACCGGGCCCGGATGCATCCCCAGACACCGGAAGAACCGCCGCCCCCGGGCCGGCAGGTCCCGGTAAGACAAGTCGAAAGCCGCCGCTACCTCCACGTCCTCCGCACGGATCTCGAACAACCGATCCCGTGTCGAGTTCAGGTCCGCCGCCAGGTCGGCGATGCTCCACGCCTGACGATGTCGCAACCGCCCCGCCACCAACGAGATCGCCAACGGGAGATTGCCGGCCGACTCCACGATGTCCGCGACGTACTCGTGATCCGACTCGGTCACCGTCCGTCCCGACAAGCGCGTGAACAACGCCATCGCTTCGTCCGGCGGCAACGTGTCCAACGGCAACGTCACCGCCGTGTCCAACGCGGTCAACCGCCGCCGGCTCGTCACCAGGACCAGACACCCCGAAGTCGACGGCAGCAACGGCTCGACCTGCTGATGCCCCGCCGCGTCGTCCAGGATCATCAACACCCGCTGTCCCGCCAGATGCGCCCGCCACATCGCCGCCCGCGCATCCAACTCGGCGGGAATGCTCTGCGCACCCACTCCCGCCGCGGACAACAACGACGCCAGTACCTCGGCCGGATCCGCCGGCGACTGCCCCGGCGTGTGTGCGTGCAGCCGCAAGAACAGCTGACCGTCCGGAAAGCTGTCCCTCAGCCGATGCGCCACATGCACGGCCAACGCCGTCTTGCCGACCCCCGCCATCCCGTCGATCGCGTGAATCGCCACGACCTGACCGGTCTCCACAGCCTCCTCCGCAGACGACAACAACCGATCCAGCTCACGCTCACGACCCGTGAACGCCGTCGTGTCCCGCGGCAACGTCTGCGTCATCTCCACCCGCGCCATCGCGGCTTCGCGGCGCGCACGTTTCGACTGCCGGCCGGTGGCCTTCCCCGCCGCGCCGTTGGGGCGGACGGCGGACGCCACGTCCACTCTCACCGGCTGGTCGGGCAGGCGGATCCAGCCGATGACGTTGGTCTCCTTGACCCGGACCCGGACGGACCAGTAACCGGCCGGGCTGCTGGCGGTGCTGTTGGAGATGACCTCATCGAAGAACCACGCGGACGCGATGATGGCCAGGACGCCGGTGCTCCCGGCGAGCGCTGCCTTCAGCGGTGCTGCGTCGAGCAGCCGGAAGGCCAGGTTGATCGGCGTACCGGTAACACCGTGTGCGTCCTGACGGATCTCACCGGCATGCAACGCCATACGCAGCCTGATCTGCTCCTGCGGGGCCCGCCCGGAGTTGTGGGCACGCAGCGCCGCGACCAGTCGCCCCGGCAGTTCCTCGACGAACACCGCCTTCGGCACCTCGGCAGGCGCGAGCACGAACACCCCGTCGCCACGATCCTCGTGATAGCACTCGGCCCACGACAGCCCGATGTCGGCGAACGCACGCTCAACCGCGCCGTAGAGCCCGTCGCGCACCCTGACCTGGTGCTCGTTGGTACGTGAGTGGTCGCCGAAGCCGGCGACGTCGAACACCACCACCGTCCGGTGCATCGCCGGCTGCATGCGTACCTCGTCCCAGACCTCACCATCGAGTGACACGGGCTTTTCCAGCATGCTCGATCAAACGCAGGCGCCGCAAACGGGGTTCCTCCGCCCCGGGGGATGCGCTGAGCTCGCGCCGTCGATACTGTTTGCCAAGCGCTCGGCAACGCGCGCCATGCTGTATCAATGCGACGTGTCACTCATTTCCACAGCTAATGTGCGAGAGCCATGAGCGATCTTGTCATCAAGGACGTTCACAGAACGGACCTGAAGGGCCTGACCCAGGCACTGGGGCAGGGTCCGCTCTTTTGTGACCGCTTCGACAAGCAGCAGAACGGCAAGGGCAAGCTCCTGATGGCCTGCCGTGACGACGCTGTTGTCGGAGTCGTGTACCTGTGGCTGGAGCCGGCCGCGGAACTGAAGATCCGTAAGAAGCTGCCGGACGTTCCGCTCCTCATGCACCTCGAGATCCGCGATGTCGATCGCGGCCGGGGCTATGGCACCTCGCTGATCGACGCGGCCGAGAACTGGCTACGGGAACGCGGCGCCCTCGAGGTCGCCCTCGCAGTGGACGTC
The DNA here is from genome assembly GCA_035995025.1 of Actinophytocola sp. Taxonomy (GTDB): domain Bacteria; phylum Actinomycetota; class Actinomycetes; order Mycobacteriales; family Pseudonocardiaceae; genus Actinophytocola. Next base: position 153,205 of record DASYKY010000060.1, read on the forward strand.
TCCAACCGCGACGCCCGGAAGCTGTACCACCGGCTCGGCTACCGGATGTGGCGCTACTCGACGGTGCGCTGCCGTGAGTTCGTCGAGCCGGGCAAGCGGACCGCGGCGAAGTACGAGAAGTGCTATGTCATGATCAAAGATCTATTGGAGAACTCGAACCACGTCCGTCGAGTGAGCCAGTCCCAGCGAGACCACGACCTTTTCGGCGTCCAGCTCGTCGCCGGGCGCGAGGTCGGCGAACTGGTTCGCCTTCAGGTGGTTCCGCCAGGTGATCCGGTCGGCGTGCCAGGCGTCGAGATACCGGACGCAGAGCGCAGGCTCGATCGTGAGGCAGCGCGCGCGTGCCGCACGCAGGGACGCGAGCATCCGTATCCGCCGGTCCGGGTCATCGCAGGTTCGCTGGACCATGCCGACGATGTCGGTGATGAAGTCGGCCCGCCGGCGCAGGAACTGCTGCCAGAAGCGGGCATCGGCGTCTTCCGCTGACCGTCCGTTGTCGAACAGCCAGAAAAGGCCCTCGGCCAGGCAGTCACCGAGCTCCTCCCGGCGGGCACGGCGTTCATCCGCGAACGGGTCGTATGGTCGCTGGACCGCCGTGCCCACGGACGAGGTCGGCTGCAGTGCGCCGTCGCCGCCCATGAGGTAGAACCAGTCCTCGTTGTAGATCGCCGGAAAGAACGACGTCATCGACAGGGCGCCGACGGCAAGCGCTCCGCCGCCCACGAACGTGTCCTGGTCGCCACCGGCTTCCCGGTAGGCGTGGCAAACGACCGAGTTGTCGGGGTATCCGACAAGTGAGAGGCCGACCCCGGCATACGCGTCGGTCAGTCCGGCAGCCAGACGCAGATCCCGCGGCGCCGGAATCTCGATGTCGTCGTCGAGGAAGACAACCCGCTGCCAGCCGACGGCGTTCGCGATGAGCAAGCCAAGGTTGCGCTTCAGGCTCGTGTCGGCGTGGGTGTCGAACCCGGTATGCCCCAGGAGTTGGGACGTTTCAAACCTCGGCAAGACGCCCTCGTCGATGCCATCCACGTCGACGGCGATCAGATCGACGTCGTACTCGGTGGCCAGGGCGGAGACCGCGTCAGCCGACGACCACTTACTGCAGAGCACGACGAGCATGCATCGCAGTTCGGCAGCCAGGTCGAGCGCGTGCCGGACGGCGACCGCGCTGCGCGAGGTCGGCACGATGATGGCGTCCACATCTCTCTCGCACCGAACCGCCGGGGGCGCGATGCTGAGGAGCTCACGGTGTGAACCGTGGTGATGTGTAGAACGCGTCGTCATACTGTGTCCACCGGCCGCTCGTGTAGTAGGTACTCGGAATTGGTCCAGTCCGGGGTGACCACCTCACCCAGTATCACGGAAACACGGCTGATGACCCAGAACACGGGCCGATCTGCGAACCCTTCCGCAGATACCGCTCTTCGAGGGTCCGGCACCGCCCTCTTCCAGTGAGCGCACGAACACGGTCGTTCGCCGGTGTGGCGTGCGGATACTGCGGTGCACCCGCGCGAAGGCAACGTCGTAGTCGCGCGAGCTGGCCGGACGCCAGGAGGCATCTCGCGAAGGTAGGGGCGGCTTCGCAGCGGAGCACACGACATCACGCCTTTCAGCAGAACTTCAGTTCAGCTGCCGAACGGTGCAGTCTAACGGCGCGGAGCAGCGGGTTCCGAGTGAATTTCACGTAGCCTGCGGGCGTCTACGGGCCTGCCGAGGGCGCTGCCAGCACCTCACGACTGTCTACAGAGGACACTGCGCTCCGGGCGGTCGGCGGACTCGCCGACCTGTCCTGAAATCGTCGCGAAACTGGCCAGTCCGATCCGGGCGAGGCGGCATTCTCGCTCACGCCGTCCGGCCCGGCCACTCGTGCAGCACGTCGTCCTCGCTGGTCCAGTCGGGTGTCACCGTCGTGCCGAGGAAGACCTTGGCGCGGCAGAGAATGCTGAAGGCCGGCTCACCGCCGAACCGGGTGCGCACGTGCTGCTCGTTGCGGTCGCGGAACCGGGGGTCGGTGAGCGCGCGAACCGCGGCGAACGTGCCACGCTGGTAGTTCCCGTTGCAGATCGTGATCGTGCGCTTCTCGTTGAGCGGGCTCGTCGTGCGGTAGAAGTGCGCGACGTCCTCAACGAGATCGTCCTTGCCATTGATCTTCCGCAGCATGGGCGGAAAGCTGAGCTCGCTGCCGTCCTGGTCGACCACGAATGCGCCCGCCTCGTCCTCGTCGTCGCGGAAGAGCTGGCGCACCGGCAGGTCGAGGCAGTGCAGCAGCTCCGCGGTGACCGTGTTCCAGTCCACGCCGCCGAGCAGCACCAGGTGGCTCGTGTAGTCCTCCGGGCGCACCGTATCCGCGGTGCGTATCCGCACCTCGTTCATCGGGTTGGCCGCGCGGATGTGGCCGTGCAGCTCGAGCAGGGCGTCCAGGTCCGCATATCGGCACAGATCCACGTAGTCGGGAGCGTCCGGATCGGTGTACGGCATCCGCTCGAGGTAGTGGTCCGGGAGGGCCGAGCACACGATGGTGATGTCCTGGCCGGCCGGTAAGCGCCACGGGCTGCCGGCGAACGGGTCGGCCGTGGTCGCGCCGATGGGCTCATGGCCCTGGATCCCGTTCCGCAGGCCGGTGAGCTCGCGGTACAGGTCATCGCGGCGGAGCCGCTCCTCGTCGGTCAGCTGCGCGTCGCCGACCAGGCCGAACGGCCGCTTGGCGACCGACTTCTCGGTGGCGAAGAACCTGGCGTAAGCGTCCAGCCGTTCCAGCGGTGGCACGGCCTTGCCACCCTCCCACGACGAGATCAGCGGTGCGCTGGCATCCAGTGCCTGGGCGAGGTCGCTTTGCTTGATGCGCTTGCCCGGCCAAGTCTCGGTCCGCAACGACCGGAGCCGCCTGCCCAGGCAGTCCGGTTCTACAGCCGCATTCACGACATCACGTCCTTCAGCAGAATCCGGCCTCAAGTGGCACGGTTTACTCTGGAAACCCCAAATTCGTTGCCTCAGCCGAGCTTAAGTGACGTTAGCAATGGACTGGAGTCGTCATGAACGAAGTAACGCCGATCCAGCCACGTCAGCGAACTATTGTGGCTTGGGATGTAGAGGAGCCCGCAGTAACCAGCATGGCGAAGGCGGCGCTGCGCGAGGACATGTACCACGTGTTCGAGGCCGCGCTGCTCGGTTGCGAGATCACCGAGGATCTCCGGGAGCCGTTCGAGGACCGAGGGGACGGCGGGATCGTACTGATCCGCCCGGTCGACCGGCTGCCGAAGACGATGTTCCTCCGGACCTTCGTCCCCATGCTGAACGACATGCTGGCCGAGCACGGGAACACGTTCCCGAGCCGCCAGTTCCGGCTGCGCATCGCGATCCACTCGGGCGAGGTGCTCTTCGACCGGAACGGCTTCTTCGGCGAGGACGTGGACATCACGTTCCGCCTGCTCAACGCGCCGGAGCTGAAGCAACGGCTGAGACAGACGACCGCGCCCCTCGTGCTGGTCGTCTCCGACCACATCCACCGCTCCGTGGTCCGGCACGACTACGCGGGCATCGACGGCCGCACCTTCGAACCGATCATCGACGTCGTCGTCGCGGGCCTGGCGTGCCGGGGCTGGGTGCAGGTCCCGGCGGAGGCCCTGGCCGGCCAGGACCTGCCCCGCATCGACCGGGTGTCCTAGACCCGCGGCATCGGGCCGGGCGGGGTGAACCGCACGGGCAGGCTCGGTGGGCACCGGGACCAGGGCGACGGCAGCAGCGGCAGCTCGTCGGCGGGCACGGCGAGTGTCAGGTTGTCCAGCTGGTGCACGGCGATGTCCACCGCGGTGCGAGTGATCATCCGGCCGGGGCGGTGGGCCGGGCAGCCGTGCGGGCCGGCGCTCCACGCGAGGTGCGAGCGGTTGCCGTCCTCGAGCCACGGGTCGTCGGTGTGCACGCGCGAGTCCTGGTTCGCGGCGGCGATGCCGAGAATCAGCGCGTCGCCGCGTTGCACGAACTGGCCGCCGAGCTCGCAGTCGACCAGGGCGTACCGCGCCGGCATGTTCGGCATCGGCGGGTCCCGCCACAGTGCCTCGTCCAGGGCGTCGTCGAGGCCCAGCCGGCCGCCGCGCAGCCGTCCCTCGAAACGCGGGTCGGACAGCATCAGCCGCAGCGTCTGCGCGATCCAGTTCGCGTTCGCCTCGTAGCCCGCGGCCATCATCAGCAGGGTCGCCTGCACGATCTCGACGTCGCTGCGCAGGTTCGGGTGCCGGATGAACATCGACATGAGGTCGTCACCGGGCGACACGCGCCGCTTGTTCAGGGTGTCGGTGACGATCCGCTCCACCCCGATCGCCGGGGCCACCGACTCCGACGCCGCGCTGTACATCGCGACCAGGGAGGCCCGCAGCTCGGGCTTCTGGTCGTCGTCGACCCCGAACAGGCTGGACATGGTCGTGGTCGACACGACCGCGGCGTACTCGGCGACCAGGTCGGCCGCGCCGCGCTCGGCGAAGCCGCGGATCTGCTCGAGGCACGTCGACCGGACCAGCCGGGCCAGGCGGTGCTCGTCGAGGCTCGCGAGCGCTTCCTCGATCGGCGCGCGCAGCCTGCGGTGCTGGTCGCCGTCGGCGAAGTACGCGCTCTGCCGCGGGAACATCATGGGGCCGATGCCCGCGTCGGGCGCGACGGCGCCTTCGCGGAGCAGCCGCCAGTTGTTGGAGTCGCAGGAGAAGACCTGCTCGTTGCGCATCACCTGGCAGAGCTCGTGATGGCCCATGACGAGCCACGCGGGCACGCCCGGCTCGAGCTCGACGGGCGCGACCATGCCCCAGCGCTCCTGCAGCGCGCGGTAGGCGGTCTGCGGCTCGTTGGTGACGGTGGTGGCCGACAGCGGGGTCAGGCCGGCCATGTCGATCAGCCGTCTGTGGTGAGTGGTGGCCATCAGGTGAGCGCCTTCGACGAGTTCGAGAACTTCAGGGCGTGTTCGACGAGCGTGATCAGGGCGCGTGCGGAGGAGTCCCTGCTGCGCGCGTCGCACATGACGATCGGCGTGTCCGGCAGCAGGTCGAGCGCCTCGCGCAGCGGCTCGGTGGCGTGGCGTGGCGCGTCCGGGAACTTGTTGACGGCCACCGCGAACGGCATCGACGTCCGCAGCTCCAGCTGGTCGAGCACCTCGAAGCTGTCCTCCAGCCGGCGGGTGTCGACGAGGACGAGCACGCCGACCGCGCCCTCGGCGAGGCCCTCCCACAGGTCCCAGAACCGCCGCTGCCCCGGCGTGCCGAACAGGTACAGCACGATGTCGGGACTGACCGTGATGCGGCCGAAGTCCATGGCGACCGTGGTGGTGGTCTTGCCGTCGATGCCCGCGGCGGGGTCGATGCCGACGCCCGCGGTGGTCATCGTCTCCTCGGTGCGCAGCGGCGGGATCTCGCTGACCGAGCCGATCAGCGTGGTCTTGCCGACCCCGAACGCGCCGACGACGAGGATCTTGACCGACTGGGCCACCGTGGGCGAGACGTAGCGCCCCGGGGCGGTCGGCTCAGAGCTTGCGGAGGCCATTGAGCACCTTCTCGAGAAGATCGCGGTCGGGCCGCGCGAACTGGGGCAGCGCGGAACGGATCGACAGGTGACCGGAGTCGACGAGGTCCGACGCGAGCACCAGCACGAGGCTCACCGGCAGGTGCAGGTGCGCGGCCGCCTCGGCGAGCGAGAGCACGCCCCGGCACATGTCGAGCAGCTCGCGCTGCTGGCGCGTCGAGGACACCGGGAACGGCAGGTCCGGGTCGACGGCGAGCAGCGTCTCGGGCCGGATCGTGTTGCGGGACGGGTGCGCCCGGCCCGAGGTCCACACGTAGGGCCGCACCGGGTGATCGGGGAAGTCGTCGCGAAGCTCGTCCACGGGCTCAGCGGGTTCGGCTCGGGGTGGACAGGGTCCGCTCGCCGATCAGCAGCACCTGCGCCTGCATCTGCTGGGCGATGAGCCCGGGGTCGATCATCACCTCGGTGACCACCGCGAGCCGCGAGCCGTCGCCCGCGCCGCGGACGAACAGGAAGCCGCCGTCGAACTCGACCATCACCTGGCGCGGGCTCGAGCCGTTGCCGAACTCCCTGCTGATGCCGTGTCCGAGGGAGGTCAGGCCCGCGCACGCCGCGGACAGCTTGTCGGCGACGTCCTCGGGCGTGTGCTCGGTGCGGACCTTGAGCAGACCGTCCGCGGACAGCACGACGACGTGCCGCACCCCGCGCACAGACCTGATCAACTCCAGCATCCAGCTCCCGTCACCGGACTGCGCCGTCATCGCTGCTCCTCCCGGTTGTCCTCGGTCTCGGCGTAAAGCACGGGGTCGTAGCCTGCCTGCCCGGACCCGCCCGCGGAGAGGAACGCGCCCATCCACTGGCCGGCCTGCTCGGCGGTCTGCACCGGCTCGGTGACGCGCTCCTCCGGCCAGTCCACAGTGGACGCGATCGGCGCGGGGGCCGGCCGGCCGGTCTCGCCGCGACGGGAGCGGCGCCGCGGCAGCTGGTCCGGGTCCGGCGCGGGCACCGACTCGGTCTGCTCGGGCTCGCCCAATGGCTCGGGGGCGTGCTGGCGCTCGGAGCGGCGGGTCAGCACGTGCCCGCCGCCCGCGACGAGCCCGGCGGCCGCGACCGGCTCGGTCAGCTCGACCGGCACGAGCACGATCGCGCGCAGCCCGCCGTAGACGGACTCGGTGATGTCGACGCGGAAGCCGTGCCTGCGCACGTACTCACCCACGACCGGGAGGCCGGTCTGCGGGACCTCGCCGAGGTCGGCGAGGGTGATCCGGCGGCGGCCGGAGGCGATCTCGCGCAGCTGCTCGAGACGGCTGTCGTCGAGGCCGACGCCGCCGTCGTCGATCTCGATGATCGCGCCGCGCTGGACCTGCCGCAGCGACACGAGGACCTGGGTGGTGGGCGGCGAGGACTGGGTGGCGTTGGCGAGCAGCTCGGAGACGAGGTGGATCAGCGGCTCGACCACGCGGGCGGCGACGGCCACCCCGGGGTCGCCGGACACCTCGACGCGCTGGTAGGCGGTGATCCGGCCGGCGGCGCCGCGCACGACGTCGGCGACGGGCAGCGGCTGGTGCCACTGCTGGCCCGGCCACTCGCCGCACAGCGCCACGAGGCTCTGGGCGTTGCGGGCCTGCTGGGCGGCGGCGTGGTCGACCCGCATGCTCGTCTGCAGCACGTCCGCGTCGGTGGGGTGCCGCTGCACCATCCGCGCCGCCTCCTCCTGGAGGCGGTGGGCGGAGGCCTGGACCTTGCGGCCGAGGGAGACGACGGCCGCCTGCACGGCCTCGCGGCCGGCGAGCTGGTCCTCGCGGGTGCGGCCCAGCTGGGTGACCGCCCGGCTCACCAGGGCGGCGGTGACGTCGTCGCCGCGCGCGTCGGGCAGCGGGGGCGGGGTGGCGCCGCTGGTGGCGGCGGGGAGCTGGTGGTCGACGAGGTTCTCGAGCACGACCCGCCGCGTCTCGGCCAGGCCGGCGAGGTCGGCGTTCTCGGCGTCGAGGTGGTGCAGCTCGTCGAGGTGCTCACGGCCGGTGCGGCCGGCGAGCACGACGCCGACCGCCACGAGGCCGATCGCGGCGAGACCGAGGGTGATCCACAGCACGACCCATAAGGCACCGTCTGCGGTGTTCCTCAGGAAGAACGGCGAGGCCAGGACGTACGCGGTGACCGCGCAGACGCAGATCCACGTGCCCGTCTGCTTCGGCCTGGCCGCCATGTGCGGAGAAGATGTCATGTTCACCAGTTGTCACGGAGGGGACGGGACACGCGCTGGCCGAAGAAAGGCACGGACGCCCGCCCGGCGCGCGTTCCCCCGAGCGGAAGGGCGACGATCGACCTCTCGGAGCAGATGCCTCCGCGGGCTGGCGTCACTCCTTAACCGTGTGCACTTCTCCGAACGCAGCGAGACACGAGAGTATCGGAAGGGTCAAGGCGCTCGGTAAGCGCTGTCACCTTTTCGGGGGATCCGCTGGTCCGGCGGGCCCGGGCTGGCAGCGCGGGCAGTAGTAGGCGACCCGCTCGCGGGTACCGCCGCCCTGGGAGGTGGCGACGACCCGGCCACCGCAGCGCAGGCAGCCGGTCCGCTCGCGGCCGTAGACCCACAGCTCGCGACCGCGCCGCGGGTCACCGGTGGTGGTCCGGACGCCGCGATTGGCGTTGTGCAGCAACAGCTTGCGGCTCAGCGCCACCGCCTCGGCCGCGTCCACTTCGGACACCGGGGTCCACGGGGACACGCCGAGCAGGAAGCAGATCTCGGCCTTGTATACGTTGCCGATGCCGGCCATCACGGCCTGGTCGAGCAGGGCGAGGCCGAGCTCTCGGCCGGGCTCGCGGGACAGCCGCGCGGTCGCGGTGGCGGAATGTTCCGCCGACCAGTCCGGGTCGAGCAGGTCGGGCCCGAGGTGGGCGACGAGCCGGCCCTCGTCGGCGGTGCGGACCAGGGCGAGCTCGACGAGCTGCTGGCCGAGGGCGAGCGTGTCGGCGGTCTCGAGGATCACCCGGGTGCGGTGGCTCACGGGCGCGGGGCGGTTCGGGTCGTACAGCCGCCAGGAGCCGTCCATGCCGAGGTGGTTGTGCAGGCTCAGCTCGTCGTCGAAGCGGACGAACAGGTGCTTGCCGACGGATCGGACGGCCGTCACGACGCGCCCGGTGAGGTCCTTGGTCGACAGCCGGGGGTGGCGGAGGTCGGCGCGCCGCAGCGTGGCGCCGCCGAGCGCCTCGCCCAGCCGCACCGCGGTCCGCCGGACGGTGTCACCCTCCGGCACCGCGCCTCATCCGGTCGGCGGTCGCTCGTCGCACGACATCAATGTAGGCGCCGGCCTCACCCGTCGAGGCGCAGGTGCAGCATGTCGTCGGTGGCCTGGTAGCCGACGCGGGCGTAGAGGCGCTGCTCGTCGGTGCCGGCCGGGGTGAGGAACACGGTGTGCGCACCCTGGGCATGAACGGCGGCGGTGAGCCACGCGGTGATCGCCGCACCCGCGCCGCGGCGGCGGTAGGGCGCGCGCACGGCGATGCCGGCGACCTCGGTGGTGCCGTCGACGACCGGCTCGGCCACGCCGCCGCCGACGGGCTCGCCGGTGCGCGCGTCGCGGGCGTACACCTGGAAGCCGCCGCGGGCGAGGCCCTCGCGCGCACCGGCGACCGCTTCGGCGAGGTCGGGCGGGGGCGGGTCGTCGAACGCCTCGTGCTGGGCGGTGACCATGCCCTCGAAGTCCACATCGGACTCGGGGACGACGAGCTCGATGCCGTCCGGTGGCGGCGGGGTGATCAGGGCGCCCGGCGGGCAGAGCATGACGGGGATGCGCCGCTCGACCTCGTAGCCCGCCGCGCGGAGCACGGCCTCGGCGCCGGGCGCGGTGGCGGCGAGGAACTCCAGGCGCGGCACGAGGTCGCGGCGCCGGTACGCGGCGGTCAGGCCGGCCACGTCGTCCGGCGTGGGCCGGGCGCCGTCGTCGGGCACCGCGTAGTTGAGGTACGGGTTGGCGGACTTCGGCGAGAACGTCGCGAGGAACGGGCCGACCCGTTCGGTGGCCCGGCCGGCCGCGGCGGCGCGGCGGATGTGGGACTGGAGTGCCGTCACGCTCCGACAGTAGCGGCGCGCGCCAACCGTTTTCCCGGCCGGCGCGCGCCGCGTGGCTCAGAGGGTCCCGGCGGCGACGACCAGGACGCCGCGCACCTGGTCGACGATGTCGCGCTGGTTCGCCTCGAAGGTCGGGTCGGTCAGCTCGGTGGTGTTGTCCGCGCCGAACTCGAGGACCGGCGTGTGCAGGTGCCCGCCCGGGATGTCGGCGCCGACCGCGTCGCGCAGCAGCGTGGCGCGGTAGGCGATCTCGTTGGACAGGTAGTCGCCGCCCCCGCCCTGGCGCGCGACCGAGCCGGGCGTCGGCCCGTCGGGCTGGGTCACCGGCTGGGTCTGCCCGGCCGGGATCTCGACCACGGAGGTGTGGTCGAAGACCGGGAAGCGCCCGGTGTTCGCGGCGACGATCTGCGCGTACGGCAGCGTGGTTGGGACGAACTCGGGCGCGGGCTCGACGGTCGGCACGCCGGCCGGGATCGGGACGACACCGGTGCTGGACGCGTTGTCGTTGTCGGGGAAGCCGCCGCGCCAGCGGCCGTTGTAGCGCTCGACGTCGAAGCGGCCGACGCGGCCCTGGCTGATCGTGGTGAACATGTCGATGCGGCCGAGCTGCGGCAGGAAGGTGCGCTCGACGACGCCCTGCGCGAAGGGGCCCCACAGGACGGGGAACGTGGCGGTCTCGATGCGGGCGGGGCCGGCGGCGGTCTGGACGACGGTGCCGTCGAGCGCGAGCGCGGTCGCCCCGGACGGGTTGCTGCGGCGGATGTCGTCGTCGAGCTGGAACGGGTCGAACCCGCTGACGAGGATCCGCTTCGCGCCGTGGCCGTAGTTGATCGTGTCCTGCCCGCGCGAGGACCGGTCGAGGGCGTCGATCAGCTCGGCCCGCCGCGCGTCGCCGAGCGCGAAGCCCGGCGTCCACTGGCGGAGGGCCTTGGTGAGCTGCAGCCGCGCCCAGTAGAGCGGCCGGTCGTCGGTGACGGGCAGGCTGCCGGCGGGGAGGCGGCCCTGGGCGCGGGCGACGGCGGCGGCCCAGAGCGCGCGGCCCTGGATCGTCACGGCCTTCGCGGCGGCGCGGTCGTCCGGTAGGTGGCAGAGCGCGGGCGTGAACACCTTGGCGAAGGTGTCGAACCCGGTGCGGGCGAGGATCTGCCCGGGGTCGGGCAGCGCGAGCCGCTGCTCCTCGACGGTGAGCGGCGCGGCCGGGTCGGCGCACTGCCGCGGGGCGGCCTGCGCCACCGTGGTGGGGACGACGACGGCCGCGAGGCCGGTGACGAGCACGATCAACAAGCGGGCCAACGGTTTCACGAGAACTCCCTTGATCGGGGCGAGTGTGGGAAACATACCCACCTCACGCCCAATGCGGGGGCCTCGTCAGGGTTTCCGGGAGCGTGGTGGCCGCGTCGCCGCGGGCGGCGTTGACCTGGAACTGGGTCAGGTAGAGGGCGGTGGCGAGGTTGGCCTTGGTGAGGTCCGCGCCACGGAGGTCGGCCCCGATGACGTCGGCGTCGGTCAGGTCGGCGTTGGTGAGGTCGGCGCCGATGAGGTAGGCACCGCGCAGGTTGGCGCCGCGGAGGTCGGCGTCGCGGAGATCGCGGCCCATGAGGTCGGCGCCCCGCAGTTGCCGGCCTTTCTTCCGCACGGCCTCGCTGGCGCGGATCAGCAGCCGGTTGACCTCGGCGCGATATTTGTCGGTGTCGATCTTCCGCAGCGCGGCGGGGTCCAGCTCGGTGAGCCGTTCGGTCTCGCGGCGCGCCTCGTCCAGCGCGTCGTTTTCCGTCTCGTCGCGGGCGAGTGCCGCGTCGAGGTACCAGAGCAGCTCATGCAGGTCCCGCATGACCGGGAAGGCGGCGAACATGGCGCCGGCGGTCTCGGGGTGCGCCCGCCAGTCGCGGCCTTCGAAGGTGCCCTGCGCGACGTGCTGCCCGGCACCGAAGCAGTCGTAGACGGTGCAGCCCGGGAACCCGCGGTCGCGCAGCTGCTCATGGATCCCGCAGCGGAAGTCGTCGAGCAGGTTCAGGCAGGGGGTGCCGGCGGGTTTGTCGATGGCGAAGTCGGCCGACCGGGCGAACGCGGGCACGACGCAGCAGAGCGCGAAGCAGCGGCTGCAGTCGGCGCGGAGGTCGGTCACCTCGGTGACGGTAATCAGGTCGCGCGCGGGTGGGCCTGCTGGGGCCCCTGGCGGTGCGAGTGGTCCATCCGCACCGCTTTCGCCTTATGGGGGTTGGGGTTCACTCCTCAGAGGGTTGCGCACTGGCCTGTTCTTGGTCCTTGCACCTGGTTCGGGGATCGGAGGTTCGACGGGGCCGGGCTGTTGGCGCCGCAGGACAGCGGGCCGGCCACCGTCACGCCGGCTACCGCCGGGGCGCGGGTCAGGTGGTTTCCCGAGAGCGTCAGCGGGCCTCGGACTGTGCCGCCTATCAGGGTCACCTCTGTTGTTGCGTTCGTGATGTTCGCTGGGCCGGAGACCGTGCTGTTCAACAGTTCCACCGACCCGGCAGATGTTGCCGTCAGCGGGCCGGAGATCGTCGAGTTCGTGGCCACCAGTGACGCGCCCGGGCGCACCGTGACCGGACCCGACACCGTCGCCGACGTCAGGCAGGTCACGCCCGACTGCACAGCCAGCGGGCCCGTCCAACGGCCGGTCACCGTCCTCGTGCACGTTGGTGGCGGCGGGATCAGGGTGACCCCGAACGACGACGCCCCGCCGATGTTGCCCGTCGGGTCGATTGCCCGGTACTCGATCGTGTGGCGGCCGTAGTTCGGAGCCGGGTCGTCCCACGGCACGACCCTCGGCTTGCCCAGCTTTCCGTAGACCAGGTCATCGACGTTCGTGCCGCTCGGGGTGAACTGGAACGGCGCGTCCGGGTCCGTCGGCCAGCCGAAGTAGTTGAACCAACCGTCTCCGTCCGTCCGGAACTCGCGCACGACGTAACCGGGCGTGTCGTCCGAACCAGCCAGGCTCATCGTGAACGGACCGTTGTAGATGTGTTCCGCACCCGACGCCAGCAACGGCGCCGACAGCTCGTACGACGCCGACGGCGACGCCGCGTCCACCGTCCACGTCAGCATCGACGAACCCATTGACGCGGACAGCGAGTGGCGGCCCGTCAAACCCAGCGGGGCCAGCGACACCGCACGGTCGTTGCCGTTCACCGCGAGGGGGTGACCGTCCAGCGACCAGGACACCGGCGGCACCGAGTCCATCGGATGCGTCGTCTCCGCGTACACCACGTCCGAGCCACCCACCGGGCGGTCGGTCGGGGTGGACAGCGTGAACGACGGTACGACCGGTTCGACCGGTGTCGTCACCGACGTGTCGACCGTCCACGTGCGGGCCTGCGTCAGCGACGGCAGCGAACGGACCGCCGGGTCGCGGACGAACGGCGTCGGGTCCACGACGGAGACGGACAGCGAGTGCACCCCTGCCGCGATGTCCAGTGTGGACAGGTCGACGCCGCGCGAGCCACCAGTGGGCAGCGCCGTGCCGTCCAACGTCCACGTCACGTCGAGCTGGTGGCTCACCGGATACATGGTCTCGACCCACACCACCCGGTCGGCACCGATCGGCGAGCCGGCCGGCGTGGCCGCGGACAGGATCGACGTCTTCGCCGAGATCCGTTCGGTCATCCGCTCGCGCGCGACCTGATCGTAGTAATACCCGAGCGAACGCATCATCGAGTGCTCGCTCGGCTTCCACACGCCGGTGTCGGCGTACAGCCCGCCCTCGTACCGGCCGATCACCCCGCCGGACTCGGACGGCTCGCCCAGCCAGCGCCACCACTTCTCGTGCCGCGCAAGCATCTCCTGCTCGGTCAGCAGCGTGTGGTGGATCGACGCGGGCTCACCATCGGTGTACGGCGCGCCGCGCACGCCGCGCTGGTAGTAGTCGTACTCGTCGTCCAGGCCGCCGAGCGAGTGGCCCAGCTCGTGCGGCGTGATCAGTGCCGACAGCGCGTTCCCGCCGGACGCGGTCGCGCCCGCGCCGCCCGCACCGCCGTAGGTGTCGCTGTTCCCGATCGCCAGCAGCTGCCTGTTGGCGCTTGACGTGCCGGGCACCAGGTCGGCGTACCGGTTCGCCGCGTCGTCGTCCGCGACGAGCAGCCGCTGCACCGAAGCCGGGTCGCAGCCGCCCCAGAACCCCATGTTCAGCGGCGTGTCCCGCAGCGGCGCGTCCAGCGACGGATCACAGTCCACACCGGACTCCGGGGACACGATCGACACCGCGTACACGTTGACGTAGCTGCGGTAGGACTTGAACGGCTCGATCGTCCACAGGACGTTCAGGTGTTTGTCCACATGCGAGCGGAACTCGGCCTGCTCGGCCGCGGTGTACCCGTCGCCGACGATCACCAGGTTGAACCGGTGCGCCGGGTCGCCGGTCACCTGGATCGGTATCACGGTGGCGTCGCCGGGATCGGCGTGCGCCGGCGCGGCGGTCACCGCGACCGCCGCGCCCGTCAGGATGGCGAGCGCGGCGGCCGCGAGACGTCTCATCGCGACAGCACCGTGCAGGTCGCGGTGTCCGTCTTCGACGGGTCGCTCTCCGACGACGCGGTGAGCGTCACCTTCGCGAGCCGCGAGCCGGACCCGCTCTTCAGCGCGTACACCGGCACCCGGACGTCGCGACCGAAGTCAGCCGTGGCCAGCTGGTTCGGCACGTCGACCGTCCAC
>DASYKY010000061.1:0-10093 GCA_035995025.1 Actinophytocola sp.
GAGATCCTCGGCGTGGATGGGCAGCCGGTTGGTCAGGTACTTCGAGAAGATGTCCTTCGCCGCCTCCGCGTCCGGCCGCTCGATCTTGATCTTGACGTCGAGCCGGCCCGGGCGCAGGATCGCCGGGTCGATCATGTCCTCGCGGTTGGAGGCACCGATCACGATGACGTTCTCGAGACCCTCGACACCATCGATCTCACTGAGCAACTGAGGCACGATCGTGGTCTCCACGTCCGAGGACACACCGCTTCCTCGGGTGCGGAAGATGGAGTCCATCTCGTCGAAGAACACGATGACCGGAGTGCCCTCCGACGCCTTCTCCCGCGCGCGCTGGAAGATCAGCCGGATGTGCCGCTCGGTCTCGCCCACGAACTTGTTCAGCAGCTCGGGACCCTTGATGTTGAGGAAGTACGACTTCGCCTCGGACGCGTTGCCGTCGCCCCGGCTCGCCGCCACCTGCTTGGCCAGCGAGTTGGCCACGGCCTTGGCGATGAGCGTCTTGCCACAGCCCGGCGGGCCGTACAGCAGGACGCCCTTCGGCGGCCGCAGCTCGTACTCGTGGAACAGCTCGGCGTGCAGGAACGGCAGCTCGACCGCGTCGCGGATCTGCTCGATCTGCCGGAACAGGCCACCGATCGACTCGTAGTCGACGTCCGGCACCTCCTCCAGCACCAGGTCCTCGACCTCGGCCTTGGGCACCCTCTCGTAGGCGTATCCCGACTTGGTGTCCACCAGCAGGGAGTCGCCCGACTTGAGGGTCGCCTCGCGCAGCGGTTCGGCGAGCCACACCACCCGCTCCTCGTCGGCGTGCCCGACGACCAGCGCGCGCTGGGGCGCCACCCCGTCCTCGGCCTCGGCGAGCAGCTCGCGCAGCGTCGACACCTCGCCGATGCGCTCGAAGTCACCCGCCTCGACGATTGTCAGCGCCTCGTTCAGCCGGACCGACTGACCGCGGCGTAACTGTTCCACCTCGACAGCGGGCGACGCCGCGACCCGCATCTTGCGGCCCGCCGTGAACACGTCGACCGTGCCGTCCTCGTGACCGGCCAGATATATGCCGTAGCCGCTTGGCGGCTGGGCCAGGCGGTCCACTTCCTCTCGCAGAGCGAGCAGTTGGCTCCGCGCCTCGCGCAACGTCTCCACCAGCTTGGCGTTACGCTCGGTCAACTGGCTGACCCGCTCCGACGCCTCGGCCAAGCGCTGCTCCAGCAGCCGCGCATGGCGAGGCGAGTCCGTCAGTTTCCGGCGCAGCAGCGCTACTTCCTCCTCGAGGAACCGGATCTGGGCGGTCTCCGACGGTTCATGCCCAGAGCCCGGCTCGTGTCCAGCGCCGTGCTCGTCGGCCTCCTCAGGCCGACCACCGGGACGATCGTGCTGCATGTCGGCACCTCCTCCCGTCAATTCTCTTACCGTTCACGGTACCGGTGCACGACGACAATCTACGAGCATCCACATCTCGGAACCGTCGCGTCACATCGCAGAAACCGATGTGGACACCGGTACATTGCGCCATCTCAGCGAGTATGGGAACCACCCACCCGCTACCGTGCGTCAGGTACGAAGCCGACGCAGCAGACCTAGGCGTCCACACCAGACTTGGCGCGGAGAACGCCACAAAGAAGGAGAAACCCGATGTCGCAACCGCCGCAGCAGCCGGGACAGTGGGGCGGCCAGCCGGGCTACGGAGGCCAGCCAGGCCCTGGTCAGCAGCCAGGTGGCTATTCGCAGCAAGGGGGTTACCCCCAGCAGGGCGGCTACCCGCAGCAGGGCGGGTACCCACCGTCCGGCCCGCAGCCCCAGCAAGCCGGCAACTTCGGACAACCGGGTCAATTTGGTCAGCAGGACCCTTACGGCCAGCCGGGTGGTTACGGTCACGGTCCGCAAAAGAAGAACAAGATGCCGTGGATTCTTGCCGCCGGCGGCGTGGTGGTCGTCGCGGTCGTCGTGGTGCTCATCTTCGTGCTGACCGGGGGCGGCGGCTCCGGCAGTGCTCAAGGCGTAGCCGAGGACGCCGTCGACGCGTTCAACTCCAAGGACGCCGGCAAGCTCAACGACCTGACGTGCGACTCGGCCAAGGACAAGGCCGGCACGATCGACCCGAAGGACCTGGAGCCGCAGCAGGGCATCGAGGTGAAGGCCTCGCTCGGCGCGGTCAAGGAGAGCGGCGAAACGGCGACCGCCGAGATGAAGCTCGAGCTCAGCGGCGACCTGCCGGAGGGCCTGCCGGAGGGCGCCGGCAACACGACGATCACCCTGAAGCTGGCCGACGAGAGCGGCTGGTGCATCAAGGACGTCGGCACGCCCAGCTGACCTGCCACCGGGGTTGCTACGACTCGATGACGATCGCCGCCGGGCCCGGGCCCGGCGGCGATCGCCGGTTTCGGGGCCATACGATGTGTTTCGGGGGGAACGGGTCGTTCGACGGCTCCGTCTAGCTTGGTGTTGGTACACGTCTCGAAGGAGTCCGGGCCCAGATGACCTACCCACCGCAGCAGCCGGGTCCATACGGGCAGGACCCGTACGGCCAACAGCCTCCGCAGACTCCGCCATACGGCGGACAGTCGTCGTATCAGGGGCTCGGCAGCTATGGTCCGCCGCCGCCTCCCCCACCGCCGAAGAAGACCAACACGGGCATGATCGTCGCGATCGTGCTCATCGTGCTGCTGGTACTCGGCGGCGGCGGCGTCGCGGTCTGGGTGCTGACGAAGAACAACGGCGACAGCAAAGACGCGTCCGACGACAAGAAGACCGACCAGAGCTCGTCGCCGTCGAGCGAGGACCAGACGACGGACCAGTCGCAGGAGCCGACCGGCGACACGGATGCGGGCGGCGACGCCGTCAACACGCCGGACGACGTTCGCGACGCGTACATGGAGGCGTACGAGACGAAGAGCTTCAGCTCGGTGGTCGACAGCGCCTGCGCGGCCTACAAGAGCAAGTACGGCACCGACACCTCCAGTCTCGAGAAGACGCTCGAGCCGTACGACATCACGGCGTCGGCCAGCGGTGACCCCGACGTCAACGGCAACACCGCCACCGCCAACATCGACCTGCAGCTGACCCAGGCCGGCACCACGGAGCGGCCGAGCATCTTCATCAAGATCGTCGAGGAGGACGGCGAGTGGCGTTTCTGCGGTGAGGGGGAGGGCTGATCACGGACCGGCCACTGCTCCGGCGGGCGGGGATGATCGCCGTCCTGCTGCTGGGCGTGTTGCTGGTACTCGGGATCCTCGGCCTCGGCGTGTACCTGGTGTTCTTCCGCTCGTCCCCGCCGCAGGAGGCGGGCGATCCCGGTCCGGCCCCGACTGTCCCGACGGCCCCGAGCACGCCGGCCAGTTCCGCCGCGACCTCGCCGCGGCCGGGCGGCACGAGCGAGCCGGGACCCGGGCCCGGTTCGAGCGCGGCCGCAGAGCCGGGGAACACCGGCGCGCTGCGCTCGACGGCACGTGACTACGTTGACGCGGTGAACGACCACGACCAGGTCGCGGCCACGGCGCTGACCTGCGACCGCGCGAACCCCGGCGCGTTGTACTCCGTCACGGACGGCCGCGAGGTGCGGCTGGGTGAGGTCGAGATCGTGGCAGGAGCCGTCGGCACCGCGCACGTCCGGGTCGGCGACGGGGAGACCGAGTTGTTGTTCGAGATGCAGGAGGACGGCTGGTGCGTGGCGATCTGAGGGCGGCGTCGTGAGCGAAGACTTACCGGACGAGGGACCGGAGCAGGAGCCGCGGCCGGAGAGCACGGAACCGGCGGCACCGGGCACGGAACAGGACCGCTCGGGCAAGCGGACCACGATGATGATCGTGGCCGCGGCCGTGGTGGTGCTGGTGGCGATCGGGGTGGGCATCTACCTGGTCGCGACGTCCGGCGAGGACGACGTGGCGGCCGATCCGCCGCCGCCGAAGATCACCGGGGTGTCCCCGACGCCGCCGCCGTCCTCGGCGCCGCTGCCGTCGCGCCCGGCCTCGTCGCCGCCCGCCGCCACGAAGCCGCCCGCGAAGCCGGCCGACAAGAACGTGGCGGCCGCCCGCTCGGCCGCCGAGCAGGCCGCGACCGCGATCAACGAGCGCGACATCGACGCGATGAAGCAGCTGAGCTGCGACCCGAGCACGGTCGGCTCGGCCGAGGCGTTCCCGCCGGAGGCCACCGCCCGCCTGGCGGAGAACCCGCAGATCACCGGCGACAAGGCGACCGCGCAGATCGAGCTGTCGATCTCCGGCAGCGAGCCGACGGTCGTGCCGCTGCCGATGGAGAAGCGCAACGGGAAGTGGTGCGTGCCGTAGCCGGGCCGGCGTCGACGGCTCAGCCGCGCTGGACCCGGCGCTGCAGGCGGGGCGGCACCACGCCCTCGGCCAGGCGCCGGGTCGTCAGTACGAACGCCGTGTGCGCCACCATCCGGTGCTCGGGGCGCACCGCCAGGCCGACCACGTGCCACGGCCGCATGAGCGTCTCCCACGCCTGCGGCTCGGTCCAGCACTGCTGTTCGCGCAGCCCTTCGGTCACCTTGGACAGCTGCGTCGTCGTCGCCACGTAGATGACGAGCACGCCACCGGGAATCACGCTGCGGGCCGCGACCGCCAGCATGTCCCACGGGGACAACATGTCGAGGATCATCCGGTCGACCTCGGCCGCCTCGTCGACATCCTCGACCTCGTTGCCGGCGCCGTGCCCGGCCAGGTCGCGTACGCGCAGGTCCCAGTTGTCCGGCCGCTCGCCGAAGAACGCGGTCACGTTCCGCTCGGCGTGCTCGGCGTGGTCGGCGCGCACCTCGTAGGAGGTCACCCGGCCCTCCGGGCCGACGGCCCGCAGCAGCGAGCACGTCAGCGCACCGGAGCCGGCGCCCGCCTCGAGCACGCGGGCGCCGGGGAAGATGTCGCCCCACATGACGATCTGCCCCGCGTCCTTGGGGTAGATCACCTGCGCGCCGCGCGGCATCGACAGGACGTAGTCCGCGAGCAGCGGCCGCAGCGCGAGGTACGCGGTGCCGCCCACCGAGGTCACGAGCGAACCCTCGGGCTGCCCGAGGACGTCGTCGTGCGCGACCGCGCCGCGATGCGTGTGGTACTGCTCGCCGGGGGTCAGCAGGAGGGTGTAGTGCCTGCCCTTCGGATCGGTGAGCTGAACCCGATCCCCCACCCGGAACGGACCGCTCGCCCTGACCTCCGCCACCCTGCTCCCTTCGCCCGAGTCGGCGTGACATTACTCTGTCAGCGGCGAGCCACTGTCGATCACCACGGGGGGATCATGACGTACCCGCCGCAACCGCCCGGCCCTCCAGGTCCGCCCCAGGGTCCGTACGGCAACCAGGGCCCTTACGGCCAGGGGCCGTACAACCAGGGGCCCAACCCGTACCAGCAGCAGCCGCAGTGGGCGGGCGGACCGCCGGGCGGCTACCCGGTCGGACCGCCGCCGAAGAAGCCACGCACCGGTCTGATCGCCACCCTGATCATCGTGGCGATCCTCGTCGTCGGCGGGGGCGGCGTCGCCACGTACCTGCTGATCAACAAGGACGACCCGGGGCAGGGCTCCGGGCAGGGCGGCGGGGAGGGCGGCGGCGCCCGTGCGGCCGCCCAGACCTACGTGCGGGAGCTGGAGAACGCGCTCAACACGCCGGTGCAGGACGTCGACCTCGGCAAGCTCGAGCCCATCACGTGCACCGACGACTTCGCCAAGATGGAGGACGACCTCGACGCCGCCAGGGACCACGGGCAGAGCAACAGCGCGGCGCCCGGCAACGACGGCAAGATCCGGATCCGGCTGAAGGACTTCGAGCGCACGTCCGACGGCGGGAAGTTCACCCTGACCCGGCGCGTGGCCGGGGGCGGCGGCGACTCCGACACCACGAACATGACCGTCACCAAGAAGACGGTCGCCAAGCAGGACGACGGCTGGGTGATCTGCGGGCTCTACGACGAGCCGGGCGACGACCAGTCCGGCGGCAGCGGCGGCGGCAGTGGTGGCAGCGGCGGCAGCGGTGGCAGTGGTGAGGAGTCCCCGAGCCGCGAGCTGCCGCCGAACCCGATCCCGACGACCTAGTACCGGCCCGTCAGCCCGGCCCTGAGGTCCTCGCGGCGCAGCACGCCCGCCGGCCTGCCGTCCTGGTCGACCACCAGGAACTGCCAGGCGGCGGTCTCCTGCACCCGCTCGACGATGTCCTCCCCCGGCTCGGAGTCCAGCAGCACGGACTCCGGCCGGATGGGCTCGGCGGCCTGCTCGGCGGGCGCCATGGGAGACCGCTCGGCCAGCCGCTCCGCCGCGTACGGATCGAGCAGCCCCGCGGCCACGCCGTCCGCGCGCACCAGCACCACACCGCGGCCCGCGGCGGCGCCCAGCGCGTCCGCGACCGGGCTCTCCGCGGGCAGCTGCAGGATCGGCCGCGTCAGGTCGGCCAGCGAGAGACCCTCCGGCCAGCCCTGCCGCTGGTCGGACGCCAGCTCGCCGCGCGCGCCGGACGCCACGAACCACGCCGTCAGCGCGCACACGCCCAACCGCAGCCAGCGGTCCGGACTCTCCGTGGCCAGGCCCCACAGCGCCCACAGCATCAGCGCGCCGGCGACCAGCCAGCCGCCGACCACCGCGGCCTTCGTGCCGATCGACCGGTCACCCGCCACGGCCCACACGCCTGCCCGCAGCATCCGGCCGCCGTCCAGCGGCAGGCCCGGCAGCAGGTTGAACACCGCGACCGCGACGTTGGCCACCGCGCACTCCAGGACCAGCAGCCACACCGGTCCCTCGGCCGGCATGAACGCCAGCACGAGCCCGCACAGCGCCGCGAGTACGGCCGACACCGCAGGCCCGGCCGCGGCGATCACGCCCTCGTGCGCGGGCCGGCGCGGCGTCCGGCTGATCTCGGCGAGCCCGCCCAGCAGGAACAACCGCAGCCTGCGCACCGGGATCCCGAGGTGCAGCGCCACGACGCAGTGGCCCAGCTCGTGGGCCAGCACGGATGCCCCGAGCAGGATCGCGAAGGCGGCCGCGAGCGAGATGGAGACGACGGCGGTGGCCGCGGGCAGGAACCGGTTGACCAGCGGCGCGTAGAGCACGATCACCGCCACCGAGCCGACCCACCAGGACGGCGAGAGCAGGACCGGGACGCCGCGGAACCGGAACAGCAGCAGTCCGCCGTCCCGGTCGGGAGCCCAGGTCGTACTCATCATTGAAGAGTATGGGCACAAGCGTGTTGGTGTCGTGATGGCCGAGCGCCCGATCGGGCGGTTCCGACACGCGTGGCTACGGCTGCCCGGAGTGTCGGTGCCCTCGCCTAGGGTCTGTGCCATGACCGAGACCGCCGAGCTCTCCGACACCGCCGACGTTCCGGCGCGGCGGAGACCAGCGCTGTCGCCGTCCCGCGCCGGGGACTTCAAGCAGTGCCCGCTGCTCTACCGGTTCCGCGCGGTCGACCGGCTGCCGGAGACGCCGTCGCCCGCTCAGGTGCGCGGTATCGCCGTGCACGCCGTGCTGGAGGAGCTGTTCGGCCTGCCGGCGGCCGAGCGCCTGCCGGACCGCGCGCACGAGTTGCTGGCGCCGGTGTGGCAGCGGCTGCGCGAGGAGCGGCCGGAGCTGGCGGAGATGTTCCCCGAGGACGAGGCGCTGGCGGCGTGGCTCGAGTCGGCCGGCCGGCTGATCGACGGCTACTTCGAGCTCGAGGACCCGCGCCGGCTCGACCCGGAGGCGCGCGAGCTGCTGGTGGAGACCGAGCTGAGTTCGGGCGTGCTGCTGCGTGGGTACATCGACCGGCTGGACGTGGCGCCGACCGGCGAGATCCGTGTCGTCGACTACAAGACGGGCACGGCGCCGCGGGAGATCGGTGAGGCCAAGGCGCTGTTCCAGATGAAGTTCTACGCGCTGGTGCTGTGGCGGCTGCGCGGCGTGGTGCCGCGGCAGCTGCGGCTCATGTACCTGGCCGACCGGCAGTCGCTGACGTACACGCCGGACGAGGCGGAGCTGACCAGGTTCGAACGCACGCTCGACGCGGTGTGGCAGGCGATCCTGCGGGCGGGCCGCAGCGGGGACTTCCGGCCGAACAAGAGCAGGCTGTGCGACTGGTGCGCGCACCAGGAGCGGTGCCCGGCGTTCGGCGGCACGCCGCCGGAGTACCCGGGCTGGCCGGAACCCGACCCGGGCGAGGAGACCCCGCTGGACCGGGCGGACTGATGGTCGCGCCCGGGGTGAACGTCCGCTAACTTCGCGGACATGAGCGACGCGTTCTACGAGCCCCTGGGGGACAACCGGTTCCGGTCGACTGAGCACTCCGCCGGACCGTGGTCGGCGCGCACGCAGCACCTCGGCCCGCCGAGCGCGCTGCTGGTCCGCGCGCTCGAGGCGCTGCCCGCGAAGGCGCCGATGCTGCTGGCCCGGCTGACGGTGGAGATCCTGGGCCCGGTCCCGGTGGCGGAGCTGGCGGTGACGGCCGGGGTCGAGCGCCCGGGCCGGTCGGTGGAGCTGCTGGGCGCGGAGCTGTCGGCGGACGGCCGTCCGGTGGCGCGGGCCCGCGCGTGGCGGCACCTGCGCTCGGACACGTCGGCGGTCGCGGTGGGCGTGGACGCGCCGCTGGCGCCGCCGGAGTCGGGGGATCCCATGCACCGCCCGGAGAGCTGGGGCTCGGGCTACCTGGACGCGATGGAGTGGCGGGCGCTGGCCGGCCACCTGGGCAAGCCGGGCCCGGCGACGGTGTGGGCGCGGCAGCGCGTGGCCCTCGTGCCGGGCGAGCGGCCGACGGGCCTGCAGCGGCTGTTCGTGGTGGCGGACTCGGGCAACGGCGTGTCGAGCCGGATGGACCCGATGGAGTGGCTGTTCATCAACTCGGACCTGACCGTGCACCTGTACCGCGAGCCGGCCGGCGACTGGATCGGCCTGGACGCGACGACGGCCATCGGCCCGGACGGCGTCGGCACAGCGTTCTCGGTCCTGCACGACGAGCAAGGTCCGGTGGGCCGGGGCGCGCAGGCACTGCTGATCCGCCCGCAGCGGTAGGCGCCAGCGGTCCGGCGAGTCGCGAGTCCAACGCCCGCGCCCGCGAGTCCAACGCCCGCGATGTCGGACTCGCGGGGCCGGAACGTTGGACTCGCGCTGCCGGAACGTTGGACTCGCGGGGTCTTATAGGCGGCAGGAGCGGATGTCCGAGGCCAGGATCGCCTTCGCGCCCAGGGCGGCCAGGCGGTCCATGACGAGGTTGGCGTCGTTGCGCGGGACCATGGCGCGCACCGCCACCCAGTCGTCGTCCGCGAGGGGGGCGACCGTCGGGGACTCGAGGCCCGGGGTGATGGTGATCGCCTCGGCGAGGAGGGGCTTCGGGCAGTCGTAGTCCAGCATCATGTAGTTCTGCGCGAACACCACGCCCTGCAGTCGCGCGGCCAGCTGGTCCTTCGCCGGTGATCCGTCGGCGGCCGTGCCGTACAGCAGCACCGCCTGGGACTCGCAGATCGGGTCGCCGAACGCGGACAGGTTGTGCTGGCGCAGCGTCCGGCCCGAGCCGACGACGTCGGCGATCGCGTCGGCCACGCCCAGCTGTACGGAGATCTCCACCGCGCCGTCGAGCCGGATCACCTCGGCGGTGATCCCGCGCGCGGCGAGGTCGGTGCGCACGAGCCGCGGGTAGGAGGTGGCCAGCCGCTTGCCGTCGAGGTCCCCGACCGTCCACGAGCGGCCCGCGGGGGCGGCGTAGCGGAACGTCGACGAGCCGAAGCCAAGCGCGAGGCGCTCGATGACCTCCGCGCCCGAGTCCAGCGCCAGGTCGCGGCCGGTGATCCCCAGGTCCAGCTCACCGGAGCCGACGTAGATCGGGATGTCCTTGGGGCGCAGGTAGAAGAACTCCACCTCGTTGGTGGGGTCGAGCACGGTCAGGTCGCGCGAATCGTGGCGACCGCGGTAGCCGGCCTCGGCGAGCATCTCCGCGGCCGCTCCGGCCAGCGCGCCCTTGTTGGGCACGGCAACCCGCAACATGGTCACTCCAACAGGCTCAGAGGTGGCGGTACACGTCGTCGAGGCTCAGTCCCCGGCCCAGCATCAGCACCTGGACGCGGTACAGCAGCTGGGACACCTCCTCGGCCAGGCGATCGTCGGACTCGTGTTCGGCCGCGATCCACACCTCGCC